>NZ_JBJQII010000001.1:0-814381 GCF_045984355.1 Methylobacillus draconifructus | reverse complement strand
ATCGGTTGTTCGTTTTGTTAAAGAGCAGGTTACTTCTTTTTACTCGCCGCCGATTCGTTTCGAATTCAGCGAGAGGGCGCATTATACAGACCTTTTAAACCAGGTCAAGCTAGTTTCGAAATTTATTTACTCAATCAATTTCGCTACCGCCTTCTCCGCACCGCCTCTTTCAGCGAGCCGCGCATTTTACAGTTTCTTTCGAACCGGTCAAGCTATTTTTGAAACTAATTTCAAACTGCTTAACTGCGCTTCGCTTTCTCAAGCGAGCCGCGCATTTTACAGACCTTTTGTAATCGGTCAAGGAGAATTTTCATTTCCTCAAACTCTCCTGCGAGCCCCGCCGTTCAAGCGAGGTGCGCATTTTACGTAGCCCAGGATTTTGGTCAAGCCCTTTTTGCCACTGTTACAAAATAATTACATTTGGGACTATCTAGGCGCGACTTACTTGCTAATCATGATACGCGCAAACTTACGCTTGCCCACTTGCGCCACCACTACCGAACCCACGCTGATTTGCAATGCGCGGTCCGTCACCTTCTCGCTATCCAGCTTCACGCCGCCCTGCTCTATCATGCGGAAAGCCTCTGACGTGCTGGCAACCAGTCCGGCCTGCTTTAATAAAGGACCTATCGCGATCGATGGTTCCTGGATCACCACGTTCACTTCCGGCACATCTTCGGGAATGCCACCTTTCGAGCGCAACTCGAAATCCGCCAGCGCATCAATTGCGGCCTGCTTGCTATGGAATCGCGCGACGATTTCCTGCGCGAAACGCACCTTGATGTTTCGCGGGTTCTCGCCAGCCGCCACGGAAGCGCGCCATTGCTCGATGGTCGCTATCGATTCAAATGACAATAAAGTGATATACCGCCACATCAGCTCATCCGAAACCGACATCAATTTACTAAATATAGTATTGGCGGGTTCGGCGATACCTATATAGTTGCCCAGGGACTTGGACATCTTGTTGACGCCGTCCAGGCCTTCCAGCAGCGGGACCGTCAATACGGACTGCGGCGCCTGGCCAAAATGCTTTTGCAGTTCGCGCCCCATTAATAAGTTGAAGCGCTGGTCGGTGCCGCCAAGTTCGATATCCGCGTTCAAGGCTACGGAGTCGTAACCTTGCAACAAGGGATAAAGGAACTCGTGAATGGCAATCGGCTGATTGCTCTTGTAGCGCTTTTCGAAGTCATCCCGCTCCAGCATGCGGGCCACGGTATGCGTTGCCGCGAGCTTGAGCATGCCTGCGGCGCCAAGCTCATTGATCCAGCTTGAATTGAAGACCACTTCCGTTTGCTCAGGCTTGAGTATCTTGAATACTTGTTCCTGGTAAGTTTGCGCATTGATCTGCACCTGCTCGGCGCTCAACGGCGGGCGGGTTGCGCTCTTGCCGGTTGGGTCGCCGATCATGCCGGTGAAATCGCCGATCAGGAACAGCACTTTGTGGCCCAGATCCTGGAATTGGCGCAGCTTGTTGATCAATACCGCATGCCCCAAGTGCAAATCGGGCGCAGTCGGGTCAAAACCCGCCTTTACCTTTAACGGCTGCCCGGTTTTAAGCTTGTCGATTAATTCCTGCTCGCCGATCAGGTCATCAATACCGCGCTTGATCAACGCCAAACTGTCATTTAAATTTGCCATATCTTTAGAAATAACCGTGATTTAGAATGCTTTTTTGCCTTCACCATGCAGAATTTTTCTGTTAGCATGCCTCATCGTTGATTTGTCACAGTAATGAGGTAGCGACCAGTGCAGCAAACTGAGCAGAGCCAAAAGGAAGTTATTTTAACGCAAAACCCAGCATTAAAAGAACGTAAGCTACGCCTGCGTTGGTTGCTCGCCATTTCAAGCCTGCCGCTGTTCGGCATCATTACCGCTTTCGGTATCGCGCCACAAACCTCTACGCAAGATGTTGCGATCTCCACTATCGTGGAGGATATCGCATTGCCTGAGATTTCCACGCCGTTTGTTTCAGAGAACCTCGAAAGCGAAAACTACTGGCAAGCCGACCAGGTGCGCCGCGATGACACACTTGCCAGCCTGATGTCCAGGTTGAATGTGCAAAACAGCGAAGCGCTGGAATTCTTGCGCAGAAGTCCCGACGCCAGCGCACTGGCATCCCAGCTCCGGCCTGGGCGCGCCATCCAGGCGCAAGTCAATGCCAATGGTGAATTGCTCAAGCTGCAATATCAGCTCAGCCCCACTTCCACCCTGACCGTAGAACGCACCGACTCGGGCTACCAGGCCAAAACCGGCGAGCCTGTACTAGAAGTCCACAACGTATTGAAAACCGCTGAAATCAGAAGCTCGCTTTTCGCCGCAACCGATGCGGCCGATATCCCGGATTCCGTCGCCATCCAGATGGCGGAAATTTTCTCTTCTGATATCGACTTCCACAGCGACTTGCGCAAAGGCGACCGTTTCGTCGTGATCTACGAAGCCAAGTACAACAACGGCAACCTGGTCAATACCGGCCAGGTGCTGGCAGCTGAATTCACCAACCAGGGCAAGACATACAAGGCGGTCATGTACCGCAATCCTGAGGGCAAGGTCGCCTACTACACCCCTGAAGGCAAGAGCCTGCATAAGTCATTCCTGCGCTCCCCGCTGGAATTCACCCGCATCAGTTCCGGTTTCACCTTGGGCCGTTTCCATCCTATCCTGCAGAAAATGCGCGCTCACAAGGGCGTGGACCTTGCCGCGCCGATCGGCACCCGCATCAAGGCACCTGCTGACGGCGTGGTGCAGTTTGTCGGCGTCAAGGGCGGTTACGGCAACGTCATCTACTTGCAGCACAGCGGCGGCGTGACTACAGTATACGGCCACCTTTCCCGCTTCGCGCCAGGCTTGCGTAACGGCATGAAGGTATCCCAGGGCGACATCATCGGCCATGTGGGCATGACCGGCATGGCGACCGGCCCTCACCTGCATTACGAATTCCTGCTCAACGGCGTGCATAGGGACCCTCTCAAGGTAGCCCTGCCTGCGGCGCAGCCACTTTCCCCTCAATACCGGACAGATTTCCTCGCGCACAGTGCCAACCTGAGCGCCCAATTGCAACTGTTGAGTGCAAGCACCGTCGCTTCGCTTGACTAGTGCAGTCCGAGCTTTTCATTGGCTTGATGTCGGGCACCAGCCTGGATGGTGCCGACAGCGTGATCGTTAGGCTGGAGCAGCAGCATTGCCAGGTCATACAACAGCAATTCACACCTTATCCCGCAGCGCTGAAACGGCAATTGTTGGCATTGCATGATCCGGGCCACAATGAGCTCGAATCAACAGCGCTGGTCGGCAACCAGCTTTCCGAGTTATACGCCAAGAATATAGCAGCGCTCTTGCAGCAGGCTTCTATTGAGCCGAGCGCAGTACGCGCGATCGGCTGCCACGGGCAAACCATACGTCACCGCCCTGAATTGGGCTTTACCTTGCAGATAGGCAACCCGGCATTGCTGGCCGAACTGACCGGGATCAACGTCGTCGCCGATTTCCGCAGCCGCGACATTGCGGCAGGCGGACATGGCGCCCCACTGGTACCTGCCTTCCATGCCGCGATGTTTTCCTCTCCCGGAAAACACCGGGTGGTGCTCAATATCGGCGGCATTGCCAATCTCACCAACCTGCCTGCGTCAGGAAATGCCATCACCGGTTTTGATACCGGGCCTGGCAATATGCTCATGGATGCCTGGATCAACAAGCATCAGGGCAAGGATTACGATGTGGATGGGGCCTGGGCAGCCAGCGGCTCCATCATTCCAGGCTTGCTGAAATCCATGCTGGCCGATCCTTTTTTCGCCATGCAGCCGCCCAAGAGTACGGGGCGCGATACGTTCAACCTGGCCTGGCTCGAGCAACTATTGCACCAGATAAAGGACAAATACTCACCGCAAGATGTGCAACGCACGCTTTTGGAGCTAACCGCCATGTCAATTGCCATGGCAGTAACACAGTATTGTGGTAGTGTCGATGAGCTGTATGTATGCGGCGGCGGCGCTTATAATAGCGCTTTGATGCAGCGATTGCGGCAACTGCTGCCACCTGTGGTCATTGAGCTGAGCAATTCGCTTGGCCTAGCGGCCAATGCCGTAGAGGCGGCCGCTTTTGCCTGGCTGGCGCAACAGACATTACATGGGCTGCCTGGCAACCTGCCCGCCGTGACCGGCGCACGCGGCCCGCGAATACTTGGCGCAGTTTATGCTGCTTAATTTGTAACCAATCAACCATCTTGACTCCAGAATTATGAAACCAAGCAAAGTCACCCTTACTTTCGATGATGGTTCCGCGCCAATCGAACTGCCTATTCTGCCGGGCAAGCTGGGACCCAGCGTCATCGACATCCGCTCCTTGGGCAAGCATGGCTATTTCACCTACGACCCCGGCTTCCTGTCGACGGCTTCGTGTGATTCCAATATCACTTACATCGACGGTGAAAAAGGCTTGCTGTTTTACCGCGGCTATCCCATCGAGCAGTTGGCCGAACACTCCGATTTCATGGAAGTTTGCTACCTGTTGATGCATGGCGAATTGCCCGATGCCGAGCAGAAAGCTAAGTTCACCAACACCATTACGCGCCATAGCATGGTGCATGACCAGCTCACGCACATCTTCCGCGGCTTCCGCCGCGACGCTCACCCGATGGCAGTCATGGTCGGCGTGGTCGGCTCCATGTCCGCCTTCTATCATGAAGCGATCGATGTCAGCGACCCGAAGAACCGCGAATTCGCGGCCCACCGCCTGCTGGCCAAGGTGCCCACGATTGCCGCCTGGAGCTATAAGTACAACATCGGCCAGCCTTTCATGTACCCGAAGAACCGTTTCAACTATGCGGAAAACTTCATGCACATGATGTTCGCCACGCCCTGCGAAGACTACGAGCCCAACCCTGTGCTGGCAAAAGCATTCGAGCGCATCCTTATCTTGCATGCAGACCATGAGCAGAATGCCTCGACCTCCACGGTGCGCTTGGCCGGCTCCAGCGGTGCCAACCCGTTCGCCTGCGTCGCCGCAGGCATTGCCTCGCTATGGGGGCCTGCTCACGGCGGCGCCAACGAAGCCACGCTGAAGATGCTGGAAGAAATCGGCGACGTGAGCCGTATCGGGGAATACATCAAGCGCGCCAAGGACAAGACCGACTCGTTCCGTCTGATGGGTTTCGGCCACCGCGTCTACCGCAACATGGACCCGCGCGCCGCCATCATGCGCCAGACCTGCCACCAGGTTCTCGATGAGCTTGGGCTGCACGACGACCCTATGTTCAAGCTTGCGCTGGAACTGGAAAAGATTGCGCTAGAAGACGAGTATTTTGTCAGCCGGCAGCTTTATCCGAATGTGGATTTCTATTCCGGTATCGTCATGCGCGCGATGGGCATCCCGAACTCCATGTTCACGGCCATCTTCGCCTTGGCGCGTACCGTCGGCTGGGTTGCCCAATGGAATGAGATGATGTCCGATCCCGGTTCCAAGATCGGCCGTCCGCGCCAGCTTTATACCGGCTCAGAGCGCCGCGACTTTATTCCGCTAGGCCAGCGTTAAAACCGCATAGGCAAAATAAAAAGGGGCCAATGGCCCCTTTTTATTTCATACGCCCTGCTTAAGCGGAAAAAGACGATCCGCAACCACAAGTCGTTGTGGCATTGGGATTGCGGATGACGAACTGGGAGCCTTGCAGGCTGTCCTGATAGTCGATCTCGGCACCCACCAGATATTGCAGGCTCATCGGATCAATCAGCAATGTGACACCGTCCTTATCGACGGTCGTATCATCCTCATTGATGATTTCCTCAAAGGTGAAGCCGTACTGGAACCCAGAACAACCGCCACCGCTCACGAACACGCGCAGCTTGAGATCCGGCGAGCCTTCCTCATCGATTAACTCCTTTACCTTGCGCGCCGCATTATCGGTAAAGATTAATGGGCTTGGGATTTCTTCCGTCACTGCGTTCATGGTTAGTAACTCCTTAAACTAATTGAATTCATTATCCTGCTCGAAACTCCCACGGTCAATCTTTGACCTCTGGAACGAGAGAAGTTTCTTTCTTGGCAGCATCACCGATATACACCAGCTGACCCTCAATAATGGCGCCGGTATGGATTTCCAATGATTTGTAATGCACGTCACCGGTAATCCTGGATTTGGCGAGCAGTTCAAGATAGTGGCTTGAGCGCACCGGGCCGCGCACCTCGCCATTCAATACTATCCGCGCCACGGTCACCGCCCCTTCAATGCGGCCCTGTTCGCTCAATACCAGCGTACTGGGGGTGCCGGGCAGCTCGCTTACATCGCCCTTGATCTGGCCATCCACGCGCAAACCACCGCTGAATGTAATGTTGCCTTCAATGCGCGTATCGGTACTGACCAAGGTATCAATACGGCTTTGGGGTTTATTCTTGCTCTTCAAGAACATGCGTATACCTTTATTCAGGAGGGTGGCCAGCGTTATCCAGGCAACTCCACCTTTTGACTGATATTGGGCTGTTTAGCCCCCGTTTCAAGGAAGCTGAGTTCCAATTCCTCAGCCGTGACGTCTTCCGGCAGCGCGAAACTGCCGTCTAGGCGCTGATAATAGCGGAAATTCACTTTTGCCTGGTTGCTGTTGGCAGGCTGCAGGAGCAGCGGAAGCTTGACCGGCTGGCCTTGCTGGTTCCTGCCTTGCAGGATAAAGCTCAGATTGCCTTGTACCGGCTTGCTGGCGTTGCCTTGTTGAGAGAGCACCAGGTGGTATTGATAATGGCCGGGCTCCTTGGCTTTTTCCACAAACAAGCGCGTGAGTTTCACATTCTTGGCGGCGGAATCGCCGTTCTGCATGCTTTTATAGAAAGCCAAGTCCTCTTTCAGCTTCATCAGCTCGTCCTGCACCTGTTCGAAATCATGCGCGAGCTTTTCTTGCGCCGCCCGCTGCACTTGTAGCTGCCGCTCTGCCAGGACAGTCCGGCTCATGAGCTCCTTCCTGGTGGGTTCGGACTCGAGCGTCAACGCCAGCGTGCCTGTCGTGCTCAGCCGCCAGTAAGCAAGCGCATAGCCAATCACGACCAGAACTATGATTCCCAGTAATTGCCAATACCAAGCACGATGGGATTTAACCGTCACCGGCTTGGTCGGCTTATGGAAGTGACGCTTGACGCGGCGCGAGATGCGTTTCATCGGTCAATCAAGGCAGCAAAGGCACGATTTCCAGCCCTGCCCGTTCATCAAGCCCGAACATGATGTTCATATTTTGCACCGCTTGTCCCGCCGCCCCTTTGACCAGGTTATCCTGCACCGCGATCACCGTCAGGTAGCCGCTTTCCGGCTGCGGGTGCAATGCCAGGCGCAACTGGTTGCCACCGCGAACCGTACGCGTTTCCGGCAAACTGCCTGGAGGCAGGACATCCACGAACGGCTCGTGCTGGTATCGCGCCTCATACAAGGCCTGAATGTCAGTCTTCAGCCCCTGGTCTGACAGCTTGACGTAGATGGTGGACAGCATGCCACGAATCAGCGGGACCAGGTGGGGCACAAAAATAAATTGCAGCGAGGTGTCGGCCAACTGCTGCAATTGCGCAAGAATCTCAGAATGGTGCCTGTGGCCGGCGACGCCATAGGCTTTCATGTTGTCGCTGGCTTCCGCAAACAAAGTGGCGACCTCCGCTTTTCTGCCGGCGCCGGAAACGCCCGATTTGGAGTCCGAGACGATGGGGACGGATAAATCAATCAATCCTTTCTCCAGCAGCGGCGCTAGTCCCAGCAATACGGTCGTCGGATAGCATCCGGGATTGCCGATCACCTGGGCGGAACGCACTTTTTCACGATACAGCTCAGGAATGCCATATACGGCATCAGCCAGGATATCCGGACAGCCGTGCGGCAGCTTGTACCATTTCTCGAATACCGCCGTATCCTGCAGCCGGAAGTCCGCTGCGAGATCGATCACCTTCACTCCTGCCGCCACCAGCGCTTGCGCCTGGCTCATGGCCACGCCATGCGGCGTAGCAAAGAACACCACGTCGCACTGTGACAGGTCGGCCTGGGCAGGATCGGTGAAGACAAGGCCTACGCGCCCACGCAGGCTGGGGAACATATCGGCAACCGGCAGCCCGGCTTCGCCGCGCGAAGTAATAACGTTCAATTCCACATGCGGATGCAAGGCCAACAAGCGCAACAACTCAACGCCGGTATACCCTGTACCACCGACAATGCCAACTTTTATCTTTTTGCTTTGCATCACCTGAACTTACCTTCCGTATGCCGCAGGGCATATCCACAGAAAATCTATAGTAACAAAACCCCAAAGCATTTTGAAAACCGCCAAAACAAAAAGCCGCAACAAGTGCGGCTTTTTTGATAATACGACAACAGTAAAGCTTAGCGCTTGGAGAATTGCTTACGGCGGCGCGCCTTGCGGAGGCCGACCTTCTTACGCTCAACTTCACGTGCATCACGCGTTACGAAACCTGCCTTGGACAGGGAGCTCTTCAGAGCAGCATCGTAATCGATCAGCGCACGGGTGATACCGTGGCGCACTGCACCGGCTTGGCCGGACTCGCCGCCGCCAGTCACGTTGACCAGAATGTCGAAGCTGGCTTCGTTTTCGGTCAGAGCCAATGGCTGGCGCAGGATCATGCGTGAAGTTACGCGGGAGAAATATTCGTCAGCAGGCTTGTCGTTAACAACGATGTTACCGCTACCGGACTTCAAGAAGACACGAGCTACCGAACTCTTGCGGCGGCCAGTACCGTAGTTATATTTACCAATCATCGCTGCTTATCCTTACGCTTGACTTTGGATTACCAATGGTTGCGGCTGTTGTGCAACATGGTCATGCTTTTCGCCAGCGTAGACCTTGAGCTTGCGGAACATCGCATAACCCAGCGGGCCCTTAGGCAGCATACCCTTGACAGCCTTTTCCAGGGCGCGGCCTGGGAAACGCTCTTGCATCTTGCCAAAAGTTGTTGTGGAGATACCGCCTGGGTAACCACTGTGGCGGTGGTACTTCTTGTCCAGCGCCTTGTTGCCGGTTACCTTGATCTTGTCGGCATTGATCACAACGATATAATCGCCCGTATCCACGTGCGGTGTGTAAATAGTCTTATGCTTGCCACGCAGGCGGTGCGCAATTTCACTCGCCAAACGGCCCAGCACCAAATCCGTAGCATCAACTACGAACCAGTCGCGCTTTACTTCATGCGCTTTTGCAGAAAAGGTCTTCATCGGACAAACCAATATTCGCTGAAAAAATTAAGAGGCGGATTGTATGTCAAGCCCTTACGCTTTGTCAAACATTTCCGAGCTAGATTTTTCAATCTTCATAGACACTTAAAATGCATGCTTAAAGATAATCGCTTGCCAGCACCCCGGCGAAGATCGCGGCGCCAAGCCAATTGTTGTGCAGGAACGCCTTGAAACAGGACGTGCGATCACGTCCGCGGATCAACGCATAATGATACAGGGCGATGAGCGCCGCGGCCGCCAGCCCGGCAAAATACGGCCAGGATTGCTGAAGGCGCACTCCCGTCCAGGCCATCAACACCAGGAAAACGCCGTAGCATGCCATGACGGCGAAGATGTCCAGCCTGCCGAAGAAAATGGCCGAGGATCTGATGCCGATCTTGAGGTCGTCGTTGCGGTCCACCATGGCATATTCGGTGTCATAGGCCACCGCCCAGAACACGTTGGCAAGCAGCAATATCCAGGCTTCCAGCGGCAACTGGCCAGTGACGGCCGCAAACGCCATCGGGATGCCGAAGCCGAAAGCAATGCCAAGATAAGCCTGCGGGATGGAGAGGAAGCGCTTGGTCAGAGGGTAGCTGGCGGCCAGGAACAAAGCCGGGAAAGACAAGGCCACCACCAGGGTGTTGAGCTGCAGCACCAGGACAAATGCGGCCAGGCTCAATGCCATTGCCAGCAAAACGGCTTCCTTCGCGCTTACGTCGCCGGTCACCAGCGGGCGCTGGCGGGTGCGCTCCACATGGCCGTCGAAATTGCGGTCGGCCAGGTCGTTCATGACGCAGCCCGCCGAACGCATCAACACAGTACCGGCAATGAATACGAACAATACCAGGCCGTCAGGCCAGCCCGGGCTTGCCAGCCATATGCCCCACAAGGTGGGCCAGAGCAGCAACAGGATGCCGATGGGCTTATCCAGCCGGGTCAGGCGGTAATAGGCTTCGAGCTTTTGCTTAATGGGCAGGTTTTTCATTTTAAACAGACGGCCCTATTCAGTTACCACACGCAATTTCAGCACGGCGGGCAGGAACAACTCTGTAACCAGCACCGCCTTCTTCTCCAGCCTGAAGACCGAGCGCCTCGCCCATACCGGGCCGCGAATCGAGGGAATGTACGCAGCTGCCAGGCGGTAGAGAAAATGCCGGGATGAAAGTTTCTTGTACTGCAATGCGCCTCGGCACATGCGTGGATCCGCAAACAAGGCGCTGCCGAGCGAGTGCGCTCCCAGGTGGCCCAGTCCGCGCCAGGCGCCCCGCATGGCCTGCTTGGGCAAGAGGCTGTGCGCAAACACCACCGCTTCGCCGTCGCAACGCAATATGACGTCACGCAGCAAGGTATGCCGTCGAGGCAGCGCCTGCAATAATTGCGCCTCGGCAAAAGGCGGCTTTTTCCTGGCCAGGCGCAAGGGCTGCACCGCAAACTGCCTGCTATGCTGCTGCAAGCGCAGGGTCAGCGAACCGCGCTCGGCGAGCCAGGGACGGTAATGCCGAGAACCTACGGCCTGCTTGAGCCAGCGGTCTCGCATCTGCGGGAAATGGGCAAAGACTTTCACCGGCCGATTATCTCAGACTTTGACCAATTCTTCCGCATGGCCGAGCCAGCGTGCCAAGTGGGCGTCTGCCGCCTGCGGCGCTTTCTCCAGCAATCCTGCCGCGATCTCGCGCGCGGCTTCCAGCAAGTCCTGGTCCCGCTCCAGGTCGGCGATCTTCAGCATGGGCACCCCGCTCTGTCGTACGCCCATGAACTCTCCCGGCCCGCGCAATGCGAGGTCAGCCTGGGCGATGGCGAAGCCATCGCTGGACTCGTAGATGATTTTCAGGCGCGCGCGCGCCGTTTCCGAGAGCTTGCCGTCTTGGTAGAGCAGGATGCAGCTGCTCTTGGCAGCGCCGCGCCCGACACGGCCGCGCAATTGGTGCAATTGTGCCAGGCCCATGCGCTCGGCATGCTCGATCACCATCAGACTGGCATTGGGTACATCCACGCCCACCTCGATCACGGTAGTCGCCACCAGCAGCTGGGTTTCGCCTGCGCTGAACGTGGCCATCACCACCTGTTTCTCGGCAGGCTTCATGCGGCCATGCACCAACCCCACCCGCAACTGCGGGAAAGTCTCGCGCAAGCTCTCGTAGGTTTCGGTCACGGTCTGCAATTGCAATGCCTCGGACTCCTCGATCAAGGGGCAGACCCAATAAGCCTGCCGCCCCTCCATGCAGGCATGCTGCACGCGCTCCAGCACTTCGTCCCGCCTGGCATCGGATACCAGCCGGGTCACGATGGGCATACGCCCGGGCGGAAGCTCGTCGATCACCGACACATCGAGGTCGGCAAAGTAGCTCATGGACAAGGTGCGCGGAATCGGCGTGGCGCTCATCATGAGTTGATGCGGCTGCACGCCTTTCTGCCGCAATGACAGGCGCTGCTGCACGCCAAAGCGGTGCTGCTCGTCGACGATGGCGAGCGCCAGCCGCTGGAATATCACCTGATCCTGGAACAAGGCATGGGTGCCGATCACGAGTTGCGCTTCGCCGTGCTCCACAGCAGCCATCATCTCGCGCCGCTCCTTCTTGCCCTGGCTGCCGGACAGCCAAGCCACCTGTATGCCCAAAGGCGCCAGCCAGGCCTGCATCTTCTGGTAATGCTGCTCAGCGAGGATTTCCGTCGGCGCCATGATGGCTGCCTGCCAGCCGTTTTCAATCGCCTGCAACGCCGCCATCGCGGCAACGATGGTCTTGCCGCTGCCGACATCGCCCTGCAACAAGCGCTGCATGGGGTGCGGCTGTTCCAGGTCGCGGCCAATCTCCACGGCAACGCGCTGCTGGGCCTGGGTCAGGGCGAACGGCAGGCTGCGCAGCAAGGCGGTGACCAAGGTGCGGGACGGCGGCAGTGCAGGCGCGCCCTGGTGCCTGCGGCGTGCGTGATGCTTGCGCATGGAAAGCTGCTGCGCGAGCAATTCATCAAAGGCCAGCCGCCGCCATGCAGGATGGTCGCGGGATTCCAGGCTGCGCAGCGCCGCCTCTGGTGCCGGATGGTGCAGGAGGTGCAGGCTTTCCGCGAATCCCGGCAAGGAAAGTCCGCGGTATATCTCCTGCGGCAGGATTTCCGCGGTATCCACCTGCTCCAATGCCCAGGATATCCATTTGCGCAACGCGGCCTGGCTCAAGCCTGCCGTGGTAGGGTAAAACGGCGTCAATGCCTCGGCAACCGGCGCATCCTCTTCCACCTGTTTGCACTGCGGATGCACCATTTCCCAGCCGAAGAAGCCGCCGCGCACTTCGCCGAAGGCGCGGATATGCCGCCCTTCCTTCAGGCTGGCGACCTGGCTGGGGTAGAAATTCAGGAAACGCAGCACCAGCTGCCCCGTGTCGTCGCGCAACCGGCAAATCAGTGCTTTTCGCGGACGGTATTGCACCTCGGCATGCACGATCTCGCCCTGCACCTGGGCCTGTTCGCCGGTATGCAGGTCACGGATCGCCGTGATGCGGGTTTCGTCGAGGTAGCGCAGGGGCATGTGCAGCAGCAGGCCCTGGCAATTGAGGATGCCAAGCTTGGCAAGACGCCCCTGCAACGCAGGGGTCATGCCTTTAATGCCGTCGAGCTTGCTGTTGGCAGGTAGTTTTGACGCCATGATCCTGGGAAGTTATTGATCCTGGCTGAGTCGCTCAATATGTCATGAGCCGGCAGGAAAATCGGTCAAGCGACCCTGGCGGCATTGCTGGGCACTCGATACAAGCGCAAGCAATGCAACACGCCGGGAAAGTCGTCGTGCTAGGCGCCAATCTCCAGCACGCCATCGGCTTCCACCAGCGCGTTGCGCGGCAGCTGCGCCACGCCGACCGCTGCGCGGGCAGGATAAGGCTGGGTGAAATATTCCGCCATGATGGTGTTCACCAGCGCAAAGTGGGAAAGGTCGGTCAGGAAGATATTGAGCTTGACCACGTCAGCGAGCGAGCCGCCGGCGGCTTCCGCCACGGCCTTGAGGTTCTTGAATACGCGGTGGACTTGCGCCTCGATGCCATCCACCAACTCCATGGTCGCAGGGTCAAGGCCGATCTGGCCGGACAGGTAGACGGTGCTTCCGTTGACCTTGACTGCTTGGGAATAGGTGCCGATCGCCTGGGGGGCGCCATCGGTATGGATGATTTGCTTGGCCATGTATCTCTCCTGAAAACTCGATTGGTTGAAGTATTATTGGTTGAAAAGTGACGCTACTGAATCCGCTGCTCGGCTCCGGAACCCTTGACGCGGTTGATGCGCACCACATCCGGAATCTTGCGCAGGCGCCGCATCAGCTCGGCCAGGTGCACGCGGTTCTCCACCTGCACGGTGAAGTTCATGTTGGTGTAGGTGCTGTTGTCCGCCTCTTCCATGCTGACATTGTCGATATTCGAGCCAGCCTCGGCAATGCCGGAAGCAATCTTCGCCAGCATGCCGCGACGGTTCGCCACCACCAGCTTGAGGCTGACCTTGTACAGCCTGTGCCCCTGCGGGTCCCATTCCACGTCCAGCCACTTGTCGGGATCGAGGCGGAATTTGCGTATTGCCGGGCAGTCGTGCGTATGGATAACCAATCCCTTGTCCTTGTTGATGAAGCCCAGGATGGGATCGCCGGGAATGGGGCGGCAGCATTGCGCGAACTGCACCGCCATGCCCTCGGAGCCGCGGATGGTGATGGTGTCCAGCACCTTGGCAGGCACCTTCTGCTGCTCCGCCACGGCTTCCTGCTGCCCTGCCTGCGCCATCAACTGGTGTGCCACCATGACGTTCAGGCGCTTGCCCATGCCGATATCCGCGAGGATTTCGTCCTTGCTCTTCGCGCCATAATCCCGCACCAGGCGCTGCCAAGCAGGATCGTCAATCGTGATGGGATTTGCATGCAAGGCGCGCAGCGCCTGGTTGAGCATGCGTTCCCCCAGCAGTGCCGACTCGGTGGACTGCATGGATTTGAGGTAGTGCCGGATATGGGCGCGCGCCTTGCCGGTCAGCACGTAATTGAGCCATGCGGGGTTGGGGTGCGCATGGGCGGCGGTGATGATCTCGACATGGTCGCCGTTGTGCAACTCGGTACGCAAGGGGGCGAGCTCCTGGTTGATCTTCACCGCCACGCAGCGGTTGCCGATGTCGGTATGCACGGCATAGGCGAAATCGACGGCGGTGGCCCCCTTGGGCAATGCCATGATGGTGCCCTTGGGCGTGAAGACGTAGACCTCGTCCGGGAACAGGTCGACCTTGAAATGTTCGAGAAACTCGAGCGAGTCGGTGCTCTCGCTCTGGATGTCCAGCAGGCGCTGCAGCCATTGGTGCGTTTGCTGCTGCAAGGCCGTCAGGTGGGCATCCGTGGTCTTGTAGAGCCAGTGCGCGGCAACCCCCGCATCGGCAATGTTGTGCATTTCGCGGCTGCGGATCTGGATTTCGATCGGCGTGCCGAACGGGCCGAACAACGTCGTATGCAACGACTGGTAGCCGTTGGCCTTGGGGATAGCGATATAGTCCTTGAACTTGCCGGGAATCGGCTTGTATAGCCCGTGCAGCACGCCTAGCGCGGCGTAACAGGTCGGCAGGTCGCGCACGATGACGCGGAAGCCGTAGATATCGTAGATCTGCGAAAAGGTGACGGTCTTGCCCGTCATTTTCTTGTAGATGCTGTAAAGGTGCTTTTCGCGCCCAGTCACCTCGGCATCGATATGCTGGTCCTTCAGGCGCTGGTTGATGGCGTCGAGGATCTTGCCGACCACTTCCTTGCGGTTGCCGCGCGCCGCCATGACCGCCTTGGAAATCACGCGGTGGCGCATCGGGTAGAGGTACTTGAAGCTCAGGTCTTCCAGCGTCTGGTAAATCTCGTTGAGCCCGAGCCGGTTGGCGATCGGCGCATAGATATCCAGCGTTTCACGCGCGATGCGCCGCTGCTTCTCCGGCTTCATGACATCGAGCGTGCTCATGTTGTGCAAGCGGTCGGCAAGCTTAACCAGGATCACGCGCACGTCCTGCGACATCGCCAGCAGCATTTTGCGGAAATTCTCCGCCTGCGCCTGGGTCGCGCTCTGGAATTCGATCTTGTCGAGCTTGGACAATCCGTCCACCAGCTCGGCCACCTGTTTGCCGAATTTCTCGCCGATTTGCTGCTTGGTGACGCCGGTATCCTCCACCACGTCGTGCAGCAAGGCCGCGATCAAGGTCGGAGGATCGAGATGCAGTTCGGCCAGGATGCCGGCCACGCTGACCGGGTGAATCACATAGGGCTCGCCGCTGCGGCGCACCTGCCCTTCATGCGCAGCAGCGCTGAAACGGTAGGCATCCCAGATATGGTCTATGTCGTCTTGCTTGAGGTATTCCCGCAGGCGCAGGGTGAGTTGGGAGTCTTCGCTGTCCGCTGGCAGCAAAGGTAAGGGTGAAACTGGTTCGGCTGGTCTTTTGGCTGCGGTCTTGGGCATAAATTCCAGTAATTACTCAATTCTACATAGTCGCCAACCCGGGACCGTGCATTGGCATGATCCCGGCTGCATCACCAGCTAGCATTCACTGCAAGGGTGTGCGATCAGGCGTGTCCGCGATTAAGCACTTCCAGGCCTACCTTGGCAGCCGCGATTTCACGCAGCGCCAGCACGGTGGGCTTATCCTTGCTGCCGTGCGCGTTCACGAGCGGCTCCGAGCCATTGGCGAGCTGGCGTGCGCGGTAGGCGGCGACAAGGGTCAACTGGAAACGGTTGGGTATCTTTTCCAGACAATCATCAACGGTAATACGTGCCATGTTACGAATATCTCCTGAATTTTGTCATGTACATTTACATGGGCCGGAAGACGGCTAGAGCAGTTTCTGCACCACATCCTGGTAGCGCAGCAATTGCTTGTCACGCCGCAATCTCTGGCTGCGGATAATGGCCCGCAGGTCTTCCAGCGCATGTTCGAATCTGTCGTTGATTGTAACATAGTCGAATTCCGCCACGTGGCGCATCTCGTCCCGCGCCGCAGCAAGCCTGCGCACAATCACCTCCGCGCTATCCTGCGCGCGGTTGTTCAGGCGCTGCTCCAGGGCCTCCATCGAAGGCGGAAGGATGAAGATGCTGATGGCTTCGGCATACTGGCTGCGCACCTGCTGCGCGCCCTGCCAGTCGATTTCCAGGATCAGGTCGTACCCTTCCGCCAATACGGAATTCACCGTCGACTGCGATGTGCCGTAATAAGCGCCGTGCACTTGCGCGCTTTCGAGGAAGTCGCCGTGGTTGAGCAGTTCCACGAACCTGGCTTCCTCGACGAAGTGGTAATGCACGCCATCCTCCTCGCCCGGCCGCGGCTGGCGCGTGGTATGGGAGACAGAGAGCTTGATATGCTCGTCACCGTCCAGCAGCGCGCGCACCAGCGAGGTTTTGCCGGCGCCCGATGGGGCGGTAATGATGAATAGGTTGCCTTTCATAGCGTGGTTGTTCCGTCGTGCAAACTTAAAAAATCAGACCCGATGCGCCAGTCTGCGCCTGTAGAAGATGGATGACAACAAGGCCGCCATGATGAACACCACGCCGATGAGGCCGGTCACCACCTCAGGCACTGGCCGGTAGATGGTATAGAACATGATCAGCCCGAGCACCCCGATCGCATAGTGGGCGCCGTGCTCCAGGTAAACATAGTTGTCGAGCGTGCCCTTGTACACCAGGCGCACGGTCATGGAACGCACGAACATCGCACCTATGGTCAGGCCCAGCATGATGATCACCACGTCGCGCGTAATCGCAAACGCGCCAATCACGCCGTCGAACGAGAACGAGGCGTCGAGAATTTCCAGGTAAAGAAAACCCATCGCCCCGTTGCGCTTCGCGGTCTTGGCGAAGGCGTCGCCCTCGGCCTGCGAGGAGAAAAACCCGCTCAGGCTGTCGATCACCACATACAGCACCACCCCGCTCAACCCTGCCAGCAGGATGGTCAGGCGCTCTGCCTGCGAAATGGGCAGGAAGTTCTGCAAGCCCAGCAGGATCAGCAGGATGACGATGATCTTGATGGACTCCAGGCTACCCAGCCTGCCGAATGCCGCTTCCAGGCGGCCCAGCCAGTGCAATTCCTTCTCCGGGTCCAGCAGGAAGCTCAGGAACACCAGGAACAAGAAGGAACCGCCGAATGCCGCAATCGCGTTATGCCCGTCGTCTAAGTAATCGGCATACAGCACCGGGTTATTGATCGCCATATCGGCCACCTCGAGCAGCCCCTGGTTGGTGGCCGCCGCCACCAGCAGCAAGGGGAACAGCAGTCGTACGCCGAACACGGCAATCAGGATGCCCACGGTGAGGAAGATATGCCGCCATTTTTCGTCCATCTCCTTGAGGATGGAGGCGTTCACCACGGCATTGTCGAAAGACAGGCTGATTTCCATGATGCCGAGGATCAGCGCCACGCTCAGCGCAGGCCAAATGCCGGACACCCCGCCCTTGATTTCATAGCCCCAGAGCGCGGCCAGCCCAAGGCAGAGGAAAGTGACGAAAAAGGAATATCTGAAATCGCGCATTGCTTAAGTTCCGGATCAATGAGGTTCGCGGCCAGGCAGCAGCCTGCGCCAGGACAATCGGACGGCTACTCTATGTTCTGCACTTGCTCGCGCATTTGCTCGATCAGTAGCTTGAGCGCCATGGCGACTTGCGACACTTCGGTGGAAACAGACTTGGAAGCCAGGGTATTGGCTTCGCGGTTCAGTTCCTGCATGAGGAAATCCAACTGCTTGCCTGCCGGACTGCCTGCTTCGAGAATACGCTTCACTTCGTCGATATGCGCGCCCAGGCGGCTCAACTCCTCATCCACATCAATCCGCTGGGCGAAGATGGTGAGTTCCTGGCGGATACGCTCGTCATCCACCGAACCCAGCGCTTCCTGCAGTTTGCCGTACAGGCGCTCCTGATAGATCTTCACCTGCTCGGGCAGCAAGGGACACACCCTGGCGACCAGGCCTTCCATTTCCGCCAGGCGGTCGAGGATGATGGCCTTGAGTTTGATGCCTTCGCGCGCCCGTGCTTCCGTCATCTGCTGCACCAGCTTCAGCAGGCTGTCGCGAATGGCGGCTGCCAAGGCCTCGTGATCCGCGCCTTCTCCCGATATCACCCCTGGCCAGCGCAGGATGTCCGCCACGCTCAAGGGGCGGCTTTCCGGGAAGTGGCGTTGCACGCTGACGGTCATCTGCGCCAGCTGCTGCAACACCGTGTCGTCCAGCTGCACCTGCCGCTGTTCAGAGGCGCGATGGGCCAGGCTGATGCGGCACTCCACCTTGCCGCGCTTGAGGCGCTGGTTGATCAGTTCGCGCACCTGCGGTTCGAACATGCGCACATTGTCATCCAGCTTGAGCTGCAACTCGAGGTAGCGATGATTGACCGATCGCAGTTCGAGCACCAGAACGCCATGGCTCACCTCCTGCTCCAGCGAGGCATAACCCGTCATGCTGAAAATCATGTTGATGGAAATTCCCGATTAAATTTGGCCCATGGTATCAAATCCGGAGCGTTTCATGACAGAATAGCCTGCAAATTATAGGTTTTACCCTTGCCGCCCATCACTCACCAGCACATGCACGCCAACCAGAATCTTGCCCTGCCGCCAGGCTACGAACTGCAGGGATACGAAATCAAAAAGCTTCTCAGTGCCGGTGGATTCAGCTTCGTCTACATAGCACGCGACCTGGAAAACGACACCACCGTCGCCATCAAGGAATACCTTCCCAACATGCTCGCGCTGCGTAAGGAAGGCGACCAGGTACGCATTCCGACCAATGAAGCCGCCGCAGGATTCCGTTTCGGATTGAAATGCTTTTTCGAGGAAGGCCGGGCGCTGGCCAATATCGAGCACAAGAACATCGTACGCGTGCAGAACTTCTTCCGCGCCAATGACACCGTCTACATGGTGATGCGCTACGAACGCGGCAAATCCCTGCAGGAATACGTGCTGGCGCGCGACACGCCCTTGCCGGAAACCATGCTGCGCAGCGTGTTCAGCCAGCTGCTCAACGGCCTGCGCGAGGTGCATGCGCAAAAGCTGCTGCACCTCGACATCAAGCCAGCTAACATCTATATCCGCCTGGACGGCTCCCCAGTATTGCTGGATTTCGGCTCCGCCCGCATGGCGCTCAACGAAGCCTCCAACGCGCTGCCGCCAAGCTATACCCCCGGATTCGCCTCGCCCGAGCAATATGGCGACCGCAAGCAACTCGGCCCATGGAGCGATGTCTACAGCATAGGCGCCAGCATGTACGCCTGCCTGCTCCAGGCCGCGCCGCAAGCGGCGGACCAGCGCGTGAGGAAGGACCAGCTGGTGCCTGCAGTCAGGCTGGGCAAGGGAAGGTACTCGCGTAACCTGCTGCAGATCATCGACAACTGCATGGCCTTGGACCACATGGACCGGCCGCCCAGCGTGTTTGCCTTGCAGAAATCGTTGCTGGAAGCGGTGCCGCTGCCCGCGCGCCACGGCTGGCTGAACAAGATCACCTCGCTATTCACCCAGGATTGAAAGATATTGAGCACTCACTAAACCAGGATGAAATTTACCATACACCAGAGCAGCCGTAGTGGAGGACGCCCGGTCAACCAGGACCGGGTTGCCTACTCCTACAGCAAAAACGCCGTGTTGCTGGCGCTTGCCGATGGCATGGGCGGCCATCATCATGGTGAAGTCGCGGCACAGCTCGCGGTCAAGATGCTCACCGGCGCATTCCAGCAGGCGGCCCAGCCGGACCTGCCCGACGTAGTAGAATTCCTGCAAGCCGAGATCATGAAACTGCATGAGGCCATCCACCAGCTGGCAGAAAACCGCGGACTGCCGGAAACGCCCAAGACCACGCTGGTAGTGGGCATCCTGCAGCACAACACACTCTACTGCGCCCACGTGGGCGACTCGCGCCTCTATCATTTCCGCAACGGCAAGCGGCTATTCCGTACCGAGGACCATTCCATCGTCCAGCTGATGTTGAAACAGGGCAAGCTGGATGCAAAATCCATGCTGCAACACCCCGACCGCAACAAGATATACAACTGCCTGGGCAGCGAGTTGACCCCGAGCATAGAAATCAGCCCGCCTTATCCGCTGGAGGCGGGGGATCAGATCCTGCTGTGCAGCGACGGCTTATGGGCCCAGCTCAGCGACGAACGCATGCAGGACATCCTCAACAGCGGCCTCGGCATCGCCCACAGCGTACCCAGCCTGCTGGATGCTGCCGAGCGGCTGGGAGGCAAGAACATGGACAACCTGAGCGCCATCGGCGTGCAATGGGAAAGCAAGGCCGAACAGCCGTTGACGATTTCCACGCTCGAGATGTCATTGGCCCAGTCCCATACGATCCTCGGGTTGGCAGAATCCGCGGAAAACAGTGCCGCGGCAACGGCCGCCGACCTGGATGAAGAAGACATTGAGCGCGCCATCGCGGAGATCAACGCCGCCATCAAGCGCAGCAGGCATTGATTCCACGGGACAAAACCACGCCAGGCCGCGGTAATCATCACGCTTGTCATGGTCATCGCATATAATATGCACTTTGCAAATTCAGGAAACATCATGCGTCCCAGCAATCGCGCCCCAGACCAGCTACGCGAAGTCGAGATCATCCGCCGTTACACCAAGCATGCGGAAGGGTCTGTGCTGGTCAAGTTCGGCGACACCCATGTGCTGTGTACCGCCAGCGTCGAAGATAAAGTACCGCCCTTCCTGCGCGGCAAGAACCAGGGCTGGACCACCGCGGAATACGGCATGCTGCCCCGCTCCACCGGCAGCCGCATGGACCGCGAGGCGGCACGGGGCAAGCAGTCGGGCCGCACGCAGGAAATCCAGCGCCTGATCGGCCGCAGCCTGCGCGCCGTCATCGACCTCGAGAAGCTGGGCGAACGGACCATCCATATCGATTGCGATGTGATCCAGGCCGACGGCGGCACGCGCACCGCCAGCATTACCGGCGCCTACGTGGCGCTGCATGACGCTGTCGACTTCCTATTGAACAAAGGGCTGATCCAGGCATCACCCTTGCGCGACGCGGTGGCCGCCATTTCCGTTGGCGTCTACCAGAGTACTCCGGTGCTGGACCTGGATTACATCGAGGATTCCGCCTGCGATACCGACATGAACGTGGTCATGACCGGCAGCGGCGGCTTTGTCGAAATCCAGGGCACCGCGGAAGGCGAGCCGTTCCAGCGCGAGGCCATGAACCGCATGCTGGAACTGGCCGAAAGCGGCATCCGCACCCTCTTGCTCAAGCAGAAAGAGGCGCTGGGGCTGTAAGCATGGGCATGCCTTTCCAGAAACTGGTGATCGCCAGCGGCAACCAGGGCAAGCTGAGGGAAATCCAGGCCTTGCTCGCGCCGCTTTCTATCGAGGTACTGCCGCAATCCGCGTTCAATGTGCCGGAAGCGGAAGAACCGTTCGTGACCTTCATCGAGAATGCGTTGGCCAAGGCACGCCATGCCAGCCGCCATACCGGCCTACCGGCGCTGGCCGACGACTCGGGCATCTGCGTCAACGCGCTGCAAGGCGCGCCGGGCGTCTATTCCGCACGCTATGCCGGTGAGCCCAAGTCCGACGAGCGCAACAACCAGAAGCTGCTGCAAAGCCTGGAGGGCCTGCAAGACCGCCATGCTTATTACTATTGCGTCATGGTGCTGGTGCGCCATACGGACGACCCGCAGCCATTGATCGCGGAAGGCGCCTGGCAGGGAGAAATCCTCACTGCACCGCGCGGCGACGGCGGTTTCGGCTACGACCCGCTGTTCCTGGACGCCAAGACTGGCCAGACCGCGGCGGAGCTGCCTAGCGAGATCAAGAACCGCATCAGCCACCGCGGCCACGCACTGACCAAGCTGGTACAGCAACTGGAAAGGCTGGCCTGATGAGCGGAAACTGGCCCAAATGGTTGCGTGACGACGGCAGCGTCGTTTCCTGCACGGAAAAGGTCAAGGTCATGACCGAGAACTTCGACGAACTCAAGCAGATTGCCCAGGATGCGCTGGAGGACGGCCTGTTGATGGAAGTCTCCGAATCGCAGATGCGAGAAGCATTGCACCGCCTAATTGACGAACTGGTGAACCCCTATCAGCCCACCCATCGAAATCAAGGCGATTAGCGACACTCCCTGGCTGGCAGAGCCAGGGGAAACATCCACATCCGCTCCCACCCAGCCCCCGCCGCTCTCGCTTTACATCCATATTCCCTGGTGTGTCCGCAAGTGCCCTTACTGCGACTTCAACTCGCATGAGTCGCGCAGCGAGATTCCCGAGGCTGCCTATGTCGATGCATTGGTCGCCGATCTGGAGCAATCGGTGCCGCGCGTCTGGGGACGGCGCATGCACAGCATTTTCTTCGGCGGCGGCACGCCCAGCCTGTTCTCGCCCGAGGCGATCGACCGCATCCTGAGCAATGTGCGCGCCCTCGTGCCATTGAGTGTGGATTGCGAGATCACGCTGGAGGCCAATCCCGGCACCGTGGACGCCGCGCATTTCCGTGGATACAGTGCTGCGGGCGTCAATCGGCTCTCGCTCGGCATCCAGAGCTTCGACAGCGCCTACCTGCAAAAACTCGGGCGCATCCATGATGAAAACCAGGCCGTGGCGGCCGCCGAGCTGGCGCTGCAGACCTTTGACTCCGTCAACCTGGACGTCATGTACGCCCTACCAGGGCAAAGCCTGGAACATGCGCTGGCCGACGCGCAACGCGCCTGCGACCTCGGGCCCGCGCACCTGTCGTTCTACCACCTGACACTGGAGCCAAACACGCCGTTCCACCGCACCCCGCCTGCATTGCCGGACGACGACACCAGCGCCGCCATGCAAGAAGCGATCGAAGACCTGCTCGGTCAGCATGGCTACGGACACTACGAAACCTCGGCGTTTGCGCAGCATGGCAAGCAATGCCGCCATAACCGTAACTACTGGCTGTTTGGCGACTACCTGGGCATCGGGGCTGGCGCGCACAGCAAACTGAGCTTTCACGACCGCATCACGCGCGAAAGCCGCCACAAGCACCCCAAGCGCTACCTGGAACATACGGTTCGAAGCAATGCCATGGAACACCAATGGCAGATTGCCAAGGATGAGCTGGCCTTCGAGTTCATGATGAACGCCTTGCGGCTCACCGACGGTTTCGAACCCCCACTGTTTGAACTACGTACCGGATTGCCTCTGGAAAGCATTGCCCATACCCTGCAACAAGCTGTTCAAAAAGGCTTATTGGACGTAAGCCCTGAGCGCATTGCCCCGACATTGCTCGGGCAGCGCTTCCTGAACGAATTGCTGCAGCTGTTCCTGGACTGACTCCCATACGCTAAGTTTTACTTTGTAAGACATTCTCTGTATTACAATACAGCGATTCTGGAAGCGCAGAGCAATCAGCATGGGGATGAAGTTGCGATGAAAGTTGCCAAGCTCACCCGGAATCTCAGGGAAACCGACACAATTTGGGTCAGCTATGGATCAACATAACAAGTCCGTTGAAACTGCACGACAAACCCTTATCCAGCTTGCCAAAAGCCGGATAGCGCCAACACCGGACAACTACCGCAAAGTCTATAACGCCATTGACGGCCATGCCGCAACGGACAACTCATTGACCATCAGCCAACTGTTGAGCAACGTGCTGAAGGAAGTCGGCGCGCAACAGCCTCGCCACAGCTCCGGCATCAACCATATTCTCAAGCAGCTTGAAGCGCAGAACTGGGCTGGCCTGGAAAATGCGCTGCGTGAGCTGCTGGCAAACCTGTCGACGCCCGACAACAAACACCCCGTTCCTCCAAACCCAGGCGGCGCCAACCATGACCAGGCCGACGTCGTCACGCTCTGGCGCAATATGCTGGTCAAGACGCTGGACTTGGTGGTGGTGCCGCAACTGCAGGAAGTGCCGGATGCCCAGGCGCGTGCAAACGCCTTGCTGCAAGAGGCACAACAGGCGCAGAGCCGGGAGGAGATTCTGGCGCTGGAAACGGCGCTGAAAAATATCCTGTTCAGCCTGGAAATGCACCTGGACACCCAGAGCCAGCTGCAATTGCGCCTGCTGCAACTGCTGCGCCTGCTGGTCGTGAGTATGGAGGCCCTGGTGCTGGAAGAGCAATGGCTGCAGGGCCCGACAGCAGCAGTACGCGAGATACTGACCCAGCCGTTGAACATGGACTCCTTGTCCAAGGCGGAAGACACGCTCAAGGACCTCATCTTCATGCAGGGCCAACTGCGGCCCGGGCTGATCGAGGCCAAGAAGACGCTGAAGAAAATGGCGGAGATATTCGTGGCGCAGTTGGCGGAAATCACCCTGGCGACCGATGACTACCAAACCAAGCTGAAACATTACCGCGAGGAAATCAGCCATAGCGACGAGATAGAGGACCTTAACCAAGTGTTAAGCCGCTTGCTCGAGGATACCCAGATCGTCAGCAGCATCACGCAGCATTCGCGCAACGAGATCATGGAGGCGGAAAACAAGGTGCGGGAAGCGGAAAAGCAAATCTACGAACTGACCTTGCAGCTCGACCACATCAATGAAATCGCGCATGAAGATTACCTGACCGGCACCCTGAACCGCCGCGGGATGGATGAGGCGTTGGTCAGGGAGTTCAACCGGGCAGACCGGTTCGGCATGCCGCTCAGCATCGCCATGATGGATATCGACCATTTCAAGCAGATCAATGACAACCTGGGCCATGCCACCGGCGACCAGGCGTTGGCCCACCTCGCCTCCGTCATCAAGGAATCGCTACGCACGACGGACGTGATCGCGCGTTATGGCGGCGAGGAATTCATCATCCTGCTGCCGGGCACCGTGGAACAGGACGCGATCAGCGTCATCACGCGCGCGCAGCGCGAGCTGACACGCAATATCTTCCTGCACAACGACAGCCACATCCTCATTACCTTCAGCGCCGGCGTAGCCGAACGCCGGGAAAGCGAGCCGGCCGACGCCATTATCGGGCGTACCGACCAGGCCTTGTACCGGGCGAAGAACAGCGGACGCAACCGGGTGATTGGCGCAAGCACGCTGGACCAGCCGGCTGGGCAGTAGGCAACAAACAAGACATGAAAAAGCCCCGCATTGCGGGGCTTTTCGCCAATCGCCAGGCATTTAGAGAGGCTAACAAAACTCAGCGCAGCGATCCTGGCTAGGCGCTCTGCCGCTGACAGTACAACTAGTACGGCAAGGCAGAGCAACGACGGCAGGAGAGTTTTGTTAGCAGCTCTTAGCCGAGCAAGCTCCGGGCACGCCTCAGTGCCTCGCGCACCTGGGCAGGCGCCGTGCCGCCGCGATGGTTGCGGCTTGCCAGCGAGCCTTCCAGCGTCAATACCCCATATACGTCTTCGCCAATCTGGGAACTGAATTTCTGCAATTGCGGCAAGGAGAGGTCGGCCAGGTCGCAGCCCTGTTCCACCGCATGGCGCACCGCCAGCGCCACCACTTCGTGCGCATCGCGGAACGGCATGCCCTTCTTCACCAGGTAGTCGGCCAGGTCGGTCGCTGTGGCAAACCCCTCTGCCGCTGCCAAGCGCATCGCATCCTTGTTGACCTTGATCCCGCGCAGCATGTCCGCATAGATTTCCAGCGTCACCAACAAGGTATCGACCGTGTCGAACAGCGGCTCCTTGTCTTCCTGGTTATCCTTGTTGTAGGCCAGCGGCTGGCTCTTCATCAGGGTCAGCAACGCGACCAGGTGTCCGTTGACACGCCCGGTCTTGCCGCGCACCAGCTCCGGCACGTCCGGGTTTTTCTTCTGCGGCATGATGGATGAGCCGGTGCAGAAGCGGTCGGCAATGTCGACGAAGCCGAAGCGCGGACTGGACCAGAGAATCAGCTCTTCCGAGAGGCGGGACAAATGCGTCATGATCAATGCCGCCGCCGCGGTGAATTCGATCGCGAAATCGCGGTCGGATACCGCGTCCAGCGAGTTCTCGCACACCGCCTCGAAACCGAGCTCATGCGCGACACGCTCACGGTCTATGGGATAGCTGGTGCCCGCGAGCGCCGCCGCACCCAACGGCAGGCGGTTGATACGCTTGCGGGCATCCGCCAGGCGCTCCGCATCGCGCTGCAGCATCTCGAAATAGGCCAGCAGGTGATGGCCGAACGTCACGGGCTGCGCCACCTGCAAATGCGTGAAGCCGGGCATCACGGTATCGGCATGCTGTTCCGCCAGCTCCACCAGTGAGGCCTGCAATTTGCGCACGCGGCCCAGCGCATCGTCCACCATCGCACGCAGCCAGAGGCGGATATCGGTCGCCACCTGGTCGTTGCGGGAGCGCCCGGTATGCAAGCGCTTACCCGCATCGCCGATCTTGTCCGTCAGGCGTTTCTCGATATTGAGGTGTACATCTTCAAGGTCCAGCAACCAAGTGAACTCGCCATTGCGGATCTCTTCCAGAATCTCGCCCAGGCCCTGTTCTATCTTGGTCACGTCATCCTGGCTGATGATGCCCTGGGCGCCGAGCATGCGCGAATGCGCCAGCGATCCTTGGATGTCGTATTCGGCCAGCCGGTAGTCGAAGCCCACGGAAGCGGTATATTGTTTGACCAGCTCGGCCACAGGCTCGTTGAAGCGGCCGGACCAGGTTTTGGAAGGGGTTTGATTCAAGTGATTGGACTTTTCTGTCATGATGTTGCGTGATGAACTCACGATACCGATAAGTGTGGAAATAGTGCGCTAAACCATGGCTATTATAAAGCAAAACGCCATTCATTCCGCGAAGTCTCCCGACTTCCGCAATCTCGGCATCTGCCTGCGCATCCTCGTCGTCGCCAACCTGATGGGCCTGTTCGCCTCATTGGCGGCCACATCCACACTGGCAGACTGGCTGCCAGGCTTCACGCGCTGGTGCGCCTTCATTCAGCCCGTGCTCCTGGCAAGCCTGCTGGCCTTGTACGCGTTGCAGCCATGGCTGGCCCGGCTCGGTGCCGTCGGCGGCTACGCCATTGCATTGTTGCTGCCGGCGGCCTTCAGCCTGCTGGCGCACATGGTGGCTGTCCGCGCGCTCGATTTCGACCTGCCGGGCGGTCCCATGCGCAGCATTATGCTTGCTGCAGGCATCGCGTCCATTATCTTGGCCTACCTGCAATTGCGCCAACGCGCCTTGAGCCCAGCGGTGACGGAGGCGCGCTTGCAGGCTTTGCAAGCCAGGATACGCCCGCATTTCCTCTTCAACAGCATCAACGCCGTGCTTTCCATCGTGCGCAGCGACAGCAAGCGGGCGGAAACCGCATTGATGGACATGGCCGACCTGTTCCGCGTATTGATGGCTGACAACCGCGAGCTGGTGCCGCTGGCCCAGGAGCTGGCCTTGTGCAGGCAATACCTGGCGCTGGAGAAACTACGCCTGGAAAATCGTCTCAGCATCGATTGGCAGGTCGACGAGATGCCGCCTGATGCCCTGATTCCCCCGCTTATCCTGCAACCGCTGCTGGAAAACGCGGTTTACCACGGCATTGAACCCCTGGACGAGGGCGGCAACGTCAGCATCCAGCTCAGCAGCACGCGCGATGAACTGCACATCCGCCTGCGCAACCCATACCAGCCCGGCTCCGGCCATCACCAGGGCAACCGTATGGCGATCGGCAACATCCGGGAACGCCTGCAATTGCATTTCGATGCCGAGGCCAGCCTCAACATCAGCCAGGACGGCAACGAATATGCCGTTCACATCGTCATTCCCTACCGCAAGAGGACCGCATCGTGAGCCATGCCCTGCTTGATGTCGTGATCGCCGACGACGAGCCGCCGGCCCGCAACCGCTTGCGCGAACTGCTGGCCGATATTCCCGGCGTGACGCTGGTGGGCGAGGCCAGGCAAGGCAACGAGGCGCTTGAGCTGGCGCAACAGCTCAAGCCCCACGTATTGCTGCTCGACATCCGCATGCCCAACATGGATGGCATAGAGGCGGCGGGACATGCGCAAAAACTGCCCCGCCCCCCGGCCATCATTTTCACCACCGCGTTCGACGGCTATGCGATCCAGGCTTTCGAAATGAACGCCGTCGACTACCTGCTCAAGCCTATCCGCCAGGAACGCCTTGAGGCTGCGTTGCACAAGGCGCGCGTATTGCTGCCGGCCCAGGTCGAGGCGCTCAGGCCCCTGCAGCGCGCGCGCACCCATTTCAGCGTCAGCGACCACGGCCGCATCCTGCTCATCCCGGTGCATGAGGTCATCTACCTGCGTGCCGAGCTCAAATACGTCACTTTGCGCACGCAATACCAGGAATACCTGATCGAAGAGTCGCTCACCAGCCTGGAACAGGAGCTCGGGCACCTTTTCCTGCGCCTGCACCGCAATTGCCTGGTGGCGCAATCTAGCATCAGGGGCTACGAAAAACGCGACACCGATGGCGAAAGCGGCTGGCACGCTATCCTCAAGGACATACCGGAGACGATTGCCGTAAGCCGGCGGCAATACCACCTGCTGCGCAAGCTGGCCTCGCACTAGGTCCTGGTGGTCCTGAGCACGGCACGCCGTATGCTAAAATAGTGCTTTCAATAACAACTGGCCGCTCGGCACAACGCCCGCTGGCCTAATTCGATGAACGCTCCCAAGAAACTGGTGATCGCCTCGCGCGAAAGCGCATTGGCCATGTGGCAGGCGCGACATATCCAAGGCCGACTGCAAGCCTTGTATCCGGAAACCGAGGTCAGCATCCTCGGCATGACCACCACCGGCGACCAGATCCTGGATTCGCCCCTGGCCCGCATCGGCGGCAAGGGCTTGTTCGTGAAAGAGCTGGAACAAGCGCTGGCAGACGGCCGCGCCGACCTCGCCGTGCATTCCATGAAGGACGTGCCCATGCATTTGCCGCCCGGCTTCGCCCTG
This sequence comes from Methylobacillus draconifructus, assembly GCF_045984355.1. Lineage (NCBI taxonomy): Bacteria > Pseudomonadati > Pseudomonadota > Betaproteobacteria > Nitrosomonadales > Methylophilaceae > Methylobacillus > Methylobacillus draconifructus. Next base: position 785,411 of record NZ_JBJQII010000001.1, on the reverse strand, counting down.
GCCGCGATCGGCGAGCGCGAAGACCCGCGCGATGCGTTCGTCTCCAACGATTACCCCGATCTGGAATCGTTGCCCGCAGGCAGCATAGTCGGCACCTCCAGCCTGCGCCGCCAGAGCCAATTGCAGGCGCGCTTTCCCGGCCTCAAGGTAGAATCGCTGCGCGGCAACCTGCAGACCCGCTTGCGCAAGCTGGACGAAGGCCAGTACGCCGCCATCATCCTCGCCGCTGCCGGCCTCAAGCGCCTGGGGCTGGAATCCCGCATCCGCGAATCCATCGATCCCGACAACAGCATCCCCGCCGTCGGGCAGGGCGCGCTGGGCATCGAGATCAACGCCGAACGCCTTGACCTGTTGGAGGTGCTGGCGCCGCTCAACCATGCCGAAACCGCCGCCTGCGTGGAAGCGGAACGCGGCATGAGCCGCGCCCTGGCGGGCAGCTGCCAGGTGCCGCTGGGCGCTTTTGCACAGCAACATGGCGATACGCTCCAGATGACCGGTTTTGTTGCCAGCATCGACGGCAAGGACCTATTGCGCGAATCGGCCCAGGGCCCCGCCAACCAGCCCGAAGCCTTGGGCCAGGCGCTGGCTGCCAAATTGGTGGCCCGGGGTGCTGACCGCATTCTTGCCGCGCTTGCGCATGAGTGAGCTCCCACATGGCTGATTGCTCATTGGTCAATCTGGCACATGGTTAATTTAGCAGGCCGCCATATTGCGATCACGCGGCCGCTCGACCAGGCAACCCGCCTGACCTGCCTGATCGAAGCCGCTGGCGGGCATGCCATCGGCTTTCCGCTCATCGCCATTGCCCCGCTGCAGGATTACAGCGGTTTCGAGCAAACCCTGGATGACGCGGCCATGCAGGACTGGCTGATCTTCATCAGCTCCAACGCCGTGCAGCATGCCATGCCAAGGCTGCAGGCAAGGTTCCCTCAATGGCCCGCCAAGCCGCGGTTTGCAGCGATCGGCCCGGTCACCGCGGCAGAGCTCATGCAGTACGGCATCACCAACGTGTTGCAGCCCGAGCATCGGTTTGATAGCGAATCCTTGCTGGCCTTGCCCGAGATGCAGGCGGTCAAAGGCCAGCGCATCATGATCGTGCGCGGCGTCGGTGGCCGCGAGCTGATGGCTGACACTTTGCGCGACCGAGGCGCCCAGGTCAGGTTCGCCGAATGCTACCGCCGCATCAATCCGCAAACAGATGCAGGAAAATTGCAGGCGCTATGGCACAATGGGCAATTGGACACTATTGTGGTCACCAGCAGCGAGGCGATGCGCCACTTGCTCGCCATGACCGACAATGGCGACGCGGCATGGCTGCGCGACATCATTATCTGCGTCAACCATGCCCGCATCGCCGAACAGCCATCCAGCCTGGGCCTGCATGTCAGGATCGCTACGGCGCCGGGAGACGACGCCATGCTGCAATGTTTAAGTAAAGCAAACCATGACTGAACAACAACCACCTGAAACCCAGACATCTCCAGCACCGGCCAACACGGCCGGCAAGCCTTCGTTCACAGCCTGGCTCGCCCTGATACTGGCTGTAGCCGCCATTGCCTTCATTTCCTGGCAGTGGCTGAACACGCGCCATCGCTTCAATTCGCTTGAACAGACGCTGACCCAGCGCCTAGAGCAGTTCAATGCCACCAACCAGCAGAGCCTGGCATTGGCCAAGAACGCCGACGAACGCAGCTCCGAGGCCAACAGCCGCCTGATCCGCCTGGAACAGCAGCTCGCAGAATCGCGCGACCAGCAGGAAGCCCTGCAAACGCTCTACCTGGAACTGGTCAATAATCACGACGAACGCGTGATTGCCGAAGTCGAGCAATTATTGGTGATCGCCAACCAGCAATTGCAGCTTGCAGGCAACATCAAGCCTGCGTTGCTGGCACTTCAGACTGCGGATTCGCGCCTGCAGCAGATGGATAGCGTGCCTGCCGTCCAGTTGCGCAAGGCCATCGCCAAGGATATTCAGCGCCTGCAGGAATTGCCGCAGATCGACACCATAGGCATCAGCCTCAAGCTGGAAAACCTCATGGAGAGCATAGGCAATCTCCCGCTGGTGAGCGAGCGCCACCCGAAAACCGCTACCCCTGAGGCCACCATGGCTGAAGAAAACCAGTTCCGCAGGCTATTGCGCGAGATCTGGGACGACCTCAAGCACATGATCCGCCTAGAGCGCGTTGACCGTCCGGAGCCGCCGTTGCTGGCACCCGACCAGACCTTCTTCCTTCGCGAAAACCTCAAGCTGCACCTGCTGACCGCGAGGACAGCCCTGCTGCAGCATGACGAAAGCGCTTACCGCGCCGACCTGCATCAGGCAGAGCACTGGATCCAGAATTATTTCGACCTGCGCGAGCAAAGCACCATTGCAGCATTGGATACGCTGAAGCAGCTGTCGGCCAGCAGCATCGTCATCCAGTTGCCGGATATCTCCGAAACGCTGGGCCTGGCCAGCAAGTACAAACTGACGCTGGAGCGCGCCAACAATTCCGAGCGTGCCACCGACCGTGTCAACCTGGAACGGGGTCAATAAGTGCGCGTACTGATCTGGATTCTGCTGATACTCGCCCTCGCCATCGGCGTGTCGCTGCTGGCGGGCAATAACGCAGGCTATGTGCTCATCGTGCGCCCGCCCTACCGGCTGGAGTTGTCGCTCAACCTGCTGCTCATCCTGGTCGTGATGGCGTTCGCCTCGCTGCACCTGCTGCTGCGCTTCATCCATTACGCACGCGACCTGCCAGCCAACGTCCGCGCCTACAAGGAAAACCGCCGCGTCCGGCTTGGCCATGCCGCCTTGCTCGAGGCCTTGCACGCCATGAGCCAGGGCCGCTACCAGCTTGCCCAGAAAGCGGCCTCCAAGGCGCTCGATTACGGTGAAGACCCCAGCTTGACAGCGCTGCTGGCTGCCCGCGCCTCGCACAAGCTCAAGCAGAAAGGCCAGCGCGACTACTATCTGGCCGAAGCCGAACGCCTGGCTCCCGATGCCGCGGTGGCCAGACTACTATTGCAAGCCGAGCTTCTGCTCGATGACCGCCTCTATAGCCAGGCGCTGGACGTACTGCATAAAATCGAAAAGATAGAGGCTAAATTTGTTCCCGCCATGCGGCTTGAATTGAAGGTGCAGCTCCGCCTCAACAATTGGGAACAAGTGTTGACCCTGCTGCACCAGCTGGAAAAGCACGATGGCATGGAAAGCTGGCAGGCCAGGGAGATCCGCCACCAGGCGCATCAGCACCTGATCGAACGCCACGGCAAGGACTTGAATGCCCTCATGGCCTACTGGAAAAAAGTGCCGGAGGACGACAAGCTCAATACGCGTATCGCCACAATGGCGGCCGAAGCCTTGATCGCGCTGAACGCAGGCAACCAGGCACAGGAAATCATCGAAATGAGCCTGACCAAAAGCTGGGACAGCGAGCTTGCCGGCAAGCTCGGCGACTGTGCCAGCACCAATCCGCATAAGCAGCTGCAACAGGCGGAGCACTGGCTGCTCAGCCACGAGCAGGATGCCAGGCTGCTGCTTTCACTGGGCAAGATGTGCATACGCCTGAGCCTGTGGGGCAAGGCGCAAAGCTACCTTGAGGCCAGTATCAGCGTGCAGCCCTCCGCCGAAGCGCACCTCGCCTTGGCGCGCCTGCTGGAAAGCCGCGGCGAAAGCGATGCGGCCAACTACCACTACCGCCTGAGCGTACAGTTCTGCCGCGAAGAAAAATAAAACCGACAAAAGCTGCTAAGGGAAAATCCAACTTTCCTGAAGCAGCCGCTTCTTACTATTGGTCTAGATAGCAGCCTTTGCCGCAGGGTTGGCAAAGGTGAAGGCGTCAGAGAAAAATTCCTGCTCAGGCAAGCCATGGCCCTGGAAATCCCGGTGAGCCACCTCCACCATTTGCGGGGCGCCACAGCAATATACCTGGTAAGCCCGCATGTCAGGATGGTCCTCCAGCACCGCCTGGTGTACCAACCCCGTGCGGCCTTGCCAGGCATCTTCTGGCGCCGGGTCGGACAGCACCGGGATATAGCGGAACAAGGGGTTGTCTTCCTGCCAGCGCCGCGGCAAGGCATCGAGGTAAAGGTCTTCCCGGGTCCTGGCGCCCCAGTAGAGGGTCATCGGGCGCTTCATGCCCAGCTGCAAGGCGTGCTCGACGATGCCCTTTACCGGCGCGAACCCTGTACCGCCCGCCACCAGGATGACCGGACGCGTGCTATCCTCGCGCAGGAAGAACGTCCCGAACGGCCCCTCGATTCGCAGGATGGTTTTTTCCTGCATTTCATTGAATACATACTGGGTGAACTGCCCGCCGGGCACCAGGCGCATATGCAGTTCGAGGAAACGGTCGCTATGGGGCGCATTGGCAAGCGAGAACGCGCGGCGCCTGCCGTCCTTGAGCAGGAATTCGATATACTGGCCCGCCATGAATTGCATGCGCTCATTGCTCGGCAATTTGAGCGTCATGCCCATGACATCGTGGGAGAGCTTTTCGAGCTTCTCCACGCGAACGGGCATGATGCGAGGCGGAATGCCTTCCCCGGCCACCTCGCGGCATTCGATCACCAGGTCGGCCAAGGGCTGGGCGCAGCAGAACAGCGCCTTGCCGTTTTTCTTTTCATCCTCGCTCAACGCGCTGTCGAAATATTCGCCGTAATTGACATCGCCTGCCAGCACCTGCCCCTTGCAGGCGCCGCAAGTGCCGTTGCGGCAGCCGTAAGGCAGGTTGACGCCCGCGTCGATCGCGGCATCCAGCACCGTATCGCCATCTTCTACATTGAATATGCGATCACTGGGCTTGATAATGACTTGGAAAGACATGGAGAAATCCCGACCTTATGCACCGGCCTCACAATAGGCCGGAAAAAGTTTGCAAGTCTAGCATAGGCTATTCCTCCCGCCGGTACTCCCCTTCGATCACGTCGCCATTGGATTGCCGTTGCCTGCCAGCTTCCTGGCGAGGCTCCTGATAGCTGGTTTCACGTGAAACGACGTCATCGTCGTTGGCGGCTTGCTGCAATTTGGCACCGCCGGGCAGCAGAAGCAGGACGACGGCAATCGCGTCGCTGATCACGCCTGGCACGATAAGCAGCATCCCTGCAAGCACGTTCTTGGCGCTGCCGAATACGGCGCGCAACGGGGTGCCGCCGGCCTGCAGGGTTTGCGCCATGCGGCCCATCATCGTGAGCTTTTCATCCTGGATCAGGCGCCAACCGAGGATGCCCACTACGATCAAATAAGCCAGCACCAGCCAGCCGTATCTTGCAGCCAACTCCACCAGCACCCATACCTCAGCGATAGGGAAAGCGAGTAAAATCAGCAAGAGGAAAAGAAAACGCATGAAACTTCAATCTCCATCATTAGAAAACAGCAGCGCCGTCCTGGTCCTGACCAATATGCCGGACCAGGGCAGTGCCGAAAATATCGCGCGCGAGCTAGTCGCTAAAAAACTGGCTGCCTGCGTCAACCTGCTGGCCCCATGCCAGTCGTTCTACCAATGGCATGGCAAGCTGGAAACCGCAACGGAAATCCCTTTGCTCATCAAGACCACCAGCCTGCGCTATCCCGAGCTCGAGCGAGCCATCCGCGAACTGCACCCTTACGAACTTCCCGAGATCATCCATGTCCCAGTCACGGGCGGACTGCCCGCCTATCTTACATGGCTACACCAGGAAACCCGGGATTGAACTCTGCATTACAGCAACGCCTAGCGTCCACACTGGCATCGGTCCTGCTGCTTTGCGCCGCGTTGCTTGCCGGTACCGTACAGGCCGCGCCCAGCAGCCAATTGGGCGAGTGGCTGAACCAGGGTCGCAGCGCGTTCCTCGGCAACGATACCGATAATATTCTGCCGCCCGAGCAAGCTTTCAAGCTCCAGGTCGAATTAATTGACGCAGACCGCCTGCAGGCGGCATTCAAGATCGCTCCCGGACACTACCTCTACAAGGACAGGATCAAGTTCGAACTGGAGCCTGCCGGGCATGCCGTCAGCGACCTCGACCTGCCGCAAGGCGACTGGAAACAGGACCCCACTTTCGGCCGCACCGAGGTGTTCCATCAAGACTTTACCGCGGATATGCGCCTGGCGCCGGCTACCGCTCCTGGCGGAAACCTCAGGCTCAAAGCCACCTATCAAGGCTGCAGCGAGAAAGGGCTGTGCTACCCGCCTACGCATCAAACCATAGCGCTAGGCTCCCTGCATGCGACCACGAGGGATAACCCAGGTTCCATCGTCCCCGCGCAAGCCGAGCACGACCGGGCCGCCAGCCTGCTCGCAAGCGGCAAGCTCTGGCTGATCGTCGCAGGGTTCTTCGGCTTCGGCCTGCTGCTCTCGCTCACGCCCTGCGTGCTGCCCATGATCCCCATCCTTTCCGGCATTATCGTCGGCAGCCAGCGTAAGCATCGCTTGCATGCCTTCTGGCTCTCCCTGGCGTATACATTGGGGATGGCATTGAGCTACACCGCAGCAGGCGTGGCCGCCGGGCTTTCCGGCCAGTTGCTGAGCGCTGCCTTGCAGAACGCCTGGGTGCTGGGCGCAAGTGGGCTGGTCTTCGTCTTGCTGGCGCTATCGATGTTTGGCTTCTATGAACTGAAACTGCCCGATTCCCTCGAAAACCGGCTGGTGAATGCCAGCAACCGCCTGCCGGGCGGGCATCTGCTCGGCGTATTCGCGATGGGCGTCCTTTCCGCGCTGATCGTCAGCCCCTGCGTCGCCGCGCCGCTGGCGGGCGCCTTGATTTACATCGGGCAAACCCAGGACGTGGCGCTCGGCGCCACTGCCCTGTTCGCCTTATCCATGGGCATGGGCATTCCGCTGCTGCTGGTAGGCGCTTCAGCCGGGGCCTTCTTGCCCAAGGCTGGGCCGTGGATGGTAGCCATCCGCCAGGCATTTGGCGTATTCATGCTGGCTGTCGCCGTCTGGATTGTGTCGCCGTTGCTGCCAACCAGCCTGCAACTATTGCTCTGGGCAAGCCTGCTCATCGTGCCAGCCGTATTCATGCGGGCGCTGGACCGCTTGCCCGATAGCGCCACCGCCTGGCACCGCTTCTGGAAAGGCGTTGCCGTGCTCATGCTGCTGGCGGGCGCCGCCTTGGTGGTCGGTGCCGCCTCGGGCGCCAAGTCGCCATTGCGGCCGCTGGAAGGCCTGACCCTGGGCCAAGCAAACTCCAGCTTGCCGTTCCAGCGCATCAAGCGCGTCGCCGACCTGGAACAGGTGCTGCGACAAAACCCTGGCAAGCCGGCGATGCTGGATTTTTATGCCGACTGGTGCGCGGCCTGCAAGGAGATGGAACAGTTCACCTTCAGCAATGCCGAAGTGCGCGCCAACTTGCAGGAATTCATCCTGCTACAAGCCGATGTCACTGCCAATGACGCTGACGACCAGGCGCTGCTCAAGCATTTCGGCCTGTTCGGCCCGCCCGGCATCATCTTCTTTGATAGCGCAGGGCAGGAAATACCGCATCATAGGGTTATCGGCTATCAAAACAGCAATACATTCCTCAACACGTTGAATGCGGTAAAATCAGTCCATGACACCATCCAGTAACAAAGGCTTGAGCAAGCGCGGTTTTTTCGTGCTGGCGTTGGCGCTGGCAGCCGCCATCCTGCTGATCCAGCAATACGCCGACAAGCCCCGCACCGCGCATCCTGTCGAGACGTTTGCCTCCACCGCGCCATTCTTTGCGGCCCAGGCATCCGACCTTCAGGATACCGAACAGCCACTGTCGCAATGGCAAGGGCAATTGCTGGTGGTGAATTTCTGGGCGACCTGGTGCGCGCCCTGCCGCGAGGAAATGCCGGAGCTCGCGGAACTGGCACGGGAATACGCTGGCAAACTGGTCGTGCTCGGCATCTCCCTGGATAATGTAGAGAAAATGCAGGCTTTCGCCCAAGGCAAGCCCATGCCCTATCCTTTATTGTCAGCCGAGGAAGAAGGCATGAAGCTCAGCGCATCCCTCGGCAACCTGAATAGTGTGGTTCCACATACCGTGATCATCGGTTCCGATGGTAAAATCCTCAAAAGTTATTTCGGCCGGGTGACCAAGGCGCTTTTGCTGGAGACATTGCAGCCAGCGTTCAATTCTTGAGCCTTTCTCCCTAACTGAGCAATATCGAGCAATTTCGCTAAATTTCGTCAATTCTCTAGACAAAATACCCCAAATTACGGCAAACTTGCAGCCATCAAAGTTGCATTGGCGGTCAAACCGCCCCCATTCATGGCCCAACCATCCTCCAAAACCGTACTGGTATTGCACGGACCCAATCTGAACCTGCTGGGATTGCGTGAACCCAACCATTACGGCTCGGACACATTGGAAAGCATCAATCGCCAGCTCGAGCAGCATGCAAACAATGCGGGCATTGCCATTGACACCTTCCAGAGCAACCATGAAGCGGCATTGATAGAAAAAATCCATGCACTGGCGCATGCGCCGGCGGATTTCATCATCATCAACCCCGCAGCTTTCACCCACACTTCCGTGGCTTTGCGCGATGCATTGTCCGCGGTGAAAATCCCGTTTATTGAAGTCCATCTTTCCAATATCTACGCGCGCGAATCCTTCCGGCACCACTCGTATTTCTCCGACCTGGCGGTCGGCGTGATCAGCGGCCTGGGCGCGCATGGATATTCACTGGCGCTGGACTACGCCATCAACCACATTACTCGTGCCTGATCGGCACCCCATATACATCTAGAGGTTAACCATGGATTTACGCAAACTGAAGAAACTGATCGACCTGGTCGAAGAGTCCGGCATCTCCGAGCTGGAACTCACCGAAGGCGAGGAAAAGGTACGCATTTCGCGCCACCTGCCCAGCAGCCAGGCGCCGGTCCAATTTGCCCAGCCTTATATCGCAGCCCCTGCCGCACCGCAGGCAGCACCAGCAGCGCCCGTCGCGGAGGCCAGCACTGCGCCGGCCATCGAGGGCCATGTCGTCAAGTCTCCCATGGTGGGCACTTTCTACCGCGCGCCTTCCCCTGACGCCAAGTCGTTTGTCGATGTCGGCAGCAATGTCAGCGCAGGCGATACGCTCTGCATCATCGAGGCAATGAAGCTCCTGAACGAGATCGAGGCCGACAAGACCGGCGTGATCAAGGCGATCCTGGTCGAGAACGGCCAACCCGTGGAATACGGCGAACCGCTGTTCATCATTGGCTAGGAATCAACCCATGTTTGATAAAGTCCTTATTGCCAACCGCGGCGAGATTGCCTTGCGCATCCAGCGGGCATGCCGCGAGCTGGGCATCAAGACGGTCGCCGTCCATTCCGAGGCCGACCGCGAAGCCAAGTACGTCAAGCTTGCCGATGAATCCGTATGTATCGGCCCGGCCCCTTCCGGCCAAAGCTACCTGAACATCCCCGCCGTCATCAGCGCGGCCGAAGTCACCGATGCGGAAGCCATCCATCCCGGCTATGGCTTTCTGTCAGAGAATGCCGACTTCGCAGAGCGCGTCGAGCAAAGCGGCTTCACCTTCATCGGCCCACGCGCCGAAACCATCCGCCTCATGGGCGACAAGGTCAGCGCCAAGGACACCATGAAGGCCGCCGGCGTGCCTTGCGTACCTGGTTCCGACGGCGCGTTGAGCGACGACAGCGATGAAACCTTGCGCATTGCCAGGGATATCGGCTACCCCGTCATCATCAAGGCTGCCGGCGGCGGCGGCGGTCGCGGCATGCGCGTCGTGCACACCGAGGCAGCGCTGCTCAATGCGGTCAGCATGACCAAGGCGGAAGCGCAGGCCGCCTTCGGCAACCCCATGGTCTACATGGAGAAATTCCTCGAGCAGCCGCGCCATATCGAGATCCAGGTATTGGCCGACCAGCACGGCAATGCCGTTTACCTGGGCGAACGCGATTGCTCCATGCAGCGCCGCCATCAGAAGGTGCTGGAAGAAGCCCCTGCCTTCGGCATTACGCCGCAATTGCGTGACAAGATCGGCACCGCCTGTGCCGAGGCCTGCAAGCGCATCAACTATCGCGGCGCAGGCACGTTCGAGTTCCTGTATGAAAACGGCGAGTTCTACTTTATCGAGATGAACACGCGCGTGCAGGTGGAGCATCCCGTCACCGAAATGGTCACCGGCATCGACATCGTCAAGCAACAGATCCTGATCGCAGCCAATGAAAAGCTTGGCTTCAAGCAAAAAGACATCAAGCTGGCTGGCCATTCGATCGAGTGCCGCATCAATGCGGAAGACCCTTTCAACTTCGTGCCGTCTCCAGGCCGCATCACGACCTTCCACATGCCTGGCGGCCCGGGCATCCGCGTCGACACCCATGCCTATCAAGGCTACATGGTGCCGCCGAACTACGACTCCATGATCGGCAAACTGATCGCCTACGGCGATACGCGCGAGCAAGCGATTGCCCGCATGCAGATCGCCCTGTCGGAAATGGTGATCGAAGGCATCAAGACCAATGTGGCCCTGCACAAGGAATTGCTCGCAGACGCGGCATTCCACCAGGGCGGCACCAGCATCCACTACCTGGAACACAAACTGGGTATTGCAAGCAAGTAATGGCTTGGATCTCACTCAAAATCGAGGCCCAGGACGACAACGCCGAACTCCTGAGCGACACCCTGATGGAGCTTGGCGCCCTCTCTGCGAGTATTGAGGACGCCAATGCCGAAACACCGGACGAGCAACCCATCTTCGGCGAGCCTGGCGACCCGCCTCCCGGCATCTGGCAGCAAAATGTCGTCAGCGCATTGCTGGATGAGGACGCAGACCTGGATGCCTTGTTAAAGGAACTCAGTGCGGCGACAGGCATCGCGGATTTCCGCTATAGCACGGAGACCATCGCCGAGCAGGACTGGGTGCGCGCGACACAATCGCAGTTCGAGCCCATCCGTATCCGCGATGACTTGTGGATCGTGCCTTCATGGCATGATGCGCCCAACCCGGACGGCCTCAACATCGTGCTGGACCCCGGTTTGGCGTTCGGCACCGGCAGCCACCCGACCACCCATTTGTGCCTGAGCTGGCTTGCCGACACGGTAACGCCGCAGGCCAGCGTGCTGGATTACGGCTGCGGTTCCGGCATTCTCGCCATCGCGGCGCGCAAGCTGGGAGCCGGCAATGTGGTTGGCGTGGATATCGACGCCCAGGCCATCCAGTCCAGCGTTTACAACGCAGGGCAGAATGAGACCGATGCCAGCTTCTACCTGGCCAGCGACCTGCCCGGCGAGCAATTCGACATCGTCGTGGCGAACATCCTTTCCAGCGCCCTTTCGGTGCTTGCGCCTGCCCTTGCACGCGCAGCAAAACCTGGTGGCAAAATTGCGCTATCCGGCATCCTGCGTGAACAAGCCGACCAAGTCGGCGCCATCTACCAGGAGTGGTTCGACATGAACCCGCCTGTTTTCATGGATAGCTGGGTGTTGCTCACAGGAAGCAGAAGGTGACCACCTGATATGCGGCTAGTGACCTCCTGCCCAGCGTGCGATACTCGATTCCACGTCAAGCCGGAACAACTGGCGGCCCATGGCGGCGACTTGCGCTGCGGTCAATGCCGGCATCTCTTCAATGCCGACTCGCGGCTCTATGAAATCCTGGAGCCGCAAACCCTGGCACCATTGCCACCCGCTCCTGCAAGCGAGGAGCCCGTCCCCGATCAGATTACCGCTGAGGCGGAAGAGGCAAGCCATGCCCTGCCTCACGAAACGAACTTCACCTCCCGCGAAGCGGACAGCGGAACAGCGGAATCGCCAAGGCCGGAAGACATTCTCCCTACCGAGGAATTAATCAGCGCCCCTGAGCCGGAATCGGCGGATACTGTTGAGATCGACCGCGGGGAATCGGTAGATACTGAAACGGAACCCCTCAGTGCAGGTGTATTCAGCGAACAGTATGCAGACGCACAGGCAGCAGAAATTCCCGAAGCGGATGAGCAACCCGTTGCCGCCAGCTTCCTCGCCCCGGACAAACCCGTGCGTCAACGGCGCTTTCCCCTCTGGCTGACAGTGCCGCTCAGCCTATTGCTCCTGTTGGCGCTGCTCGCTCAATCGATCTATTTTTTCCGCACCCAGCTGTCGGGATACTGGCCCGCCAGCCGGCCGGCCCTGGAATCCGCCTGCCTATGGCTGGGCTGCATGGTGCCGTTGCCGCGCAACGCGGAATTGCTGGCGCTGGACGATTCCGACCTGCAGGAGGATTTCGAGCATCCCGAGGTCATCCAGCTTTCCACCAAGCTGATCAACAACGCAAGTTATACGCAGGCTTATCCCATGCTGGAGCTGACGCTGACCGATGATGACGACCAGCCCAAGCTGCGCCGTATTTTCAAGCCGGAGGAATACCTGCCATCAGGCATGGATATCCAGGCGGGCTTGGCCGCCAATGGGGAAATCCAGGTCAACCTGGCATTCTCCACCAGCGGCGAAGCGGTATCCGGCTACCGGGTGTTCGTCACTTACTAACCCGGTTTGCCCTTTCAAGGTCGCTTTCAGCGTCCCCATACTAATGAAAATCATGAGGCGCAGATCATGATGCTGCGCATGGCATTAAAAGGCGCGCGCTATATGATAGGAACCATGGATTGCGCGGTAAGGTTGATGACCGTGCGGCCTCTACCCCCAAACTTAAAGGAGATACATCATGTGGACCAAGCCAGAAGTCACCGAAATGCGTTTTGGTTTTGAAGTAACCATGTACGTTTGCAACCGTTAAGCTGTTGCTCATCTCCGTACAAAAGGGGCCGCCAGGCCCCTTTGCTTTTTCCGTTTCCAATTCCACCCCACGCATTGTTTCTCTTGCACTGTCCGCGTTATCGCACCCAGGCTTGCGCTGAATTAAAAACGGATTATTCCGCTATGGATTGCAAACAAGGCGATTTGAGGGCCCTGACCGCCTGCAACAGGCAATCAATGGCTTTCTCCCTGGTGTAGCCCTTGCGCCAGGCCAGTGCCATGCGGCGGGTCGGGACCGGGTCTGCAAACGGGATCGTCCTGATCAGCGGGTTCTGGTAGCGCTCCACCGCCGCGCTGCACGGCAACACGGTAATCCCCAGGTTGGAAGCGACCATATTGCGTATGGTCTCCAGGGAGTTGCCCTGCAGCACCTCGCCATGGCGCGACAGTTCCGGGCACGCCAGCACCACTTGGTTGCTGAAACAATGGCCGCTGTTAAGCAACAGCACCTTCTCGTCCGCCAGTTCCTCCGCGTGGATTTCCTTGCGGCCAGCCCAGGGATGGATGTCCGGCACTGCCACAACGAAACTCTCGTCGTACAAAGGCTCGCAGCGTATGCCGGGCACATCGAACGGCAAGGCAATGATGGCGGCGTCAATCACGCGATTGCGTAATTGGGCCTCCAGGTTGGCGGTCAGGTTTTCCTCCACTTCCAGCGGCATTTCCGGCGCGAGATGGCGCAAGGCGGGAATGATCTCGGGCAGCAGGTAAGGGCCGGTGGAATAGATCACGCCCAGCTTGAACGGCCCGGCCAGCTGGTTATTGCCCAGGCGCGCAATTTCCTTGATGCGATTGGATTCTTCCAGCGTGCGGTTGGCCTGGGCAATGATCTGCTCGCCGATCGGCGTCGTGGCCACGTCCTTGTGGCTGCGCTCGAAAATGGTGACGCCCAGCTCCTCCTCCAGCTTCTTCACAGCCAGGCTCAGGGCCGGCTGGCTCACAAAGCATTTCTCCGCGGCGCGCCTGAAATTGCGTTCTTTCGCCACGGCAACAATAAACTTGAGTTCACTTAACGTCATGTGGAAATAATAATTAATATCAATCGAATGTAATTAATTAATAAGCAGATGATATATCTTATCAAAAAAAACCATCATCTCGAGCATCCCTAAACCATTCCATTGATGATAGATTGCGTGGTTTTACCTTAAGAACCTGCTTGTGTCCGCCGTATTAAACTGGCTCAAGGGCTTGAAACCGCAACAAAGCCCGGTAAACCACCAAGAAAAATTGCGTGCCTGCCTGGGTGCCCTGCTCGGCATCCTGGTGAGCGGTTTCCTGAGCGCCTGGCTGCTAGGGGCAGAAAGCCTGCCGTTCCTGATTGCACCGTTGGGCGCGTCAGCGGTGTTGCTGTATGCGGTGCCAGCCAGCCCGCTGGCCCAGCCATGGTCCATCATGGGTGGCAACCTGGCTTCCGCACTGGTGGGCATCGCCAGCCTGCACTGGATTGCCAGCATTCCCGTCGCGGCCGCCGTCGCCGTGGCGCTTGCCATCGGCCTGATGTTCGCATTGAGATGCCTGCACCCGCCGGGCGGCGCCGTGGCATTGACCGCCGTGTTGTCGGGCCCGCTGGCGTTGGAGCACAGCACTTATTTCCTGCTGCTCGTCGCCATCAATTCAGGCCTGCTGCTGTTGGTGGCGCTGGCCTACAACAATGCCACGAAGCGGCGCTATCCGCACCAGGCCAGAACCGAGCCCAACCTCCATAAAACCCAGGACTTGAGCCCGGCACACAGGGTAGGGTTCTCGAGCGCCGACCTCGATGCCGTACTCGAGGAATACAACCAGGTGCTGGATATCGCCAGGGACGACTTGGAAAACCTGTTCCTGCAGACCGAGATGCAGGCGTATAAACGCCGCTTCGGGGAAATCACCTGCGGCGACATCATGTCGCGCGATGTGATCAGCGTGGAATACGGCACCTTGCTGGAAGAAGCCTGGCCGCTATTGCTCGACCACCACATCAAGGCCCTGCCCGTGGTGGATCGCGCCCGCCGCGTGATCGGCATCGTCACGCGCTTCGACTTCCTCAAGCATGCCAACCTCGACGCCTATCCCGACTTCGAGGAGAAGCTCAGGAAATTCGTGCGCCGCACTTTCCTGGTGGAAACCGACCAGCCCGAAGTGGTTGGCCAGATCATGACCAGCAAGGTGCTGACGGCCGATATGGAAACGCACATCGTGCAGCTTGTACCGCTGCTATCAGAGTCTGGCATTCACCATGTACCAGTCCTGGATCACGAACGCCGGCTGGCCGGCATCGTGACCCAGACCGATTTGATTGCCGCCGTCTACCGCGGAAGGCTGGAAGAAAAAAGCGCCTGAAACATCAGGCGCTCATTACTTACATCATCGATGACACGATTTACTGCACACTCGTCTGGCGCAGCGCCTGGAAATCCGCCCCGCTCGGGTTCTGGAATACACGCAAGCCGAACTCGGGCAGGATTGCCAATAAATGGTCGAAAATATCCGACTGGATCGCTTCGTACTGCACCCAGGCGGTCGTATTGGTAAAGCACCAGATTTCCAGAGGAATGCCCTCCGCAGAAAGGTTCTGCTGGCGTACCACCATCGTCATGCCTTGGTGCACCCTGGGATTATGCTTGAGATATTGCTCCACATATGCACGGAAAGTCCCGATGTTGGTCACGCGGCGGGTATTGATCGGTTGCTTTCCCTTCTCACCCAATGCCTTGTTCCACTCATCCAGCTCATCCTGCTTCTTCTTCAGGTAATCGTCCAGCAAGCTGAATTGCTGCAAATGCGCCAGCTCTTCGTTCGTCAGGAAATGAATGCTGTTCTGGTCGATGAAAATACTGCGCTTGATGCGGCGTCCACCAGACTCGAACATGCCGCGCCAGTTCTTGAACGAATCCGTGATGAAACGCTTGGTCGGGATCGTCGTGATCGTCTTGTCCCAGTTCTGCACCTTGACGGTGTGCAGGGCAATGTCGATCACATCACCATCGGCATTGAGTTGCGGCATCTCCACCCAGTCGCCGACACGGATGATGTCGTTGGAACTGATCTGCACACTCGCCACCAGCGACAGCAAAGTATCCTGAAAAATCAACATCAGCACCGCCGCCATGGCACCAATACCAGACAACAGAATCACGGGAGAACGATCCATCAAGGTCGCTACCACCAGAATCGCCGCCAGAATATAAATGACCAGCTTCACCACCTGCACATAGCCCTTGATCGGCTTGCGGTGTGCATCAGGGCGCTGTTGCCAGACATCGTTGACCACATCCAGCGCCCCGGCAATCGCCAGACCGATAGTCAGCACGATAAAACCATGCGCGACGTTACGTACCACCGTCACCAGCGCCTCGGGCAAACCAGGAATCCAGGCAATGCCCACCGAAATGATCAATGCCGGCACAATATTCGACAGTCGCGCCACCACGCGACTTCTGGCAATCGCCTGCCCCACGGAGGCAGAGCGCAATATCTTATGCAATCCCCGCACCAGGATATGCTTGACAATCCAGTTGGCAACCCATGCGCCCGTCAACAGCAATGCAACGCATACCACACTGAATATTTCCTGATGACCTTGTAGCCAAGCCACCAAATTGCTCCAATCTTCTCTCATTACTTTCCTTCCTGCTTGTAAAACACGTGCGGCCGGGACTTGGCCGGCCACTTCGACATATTCCTCCCCACCAATGCAAAAGCGCCAACAGCCTTGCGCAGCAAGGATCGGCGACCAATGGATGAGGTTGGGAACAGCCTGTTAGTACACAGGGCAACAGATAGGTTCAGAAAGAATGATACTTCGCACAATACCAATGAGATGCCGGATAGCCCCCGGCATCTGTTGGCGATATTGGAAGAGTCGTTAGAAAGTGTATTTCAGCGAAGCCATGAAATTGCGCGGCGCGCCGAAAGCACCGGAGTTACTGGCTATTGTTGAATAGTATTCTTTATCCAGCGCATTGTTCAGGTTGAGGGAAAAAGATAGATTCCGGTCAATCTGGTAGCGCGCCATCAGATTGACTAGGGCGACGCTATCCTGCGCATAATTGAAGTCGCTCCCGCTGGTAATGGCATTCTGCCAATGGACGCCACCGCCCAATGTGAGTTTCTCCCATGCACCGGGCAGACGATAGCTGGTGAACAGCTTCATTGTCTGGCGGGGAACATAGGTGAGCACACGCTCGCCATCACCATCTTCGGTAGTTGCATAAGCATAACCAGCCGAGAGCTGCCAGTTGGTTGCCAGCGCGCCGCTTAACTCCATCTCAACGCCACGGGTACGAGTGTTGCCCAGCAGGTCGTATGTGAACGCGTCGTTGTTCCAGACAGCCAAGTTGTCCACATCGTTGCGAAACACCGACAGGCTGGCCGTCAGACGGCCGCCATGGAACCCGGCCTTGACGCCTGCCTCGTAGCCGACTCCTTCCTCCGGTTTCAACGACGAGGGAATGAACTCGTTGAGCCAGGAATCCTGCGGACGAAAGATCTTGGTATAGCTGGCATAGACAGACCAGGTGCTGTTCAGCGCATGCACGATGCCTGCATACGGGACAAAGGTGTTACGGCGATCACGGGTGGAGTAATCACCCCATAGAACGCTGGTTTCGTCAATATCCCGCGACCAACGTGTCGTACGTCCGCCGAGCAGCAGGCTGGTGTCGTCCGTAAGCGTGAAACGGGCATTGACGAATGCGCTGTTGTTACGCTCGTCACCTTTGTTGCCGCCTGTCGTGTCAAACCTCGGAGCCGGTGCATTCTCCCACTCATGAATAGTAGTCGAAGTAGGATAGCCAGCATCCAGAGTGTAGGCCAGACCATCCGACTTGAGCCTCAACAGCGTAAACCCGGCAATCAACTCGTGATCGCGGTCGAATAGTGGAAACATGCCGGAAACATACGCATCGACATTATCCTGCCTAAGTTCACTTTTCCAACGGTTTGGGCGCACCGTCACGCCTGCGCCGGTGGCTTGGTCAACCGCACCAAGCATGGTGGCGAGCAAACCATCATATTCATAGCGCGTATGGCTATATTCCACCTTGCCGACCCATCCAGAGCTAAAGCGGTGTTCCAGCGAGGCGAAAATGCCATCCATGTCATGCTCGTAATAGCGCCATTTCTGGGTGGAGTTATCGGAACGCGACCACGAGATGCGCTGACCGTTACTAAAGAAAAGCGGTCGCGCGTAGATGGCAGAATCCGTATCTTGCCGCAAATGATTCAGGCCGATGGTAAGCAACGTGTTATCGCTCAGGTCGAATTCGCCGATGCCATAGAGCGCAAGGCTTTTCTGGCGGAAACGATCCACCCATGCGCCCTGTTCCCTGTAATCGCCCACCAGACGCACGCGCGCCGTGCCGCTTTCATTTATTGCGCCGGATACGTCAATCCCGGCGCCATACCGATCCCAACTGCCGGCCTGTGCGGTCAGCGTGCGCTGCGTATCGGCAGTCGGGCGCTTGCGGATCAGGTTGACCGTGGCCGCAGGGGTGCCAAGGCCATTCATGATACCAGTGGCGCCGCGTACCACTTCCACGCGGTCGTAAGCGGCCGTATTAGCAAGAAACGGACTCATGCCGGAGGCGGTCGGTACGCCGTCGATCTGGAAGTTGCTCAAGCGTGAACCGCGTGCATAGATATTGGGGCCATCCTGGCCAATTGAGCCTTGTTGAACAATAATGCCCGGTGTCGCATCGAGCACATCAATCAGGGTATCAAGCCTCTGGTCGTCCATGCGCTGGCGCGTCATCACGGTGACGGATTGCGGCGTTTCCTGCGGCGTCAAATTAAGTCGTGTCGAACTGCTGGTGGAATAAGTGGTGTAAGAGCCTGTACCCTCAGTCATCGAGCCTGGCGCTTTGCCAGAGACACTCACCGCCAATTCAGGCAGCACCGAAACGGCAGCATCCCAAGGCGCGAATTTCTGCACCGGAATCTGGCGCAACAGGTAGCTGGTCTCGCTTTGCGCCACGACTTCATAACCACTCCCCACTGTAATTTGGTCAAACCCTTGCTTGATAGTGGCATTGCCTTGCAAACCGGGCGATTGCAGCCCTGCCACCTGGGCTGGATCGAACGAGAGCGTGACGCCTGCGGCGGCGGCGAATTCGCTGAGCGCAGTGCCGAGCGGGCCTGCCGGAATCTGGTATTGGCGAGCAAGCGCGGCTTCCGCTGCGAGCGCCCGGCTTGGCATGGCGACATGCGCCGATGCCGCCAGGATTGAAATGCCGAATACGGCCCGGGCAATGGCCTGCGCCGCTGGCTTAACCCTGAATGACTCCCCTTGTTGCGAATGAGGCGAGCGCTTGTTACGCTGCTGCATGGTGATTCCCTTTCGTTCTTGATGGTTGGATTAGCGCTGAAAACAGCGCTTCATCTGTTAAGCCGAATGAGAATCAGAAACAGCAACCCCTTTTTTTGAAATTTCTTACTGCGTTCAGGATAAGGGCGACAGCGTGACCCAGTACCGGGTGCGGTAAACCAATTGTATTGGCAATGCCGCCACAAGGTTTTTAAGGGCTTCATCAGTATCCGCCAAGCGGAAAGCGCCGGAAACGCGCAAATGAGCAATGGCAGGGTCGCAGCGCAGGATGCCAGGGCGGTATCTTGCCAGTTCGGCGATGAATTCTCCCAATGGATGGTTGACGGCCATGAGCATGCCGTGCGTCCAGGCGTCGTGATATGGCAAGAGCGGTTGGACGCTGCCTGTTTGCTCGGCATTGAAACTGGTTTGCTCGCCTGCTTGCAGCCGGAGCACAGACCGCCCTTGAGCTGGGCTAATCTCGACTGCATGTTGCAGCACGGATACCTGGGTCGCATCACTTGCGACCCGCACGCTGAACTTGGTCCCCAGCGCCTGCACCAGGCCATGCCGGGTTTGCACCAGGAAAGGCCGCTGGAGGGAGTCAGGTGCGGTTTCAACGAGGATTTCGCCATTGTGCAGGCGCAGCAGGCGTTGCTGCTCGTCGTATTCCACATCCAGCGCTGTCGCCGTGTTGAGGAGCACGTTGCCGCCGTCCGCCAGGGCCACCTGTCTGCGTTCGCCGGTGGCGGTAGTGTATTCCGCCACCATGGCGCGCCAGGGCAATTGCTCATTGGCTAGCCATCCGGCTGGGCTGGTCAGCGCAAGCAGGGCCATGACCTTGAGCACGGCACGGCGCTTGGCACGGGCACCGCGCAGCGCAGGCAATGCGACATCGACAGGCAACAGGCCAAACTGCTGTTCCAGCTTCTGTACCCTGGCCCATGCTCTGCGATGGCTGGCATCGGCATGCAGCCAAGCCTCGAAACGCTGCAATTGCTGGGCGGTGGGTTGTTCCGCCTGCAGCTGAACATACCACTCGGCAGCAGCTTGCAAGACGGCATGGCCCGGCTTAGCGGCAACGCTCATGCTCAATCGTCCAGCAACGCCAGGCAGTGCGTCATGGCGCGCACCATATGTTTCTTGATGGTGGTAACGGAGACTTGCTGACGTTCGGCAATGGCGACATAGCTTGCGCCTTCCAGCTGCGCCATGAGGAAGATGGCGCGGGTGCGCGGCCCCAGGCCATCCAGCATGCGGTCGACTGCAACCAGGGTTTCCAGCACCAGCAGGCGCTGTTCGGGAAAAACCGCCAACGGTTCCGGCCGTGCTTCGAGGGCGTCGAGATAAGCCTGCTCCAGCGCACGGCGGCGGAACATATCCGCCACCAGCCCGCGCGCAATGGTGCTCAGGTAGGCCCTTGGCTCGCGTATCTCGGCCCGCTGATCGGCATTGAGCAAGCGGATGAAGGTGTCCTGCGCCAGGTCTGCCGCCTGCTCGGCATCCCCCAGCTTGCGGCGGAGAAACTGGAACAGCCAGCCGTGGTGGTGGGTATAGAGCGGTACAAGCCTGCCTGGGAGGGGTCGGAAATGGTCATGATGATGAAAATTGAGAATTATTCTCATCATATCAGCCGGACATCCCTCGCATCAATCTCCAATATCCGGGTTTGTCTGGCATTGTCCTACATAAAGATCAGCCTCGACCCGATGCCGTGCATTATTGTTGAGCTCTATGCTGGAGGCTCAATATTGAAGGAGCAACGTCATGAAATTCCTGATCAAAGCCGCAGTACTGACTTATGTCGTCAAGCGCATTGCCAAATCCTACCTGAGCAAGGCGTAATTTTCACTGGGAGTCTTGGCTCCCTTTTTCTTGTGCCGTGTCTGGTCAATTGGTAAAGGATCATCATGGATTTCCATCTCAGCCTGGCCCCGCTTGTTTCCCTGATTGCCGGCATCCTGATTCTCGTCATTCCGCGCCTGCTCAACTACATCGTGGCGCTCTACTTGATCATTATCGGCATCCTCGGCTTGGTGGGAACCAATACTCTGTAAAGCCCGAAAATCGTCCAAAAATGTCTCCAAACGGCGTCACACCGGGCTTTAAATAGAAAAATTTGCTGGATTCCGCGCCAAAAGGGGTTTCATTGAGCACAGGTTGTGATATTTTCTCCCCTGTTACTACTTAACCTGGTAACGAGGCGAAGTATCAGCCTTACCAAAACTAGCTTGATAACCCAATAACACAAGGACTGGACACATATGAACAAGACAGAACTGATCGAAGAAATCGCCAAGGAAGCGGGAATCTCCAAGGCTGCTGCTGGTAAAGCTGTTGATGCATTCACTGCATCCGTAACTGCAGCCCTGAAGGGTGGCGATACAGTAACACTGATCGGCTTCGGTACTTTTGGCGTTTCCGAGCGTGCTGCCCGCACTGGCCGCAATCCTCAAACCGGTAAGGAAATCAAGATTGCTGCCCGCAAGGCCCCTAGCTTCAAGGCTGGCAAGGCACTGAAGGACGCATTGAACTAAGCGGTTGCATTGTTCGATGGACCAATAAAACGCCAGCCGATGCTGGCGTTTTTTATTGGTCAACGGGGTAGCGCCTTCTCGAAGCAACAACTGACCGGGTTGCCGATATAAGGCCCGAAAGGCGCAATGGGCCGGTAGCCCAGGCCTTGGTAAAGCGAGATGGCAGGTGCCTGCAGATTCCCTGTCTCGACCAGCAGGCGCTTGACTCCCTGCTGCCATGCCCGGCGCTCGAGGTCCGCCAGCAAACGCTTCGCCAGGCCATGGCCGCGTGCGGATGGCGTAACGAACAGGCGCTTGATTTCTGCCTCATCTGCCGCCGATGGCACCAAGGCGACACAACCCAAGGGCTGGGCTTCGCCGCGCGCAATCAGCGCCAGGGATGGCTGCAGCACTGCAGGGTTGGGCATGCCAGGGTATATCTGGAAAAGCTCATGTTCCAGCGCTTGCAATAGCGATCGCATATCGTGGCCGGCGAAATCGCACGCCTCGATCGCGACCTTACCCAGGGGTTCACTCTTCATCCTGGTCCGGGGAATGGTACTCAAAATCCTCGTAAACCGACTCTGCAATCGGCAACAGCGCTTCGTGCAAAGCCTGTTCCGTCATGACACTATATTGTCGTTGCGCGGTCAAAGCCGGATCGGGTTCCAGCGCCTGCAACAAAGGCTCGTAATCGTCGCCCGAGACGCCGAAATGGTCGTCGCTGCCCACGGGCTTGCTATAGGCCAGTGAATATTGCCGCTGGCGCAACTCAATATCGAATCTGATATTAAAATAGGGGGTTGCAGCGTCATTTTCCCGCGATTCGCCGTAATCGATATCGAGCAGGATGGCGTTCACTCCCTGGATGCTGATGGCTTTGCCGTGTTGCGTCACTGCAGTTTCCTTACTGACTAAATCCAGCATTGTACTGGTTTTGAACCACGATATAACTCATCAAACATGAGGAGGAAGTAATGGCCAAGGTCTTGAAGACAGACGCCGAATGGCGCGAGCAACTCACCCCGATGCAATATGAAGTCACGCGCCATGCCGCCACCGAGCGCGCCGGCACGGGGGAATATGCCTTTCATTTCGAGCATGGCATTTATTATTGCGTATGCTGCGGTACGCCGCTGTTCGCCTCGGATACCAAGTTTGACGCCGGCTGCGGCTGGCCCAGCTATTTCGAGGCGCTCGACCCGGACAATATTCGTGAGGAGTCGGATACGTCTTACGGCATGGTGCGCACCGAGGTGATCTGCAATGTCTGCGACGCCCACCTCGGGCATGTGTTCCCCGATGGCCCGCCGCCCACCGGCCTGCGCTACTGTATCAATTCCGCATCCCTGCGTTTCGAGCCGCGCTGACCCCATGCGTGAACTGGACGAACTGTTTGCCGCACTGGGACGCTCGCGCTTCCGCAGTTCGTTCAGGCTCAATGCGCACGACCGCAACTATCTGCACGCCAAAGGGCTGCCGGCGATCCATGACCATGCGCGCGACTTCATCGCCAAGCGGCTGGCCCCTGCCGTGATTGCCAACGACGGCAAGCAAACCCCTTACCGCGGCCATCCGGTATTCGTGGCGCAACACGCCACCGCATGCTGTTGCCGGGGCTGCCTGCAGAAATGGCACTTGATCCCCGCAGGGCGCGCGTTGAGCGCCGACGAGCAGGATTATGTTGTGCAGGTACTGATGCATTGGCTGGAAAACGTTTATTGACATGGAAACAGGGTTTTACAGAAGCGCGGCTTATGCATATCATGGCGACCCAAGACGACAGTAGCGAAACATTCCTAGCCTGACATGACCACTTCCCTAGACACCGATATCCTGCTGGTTGGCGGCGGCATCATGAGCGCCACCCTGGGCACCCTGCTGCACAAGCTCAACCCGGACCTGCGCATCACGCTGGTGGAACAGCAGGCGGAAGTGGCGACCGAAAGCAGCGACGGCTGGAACAATGCTGGGACCGGCCATGCCGGGTATTGCGAACTCAACTACACGCCGCAGAACGCGGACGGCAGCGTCTCCATCGCGCGTGCGCTCAAAATCAACGCGGCTTTTGAAGAGTCCCTGCAATTCTGGGCCTGGCTGGTGGAGCAAGGGATACTGCGGGAGCCTGCCAGCTTCATCAATCCCACGCCGCATGCCAGCTTCGTCTGGGGCGAGAAGGACGTGGCCTTTCTGCAGAAGCGCCACCGGGCGCTGAGCGCGCATCACCTGTTTGCCGATATGGAGTACAGCGAAGACTCTGCCGTGCTGCAGCAATGGATGCCGCTGGTGATGGCGGCCCGAAAAGCGGATATTCCGGTGGCGGCGACCCGCGTCGCCTATGGCAGCGACGTCGATTTCGGCTCCCTCACCCGGCAACTGGTGCAGCATTTACAGTCAGCGCCTGGGTTCAAGCTGCTCACCCGCCATGCCGTCACCGGCCTCAAGCAACAGCAGGGCCGTTGGCAGGTGAAGGCGGCCGACTTGTCCAAAGGCAAGCCTTTGGGCATCCGTGCCGGATTCGTCTTCCTGGGCGCCGGCGGCGCCACCCTGCCCCTGCTGCAAAAATCCGCCGTTAAGGAAGCCAAGGGCTACGGCGGCTTCCCGGTCAGCGGGCAATGGCTGGTGTGCCACAACCAGGACGTCATCAACCGGCATCACGCCAAGGTCTATGGCAAGGCGCCCAT
Organism: Methylobacillus draconifructus; assembly: GCF_045984355.1. Taxonomy (NCBI): domain Bacteria; kingdom Pseudomonadati; phylum Pseudomonadota; class Betaproteobacteria; order Nitrosomonadales; family Methylophilaceae; genus Methylobacillus; species Methylobacillus draconifructus. The sequence goes on along the minus strand of NZ_JBJQII010000001.1, from coordinate 761,240 downwards.
CGGCGCGCCGCCAATGTCGGTGCCCCACCTGGATACCCGCATCATCAACGGCAAGCCGGCCTTGCTGTTCGGGCCGTTTGCCGGCTTCACCACCCGCTTCCTCAAGCAAGGATCGTTGCTTGACCTGGTCAGCTCGGTCAAACGAGGCAACCTCAAATCCATGCTGGGGGCTGGACGCCACAATATGGACCTGACGCGCTACCTGGTCGGGGAAGTGTTCCAGACCCATAAACAGCGCGTGGCGGCATTGAGGAATTTCTATCCCCAGGCAAAAGAAAGTGAATGGTCACTTGTCTCCGCGGGCCAGCGCGTGCAGATCATCAAGGAATGCGACCAGAAAGGCGGCAGGCTAGAGTTCGGCACCGAGATCGTGTCTGCCGGGGATGGCAGCATGGCGGCATTGCTGGGCGCTTCCCCCGGGGCCTCCACCTCGGTGCCGGCCATGCTGGAAGTATTGCAGCGCTGCTTCGGCCAGCAATTGCAAAGCGCCTCCTGGCAAGAGCGCATGCGCGAGATGCTGCCGTCCTACGGGCAATCCCTCATAGAAGACGCCGAATTGCTGCGCACGGTGCGGCGCCGTACCCTTACGAGCCTGAAGCTGGCGTAGAACCAGCCCCAGCAGCTCTAGCTCAACCATTTCCGTTTGTCCTACACGCATATCAGAGTTTTTCAGATAACGCTGGCGTCGAGCACACGTTATAGTGGCTCCACAATTTCAGTTACATAAAGGAAACCATCATGCATGCCTTATTGAATCTGGTGCTGGTAACCGTCATGTTTGGCCCGATTGCGCTGGGCTTCATTTTTGGTTAAGCCCAATCAAGTTTTGCAAGCCGCTGGCATTTGTCAGGATTAGCGACTGTCCGTCCCTCCCCTATCGAACTAATCTGGGTTGCTTCACAGATAAAAGGCGCCTTGAGCGCCGAAGCCTCCCAGGCAAATGCCAGCAAGCGCTGCTTGCCCCCAGGCCTGAGACCGCCCCCACCATCTTCAGTCCGTTTCGCCCCCAATCCTCGTTTTGTAGCCGGTTTCCTGTTGTCTGTTCTTCACAAAAAATCTTCTGATGGCGGCGGTCAGCCCATTCCTACATTTCTTTCAGTGACATGCCGATTAATGCTGTCAGCCTACCTTTCTAGAATGCATACGTGTTCTCTATAACTAAATCCAAAAAGGAGTCTTAAATGAAAGCGAATTTGAAAAGCCTAGTCCTGATCAGTGCCCTGATGATGCCAGTCGCCAGCTTCGCTGCTGAAGGCGACAGCATTGAAACCAAGCTGAGCGACTCTGTCGTCACCACCAAGGTGAAGGCTGCTTTCGCCAAGGACAAGCTGGTCAGCGCTACGGACATCAAGGTTGAGACCGATAGCGACGGCCTGGTGCAGTTGAGCGGCACAGCCAAGAGCAAGGCTGAAGCTGAGCATGCCGTGAAGCTGGCTAAGAGCGTCAAGGGCGTGACCGGCGTCAAGGACGATATCGTCGTTCCTTAAGCTGTCGATGCGTTGAAATCAAATGCATTGAAACCAAAATGGGGCTGATGCCCCATTTTTGCGTTCATGCCATCTTGAACCTGAGATTGAGGTAAGCCAGGATTTCCTGCTTGAGCTGCTCGTGGAACCGCTCCCGGTCGAACCCTTCAGGGTCGACAGTCGGCAACGCCCCTCCCTGCTTGATCTTGGGCGGAAATGGGCTGAGAAAAGAGAAATGCCCGGCGTTCTTCACGCAACGGCTGGTGATGTTGGCTGGATCGCGCACGCCCTTCAGCACAATGTCGTTGTGCCACGCTGGGGTGTAGGGGTCATGCTCGGCGCTGAGCATGAGAATAGGCACGTTGACGCCTTCGAGCGCATGCTCTGGCGCGAACCATACCGTGGCAGGCGCCAACAACACCAGCGCCTTGACCCTGTCGTCGTGCTCCACTTCGACAATCGCGGGTTCGGGCCCGTGATAATCCGGCTTGAACGCTTCAGGTGGATACCATGGCGTCCCTCCGGCCAACGCCAAAGCGGCATAGCCGCCCATGGAATGCCCGATGACGCCGAGCTGGCCCGCCTGCAGGTGCGAGCCGAGGAAGGCATCCCGGTAGAGCGCGTCGGCGGCGAGCTTGAGGTGGCGCGGGCGGTATTGCAGGTTTTCCACCTTGCCCATGAATTGATTGTCGACCCGGTTGTTGCCGGGATGCTCGATCATCGCCACGACATACCCGTGCTGCGCAAGATGGGCGGTGATGGTCCGGTACAACAGGTGGGAGCCGCCGCTGCCGTGCGAGACCAGGATCAAGGGATATTGCCCGGGGGCCACGGGAGCATCCGGGCCGACATCCATGACATAAGGGCCAAACGCATGACTGACAGGAACCTGCCGCGTGGGATACATCGCCAATGCGGGAAACGAGAGCCCATGCTCTTCATCCGCCAACCTGAATTCTTTCACGCCAACAAACATATTGAAATCAATCAGTTGATCCGATGTAACAGGCAAAATAAAAGCAGACGCTCAAGGTCTGCTTTTATTGGAATTGGCGTCCCCACGGGGATTCGAACCCCGGTTACCGCCGTGAAAGGGCGATGTCCTAGGCCTCTAGACGATGGGGACATGAAACATAACGTTTCTAGAGGGTGCGAATTCTAACTAAAAACCCTGATGAATACCAGCTTATTTTGAAAAAATATTACGCTAAACAAAAATCCAGGATTTGATGCAGACCTGCACAATCATTGCTAGCATAGCGCCCAGATGAAAGACCCCCGCTTCCCCGACCGCCGTATCGCCCATCTCGACATGGACATGTTCTTTGCCGGGGTGGAACTGCTGCGCTATCCGGAACTGCGCGGGCAAGCCGTGGTGGTAGGCGGCCGCTCGGCTTACCAGCCAAGGCAGTTGGCCGACGGCAGCATCCAATTCTTCCGCTTGCGCGAATACAACGGACGCGGCGTGGTGACCACCTCGACCTATGAGGCCAGGGCCTTCGGCGTGTTTTCTGCCATGGGCCTGATGAAATCCGCGCAACTGGCGCCGGACGCCATCCTGCTGCCCGCTGATTTCGAGTCCTACCGCCATTATTCCAGGCTGTTCAAGGCCGCAGTCGCCGCCATTGCGCCGCAGATCGAGAACCGCGGCATCGACGAAATTTATCTCGACCTCAGCGCCCACGAGGAAGACACCACCGCCCTTGCCCAACGCTTGAAGAACGCCGTGTTTGAGGCCACCGGCCTTTCCTGCTCGATCGGCATTGCGGCCAACAAGCTGCTGGCCAAGATCGCTTCCGACCTCGACAAGCCCGACGGGCTCACCATCATCGACGACCGGGCTTTCCGCGAGCGAATCTGGCCGCTGCCCGCCAAGAAAATCAACGGCATAGGCCCCAAGGCGGCGGTCAAGCTGGAAAAGCTCGGCATCCACACCATCGCCGACCTGGCGTCGGCCGACCTCGCCCAGCTGCAGGAAAACTTCGGCCAGAGCTATTCGCACTGGCTGATGCGCGTGGCCCGGGGAGAGGACGACAGGCCCGTGGTCACCACCTCGACGCCCAAGTCCATGAGCCGTGAAACCACCTTCGAGCGCGACATGCACGCCCAACACGACAAGCGCCTGCTCGGCACAGCCTTTACCTCGCTGTGCGAGCGCGTCGCCGGCGACCTGCAACACAAAGGCTATCTCGGCCACACGGTGGGCATCAAGATCAAGTACCAGGATTTCCGCACCGCCACCCGCGACCTTACCCTGCCCGCTCCCGTCAACGACGCCGCCGCCATCCGCCGCGCTGCGGGCGCCTGCCTGAAGCGCGTATCGCTGGACCAGCGTTTCCGTTTGCTGGGCGTGAAGGTCAGCAACCTGGTGCGCGCAGACGAAATCGAACCGGACCCGCCGGAACAGGCCAGCCTGTTCGGCTGAAACTGCTCGATGCTGAGACGGTCAGGCCTGCCATTGCGCCGGAATATGGGCCACGAGGAAGTCGATCAGCAGCCTGAGCTTGCCGGCAGCGGCCTGGCGATCGCGGTAGCAGGCATAGAAATCCAGGGGCTCGATCTCGACGGCGGGCGCTTTTTCGCCGCCCGGTTCGAACAAGGGCACCAAGCGGCCCTGCGCAATCAGGCGGTCGGCAACAAACGCTCCAATGCGCGCAATCCCGGCACCGGCCGCCGCCATGACCGCCAGGGAATCGATATCGTTGCAAACCAGGGTATCGTTAAGCTTGGCCTCGAAGCTCAGGCCATCCCTGGCAAACCTCCACCCCAGCAAACGCCCGTCCAGGGGCACGCGCAGCACCAGGCATTGGTGATGAACCAGCTCGTCCGGGTCTTGCGGGACGCCGTGCTGGGCGAGATATGCCGGGGAGGCGCAGAAGCGCAACGGCACCCGTGCGATCCGCCGCGCCACCAGGCCCGGCTCCAATTGCTGGGAGAACCGGATGCTGAGGTCGATCTCCTCGCGGATATGGTCGACGTAATGGTCCGCCAGCACCAGCTCCACCTTGAGCCTGGGATAGCGGATCGCAAACGCTGCCACTATGGGAGCCAGCACGTTGCGCCCGAAAGCGGCGGAACAGGCGATACGCAACTTGCCGCGCGGCTCGCCGGCAAGCTCGTGCAGCTCCGCCTGGGCATGCGCGAGCTCCTCGATCACCGATTGCACACGCTGGTAATAAAGCTGGCCGCTTTCGGTCAAGGCGAGGCTGCGTGTGGTCCTGGCCAGCAATCGCGTACCCAGCTGCTGTTCCAGCCGGGCAATGTTCTGGCTGGCGGCAGCGGCTGAAATTCCCAGCCTTCTGGCCCCGGCGGCAATACTGCCCTCTTCCACCGCCTTGACGAAGCTGCTGATGCCTTTCAGGTTATCCACAAGACCGCCTTTTTGTATATTGCGATTAATTCGTAAGTTTAACTTGAAAATAAATTTAGGGTTTTGCTACTACTGGCTTACGAACAACCTGGATACAGTGGCGCCAATGACATCCATTGGAACAACAAATTATGCGTCGCTTATCCAACTTCAACCTCGGCCTGCCCAAGCGATATACCCCTGTCGCATTCGCGTTTTTCATGTCCAGCATCATGGCCATGCTGATGTGCCTGGTCATCGTGGGAGCCAACAGCGGCCTTGGCCCAGGCTATCTTGAAAGGGTGGTGAAATCCTACGAATTGGCCATGCCAGTGGCTTTTGTATGCGTGTTAATGGTGCGACCGATCGTCATGCGGCTGGTCGCGGTGACAATCCGGCCTTGAATCTGTGTGTATTCACTTTCTCTGACAGCCTTATCGGAACCCGGACTATGCACGCGAATCGGCGCTATCGTTACACTGAGCCTCAGGATATCTGCTGAGGAAAGCCGATTTCAGCGGAACTGTTTAGCCTGGAAACCATCCATATTGATAGGAGGGCGTCATGCCAGTGATCGAAAAATCCATACAAGTGAACGTACCAGACCAAGTGGCCTATGACCAATGGACGCAATTTGAGGATTTTCCATTATTCATGGAAGGCATTATCGAAGTTACCCAGTTGGACGACACCCATTTGCACTGGAAGGCTGAAATTGCCGGGCAACGCAAGGAATGGGATGCGGAAATCACAGAGCAGATTCCCGGCAAGCGCATCGCTTGGCACAGTATCTCCGGCGCGCGTAATGCCGGCGTCGTGACTTTTCACCACATCGACGATTCGACTTCGCGCATTATGCTGCAAATGGATTACGACCCGGAAGGCTTGCTGGAAAACGCCGGTGACGCCATCGGGGTGCTCAGCCACCGCGTGACAGGCGATCTGGAACGCTTCAAGGGATTCATCGAATCACGCGGCGCGGCTACCGGTGCCTGGCGCGGCCAAGTCGACCAAGGCACTCAGCGAGTAACGACGCCCCGTCATTAGCATCATTCACATCCACGTTAGGAGGTTGTTCATGAAACTACTACTCAAGACCCTGATCGCAGGCTACGTCGCGAAGAAGCTGACACACTATTACCTCAATCATAAAAAGCCGAAAACCGTAGAAGTCTGACCCCAAGCCGGGCATGCCCGGCTTGTTTTTTGTGAAATCCCGCCATGCGCCATCTTTCTCGCCTGCTCACGCTGCCGATGCTGTGCCTCACGCTCAATGCCTTGCCGTCACATGCGCAAGAATCCAACCAATCCCTGAATGGCAGCTGGCAATTCCAGCCTGTCGCCGATCCAGGCAATGTCACGCCTCAACTGCAGGCGCCCGCGCTCGGCTGGAAGAAGATCAACGTCCCGGACAATTGGTATCGGCAAGGCCATAACATCAGCGGTTTTGCCTGGTATCAGACCCAGTTCAAGCTGAACGCGCAGAATGCCTCCCGGGTGGCCCACCTGGTATTCAACGGCGTGGACTATGCCGCCGACGTATGGCTGAACGGCCGCTACCTGGGGCATCATACCGGCTACTTCCAGGCATTCGAGTTCGATGTCACCGGCCTGGTGAAGCCTGGAGATAACCAGTTGCGCGTGTTGGTGAACAGCCCCTTGGAAAAACCCGAGGATTGGTCCTTGCACAAACGTCTGGTGAAAGGCATTTTCAGCCATCACGATACCCGGCCCGGCGGCGCTTGGTCCGAGCGCGGGCAGGAAAAGAACACCGGCGGCATCTGGGCGCCAGTCGAATTGCAGTTTGCCGACCAGGCCGCAGTGCGCCAATTGCAAGCCACCCCCCGCAAGCAGGCAACGCAAGCAAAACCCCAGCATTGGGAGATCAAGACGGAAGCCGTGATCCGCCAACATGTTTCACATGAAACACCCGTGACTGTGGAAGCCAGCATCAGCCCGGAAAACTTCAATGGGCCGGCAGTGCATTTTTCGCAGCAGCAAATCTTGAAAACAGGGAACAACCGCCTAGACCTCAGCTTCCCCTTGGACAATCCCGCCCTGTGGTGGCCCTACGAGCATGGCAAAGCCAATCTGTACAAGCTGGAACTCAGCATCAAGGACCGATCGGGCAAGCTGCTGGACCGGCAGCAACAGGTGTTCGGCGTGCGGGAAGTCAAAGCGGATGACAACCTGCAATGGTTCGTCAACGGCCGCCGCATGTTCCTCAGGGGCACCAACTATATCGCCAGCCAATGGCTGGCCGAGATGACGCCGACGCGCTACCGGCAGGACCTGGAAATGATGCAGGCGGCCCATATCAACGCCGTGCGCGTGCACGCGCATGTCACCGGAAAGGATTTCTACGAACTATGCGACCGCATGGGCATATTGGTCACGCAGGATTTCCCGTTGTTGTGGGGCTATAGCGACGACCCGGCCTTTGTCATAGAGGCGCGCAGCCAGGCGAAAGACATGGTGCAGTCCCTGCAGCGGCACCCATCCATCATTTCCTGGACCATGCACAACGAGCCGCCGTGGGATTCGCCCTGGATGGCGCAGAAATATCCCGATTACCAACCCGACATCAACCGCAAGCTGGATGAATTGCTCTATGCAGACGTAAGCAAGCTGGATACGTTGCGCGTGGTGCGCAAGGAGTCGGCCACCAAGGAGCATGAATGGATGGGCTGGTACTTCGACCATTGGCTCGCTTTCTCGCGCCCCGCGCCCACGCCCTGGAGCACGGAATTCGGCGCCCAGGCGCTGCCCAACCTCAAGGGCCTGAAACGCATGTTCAGCAAGGACCTGCTCTGGCCCGACACTGAAGCCAAATGGCGCGAGTGGGAATATCACAACTTCCAGCGCAAGGAGACGTTCGAGTTCGCCGGGGTGAAACAAGGCCGCAATATCGAGGAATTCATCGCCAACAGCCAGCATTACCAGGCGCGCTTGATCCAGTTCGCGGTGGAAAACTACCGCCGCCAGCGCTACAACCCGGTCTCTGCGGTATTCCAGTTCATGTTCGTGGAAAACTGGCCTTCCATCAACTGGGGCATCGTCGATTACTGGCGCGACCCCAAGGCAGGCTACGAAGCATTGCGCACCGCCTACCAACCCGTGCTGCCTAGCCTGGAATGGAAGCAGGACGAGTACGAGGCTGGCGCGTCGCCCCAGGTCGGCCTATGGGCGATCAACGACACCTGGCGCGGCTTCGAGCACGCCAGCTATACGGTAACCTTGTATCGGGATGGCAAGCAATTGGATACGCTCAAACTGCCGCTGGAAATGCTGCCTGATTCCGGCCACAAGCTGCGCGACTACCCGCTGCCGGTACTGGAGAAAGGGCAATATGAGCTCAAGGCCGAGATCACCGGGCAAGATGGCAAATCCATGGGGCGCAACCAGTACCGTTTCAGCGTGAAGTAGCCTTGCAAAGGTATTAGCGCAAGCCACCTGGAAACGCTATCCCAGCTTGTCGTCCGCTACCGGATAATTCGGGTCTTCGAGTAGGTTGACCTCGACCAGGTCGCGCGCACGGCCGAGCAGGGCCCGGCAATCCGGGCTCAGGTGCTTGAGCGATAGCTGCTTGCCCTGCTGGGCGTAACGCTCGGCCAAGGCATCGATCGCGGCCAGCGCCGAGTGGTCCACCACCTTGGCCTGCTTGAAATCCACTACGACCTGCGCCGGGTCGTCCTGCGGGTTGAATAGGGCCTGGAAGTTGGCAATCGAGGCAAAGAACACGCTGCCCTTGAGCATGTAGACCTTGCGCCCGGCCTCGTCGACATAGGCGCTGGCCGAGATTTCCTTGGCATGCTCCCAGGCAAACACCAGCGCCGAGACGATCACGCCGACCAGCACCGCCACCGCCAGGTCGCTAACCACCGTGATGAGCGCCACCAGGATGCCGACGAAGATATCCGCCTTGGGCACTCTGCCGAACAGCCGGAAGCTGCCCCACTCGAAAGTCTTGATCGCCATGACGAAAATCACCCCGATCAATGCCGCCAGCGGGATCATCTCGATCCAGTGCGAAGCAAACAGGATGAACGACAGCAGGAAGGCCGACATGGCAATGCCGGACAGGCGCTTCAGGCCGCCCGCGTTCATGTTGATCATGCTCTGCCCTATCATGGCGCAGCCGCCCATGCCGCCAAAGAACCCGGTCACCACGTTGGCCGCGCCTTGCGCCATGGATTCGCGGTTGGGCTGGCCGCGCGTATTGGTCATCTCGTCGATCAGGTTGAGCGTAAGCAAGGTCTCGATCAGCCCGATTGCGGCCAGGATCAGGGAATAAGGGAAGACGATCTTCAGGGTTTCCAGGTTGAACGGCACTTGCGGCACATGCAAGCTGGGCAACCCTCCCGCAATCGAGCCCAAGTCTCCCACAGTCTTGGTTTCCAGCCCCATCGCCGCGACCGCTGCCGACACCGCTACAATCGCGGCCAATGCGGAAGGCACGATCTTGGTCAGCCGCGGCAGCAGGTAAATCACCAGCATCGTCAGCGCTACCAGTGCCAGCATGGTGTAGAGCAACGGCCCGCTCATCCATTGCATGCTGCCGTCTTCCGACGCCACCTTGAAATGGTTGAACTGGGCGAAGAAGATCACCATGGCCAGGCCATTCACGAAGCCGAGCATCACCGGATACGGCACCATGCGGATGTACTTGCCCATCTTCGCCGCCGCGAACAATATTTGCAGCACCCCCATGAGCACCACGGTCGCAAACAGGTATTCCACCCCGTGCTGCACCACCAGGGCCGTCATCACCACCGCCAGCGAACCCGCCGCGCCGGAAATCATGCCGGGACGCCCGCCAAAGGCGGCGGTAATGAACGAGACGATGACCGCGGCATACAAACCGGTTAATGGCGAGACGTGCGCCACAAAGGCAAACGCGATCGTCTCCGGCACCATCGCCAGTGCCACGGTCAGGCCGCTCAATACATTGGTCTTGATCTGGGCAGGGTTCAGCCCTCTGGATACTGCATTCGACATCATATGCTCCTGTTTGCTGCGCAATCGCACCCTTCATGCGCAGAATGGTTCAGCCATACACGACTCATGGGCGTGGAAATCCCGGTTAAATTATTGCTGAATCAATGGATTACATCGGTCTGATACAGTATGAAACGGATAACAACAGCATGTATTATTTCATCAATGGCAGATCGGACCAAATGAACACAGGCAAAAACCGTTAATACGCTGGATATTTTCAGCAACAACCGCGCTTAGGAGCATCCAGGATGGAAAACCAATGGAGTGTCTACAAAATCGCCCCGATCGACCACGGCTGGCATTACCTCAAGACCGTGAACGAAACTGCGCGCCTGCTGGGCGGCAACTGGGCTGAGGCAGAAATCGACGGCTTGGTGGCAGACCAGCCGACAGTGGAAGCATTCCTCGCGGCGTACCGCTTTGCGCGCGATGCCGCGATCGCCTATGGCTATGACGGCATCAACCGTCAAGAGCCGGTGGTATTTTGGCTTCCCGATGCCACGGTGTTCAGCTACGGGTTTGTTTTCAAGTCGGATATCGGCGGAGTCACCTACGTGGTATCCCCCAATCCGCTGCCTTGGGTGGGAGCATTGGCACAAAAGGAATAAGCAAGCAGGTTCGAACCTGCCTGTCAGTGAAATTGCCCTATGCCTGCATGCGAGAGCTGGCAGGAACAAAGGCTGCCATTCAAGCCAGGCGTTTGCCCTCGCGCAGCATTGCCTCGAACTGCGCCGGAGCCACGGGTTGGCTGAAATAGAATCCCTGGATCTCGTCGCAATGGTTCAGGCGCAGGAAATGATAGTGCTGCTCCGTCTCCACGCCTTCGGCAATCACCTTGAAATTCAGGTTATGGGCAAGCGAGATGACGGCGAGCACGATCGTTGCATCTTCCGTTTCCGTCAGCATGTTGCGCACAAACGACTGATCGATCTTCAGCGTATCCACGCGGAACTGCCTCAGGTAGCTCAGGCTGGAATACCCCGTGCCAAAATCGTCGATCGACAGTTTCACCCCGATTGCCTGGAGCTGGTCGATGGTATGGATCACTTTCTCGATATCCTGGGCGATCACGCTCTCTGTCAGCTCGAGCTCCAGCCAGTCGGGCGGCAGGCCAGTTTCCTCCAACGTACGCTTGACCCAAGCGACCATGTCCTGTTGCAGGAACTGGCGGACGGAGATATTCACCGCAACACGGACCGGAGGCAGTCCCTCGTCCATCCATCGTCGCGCCTGCATGCAGGCAGTACGCAGCACCCAGTCGCCGATCGATACGATCAGGCCCGAATCTTCCGCAATCGGGATGAAATCGCTGGGAGAAACCATCCCCAGTTCCGGGTGATTCCAGCGCAGCAATGCCTCGCAGCCGATGATGCCGCCGTTTTCCAGGTTCACCTTGGGCTGGTAGACCAGCCGGAACTGCCCGGCCGCGGCCGCGCCCCGCAGCTTGGTCTCGATGTCGACGCGGCGCTGCGTATCCTCGCTCATTTCGTGCGTGAAGAATTGGTAGGTGTTGCGCCCCAGCTCCTTGGCGCGGTACATCGCCATGTCCGCATTGTCGATCAGAACGTTTGCGGCCTCGCCATCGTGCGGAAACATGCTCACGCCGATGCTGCCGGACAGATATATTTCGCGGCCTTCCACGACCACCGGGCTATCCAGGCTTTCGACGATCTTGCGCGCCACGATGTCGGCATCGGCCGGCTGGCGCAAGTCGGCGAGCAGGACCAGGAATTCGTCGCCGCCGAGGCGGGCCACGGTGTCTCCCTCGCGTACCAGTCCGCACAGGCGTTCGCCCGCGGCCTTCAATACCCTGTCTCCGAACAGGTGGCCGTATCCATCGTTGACCACCTTGAAACGGTCCAGGTCGAGATAGAGCAATGCGAGCATGCAACTGGTGCGGCGGGCATGCGCAATCGCCTTCCCTATGTCCTCCTGGATCAAGTTGCGGTTCGGCAGGCCGGTCAGGCCGTCGTACATGGCCAGGTAGCGGATGTGCTGCTCGGCCTGCCTGCGCTTGGTAACGTCGCGATGAATCCAGATGCGCCCGTAGTAACGCCCTTCCTTGTCGAGCACGGGCGCGGAATAGCGGTCCAGGATAGTGCCGTCGATAAGCTCGAGCTCGTCATGGGCGGTTTCCTCGGGATGGTCACGGAGCCAGAGTACCTTGGCAAGAAACTTTGCAGGGGATGTCGTGCGCTGTGCGGCAAACTCGAGCGGCGGCTCGCTCCCCAGCTTGGCGGCCATATGCGGCGGTATTTTCCATAATTCGCGCATGCGCTGGTTTTCGATGACCATTTTCCCCTGCGTATTCACCACAATGATACCGTCGGGAGAGCTTTCCACCTGGGCGTCGAACAGCGCGGTCTTTTCGCGCAGGCTTTCCTCCATGCGCTTGCGCTCGGAAATATCGCGGCTGATCCCCAGCAGGCCCAGCAATTCGCCATCCGGACCGTAGAAAGGCGCCTTGATGGTATCGAAGATGCCGATGCGTCCCCCGCTACCCGGAATCTCCTCCTCGGTGCGCTGCATTTGGCCCGAGGCAAACAATTTCTGGTCCTCTCCCCGGTAATACTGGGCCCAGGCCTCAGGCAAGAGGTCGAAATCGGTCATGCCGGTAAGCTCGGCTTCGGCAATGCCGAGGTAATGCTCGAAGGCGCGGTTGCAGCCCCTGAAGGTGAAATCCGTGTCCTTGAAGAACACCAGGTCTGGAATGCTGTCGATCAGGGCGCGCAGCAAGGCGCGCTCGTGGCGGATGTTCTCTTCGCTGCTGCGCAGGGCCTCCTCCATCTGCTTGCGCTCGGTGATGTCATGGCCGATGCCGACGACCACGCCGTCCGCTCTGGAAAATGCGGCCGACCAGAGCATGTATACGACGTTGCCGGACTTATGCAGGCAGCGTTTCTCGAAATTCTTCGAGTTCCTGCCCTGCAGGACGGCCTGAAACTCTTTCCTGATGCGCGCCAAGTCGTCCGGATGGGCCAGCTTGTCGAAATAGTGGCCTTCCAGCTCGCCAGGATTGTAGCCCAGCATGCCTTTCGAGGCGCTGGCGCTGGCGCCTGATTTCAGCCGCGTCAAGCGCATGCTGAACCGCTGGCACCAGGCGGATCAGGTTCTGCTTGAGCAAGTAGTCGTCGGCCCCGTGCTTGATGGTCTGGACCGCGACATCCTCCCCTATCGTGCCGGAAACAATGATGGCGGGAATATCGCAACCGGTTTCGCGCAGCACCCGCAATGTTCCCTCGGCATCGAACGACGGCAGGCAATAATCGCTCAGCACGATGTCCCACTGCTTGTCGCACAGCGACTGACGCAGGCCGGCTTCGGTCTCGACGCGCAAATGGCGCACATCAAAACCGCCGCGATGCAGGGTTTCCAGGATGAGTACCTCATCGTCGCCGTTATCCTCGACCATGAGCACGCGCAGAACGGTAATCATGGCCCTAACCCCCGTGACGGCGTTTCGTTGAGCAGCAGCCAGTACAGGCCAAGCTGGCGCACCGCCTCGAGGAACTCGGCAAAATTGACCGGCTTGCGCACATAGCTGTTGCAGCCCAGGCTATAGCTGCTGACCAGATCCTGCTCCTCGCGCGAAGACGTCAGGACCACGACCGGCAGGAATTTCGTGCGCTCGTCGCCGCGGATGCGGCGCAATACTTCGAGTCCATCCACCTTGGGCAGCTTGAGGTCGAGCAGGATGACGGCGGGGTCGATGCTTCCTCCTTGGCCGTCGGGGCCGAACAACAGCTCCAGCGCCTCCACGCCGTCCCGTGCCACGGTAATGGTATTGAAGATATGGTTTTGCTCGAAAGCAAGCAGCGTCAGCTCCTCGTCATCCGGATTGTCTTCAACGAGAAGAATGGTCTTGTCGTTTTTGATGCTCATGATGCAGGTTGTCCCAAGGAAAAATGGAAGGTCGCGCCCTTGCCGGGCTCCGCGTGTACCCAGATCCGCCCGCCGTGGCGGCTGACGATGCGCTTCACGGTGGCAAGGCCGATGCCGGTGCCGGGAAACTCAGCCTCGCGGTGCAAGCGCTGAAAAGGGCTGAAAAGCTTGTTTGCATAGCGCATGTCGAAACCATCGCCATTGTCGCTGATGAAAAATCCAGCCATGCCAGCCTCCCCCTGCTCTGCCGCGAAAACGATGCGGGCATCAGGGATTTTGGAAGTGAATTTCCATGCATTGTCCAGCAGATTCTGCAGCATGATGCGCAGCAGATTGGGATCGCCCTCTGCGCACAGCCCGGCTTCGACGGCGGTTTCCACCTGGCGTTCCGGGTGGCTCTCCCGCAGGTCGGCGACGATGCTGTCGGCGATCGCGCTCAGGCCCACGGTCTCGCGGCGCATTTCCTCGCGCGAAATACGCGAAAGCTGGAGCAGGTCGTCGATCAACGCCTCCATGCGGTGCGTGGCCGCCAGCACGCGCCCCAGGTAATTCTTGGCTTTTTCATCGAGATTGCCGCCATGATGCTGCACCAGGATTTCGGCGAAGCCGGCAATGCCGCGCAGCGGCGCGCGCAGATCGTGCGAGACGGAATGACAGAACGAGTCCAGCTCCTGGTTGGAAGCGACGAGCTCCGCAGTGCGGCCGGCAACGCGCTTTTCCAGTTCGGCGTTGAACGCAAGCAATTTGGCCTGTGCACGCTTGCGCTCGGTGATGTCCTGCATGGCGCCGACCATGCGCATGCCGCGCCCGGAACCATCGCGCAGCACATGGCCGCGATCAAACAGCTCGGCGTAGGTGCCGTCCTGGCGGCGGAAGCGGTATTCATCTTTCCAAGCGTCCTCCGCCCCATCGATGACGGCATGGATATGGGCTACGACGCGATCGTGGTCCTCGGGATGGATGCGGGTGGTCCATGAAGCGATCGTGGGTTCGATCTCCTGCTCGGCATAGCCGAACAGGGTCTGGAAGTTTTCGTTCCACCAGATATTGCCGGTGGCGAGATCCCAGTCCCAGATTACGTCGCCAGTGGCTTGCGCGGCGGCATGGAAGCGGGCCAGGCTGTCGCGCAAGGCTGCGTCGACGCGCTTGCGTTCTGAAATGTCGTTGATAACGAGCGTATGGACTTCTGCGCCGTCCTGGGTGAAAACCACCAGACGCAGCTCCGCATCGAACGCTCCCTCCCTTCCCATGAAGCAGAACGTTCCGGTGCCTTTCGTGTTCATGATCGCAACCCAATCGGCAGGGCCATCGGGAGCCAATACGATTTCACTGACCGCCCGGCCAAGCACTTGGCTATGCTCCAGCCCAAACAAGCGTTCCGCAGCCGTATTCCACTCAACCACCTTCAGTTGGCGGTTAATGCTGAAGATCGCTGCCGAAGTAAAGTCAAAAATGGCCCCCTTGAGCGCGAGCGAAGCCACTTGTTGCTCCTTGGCAAGCACTTGCTGGCCGATCGCCAGGGTCATGCGGTCAAGGGCACTGGCCAGGAGCTGGGTTTCGCGAAACTCTCCCGCGGTGGCGGCGCTGCCCATAACCGGCATGTCCAGCTTGTTCTGCTCGATACGGACCACGCGTTGCTCGAGCTCGGCAAGCGGCCTGCCAAAGCGGCGTGCCATGCGGGCCAAGGCCAGCACCAACCCGGCCGCGATGATCAAGCCTATGCCGAGCAGCTGGTACAACTGGTTGCGCAACGCAGCTTCAATGAAAGGCGCTGGCCGTGACGCGACAACCAGCCATGAAAGCCCTCCCTGGAGCTCAATGCGCTTGGCGGCGACCCAGCGGCGTTTTCCTTCCAGCTCCATCCGTTTCACGAAGATATTGCCGGAGAAGTCCGTCAAGACAGCAAACTCTGCAGGCACGGCAAGCGGTATCCGCACGGCTTCGGGTCCTCCAATCAAGCTGGGGGTTTCGCCTAGCTCCACAATTTGCAGCTGGGCGCGGTATTCCGCATTCAAAGAGCCGAGGAAACGGTTCAATGCCGGCATGTCGAAGTCGGTATCCAGCACGCTGATCAGCTGCCCTGCACCGTCCCTGAGCGCCTTGACATAGCTGAAGCCCCAGAGCGGCCCGTTGTCCGAGAAATGCGTAATCCATTGATATGCCGGTATCCAGGTGCCGCCATGCGGATTGCTCAACGCTGCCTGGTAAAATGGCCGCGTTCGTGGATCATAGCCGTCGGTGGGATTGGCTTCATGCAGGACGAAGCCCTTTTCAGTCAGGGAGAAGCTTCGTATCACAGCATCATCGTGGCGCGTGCCGGGAAAAATCCTGAGCTGGATCGCGCTGTCGGCAGTTCGCTCCAGGGTTCCATATTCTCCCGTCTTGGGGAGGACGATACCGAGGTAGCTCAGCTCCGGCCGTTGCTCAAACGCAGCCAGCGAACTTTCCAGGATGGGTTGTATCGTTGCCCCGTCTACCCCGGACGCCCGCACAATGCGTTCGGCGGATTCCACCGTCATTTCTGCGGCGCGGATAAGAAGTTGCAGACGGCTTACCGCCGAGTTGAGCGTATCGCTGATTTCCTGCCGCGCTTCTTTTTCGGTGCTGACAATGGCCTGCCAGGCCATCGCCCCAAGCAAGACCAGGCCGAGGACAATCACCAGCCCGGCGACATTGGAAATGAGGGAATAGGTAAATGAGGGTGCCGGCTGATCCTGGACGTTCCGCGCGCGAAACACATCCTGGATGTTCCGGCCGTATGCCATCTCAGCTGATCCAGTTCAGCTCGCGAAGCTTGGGCCAAAAAATTGCTATCCGACCAGCCCCGGCAAACCGGTGAATCACAATTGGCGCTACCGGTTTCCGGCAAGCAACGCCAATTGCCACATACCATGCCGGCACTATGCTGATCATGCTGCATCCTCCCCAGGATAGTAGAAAACACTACCTCGGCAATAGTATTCCAAGATGCAGCCTTTGGGTAGGTTCTCGGGAATACCGAAAACCTACAGCGCACTAGACGTCCAAATTGCTGACGCCCAATGCATTTCCTTCGATAAAGGCCCTTCTCGGTTCCACTTGGTCGCCCATCAAGGTAGTGAAGATTTCATCCGCGGCAATCGCGTCGTCGATCTGCACCTTGAGCAGGCGGCGCACGGTGGGATCCATGGTGGTTTCCCACAGCTGTTCCGGGTTCATCTCGCCCAGGCCTTTATAGCGCTGGATGTTGAGGCCGTGCTTGGCTTCTCCCATGAGCCAGTCGAGGGCCGCCTTGAAGCTGCTGACCGGTTGTTGTTTCTCGCCGCGCTTGATGACGGCGCCCTCGCCCACCAACCCTTGCAAGGTCAAGGAGGTCGAGAGGATTTGCTGGTAGTCGCCGCTGCTGATGAAATCGCTGTCGATTACGCTGGCTTGCAGGTTGCCGTGGACGTACTTGTTGATTTCGAGGCGGTAGTCGCCGCTTTCCTGGTTTTGTGCGACCAGCACTTCGCTGCCGGTATGGCCCAGTAACGGGCGGAGTTTGGCGGCAGTGGCCTCAGCTTGGGCTTCGCTGTCCAGTTCCAGCTTGCCCAGGTCAAGCAGCGCACGCAAAATGCTCTCGTCATAGAGCGGACTCAGGCGGCGGATAATGGCTTCGGTCAGCACCATCTGCTTGGCAATGGCTGCCAGCGCTTCGCCGCTGATGGTTTCACCGTCAGTCTGCTTGAGCAGTTCCGCTCCCTTGAGCGCGGATTGCAGCAAGTACTGGTCCATTTCCTGTTCGTCCTTGAGGTAGCGCTCGTCGCGGCCTTGCTTGACCTTGTACAAAGGCGGCTGGGCGATATAGACGTGGCCGCGCTCGACCAGTTCGCCCATCTGGCGGTAGAAGAAGGTCAGCAGCAAGGTACGGATGTGGGCGCCGTCAACATCCGCATCGGTCATGATGATGATGCGGTGATAGCGCAGCTTTTCCGCGTTGAAATCGGTCTTGCCGATGCCGGTGCCCAGCGCTGTGATCAGGGTGGCGATTTCCTGCGAGGACAAGAGCTTGTCGAAACGGGCTTTTTCCACGTTCAGGATCTTGCCCTTCAATGGCAGGATGGCCTGGAATTTGCGGTCGCGGCCTTGTTTGGCGGAACCGCCCGCGGAATCGCCCTCGACGAGGTAGAGTTCGCTCAGGGCCGGGTCTTTTTCCTGGCAGTCCGCGAGCTTGCCGGGCAATCCCATGGTATCCATGGCGCCTTTGCGGCGTGTCATTTCACGCGCCTTGCGGGCTGCATCGCGTGCGCGTGCAGCCTCGATGATTTTGTTGCAGATGATCTTGGCTTCGTTCGGGTTTTCCAGCAGGAATTCAGCCAGCTTGGCAGAGACCACTTCTTGCACGACAGGCTGCACTTCGCTGGAAACCAGCTTGTCCTTGGTCTGTGAAGAGAATTTCGGCTCGGGGACCTTGACGGAAAGCACGCAGGTCAGGCCTTCGCGCATGTCATCGCCGCTGGTGTCGATCTTGGCCTTTTTCGCCAGCTCGTTCTGCTCGATGTAGCTGTTGAGCGTACGGGTCATTGCCGTACGCAAACCAGTCAGGTGGGTACCGCCGTCGCGCTGCGGAATGTTATTGGTAAAGCACTGCACGCTCTCACTGTAGGAGTCATTCCATTGCATGGACACTTCCACGGTCATGCCGTCTTTTTCGCCCGAGGCGTAGAAAGGCTTGGGATGCAGCACAGTCTTGCTGCGGTTCATGTATTCGACGAAGCCTTTGACCCCGCCGGAATGGGCGAAATTCTCAGACTTTCCATTGCGCTGGTCGATCAGCTCGATCTTGACACCGTTATTAAGGAAGGAAAGTTCACGGATGCGTTTTGCAAGGATTTCGAAATGGAATTCCACATTGGTGAAAGTCTCGACTGACGCAAGGAAATGGACTTCCGTACCGCGCCGCTCGGTAGTGCCAGTGACAGCCAGCGGTGCCACGGCCACGCCGCGGCGGAATTCCATCTGGTGGACCTGACCGTTGCGGCAGATACGCAGCCGCAGCCAGTCTGAGAGCGCGTTTACAACAGAAACGCCCACTCCGTGCAATCCACCGGAAACCTTGTAGGAGTTCTGGTCGAACTTGCCGCCGGCATGCAGCTCGGTCATGACGATTTCTGCCGCGGAGCGCTTGGGATCGTGCTTGTCGTCCTCCTTGACGTCGGTAGGAATGCCGCGGCCATTATCGGAAATGCTGATGGAGTTGTCCGGATGAATAATGACCTTGATGTCATCACAGTGGCCCGCCAGGGCTTCGTCAATCGCGTTATCCAGCACCTCGAATACCATATGATGTAAGCCGCTGCCATCGGAAGTGTCTCCGATGTACATGCCGGGGCGTTTGCGAACTGCGTCTAGGCCTTCGAGGATTTTAATACTGTCGGAATTGTAATCAGTCATAGTCCTGTGGGTTTCACGTGAAACAATCGGTTATTATTGAATATTCAATCAGTTAAATACGCATTGGCATCACGACATACTTGTAGTTGCTGTCGTTTTCCACGGTAACCAAGCAGCTGCTGTTGGCATCTGCAAATGAGAAAGTCACGCTTTCGCTATCTGAATTGTTCAATACGTCAATCATGTAGGTGACATTGAAGCCGATATCAAGGCCGCTACCGCCATAACTGATTTCGAGCTCTTCTTCCGCTTCTTCCTGTTCGCTGTTGGTACTGATCAGCTTCAAGCTATTGGCCGAAAGCACCATACGGATGCCACGGTATTTTTCGTTGGACAGGATAGAGGCGCGTTGCATGGACAGCAGGATCATGGTGCGATCCACGGTGAAACTGTTCTGGTGCCCTGTCGGGATCACGCGGGTGTAGTCAGGAAATTTTCCATCAATTACCTTTGAAATCAACCGGATATCGCCAAAAGCGAAATTAGCCTGTCCATTGGCAACCTCTATTGTGACTTCATCTTCGCTTTCGTCCAACAGTTTTATCAATTCAATGACGGTCTTGCGCGGCAGGATGATCTCCTGTTTTTCGTAGCTGTTGGCCAGCTCGGTGGAGGTAAAACTCAGCCTGTGGCCGTCCGTACCCACGACATTCAGGCGGTTGCCGTTGACTTCGAACAGCAAGCCGTTGAGGTAATAGCGAATGTCTTGTTGCGCCATGGCGAACTCGACCTGCTTGAACAGGCGTTTCAGCGATTTCTGCCCGATCTTGATCACGGTGTTGCCTGCGTCGGCGGTCTTGGTCATCACCGGATAGTCGTTGGCAGGCAATGTCTGCAGATTGAAGCGGCTCTTGCCGGTCTTTACCTGGATGCGGCTGTCCTGGGTGGCCATGGTGATCTCGGCGTTTTCAGGCAGCGAGCGGCAGATGTCGAGCAGCTTCTTGGCTGAGATAGTAGTCGAGAGCTCCCCTCCTACGGCAGTTTCCACGGAAAGCGAAATCTGCATCTCCAGATCCGTTGCGGTCAGAACGATCTTGTCTTGTTTGGCTTCCAACAGCAGGTTGGAAAGAATAGGCAAAGTATGACGTCTTTCAACAATACCGCTTACGGATGAAAGAGGTTTTAGCAGCGTATCGCGATTGATTTTAATGTTCATATCTTTAAAACCTAATATATAAAAAATAAATTGATAATAACAATAAAGCTAGTAACTTCTGTTGATAACTCTAATTTTCAATTTAAATTCAATTACCTGTTTGAAAATAAACTATCTTGAAACTTTTATAGACTGCTGTGGATAGAATGTTGGTCATTTTACTGTTTTCTTAAAAACGCGCTTAAACTGCATTTCTGCCCACAGCTTTTCCATAAGCGTACATTCATCCTTAAATCGCCTCAGTCCCGAATGACCTGGATCAATACCGAGATATCCCGGGCAAGGTTTTGGTCGTTCTGGCGCAATTGCTCGATTTCATCACAGGCATGCATGACCGTGGTGTGATGCCTGCCGCCGAAAGCTTCGCCGATTTCCGGAAAGCTGTGGTTGGTGAGCTCGCGCGCCAGCGTCATGGCGATCTGCCTCGGGCGCGCAAAGTTGCGCGAGCGTTTCTTGCTGTACATTTCGGCGACCTTGATCTTGTAATAGTCCGCGACGGTTTTCTGGATGTTCTCGATGGTGATCTGTCGGCCGCGCACGGCGATCAGGTCCTTCAAAGCTTCCTTAGCCAGGTTGACATCGATGGCATGTCCGGTGAAGTTGGCCATGGCAATGATGCGGTTCAACGCGCCTTCCAGTTCGCGTACGCTGGAGCGCACCTGCTTGGCGATAAAGAACGCGACGTCTTCATCCAGCGTGACGCGGGCGGCTTCCGCTTTCTTGAGCAGGATCGCGACGCGCATTTCCAGCTCGGGCGGCTCCACTGCCACGGTCAGGCCCCAGCTGAAGCGTGTACGCAGGCGTTCATCGACGTCGGCGATTTCCTTGGGATAGGTATCGCAGGTGATGATGATTTGCTTCTTGGCCTCGATCAGCGAATTGAAGGCGTAGAAAAACTCTTCCTGGGTACGGCTTTTCTTGGCGAAGAATTGGATGTCGTCGATCAGCAATAGGTCCAGGGAATGGTATTGGCGCTTGAACTCGTCAAAAGCCTTGTGCTCGTAGGCTTTCACGACGTCAGACACATAGCGTTCGGCATGCAGATAGCGGATCTTGGCGTCGGGCCGCTGCGCCTTCAAGTGGTTGCCGATGGCTTGCAGCACATGGGTCTTGCCCAACCCTACCCCGCCGTAAATGAACAAGGGGTTGTAGGCCGTGCCCGGATTTTCCGCGACCTGGATGGCAGCGGCGCGCGCCAATTGGTTGGCCTTGCCCGTGACGAAATTGTCAAAGCGGAACGCCGGGTTGAGGCCGTTGCTCTCCGCCGCCGGCTTGGTTTTCTTGACCGCGGCAGAGGCGGATTTGGCAGGCGTGACCGTTTTCGTGACCTTGCTGATTTCAGCTTCGATTTTTTTTGCTGCCGGGGCGGGCTCTGCCGCCGGCTTGGGCTTGGCGATGGTTTTGCTTCCGGGCGCCTTGTCGCTGGCGTCGTAAAGGGCCAGTTCAATCTGCATGGGCGTAGGGAACGCTTCTTCGGCCAAGGCGGCGATCTTTTGCAGGAAGCGGTCCTTCACCCATTGCTGCACGAAACGGTTGGGCGCCAGCAGGCGCAATGCGCCTTCGTGCGCTTCAAAGCGCAGCGGCTTGATCCAGGTGTTGAATTGCTGCGTTGACAACTCTTCTTCAAAGCGGCCGAGACAAAGTGACCAAAAATTTTCCATCGATTGCCCGAAACTCCGCAGTGAAAATGAAATGATGAGGTAAGGACGGATGCCTGCCTGTTTGTTATTATCGAACAGATGCCGGTTTCAGCGGGTTTAACCCCATCGCCGGATAGGTGATTCTAGCCTGTTTGCCACAACTTATCCACAGGCAGCGCACAATCATTTTCACAATGGCTAGGTTTTCCCAAATAAACATTGACATAGGGCAGTGTTTTCAGGTTAAATTACGCGTTTTTGATTCGCAACATCTAGAAGTCAACCGGAGATTCCCATGAAACGCACTTACCAGCCTTCTAAAATCCGCCGTGCCCGTACGCACGGTTTTCTGGTGCGTATGAAGACCCGTGGCGGTCGCGCTGTTATCGCTGCGCGCCGTGCCAAGGGCCGTGCTCGCCTGGCTGTTTAATCGGCCATTCGCCGTCAAGGCGATCTCAAGCTATACATGGTTTTGCCAACTTATGCATTTAAGCGCCAGGCAAAATTGTTAAAAACGGATGAATTTTCATCCGTTTTTAATTTCCGCAAACGAGTTTCAGGCCGTTATCTTGTACTGCACTATCGCTATAACGAGATGACTTATGCAAGACTGGGAGTGGTGGTCGGCAAGAAAATTGCCCGCCGCGCCGTGGACCGCAATTACATCAAACGCGTCATGCGGGAACTGTTCAGGGTGAGCCAGCATCAATTACCAGGCCTGGATCTGGTCGCCAGGCCGCATGTGCTGTTTGGCAGACCGCAGTTTGCCGAAATCGAACAAGAGTTTGCCGAACTGGTCGCCAAGCTGCAGCGCAAGCTGGCAAGCCGGCAGGAAGCGGTCTGAATGCTTGCCAGGCTGATGGTGGGGGTGATCAGGCTATATCAATGGACCTTGAGTCCCTTGCTGGGCCAGCGGTGCCGCTTTTACCCGACCTGCTCGCAATATGCCGTCGAAGCCATACAAAAGCATGGCGCATGGCGCGGAGCCTTTTATACAATACGCCGTTTGTCCAAGTGTCACCCATGGCATGACGGCGGTCATGATCCTGTGCCATGAGGTTGTGGCCCATTAAATAGATTAAGAGATTTATGGATACCAAGCGCCTGATTCTGTTTGTTATTTTTTCATTTTCCATCCTCATGCTATGGGATTCGTGGCAGCGCGATCAAAAGCCTGCTACCGTGCCTGCGACGCAGACAGCCCAACATGCCGAAGATGGCAGCGTTCCCCAGGCCGCCAAATCCGCTACGCCAGCTGCAGGCCAGGCGAGCCTTCCTGTCGAAACCGGGTTCCGCCTGCAGTCCGCGGAGCGCATCAATGTAGAGACCGACCTCTACAAGGCCAGTATCGACACGATCGGGGGCGACCTGCGCCGCCTGCAATTGCGCGAGCACAAGGACGACGAGGACCTGACCAAGGACTTCGTGCTCATGGACGACCAGTCGGCCCCTATGCTCTATGTCGCGCAGACCGGCCTCATCGGCAACGACCTGCCTACCCACAAGGCGACATTCACGAGCGAATCTACAAGTTACCAACTTGCCGAGGGTGCCGATAAGCTGGATGTGCGCCTGTCCTGGAAAGGCGATAACGGGGTGGAAGTCGACAAGATCTATACCTTCCGCCGCGGCAGCTATGCGATTGAGGTCAGCTACGAAATCCGTAACAACGGCGAAGCTGCGATCGATCCTTCCGTGTACTACCAGATCGTGCACGACAACCAGTCGCACCAGGGTTCGTACATGATGCCGACCTTCACCGGCGGCGCCTATTACACCGAGGCCGACAAATACAAGAAGCTGAGCTTCTCCGACATGTCCAAGACCAACCTTTCCAAGAACGCGAGTGACGGCTGGGTAGGCTTGGTGCAGCATTATTTCGTCAGCGCCTGGATTCCCAAGGATGGCCTGGCGCGCGAGTTCTACTCCAAGAAGCTCTCGGATAACGTCTATTCGATCGGCAGCGTCAGCCACCTCGGGAACATCGAGCCCGGACAGTCCATGGAGTTGAAGTCGCGTTTGTATGCCGGCCCGCAGACGCAAAGCGAACTGAAGAGCGTCGCGCCAGGCCTGGAATACACGGTCGATTACGGCTGGCTCACCGTGATTGCCTCGCCGTTGTTCTGGATCCTGTCTTCGATCCAGAAGCTGGTGCATAACTGGGGCGTTGCGATCATCCTGCTGACCATCCTCATCAAGCTGGCTTTCTACCCTTTGTCGGCGGCTAGTTACCGCTCCATGGCCAATATGCGCGAACTGGCTCCTCGCTTGCAGCGCCTGAAGGAACAATACGGCGACGACAGGCAGAAACTGCACCAGGCCATGATGGAAATGTACAAGACTGAGAAGATCAACCCGATGGGCGGCTGCCTGCCCATCCTGGTGCAGATCCCGGTATTCATTGCGCTCTACTGGGTGTTGCTCGGCAGCGTGGAAATGCGCCATGCGCCGTTTATGCTGTGGATACAGGACTTGTCCGCGGTCGATCCCTACTACGTGCTGCCTATCCTCATGGGCGCCACCATGATCATCCAGACCAGGCTGAACCCCAAGCCTGCTGACCCGGTGCAAGCCAAGGTTATGACCATCATGCCTATCGTGTTCAGCGTGTTCTTCTTCTTCTTCCCCGCCGGCTTGGTGCTGTACTGGCTGGTCAACAACATCCTCTCCATTGCACAGCAATGGCAGATCAACCGCACCATCCACAATGCGGCGGTGAAAAAGAAGGGAAATGCGCGTCGTTGATACCATTGCCGCCATTGCCACTGCTCCCGGATCCGGGGGTATTGGCGTGGTGCGTATCTCCGGCCCTTCCAGCCAATCCATCGCCGAGGCGGTGCTAGGCCACTGCCCTGCCCCGCGCCATGCCGCGTACCTTGCCTTCCGTGATGAACACCATGCCCTGATCGACCAGGGCATTGCCATTTACTACCCCGGACCGCATTCCTACACCGGCGAGGATGTGCTCGAGTTGCAGGCGCATGGCGGCCCAGCCCTGATGCAGATATTGCTCAAGCGTTGCCTTGCACTGGGCGCGCGG
Organism: Methylobacillus draconifructus; assembly: GCF_045984355.1. NCBI lineage: Bacteria > Pseudomonadati > Pseudomonadota > Betaproteobacteria > Nitrosomonadales > Methylophilaceae > Methylobacillus > Methylobacillus draconifructus. The sequence continues at coordinate 736,294 of NZ_JBJQII010000001.1, read as the reverse complement.
CAGGCGGAGCCCGGGGAATTCACACGGCGCGCTTATTTGAATGACAAGCTGGACCTGGCCCAGGCCGAGGCCGTGGCCGACGTGATCAATGCCGCAACCGAGGCTGCGGCGCGCAGCGCCGTCAAATCCTTGTCCGGCGAGTTTTCCACCAGGATTCACGGCCTGCTGCAACAGTTGATCGATTTGCGGCTCTATGTCGAGGCGTGCCTGGATTTCCCCGAGGAAGACATCGATTTCATCAGCCAGGGACGCGTCGCTGAAAAACTGGCGAACGTGGCGGCAGGATTGGACACTGTGTTCCGCGAAGCCAAGCAAGGCAATTTATTGCGCGAGGGTTTGCAGGTCGTATTGGTCGGCCAGCCCAACGTCGGCAAATCCAGCCTGATGAACCAATTGGCGGGCGAAGAAGTGGCGATTGTGACCCCGATTGCTGGCACCACGCGCGACACGATTAAAAATTCCATACAAATCAATGGTATACCTTTGCATATCATTGATACTGCCGGTCTGCGCGAGACGACGGACGAAGTCGAACAACATGGCATCGCCCGAACATGGCGAGCTCTAGAAAGCGCCGGTGTTGCATTATTATTGATTGATGCAGCTCATGGTATTGGAAATGTGGAAAAATCGATCCTGGAGCGATTGCCGCAGTTTTTGCCCAAAATCTGGATTCACAACAAAATAGACCTCGAATCGACAACGCCAAAAATCGAATACAAGGATGGCGAATCCCATATTTATCTTTCCGCCAAGACCGGCGCTGGTGTGCAATTATTGCGCCAGCGCCTGCTGGAAATTGCAGGCTGGCAGCCCAGCGGCGAAGGGGTGTTCATGGCAAGAAGCCGGCACCTGTTGGCCTTGAATACGGTACATGACCATCTTGAAACTGCCTCGGGGCTGCTCATGCAGCCGGAATTGTTTGCAGAAGAGTTGCGGTTGGCGCAGGACGCATTGAATACCATTACCGGCGAATTTACCCCGGATGACCTGCTTGGGGAGATATTCAGCCGCTTCTGCATCGGCAAGTGATCAACCAATAAAAAAGCCCGGATGACCGGGCTTTTTTATTATTGAGACAATACTGCTTATGCGCGGCGGCGTGCGGCAAAACCCAGCAATCCCAGGCCCAGCAGGAACATGGCGTAGCTGGAAGGTTCCGGTACCGCAGTTACCGGAATGTCGCCAGTGAACGCATATTGATGGATCTGGCCGCGTTGGACCAGGTTGTTGACGTATACGTTGCCCTCGATATCCGCCCAGTTGGTCAGGGTGGCGTCAACAGCAAGGATGGAGCCACCGAACTGGCGTCCGAGGTCAACCGTCTCGGCATTGTAGAAATTCCAGATGACATTGCCGGCAATCTGTTGCGCTGAGCCGCCGAGGAAGTTGGCGGAAATATCGATGTCCTTCAAGCCGGAATTGATGACTACCGTGGTGGCGCCATTCAGGATGAAGTCGAATTCGCCCAGGCCGAAAATAGCCAATGCGTCTGCGTCGCTCAGGTTGAAAACCGCCAGGCCGGTGCTGTCCGCCGTGGCGGTGAAGGTGGCCTTCTGCGAAGTCCAGGCGACGCTGCTGTTGTCGTCCAATGACTTCAGGCTGTCAGAGGCGTTGCTGAGCACGCTGTAAAAGTCGGTGGAGCTTGCAGCAGCAATATTGGTATTCAGTTGCGAGTTGGGAGTCGCTAATTGGCCGCCATTGAAATTGATGTTGCTAGTAGTACCTGCAACATAGGCTGGGCCATTCAGGTGCCCATTAGCTGCATTGCCAAGAATGGCTGTACTGCCTCCATTCACATTAGTGTTCGCCGAATTGCCGTTAATCACGGCACCTTGTGCGAGTACTTTTGCATTGGCGATATTGCCCTGTACTGTGAGGCCTGCATAGTCAGAAGCAGGAAGTGGACGATGCACATATTCACCTCCCGTTACATTGCCGCCCACCCAGGCGCGGCCATGCAAATGGGAGGTGGAATCGATATTGCCAAGCACGACAGCATTGAATTGCTGGAAGGTTTGGTTGGCATCAAGCGCAGCATGGGCGCTGGCACTGAACAAAGCGGTTGCCGCGATTGCGGGCAACACAAAAGCACGAATTAACATAACAATCCCCGATAGTTTAATGAATGCTGCTATTTAAGTAATTGCGACGCCGGTAGCGCCTGCTTATCCTCTGATTGCATGGCAATACAGATTTGTATGGGCCGTAAAATATCACGCGGCGCCAAACAATTATATAGTCCGAGTGGGTAGAAAAGACTCACAAAAACTCAGCAATTGTCAATTGTTCCACGTGAAACATTCATCGCTGTTGGCGAAACGTCGTCATTAGACATGTTTCACGTGGAACAATGACTATTGTCACTGACAGAGCATGGCTTAATGCAGTATCATTCGAATAATTCTATATAAGTGCTTGTCATGCAATATCCCGAAAAATTTGATGTGATCGTTGTCGGCGGCGGCCATGCTGGAACGGAAGCGGCGCTAGCGAGTGCTCGCATGGGGCGAAAAACCCTGTTGCTGACGCATAATATCGAGACGCTTGGACAGATGTCCTGTAACCCGTCCATCGGCGGCATCGGCAAGGGTCACTTGGTCAAGGAAGTGGATGCGCTCGGGGGTGCCATGGCGGCGGCAACCGACGAGGGCGGCATCCAGTTCCGCATCTTGAATTCCAGTAAAGGGCCTGCTGTACGGGCAACGCGTGCGCAAGCCGACCGGGTGCTTTACAAGGCTGCCATCCGGCGTCGCTTGGAGAACCAGCCCAACCTGTGGCTGTTCCAGCAGGCGGTGGACGATATTATTCTCGAAGGCGAACGTGTCGCCGGCGTGGTGACGCAATTAGGCCTCAGGTTCGAGTCCAAGGCTGTCGTACTGACCGCAGGGACTTTCCTGGCAGGGTTGGTGCATGTCGGCTTGGCGAATTACCAGGCAGGACGGGCCGGCGACCCGCCCGCGGTGTCGCTCGCAGCGCGGTTGCGAGAGATCGGCCTGCCCGCCGGACGCCTCAAGACCGGCACGCCGCCGCGCATTGACGGCCGCACCATCGATTACAGCGTCATGGCCGAGCAGCCCGGGGATACCCCTGTGCCGGTATTTTCCTTCCTGGGAAGCGCCGAGCAGCATCCCGCCCAGCTGCCGTGCTGGATCACATTCACCAACGAAAAAACCCACGACATCATCCGCAGCGGCCTTGACCGCTCGCCTATGTATACCGGGGTGATTGAAGGCGTGGGACCGCGCTATTGTCCTTCAGTCGAAGACAAGATACACCGCTTTGCCGACAAGGATTCGCACCAGGTGTTCCTTGAGCCGGAAGGCTTGACCACCAATGAAATCTATCCCAACGGCATATCCACCAGCCTGCCGTTCGATATTCAGTACCAATTGGTGCGTTCGATCAAGGGGCTGGAGAACGCGCATATCCTGCGTCCGGGCTATGCGATCGAGTACGATTACTATGATCCGCGCGGGTTGAAAGCCTCGCTGGAAACCAAGGCGGTGCGAGGCTTGTTCTTTGCCGGCCAGATCAACGGCACCACTGGTTATGAGGAGGCCGCCGCGCAAGGCTTGCTGGCAGGCGCGAATGCGGCTCTGTACGCTCAGGATAAAGAAGCCTGGTGGCCCACGCGCGACCAGGCGTATCTCGGCGTATTGGTCGATGATTTGATTACGAGAGGCGTGAGCGAGCCCTATCGCATGTTTACCAGCCGGGCCGAATACCGTCTGATGCTGCGCGAGGACAATGCCGATATGCGGTTGACCGAGGCTGGCCGCAAACTCGGCTTGGTCGACGATGTGCGCTGGGAAGCCTTCCAGCGCAAGCAGGAGGCTATCGAGCGCGAGCAACAGCGCCTGCGCCGTACCTTCATCCATCCGCAGCATGTGCCGCAGGAGCAGTTGCAGCAGGTGTTCGGCAAGGTGCTGGAGCGCGAATACTCCATGTTCGAATTATTGCGCCGCCCGGAGGTGAGTTATGAAGCATTGCTCACCCTGCCCCAGGCCGGCGAAGGCGAGACGGACCCGCAGGTGCGTCAGCAACTGGAAATCGCAGCAAAGTATCAGGGCTACATAGACCGGCAGGCCGAGGAAATCGAGCGCCTCAAGGATAGTGAGCACTACAAGTTGCCGTTGGATATGGACTACAGCGAAGTGCACGGGCTCTCGATCGAGGTGCAGCAAAAGCTCAACAAGCAAAAACCGGAAACCATCGGCCAGGCCGGGCGTATTTCCGGCGTCACTCCGGCGGCGGTTTCATTGTTGTTGGTACACCTAAAGCGCAAGAGCCGCAAAACAAGCAATACCGCGGACCAGGTGGCATGAGTTTGCAGGAAAAGCTGGAAGCCGGCATCCGGCAGCTGGGGCTTGAGCTATCTGCAGAAGTGGTCGAAAAACTGCTTGCCTATCTTGCCTTGCTGGCGAAATGGAACAAGGTGCACAACCTGACGGCAGTGCGCGATCCGGAGGAAATGGTCACGCTGCATTTGCTGGATAGCCTATCGGTATTGCCGCATGTGCCGCCGGGGCGGTTGTTGGATGTGGGTAGCGGCGCCGGCCTGCCGGGGATTGTCCTGGCGATCTGCCGGCCGGATTTGCAGGTGACCACCATAGATGCGGTGCAAAAGAAGGCCAGCTTCATGCGCCAGGCCAAGGCGGAGCTGCAGATCGACAATCTGCAAGTGGTGGCTGGACGGGTCGAGCAGCTCAAGCCGGAAGCGCTTTTTGATACCGTAATCTCGAGGGCGTTTTCTGAGATCGCCTTGTTTGTCAAGCTGACGAAGCACTTGATTGCCGAAGATGGGCTATGGCTGGCGATGAAGGGACAGATGCCGCAGGAAGAGCTGGAGGCGGTTGCGCTCAAGCCCTCGAAGATAACGTCGTTGACGGTGCCAGGGCTGGATGCCCAGCGTCACCTGGTTTTCCTGCCGGTGCGGCAGCTTTGATGCATTCAATACTAGTGGGATGGCTTAAATCATGAGGATTCTGGCAATTACCAATCAAAAAGGCGGTGTGGGTAAGACCACGACATGCGTGAACCTGGCAGCCAGCCTGGCGGCGACCAAGCGCAAGGTGCTCGTGATCGACCTCGATCCACAGGGCAACGCCACCACGGGCTGCGGCATAGACAAATCCAAGATGCAGCACACCATCTACCATGTGCTGATCGGCGAAAAGAGCCTGCGCGATGTCATGCAGCGCTCGGAGCGCGGGCGCTTCGATGTGGTGCCGGCGAACCGCGAACTCGCAGGCGCCGAGGTGGAGCTGGTCAACGAGTTTGCGCGCGAGACGCGCCTCAAATCGGCATTGGCGGAACTGGGCGATGCATATGATTACGTGCTGATCGATTGCCCCCCTGCCCTCAACCTCACCACGGTCAACGCGTTGACCGCGGCTCATGCGGTCATGATTCCCATGCAGTGCGAATACTACGCGCTCGAAGGCCTGTCCGACCTGGTGAACACCATCAAGAAAGTGCGTGCGCACCTCAATCCGCATCTCGAGATCGAGGGCCTGTTGCGCACCTTGTTCGATAACCGCAACACACTGGCGCAGCAGGTTTCCAATGAATTGGCGCAACACTTCGGCGACAAGGTGTACCGCACGGTGATACCGCGCAACATCCGCCTGGCAGAAGCGCCCAGCTACGGCGTCCCGGTGTTGCTGCACGACAAGGCTTCCAAGGGTGCCAAGGCATATCTCGCGCTGGCGGGGGAGATTATCAACCGGCATATCGTCAGCAATAGGCAAGTTGCAGCAAATTAGGAGTCACAATGGTTAAGTTGAAGGGTTTGGGGCGCGGGCTGGATGCCCTGTTGGCGGGAGATGTGGAGACCGTATCGGCCAATGATACGCCCAATACCTTGCCGGTAAGCCAGTTGCAGCCGGGCAAATACCAGCCTCGCACCCATATGGACCAGGCATCGCTGGCCAGCCTGGCGGATTCCATCCGCGCGCAGGGCATCATGCAGCCCATCCTGGTGCGCAGGGTGGCGGACGATAAGTATGAAATCATTGCCGGCGAGCGCCGCTGGCGCGCATCCCAATTGGCGGGTTTGTCGGAAGTGCCGGTGCTGGTGCGCGAGATTCCGGACGAATCCGCCCTGGCAATGGCTTTGATCGAGAACATCCAGCGGGAAAACCTCAATCCGCTGGAAGAGGCGCAGGGCATCCAGCGCTTGATCAATGAGTTCGATATGACGCACCAGGCGGCGGCAGATGCGGTAGGACGTTCGCGCAGCGTGGTGACTAATCTGCTTAGATTGCAGAATTTGAATAAAAATGTGCAGGAAATGCTGATGCAAGGCCAGTTGGACATGGGGCATGCGCGCGCCCTGCTGTCGCTGCCGGAGGCCAAGCAGATCATGGCGGCCGAGCAGATCGCCCAAAAGCAGCTTTCTGTCAGGGAGGCAGAAAAGCTGGTCAAGCAATTGAGCGCCGAACCCCAACAAAAGGCGCCCAAGACGGTGGACCGGGATGTGCTGCGCCTGCAGGAAGACTTATCGGAATTGCTGGGCGCGACGGTCGAAATCCGGGCCGGAAGCAAGGGCAAGGGCGAGGTCAAGATCCATTACGGAAGTTTGGATCAACTGGATGCGCTGATTGAGAGATTTAAGGGTGGAAATAGCAATTAAGCTTGACTTAATGCTGATTTAACAACAAAATCTCGGGATTTTACGGGTAGGGCAAAAATGCTCGGCTTTTCTTTTGCCCGTCATTTGTGAAACAGGGAATTCTCAAGGCATGGATGAACTACTGGCAAGAATGATCAAAAGACAGGTCTTTGCCACGTTGGTAGTCGCGGTGCTTGCGTTTGTCTTCCTCAACAAGTTTGGTGTCGGCCTTCATGGCGCGTTTTCTGTGCTGGCGGGCGGTGGTTCGGCCATCTTGGGCGGCTTGGCCGCCAAAATGAAGCTGCAAAATAAGACAGCGGGGTTGGGCGCAGGTTCCGTACTGGTCAATATTTTGATCGCTGAGGCGATCAAGATCGCAGTGATCGCAATCACCCTGCTCTTGGTATTCAAGTTTTACGAAAAACTGGTTCCTATCGCGCTGATCGCAGGATTGGCGGCGGCGGCAATCATGTCTGGTGCAGCAATTTTTGCAATTAATGAGAAAAACAACGCTTAAGGTTTGAGGTTATGGCGACAGGTCAATTAACTCCTTCGGAATATATCGGGCACCACCTCTCTTTCAATACAAAGAGCGTCGGTGACGGCGGTTTTTGGGTATTGCACATGGATACCCTGGTCATGTCGATACTGCTCGGTGTTGTCGTGTTCGGCCTCCTCTGGTGGGTGGTGCGCGGCGCTACTTCCGGCGTGCCGACCAAGCGCCAGGCATTCGTCGAGTTGCTGATCGAGTTCATCGATAACCAAGTCAAGAGCATTTTCCATGGCGACCGCCATGCTTTCGTTGCACCATTGGCATTGACCGTATTCGTCTGGGTGCTGGTGATGAACGCGATGGACTTCCTGCCCATCGACATCATGGCGATTGTCTACGGCTGGCTGGGCCTGCATGAGTGGCGCAGCGTGCCGACTTCCGATATCAACGCGACTTTCGCATTGGCGCTGGCTGTCTGGCTGCTGATGATTTTCTTCAGCATCAAGGTTAAGGGCCTGGGCGGCTGGATCCACGAACTGTTCTGTTCGCCGTTCGGCAGCAACCCCCTGGTATGGCCTGCCAACTTCGCGTTCAACCTGATCGAATACATTTCCAAGCCTCTTTCCCATTCCCTGCGTCTGTTCGGCAATATGTACGCGGGCGAGATCATTTTCCTGCTGCTCGGTATGTGGGCGGCAACCGGCCTGGCTGGCACCTTCTTCGGTGCGTTGCTGGGCGCTGGCTGGGCGATCTTCCATATCCTGATCGTCTGCCTGCAGGCATTCATTTTCATGATGCTGACGGTTGTCTACATATCCATGGCGCATGAAAGCCACTAATTAGTTTGCTGTAGTTGATTTTTTATCGTTAACACTCTCTAAAAGCCGAAAGGAAATTAAATGGAGAATTTGCAATTGTTGGCCATGATTCAAGCTTACACCGGTGTTGGTATCGGTTTGATCATCGGTTTGGGCGCAGCTGGTGCCTGTATTGGTATCGGCATCATGTGTGCAAGCTTCCTGGATGGCGCTGCTCGTCAACCAGAACTGATCCCTGCCCTGCAAGGCAAGGTATTCCTGCTGCTGGGTCTGATCGATGCTTCCTTCATTATCGGTGTTGGTCTGGCCATGATGTTCGCCTTTGCAAACCCATTGCTGAGCGTAGTCGCTTAACTGAGCCAGTTCTGGATTAAGTGTAAGTAATTAAACTTAAATCTGACTGGATTTAACGGCTCGGGAGCAAATATGAATATCAACCTGACACTCATTGCGCAGGCTATCTCATTTGCCATTCTGATCTGGTTCACCACAAAGTTCGTGTGGCCATATCTCCTGAATGCAATCGAGACTCGCCAGAAAACCATTGCGGATGGTCTGGCTGCGGCTGAGCGCGGTAAGCAGGAGCTTGACGTGGCAACCCAGCGTTCCGCTGAAGTTGTCAACGATGCCAAGCAGAAAGCGACTTCCATCATTGCGCAGGCTGAAAAGCGTGCCAGCGAAATCGTGGAAGAAGCCAAGGCGAATGCCAAAGCAGAAGGCGATCGTATTATCGCCGGCGCCAAGGCCGAAATCGACCAGGAAGTGAATCGTGCCAAGGAAGGCCTGCGTCAGCAAGTATCTACGCTGGCAATTGCTGGTGCCGAGAAGATCCTGCGCAAGGAAATCGATGCCAAGGCGCATGCTGACCTGTTGACCAGCATCGCAAACGAGCTCTAAGGAAGGAATGGGAGCACGATATGGCTGAAGCGATCACCATTGCGAGACCTTATGCGGTAGCGGTTTACCGCCTGGCCAAGGAAAAGAATGCGTTGGCAGACTGGTCGCAAATGCTTGCTCTTGCCGCTGCAGTGGCGGCAGATGAGCAAATGCGGGCGTTTATTGACAACCCCAAGGTTGATGCGGCTGAGTTGGAGCGCGTATTCCTCTCCGTTACTGGAGACAAACTCAACGAGGCGGGCGTCAACCTGGTCAAGTTGTTGGTGGAATACGGTCGTTTATCCATCCTGCCGGAAATTGCCACAGCATTCGAAGACTTGAAGTCCCAGGAAGAAGGTGTGTTGGAGGCGGAGATTACCGCCGCAGCCCAGCCTAGCGATGCTGAGTTTTCAGCCATCGTGAAACGCCTGGAAACCAAGTTCGGCAAAAAGGTTGAAGCAAGCGTAAAAGTGGATCCGGCAATTATTGGCGGAATCAAAATTGTAGTCGGCGATACGGTCATTGACGCTTCAGTCCGTGGCCAATTGCAAGAGTTGGCCTACACGCTGAAAGGTTAGGAAAAAGTAATGCAATTATCTACGTCAGAAATCAGTGAACTGATTAAGAGCAGATTAGAGAATTTCTCCACCAGTGCTGAAGCGCGTACCCAAGGTACCGTGATTTCAGTGACTGATGGTATTGTCCGTATTCATGGCCTTTCCAACGTGATGGCCGGTGAAATGATCGAGTTCCCAGGCAACGTATATGGTCTGGCATTGAATCTGGAGCGTGACTCCGTAGGTGCCGTGATTCTGGGTGACTACGAAAACATCACCGAAGGTGACACCGTCAAGTGCACCGGCAAGATCCTGGAAGTGCCAGTTGGTCCTGAACTGGTTGGTCGCGTAGTGAATGCGCTGGGTCAGCCTATCGACGGCAAAGGCCCGATCAACGCCAAGCTGACAGACAAGATCGAAAAGGTCGCGCCAGGCGTGATTGCCCGTAAGTCTGTTTCGCAGCCAGTACAAACTGGTATCAAGGCGATTGACTCCATGGTGCCGGTTGGCCGTGGCCAGCGTGAGTTGATCATCGGCGACCGCCAGACCGGTAAGACTGCGGTTGCTGTTGATGCCATCATCAACCAGAAGGGTCAGAACATGACCTGTATCTACGTTGCGATCGGCCAGAAGGCTTCTACCATCGCCAACGTAGTACGCAAGCTGGAAGAGCATGGCGCGCTGGAGTACACCATCGTGGTGGCTGCTTCCGCTTCCGATCCTGCCGCCCTGCAATTCCTGGCGCCGTATGCCGGTTGTACCATGGGTGAGTATTTCCGTGATCGCGGCCAAGATGCACTGATCGTCTACGATGACTTGACCAAGCAAGCTTGGGCATATCGTCAAATCTCCCTGCTGCTGCGTCGTCCACCAGGCCGCGAAGCTTATCCAGGCGACGTGTTCTACATCCACTCCCGCCTGCTTGAGCGTGCCGCTCGCGTGAGCGAAGAGTATGTCGAGAAGTTCACTAACGGTGAAGTGAAAGGCCAGACCGGTTCCCTGACCGCATTGCCTATCATCGAAACCGCTGCAGGCGACGTTTCCGCGTTCGTTCCGACCAACGTGATCTCGATTACCGACGGTCAGATCTTCCTGGAAACCGACCTGTTCAACTCCGGCATCCGTCCTGCGATCAACGCTGGTATCTCGGTATCGCGCGTAGGTGGTGCAGCGCAGACCAAGGTCATCAAGAAGCTGGGCGGCGGTATCCGTCTGGCACTGGCTCAGTATCGTGAACTGGCTGCGTTTGCGCAGTTTGCTTCCGACCTGGACGAAGTGACTCGTAAGCAGTTGGATCGTGGCCGTCTGGTCACTGAATTGATGAAGCAGGCGCAGTATCAGCCATTGTCTACTTCCGAAATGGCAGTGAGTTTGCTGGCAGCCAACAAGGGCTTCTTCGACGATGTGCCGGTTGCACGCGTATTGGCGTTTGAATCTGCCCTGCACTCCTTCCTCAAGTCCAAGTACAAGAACATCCTGGACAAGATCGACAGCACCAATGACCTTGGCGGTGACGACGAGAAGGCTCTGGAAGCAGCAATTCAAGACTTCAAAGCAACCAACGCTTACTAAGCTTAAGTACAGACAGGCAGACTAGACAATGGCTGGTAGCAAAGAGATACGTAGCAAGATCAAGAGCGTAGAAAATACGCGCAAGATCACCAAGGCGATGGAAATGGTGGCGGCGTCCAAGATGCGCAAGGCGCAAGAGCGCATGCGTATGGCCCGCCCCTATGCGGAAAAGATTCGTAATGTGACAGCCCACCTGTCGCAAGCCAATCCTGAATACAAGCACCCTTTTATCGTCAAGCGCGAGAAGGTGGCAAACGTCGGCTTGATCGTCGTGAGTTCGGACAAGGGCTTGTGCGGTGGCTTGAACACTAACGTTCTCCGCCTTTCGTTGAATCAGATGAGTGCATGGGAAAACGAAGGCAAGAAGATTGCCTTGAGTGCCATCGGCAATAAAGGTTTGACTTACTTGAACCGTGTTAATGCCGATGTGAGATCCCATGTCGTAGGTCTTGGCGATACGCCAAACCTGGAAAAGCTGATTGGCAGCATCAAGGTGATGTTGGATGCTTATATTGCCGGTGAGATTGATCAACTGTATATCTCTTATACCCGCTTCATCAATACCATGAAGCAGGAGGCCGTCATTGAGCAGCTGCTACCGCTGTCTGATGACAAGCTGGATACCACCAACAAAACAGCAACAGGCCCTTGGGATTACATTTACGAACCCGATGCCAAGGTCGTTATCGATGAACTGATGACACGTTATATCGAGTCTATCGTTTATCACGCCGTTGCTGAAAACATGGCGTCTGAACAAAGTGCCCGTATGGTCGCGATGAAGGCTGCTTCGGACAATGCGAAGACCGTGATTGGCGAATTGAAGCTGGTGTACAACAAGGCACGCCAGGCTGCGATTACCAAGGAAATTTCAGAGATTGTCGGTGGCGCGGCGGCTGTCTAGTCGTGCTGAACTGTAGCTTAGCTAAAGCTCAAAGAATTTAAGTATAGATTGAGGATACCAAGATGAGTCAAGGTAAGGTTGTTCAATGTATTGGTGCCGTGGTTGACGTCGAGTTCCCACGCGATCAGATGCCCAAGGTATATGACGCATTGATCCTGGATGAAGAAACATCCACGGCAGAAGCAGGTTTGACACTGGAAGTGCAACAGCAACTGGGCGACGGCGTAGTTCGCGCAATTGCCATGGGTTCCAGTGATGGTCTTTCCCGCGGCATGAAGGTGAAGAACACTGGCAGCCAGATCCAGGTTCCAGTGGGTCATGGCACCCTGGGCCGTATCATGGACGTGCTGGGCCGCCCTATCGATGAGGCTGGTCCTATCGAAGCTGACGAAAAGCGCTCCATCCACCAAAAGGCACCCACTTTCGAAGAGCTTTCCCCTTCGGTTGACTTGCTGGAAACCGGCATCAAGGTGATCGACTTGGTCTGTCCTTTCGCCAAGGGCGGCAAGGTCGGCCTGTTCGGCGGCGCCGGTGTGGGCAAGACCGTGAACATGATGGAGCTCATCAACAACATCGCCAAGCAGCACAGCGGTTTGTCCGTGTTTGCCGGCGTGGGCGAGCGTACCCGTGAAGGTAACGACTTCTACCACGAAATGAAGGACTCCAACGTTCTCGACAAGGTGGGCATGGTATTCGGCCAGATGAACGAGCCGCCAGGCAACCGTCTGCGCGTAGCGCTGACCGGCCTGACCATGGCGGAGCGTTTCCGTGACGAAGGCCGTGACATTCTGTTCTTCGTCGACAACATCTACCGTTACACCCTGGCCGGTACCGAAGTGTCCGCGCTGCTGGGCCGTATGCCTTCCGCCGTGGGTTACCAGCCTACTCTGGCTGAAGAAATGGGCCGCCTGCAAGAGCGTATCACTTCCACCAAGGTGGGTTCGATCACTTCCATCCAGGCCGTTTACGTGCCTGCGGATGACTTGACCGACCCATCCCCAGCGACCACTTTCCTGCACTTGGATTCCACCGTCGTGCTGTCCCGTGACATCGCTGCCCTGGGTATCTACCCTGCGGTTGACCCCTTGGATTCCACATCGCGTCAGCTGGATCCACAAATCGTCGGTGAAGAGCACTACAGCGTGGCACGCTCCGTACAGTCCACATTGCAACGCTACAAGGAATTGCGTGACATCATCGCGATTCTGGGCATGGACGAACTGTCTCCAGAAGACAAGCTGGCCGTGGCCCGTGCGCGTAAGATCCAGCGCTTCCTGTCCCAGCCTTTCCACGTGGCCGAAGTATTTACCGGCGCGCCTGGCAAGTACGTGACACTGAAGGACACCATCAAGGGCTTCAAGGCGATCGTCGCTGGCGAATATGATCACCTGCCAGAACAGGCGTTCTACATGGTAGGCGCGATTGAAGAAGCGGTTGAGAAGGCTAAGACTCTTAACTAAGAGCTTCTCAACTCATTCCTGCAAAGCGAAGGATAGGACGATATGGCATCGACAATACACCTGGATGTGGTGAGTGCGGAAGAGTCCATTTTCTCGGGCGAGGCGGAGTTTGTCGCCGCACCTGCGAAAATGGGCGAGGTAGGTATTTATCCCAACCACGCACCCTTGATCACCACCATCAAGCCAGGCGTGCTACGCGTTAAGGTCGCCAATAGCGGTGAGGAACAGGCCATCTATATTTCCGGCGGTTTGCTGGAAGTGCAGCCCGGCGTGATCACCGTATTGGCAGATACCGCGATCCGTGGTCACGACCTGGATGAAGCCAAGGCGATTGAAGCCAAGCGTGTTGCCGAAGAAGCATTGAGAAACAATGCCTCTGGCGTGGACTATGCGCGTGCGCAAGCTGAGTTGTCAGAAGCGCTGGCCCAATTGCAGACAATTGAACAATTACGCAAGACGACGCACTAACCCTGCAAGTTTTGCTTGAGAAGGCAGCCATTTGGCTGCCTTTTTTCATTTATACTTTCAGTTAATTTTCAATGCTTGAACCGGACCAGAACTTGTCTCTTTCATCTCCCTCACCCAAGCTCAATATCGTGATTCTCGCAGCGGGCAAAGGCACCCGCATGCATTCTAGCAAGCCCAAGGTACTGCATGCGCTGGCTGGTAAACCCATCCTTCAGCACGTGCTGGATACCGCGCGCCAGCTCAAGCCCAGCAAGATCATCGTCATCTATGGCTTCGGCGGCGATACAGTGCCGCAGGCCTTGCCAGCCGATGACATTACCTGGGTGGAACAGGCCGAGCAATTGGGCACGGGGCATGCCATGCAGCAAGCCCTGCCCCACCTCGAGGCTGATGCGAGGACATTGATCTTGCTCGGAGACGTGCCGCTGCTGGAAGTGGCAAGTTGCGAAAAACTGCTCGCGGAGCAAGCCCCGTTGGCCTTGCTTACCGTCACCAAGCACAATCCTGCGGGCTATGGCCGCATCGTGCGCGAACAATCCTCGGTGAAGGCAATCGTCGAGCACAAGGATGCCTCGGAAGCGCAACGCGCGATCCAGGAGGTGAACACCGGCATCATGGCGGCGGAAAATGGCTGGCTGGCACAATGGCTCGCTGACCTGGACAACCGCAACGCCCAGCAGGAATACTACCTGACGGATATCGTGGCATTGGCAGTGGCAGACGGCCAAGCGGTTGCCGCGACGCAGAGCGATGACGAGTGGCAGGTCACAGGCATCAACTCGAAACAGGACCTCGCGACGCTGGAGCGCGTCTATCAACAGCGCTATGCGGCCAAGTTATTGGCGCAGGGCGTGACGCTGGCGGACCCTGCGCGCATTGACGTGCGCGGCACATTGACCGCCGGGCGCGACGTCGAGATAGATGTCGGCTGCGTGTTCGAGGGTGACGTGACCTTGGCTGACAACGTGCGGATCGGCCCTTATTGCGTGATCCGCAATGCCAGTATTGGAGCCGGCACCGTATTGGCCGCTTATACCCATATCGACGATGCCAGCCTGGCGGCCGGCTGCAAAATCGGGCCCTATGCGCGTTTGCGTCCGGGTACTGCCCTGGCCGACCATACGCACGTCGGCAACTTCGTCGAACTGAAGAACGCGCAGGTGGATACGGGCACCAAGATCAACCACCTGAGCTATGTCGGCGACGCCACGGTAGGCAAGGACGTGAATATCGGCGCAGGCACCATCACCTGCAACTACGATGGCGTGAACAAGTCGCGCACCGTGATCGAGGATAGGGCATTCATCGGTTCCGATACGCAATTGGTAGCGCCTGTGACTGTCAAGGCCGGTGCGACCATCGCGGCCGGATCGACGATCACGCAGGATGCACCGGCAGACACGCTGACCATGTCGCGTGTGCGCCAATTTACGATAGAAAACTGGAAACGCCCTGAGAAAGTGAAGAAATAAGATGTGTGGCATCGTAGGCGCAGTCGGTGCGCGTAATATTGTCCCGGTATTGATCGAGGGCCTCAGCCGCCTGGAATACCGCGGTTATGACTCAGCAGGGGTTGCCGTACTCAGCGAGGGTCATCTTCGTCGAGTACGTGCAGTGGGGCGCGTGGCGGAAATGCAGGGCAAGGCCCAGGCGGAAAACCTCACCGGGATGCTAGGCATCGGCCATACGCGCTGGGCCACCCATGGCGGCGTGACGGAGTCCAACGCGCACCCGCATATCTCGCGCGGGGAAATTGCCGTGGTGCATAACGGCATCATCGAGAACCATGACGAGCAGCGTCAGCGCCTGCAAGCGATGGGCTACGAATTCGAGTCGCAAACCGACACCGAGGTGATTGCGCACCTGATCCATCACTACCTTGCCCAGGATTTGGCATTGCTGGACGCGGTCAAGCATGCGGTCAAGCAGCTGACCGGCGCATTTGCGATCAGCGTGGTGTCCATCCACTACCCAGGCCAGATGATCTGCGCACGCCAGGGCTGTCCGTTGTTGATCGGCCTCGGGGAAGGCGAAAACTTCATTGCTTCCGACGTCTCTGCCGTGCTGTCCGTCACCCGCAACGTGATCTATCTCGAGGATGGCGATGTGGCGGATATCACCAAGGACAAGGTGATGATATTCGATGCCGCTGACCAGTTGGTGGAGCGTACCGTGCACCGCAGCGACCTCTCGCTGGCTTCGCTGGAGCTGGGCCCCTACTCCCACTTCATGCAGAAGGAAATCCACGAGCAGCCACGCGCATTGACCGACACGCTGGAAGCCATCATCGACGACAATGCGTTCAGCCCGGCCTTGTTCGGCGCAGAGGCGGAATCAGTCTTCAACGAGGTGGACAGCATCCTGATCCTGGCGGCAGGCACGAGTTATTACGCCGGCCTGACGGCCAGGTACTGGCTGGAGAGCATCGCGCAGCTGCCTACCTCGGTGGAAATTGCCAGCGAGTACCGTTACCGCAAATCCGTGCCCAACCCCAGGCAGTTGATCATCACCATCTCCCAGTCCGGCGAGACTCTGGACACCATGGAGGCGCTCAAGCATGCCAAGTCGCTGGGACAGCATTTGACGCTGGCGATCTGCAACGTGCAGGAAAGCGCCATTCCCCGGGCATCGCGCCTGGTCTTGTATACCCGCGCGGGCGCCGAGATCGGCGTGGCGTCGACCAAGGCGTTCACTACCCAACTGGTGGCCCTGTTCACGCTGGCCGCGACGTTCGCCAAGCAGCGCGGCTTGCTGAGCCAAGAACAGGAGCAGGCCTATATCGATGAGTTGCGCCACTTGCCCGGCAGCGTGCAGTATGCGCTCAACCTGGAGCCGCAAATCCGCGAGTGGGCCAAGGCGTTCAGCAACAAGTTCCACGCCCTGTTCCTCGGGCGCGGCATGCATTACCCGATCGCCCTCGAGGGCGCGCTCAAGCTCAAGGAGATTTCCTACATCCATGCCGAGGCCTATCCTGCCGGCGAACTCAAGCACGGCCCGCTGGCATTGGTGGACAAGAACATGCCCGTGGTGGTGATCGCCCCCAACGACGCCCTGCTGGAAAAGGTGAAATCCAACATGCAGGAGGTCAGTGCGCGCGGCGGTGAGTTGTTCGTTTTTGCCGATGCTGACAGCAATTTCACCGGCAGCGAAGGCGTGCACGTGATCCGCACCCCCAGGCACGTCGGCGTGCTGTCCCCCATCCTGCATACCATTCCCGTGCAGTTGCTGGCCTACCATGCCGCCCTGCTCAAAGGCACGGACGTGGACAAGCCGCGTAACCTGGCCAAGTCGGTGACGGTGGAGTAACCCCGGGATGAAGCCAACGAGGGGTGTATGCTGTTTTTTGGGTTTGATATTGATCGCGGGCGTCCAGGGCGTGCGTGCGGATACCAAGATTGACCACGGCTATTGGTTCAACCTGCATTTGCAGGGCCGCTTGCCCACAGAACATTTCTACTGGAGCATGGATAACAACCCGCGCTGGCGTGAAAGCGGGCACCACCTCGACCAGCTGTATTTGCGGCCGTCGGTGTTCTACATGGCGGACCCCAAAACCAGCGTCTGGCTGGGCCATGACACCATCGTCAGGCATCCGGACGGCAAACCGGCCTCCCATGAATATCGGCTCTGGGAGCAATTCCAATACCAGTTCGATCCGGTCGCGACAGTGACGCTGTCCAGCCGGTCCCGGTTGGAGCAACGCAGGCGCGAGGGCTACCATGAGACGGGACACCGGTTGCGGCAAATGCTCAAGGCGGTCACGCCATTATCGCTGCATCCCAAGCTATCGCTGGTTGTTTCCGACGAGCTGTTCATCAATATGAACAATACTGACTGGGGAGCCAGGCATGGGATCGACCAGAACCGGTTTTTCGTCGGGCTCAATTGGAAACTCAATTCGTCCTCGAGCATAGAAACGGGCTACCTGAACCAATTCACCAACGCTCTGGCAAACAATCGCGACAGCCATATATTGACCACCACGCTGGGGTTCAAATTCTAGTTCGGCGATATTGAGTTGGAACGAGGCAGACCCTTCGCCGCGGGAAAAGTATGCTTGGATAAAGCAGAAGCATTATCTATTTTATCGGACAAGCCTGTGAGTACACTATTTGAAATCGCTAAACATTGATCGTATCAATAAAACCGGTCAGTAGCATAAATCACTAGCAGGGCTAGAAAAACTAGAAGAACTGCGATGGCTAGTATCATTGCCAACTTTTTCATGAAGCCTGGTTTATCAAATACCACGCCTTCTGCTTCCTTCACCCTCCTCTCTTCATCAAAATGCCATTTAATAGCAAAATAGGCTCCAATACCCAATACAATAAGCTTAAAAGCTCCAGCAAAGTATGGAAAGGAGTTAGCCCAACTGCCGTTCATTATCTATCTCCATCAAATTCAATATCGATTTTGCGGCAGCATAATCAAAGGTTCATGTTTAGTGCGCACCCAAAGCCAAGCTTTCTAGCTGGCGCAAGTCTACTGCTCGCGCTAGCTGTCCACAACTCTCTTTGCAATACCTGTAGTTATGGCGGTTTGCTAAATTAGCAAAAGCACTGGCACATTTATGTCCAAAACTGAGTTACAACCAGTATGATATTTTAATACTCAGTTGTAGCTTGATTCAAACTTGGTAGTAGCAATTAGTATGAAACTTTATTCCTCTCCTACATGCAGAGACATAACATGAGTGATCAAAATCACATCCTGGTGGTGGATGACGACCACGAAATCCGTGAGCTTCTAACTGATTACCTGCGTGATGCAGGTTTTAAAGTATTTGAGGCAAGTAATGGTCGCGAAATGTGGCGGGTGGTGAACAAGGAGCCGGTCAACCTGATCGTGCTGGACTTGATGCTGCCGGAAGAGGATGGGTTGAGCCTGTGCCGGGAAGTGCGCGCGCAAGGCGATACGCCGATCATCATGTTGACGGCGAAAGGCACCTTGGTGGACCGCATCATCGGCCTGGAGGTCGGGGCCGACGATTATCTGCCCAAGCCGTTTGACCCGCGCGAGCTATTGGCGAGAATCAAGGTGATCTTGCGCAGGACCCGTACCGATACCGACAAGGCCGCCGCCGATGAGTTTGCCTATATCAGCTTCGAGGGCTGGCGTCTCGATACCCATGCCCGGCAGATGTTCTCGCCCGATGGCGTGATAGTGTCACTGGGCAGCTCGGATTACATGGTATTGCGCGCATTGCTCGAGCACCCCAACCGGCCCTTGAGCCGGGAGTTCCTGATCGAGCATGTCTATGGCAAGGATAGCCATGCGATGGACCGCTCGATCGACGTCTGTATCAGCCGCTTGCGGCACCATCTCGAACTGGACTCGCGCAACCCGAGTATTATTCGTACCGTGCGTAACGCGGGCTATATGCTGGCGAGCCAGGTCAAGCACGAAAAATGAAATGGAAATGGCTGTGGCCGGCTTCATTATTCGGCCGCCTGGTGATCGTGCTCGTAGCCGGCACCATGACGGCGCAAGTGCTGACCGGATTCATCTGGTACGACATGAACTACGGCAAGGCGCTGGAAATCCCCACGCGCGTGCTCGCAGCCAAGCTCTCTGACAGCATCAGCCTGATCGAAATCAGCAAGGTCGAGGATGAGCGCTTGCTGATCCACAAGCTGAGCAATTCCATGTACCGCTTGTCGCCCGTGGATGCTCCTCCGCGCCTCAAGACCCTGAACACGCGCGATCGCGCGGTGGAGCTCTTGTTCAAGCACGTGTTCGAACAGGAGTTCGGCCGCTTGTTGCCCATCCGCATGGTGGATATCGACCTGCATGACGATCATGGTAGGGAGGCAGGCTGGCTGGACCTGTTCGAGTCGCACTACCCTTCCGCACATTTCGTCCTCTACGTGCAGCTCGATAGCGGCCAATGGCTGCAGCTGGACGCCTACGAAGGCCAGGCGGGCATGAGCATGGCGCCGCTCATGGACTTGTTCGACTACCTGTTCCGGATTTACTTCATCCGCATCATCGTGATCGTCGGCATCGCGTTGTTCGCTGTGCGGCAGATCATGCAGCCGCTGAACCGCCTGGCCGCGGCGGCAGAACGCCTGGGACGCAATATCTACAGCGCACCCCTGGACGTGGACGGTCCTACCGAAGTGCGGCGTTCCGCCAAGGCGTTCAACCTGATGCAGCAGCGGCTGATCGATACGGTGACGGAAAAAACCCGCTTCCTGGCCGCGATCTCGCATGACCTGCGTTCCCCCATCACCCGCATGCGCTTGCGCACGGAGCAGATCGACAAGCCATTGCTGCGCGAAAAATTCCGCCGCGACCTGGAAGACATGGAAACCTTGATTTCTTCCACGGTGGACTTCATGCGCGGGGTGGAGGTACATGAAAACCGCCATCCCATCGATATCAACGCCATGTTGCAAAGCTTGCAGATAGACGCGCAGGAAACAGGGGCCGAAGTGTCGCTTGCCGGCGAGGCGGCTCCCATCGATGGCTATGCCGTCAGCTTGAAACGCTGCCTGCAGAATTTGCTGGAAAATGCGATCCGCTATGGCAAATCCGCGCACATTGAAGTCATGGATGCCCCGAACCGGTTGCGCATCGCCATACGCGACCGCGGCCCTGGCATCCCTGAAAACCTGCTCAAGCAGGTGTTTGAGCCGTTCTACCGGGTTGAAACTTCCCGCAATGCGGCGACAGGCGGCTCTGGCTTGGGTTTGAGCATTGCCAAAACTATTGTGGAAGCGCATGATGGACAAATCCATCTGCGTAACATGGCTTCAGGAGGTCTTGAAGTGCTGATTGACTTGCCAAGGCAGTTTTCCGAACCTGCCGCAGAATAAAAATTGCGAGTAATGGGAGACTGTTTCACGATTGCCATGATCGTCCGGCCCCATTGAGATCAAAATAAATAGATTGTGGTGAAAAGAATGAGCAGCACAAATATCTCTGATCGGGGCTTGAGCGTTGCAATGCAGCTTCATATGCTGAGTTTTGCAATCAATCGGATTCAAGAGATTGTTCTTGTCTGTGATGCTGATGCCAGGGTATGCCTGGCCAACCTGGCTGCCTGCGAAGTGCTGGGTTGCAGCGAGTCCGAGTTGCTGCAGATGTCCGCCACCGATATTTTCCCCCATCTTGATGTCGCACAATGGCAAAGGGATTGGCAATCCTTGCAGCAACAGCACGTCATCATCCGGGAAACCACGCTGCATGGCAAAACCGGCGCCTCGATTCCCGTAGAGCTCCAGGCCAATTACTTCGTGGATGCAGGCCAGCCGTATTGCATATTGCTGGGGCGCAACCTCACTGCCCATCTCGACATGCTGGAAAAGCTGCGGGAGCAGGAGCTGCAGTATCGCCAGCTGGTAAAGAACTCCCCGGATATCTTCATCCGTTACGACCAGGATTGCCGGCGTATTTTCCTCAGCGATGGCTATGAAGCGGTGTTCGGGGTGCCTGCGGCACAAGCCTTGGGAAGGCGGCCGACCGAAATCTGGGGCCGGCCCACGATGCGCCCGGAGGATTACGAGGCCCGGTTGCGTGAAGTCATGCAGTCAGGAAATACGCAGGAAATCGAGCTGGAATGGACGGAAGGTGACCACTACGTCTGCCAGTCCTTGCATGTCGTGCCCGAGCGCAACGTGAAGGGCGGGATTACCGGCGTTTTGACGATCACCCGCGATATTTCGCATATCCGCCGCGTGGAGCGGGAGCTGAGGAAACGGGAAAAATACCAGAGCGCGCTGATCGAGAATTTTCCCTTCGTCGTCTGGCTCAAGGACCTGAACAGCAAATTGCTGGCAGCCAACAGCGCCTATGCCAAGTTTGCCGGCGTGGTCTCCAAAGAGGAGTTGGAAGGGAAGACGGATTTCGACCTGTTCCCCCTGGAAGACGCCACCACCTATGTCGACGGGGATAAACGCGTGCTGCAAAGCGGCCAGCCTTACCTGGCGATAGTGCCGATCACCAAGGCTAACGGCGAGAAGGGCTGGATAGAGGCCTACAAGTCACCAATGGTAGTGGACGGCAAGCTGATGGGGACGGTAGGTTTTTTCCGCGACATTACCGATATCAAGCAGAACGAGGAGAAACTGCTGCAGCGCGAGCGCGAGTTGCAGTCGCTGATCGATAACACGCCAGACACCATCATCCGTTACGACCTCAACGCGCGCAGGCTGTATGCCAACACGCCCAAATTGAAGCGCATCGGCATCGAAACCGGCAAGCTGATCGGCACGACGCCATCCGAGTATCCCGGCGGCGAGGCCTATGTGAAGTATGAGGAAAAGATCAAGGGCGTCATCAGCAGCGCGACGCCGGATTTCCTCGAGCTGCACGGCAAGGCTGACAATGGCAGCACCTGGTTCATCCATGTGCGCATCGTGCCCGAGTTCGGCGAGCAGGGGCAGGTGATCGGGGTGCTGGCGGTGGAGCGCGACATTACCGAGCTGATGGAATACCGCGAGCGCATCCATTACCTGGCCTATTACGATGCATTGACCGGCTTGCCTAATCGCACCCTGTTTGCCGATCGCGTCAGCCAGGTGCTGGCGGATGCCAGCTGGCATGAACAGCGCTTTGGCCTGATGATGCTGGACCTGGACCGCTTCAAGGAGGTCAATGACACCCTCGGCCACCAGGCCGGCGACGACCTGCTGGTGGCGGTTGCCCAGCGGCTCAATGCCTCGGTGCGCAGCTACGACACCATTGCCCGCTTGAGCGGGGACGAGTTTGCGATCCTGCTGCCGGAACTGCGTAACCCGGATGACTTAGCCACGATCGCCAGGAAGATCAATGATGAAATCGCCAAGCCGTTCCTGATCCACAAGAAAGAGCTGTTCATCTCCACCAGCATCGGCATCGCGATCTACCCGAACGATGGCGATGACCGGGCGACATTGTTCAAGAGCGCCGATGTGGCGATGTACCATGCCAAGAGCTATGGCCGCAACAATTACCAGTTCTACTCCCGTGAGCTGGGCTCCAAGGCTTCGGAATACATCATGCTGGGCGCTTCCATCCGCCAGGCGCTCAAGAACGCCGAGTTCGAGCTGTTCTACCAACCCCAGGTCGACCTCATGAACGGAGCGATCGTCGGTGCCGAGGCATTACTGCGCTGGCGCAACCCGCAACTGGGCGTGGTGATGCCCGATCGCTTCGTCAAGGTGGCGGAAGAAAGCGGCCTGATCGTCGAGATCGGGGAGTGGGTGTTGCGCGAGGCCTGCAACGCCGTGGTTCGGCTGAACCGCTATCGCCCCGACGACGGCCCGCTCAGCATGGCAGTCAATCTTTCGTCCCGCCAGTTCCTCTATAACGACCTGCTCGCTTCGGTGCAGGAAATCCTGGCAGAAACAGGCTGCAAGCCCGAATGGCTGAAGCTGGAAATCACGGAAAGCCTGTTGCTGGAAGATAGCCAGGAAATCATCAACACGCTCAGCTTGTTCAAGGAAATGGGCATTACCATTTCCATCGACGATTTCTGCACCGGCTATTCCGCCATGAGCTACCTTGGGCAGTTCCCCATCAGCCAGGTCAAGATAGACCGTTCCTTCGTGCGCGATATTGCCGCCAAGCAGGACAAGCTGGAATTGATCACCGCCATTATCCGCATTGCGCATGCGTTGCGGCTTGAGCTCGTGGCCGAGGGGGTCGAGAGCAAGCAGCAAGCCAACCTGCTCAAGATCCAGGGCTGCACGATTGCGCAAGGATATTTCTTCGGCAAGCCGATGCGCTTGCGCCACCTGGAGTTGATCCTTGCCGACGGGCAAGACCTGATGCAATAAACTGCCCCATTCCTGGAGCAGAAAACGGCAGGGTTTGCAGGAATACAACACTGCTATATAATGAGATTTATTCTCATTTATTGCGATTTCGCAATACGGCTTGTCCTATCTTGAACGCTTTCAAGGCTCTATACGCGAACCACCATAGCTGGCTCAACCATTGGTTGCGCAAGAAAATGGGCAACCATTCCGATGCGGCCGACCTGGCGCAGGATACCTTCCTGCGCGTCTTGCTGAGCGGGGATGCCGACAAGCTGCACGAACCCCGCGCTTTCCTTACCACCGTGGCCTCCGGCCTGGTTTCCAATTTCTACCGCCGCAAGAAGCTGGAGCAGGCCTATCTCGACGCGCTTCTGCATTTGCCTGAAGCGGAGGCGCCCTCCCCCGAGGCAAAAGCCATCATGCTGGAAACCTTGGTCGAAATTGATGGTCTTCTTGATGGTTTGCCATACAAGGTGCGCAAGGCGTTTCTGCTATCCCAGCTGGACGGGATGAGCCAGGCGGATATTGCCGGGGAGCTGGGCGTGTCGATATCGACAGTCAAGCGCTACATTGTCCAGGCGATAGAGCAATGTTGTTTCGGAGGAGCGTAGTCAATGGGGGCCAATTCAGAAAAAGCGATTTCCCCGAAAGTGAGCCGTGCTGCGGCAGAATGGCTGGTGGAACTGCAATCGGGCCAGGTAAGCACGGAGGTGCGTGAGCGGTGGCAAGCCTGGCGCGCAGCGCATCCGGACCATGAACGCGCATGGCAGCATATCGAAATGCTGGGGGAGCGGCTGGGCGGCCTGTCGTCGTCGGTTGCCCATGCCACGCTGGCGCCTCGCGGATCGCTCAAGCGCAGGCGCGCCATCAAGACGCTTGCCATGCTGCTGTTTGCAGGCGGCAGCGCCTGGGTGGTACAGGAAAAACTGCCATGGTGGCAGCTCAGCGCCGACTACAGCACCGGCGTTGGCGAACAGCGGCGCGTAGTGCTGGAAGACGGCACGGCGGTCGAGCTCAATTCGTCCAGCGCCATCAACGTGGCTTATACGCAGCAGCAGCGTATCGTCATGCTGCTGCGCGGCGAAATTCATGTAGCGACCGCGCACGAGCCTGCACAAACGCGCCCGTTCCTGGTCGCGAGCGATCAAGGCAGCATGCGCGCCTTGGGCACCCGCTTCGTCGTGCGCCAATTGACCAATGAGAAGGATAGCCCTATCAAGATCGGGGTGCTGGAAGGCGCGGTCGAGGTCGCCCCGAGCGAGATGCAGGCAAGGGTGAGGTTGCAGGCCGGTGAGCAACTGTCGTTCACGCGGCACATGGTGGCGCCGGTCGAGCCCGTGATCCCGCATGATACGGCATGGCTCCAGCGCATGCTGGTGGCGGACGATATGCCGCTGGGCGAATTCCTGGCCGAGCTCAGCCGCTACCGCAAAGGCAGCCTGGGTTGCGACGACAGCATCAAGCACATGAAAGTGAGCGGCACGTATCCGCTGGATGATACCGACAAGGTGATTGATATGCTGCAGCAGAGCCTTAATTTGCAAGTCCGCATGCTCACCCGCTACTGGGTGCGCCTGATGCCTTCGGCAGCATAAATTTCGCCATAGATTGAGCTGTTTTTGATTCTTGCGTGGCATGAGAAATATGGGACCTATTTCAACCGCTACACTAAGGGAAAATCAATGCAGCACAAGCACGACATACCACGGTTAAGGCTGGGACACTTGATCCTAACCCAGGCACTTTCCACACTATTAGTTTTCACCACGCCCATGTTCGCCGGTTCCGCCATGGCAGAACCGGCAGCCAGGCAGTACCAGATTCCTCCCGGGTCGCTCAAGGATGCGTTGGCCCAGTTCGGCCGGGAAGCCCAAGTCATGTTGTCTTACAACAGCGAACTGGTATCCGGCTTGTATAGCAACGGCTTGAACAAGACGGCTTCCGTGCGTGACGGTCTGGAACAGTTATTGACGGGCACCGGCCTGGAAGCTGTCTCGCAGGAAAATGGCGGATATCTGCTGCGCAAGGCCAACAAGCCGGCAACAGGAAGTTCGGAAAGCACCTTGGATGAAGTGCGGGTCAGCGCCAGCAAGGATCCGACAACGGAAAACACGGGTTCCTATACCACCAGCTCCACAGGCGCTTCCGCCAAATTGCCATTGTCGCTCCGCCATACGCCGCAATCCGTCAGCGTGATCACCCGCCAGCGCATGGACGACCAGAACCTGACCCAATTGCAGGAAGTGCTGGAGCAGACGGTGGGCATCAGCGTCGTGCAGAGTGGTTATGTCGGCGCCAACTGGAATGAATTCCAGTCGCGGGGATTTACGATCAACAATTACCTGGTCGATGGCCTGCCGCTGGGAAGCGGTTTCCAGCAAATGACGAACGATATGGCCTTCTACGACAGGGTGGAGGTGTTGCGCGGCTCATCGGGATTGATGGTCGGTATCGGTGCGCCGGGCGGCAGCATCAATTACGTCCGTAAGAAACCGACGAGGGAATTCCAGGCTTCCGTTACCGGACAGTTTGGCTCGTGGGACAATTACCGGGGCATGGTCGATATCTCCACGCCGTTCAATGCGGACGGCGGCGTGCGCGGCCGCATAGTGGCCGTTAAGCAGGATAGCGGCTCGCACCTGGACCGCTACGGCCTTGAGCGCGACATGCTTTACGGCATTCTCGAAGCAGACCTGACGCCTTCGACCCTGTTTACTGCCGGTCTGGAATACCAGAATCATGAAACCCATGATTCTCCCGAGGCTGGTTTGCCGTTGTTCTATAGCGATGGCAGCCATACCGACTGGAAGCGCTCCAAGAACCCGGGCGCAAGCTGGGCTTCCAGCGAGAATGAAAAGCTCGCTTTCTTTACTTCGCTGGAACATGCCTTCGACAACGACTGGCGCGCCAAGGTGCAGTTCAACCATATACGCCACAGTTACGACAGCATCATCGGCTCTGGCGGTTCAGGCAGCCTGGACAAGGCTACCGGCAGCGGCGTGTCATTGTGGGGCGGCCGCTGGAAGGCTGATCCAATCAAACAGAATGCGCTGGACGTTTACGCCACCGGACCATTTAGCCTGGGCGGTCGTCAGCACGAATTGGTTTTTGGCCTGAACTATTCCCATATCGAGCAGGACAATGATCCGTCGTACACTCTCTGGCATTTCATTTCAGTGGCCGATTACCGCAATTGGAATGGTAATGTGGCGCAGCCTGACATGTCGCCGATCGGGCGCTACTCTGACCGCTCACGTCAGTTTGGCGGTTATTTGACTGCGCGTTTCCGGCCGACAGATGAATGGTCCATCCTGGCGGGAACCAGAGTCATCCATTGGCACCATGCGACCGAGGACCGCTCTGAAACCGGGGTACTCACACCTTACGTTGCGACAACGTATGACCTGACTGATACGGCTTCGCTGTATGCGAGTTATACCAGGATTTTCAATCCGCAAAGCTACCGTGATCGCAATGGCAGCTATCTCGATCCAGAAGAAGGCAACAGCTATGAGGTGGGCGTGAAGCATGCTTTTTATGGTGGCCGCCTCAATACCAGCCTCGCCTTGTTTAGGGTCGAGCAGGATAATCTCGCAGTGCAGGATGGTGCTTTCCTGGCACCGAACGGGAATGTAGCCTACCGTGCCGAGCAAGGCACCGTCAGCAAGGGCTTCGAGGCTGAGGCCAATGGCGAGTTGGCACCAGGCTGGCAGTTGAGCGGAGGCTACACCTTCCGCATCTCCCAGAATGTGGATGGCGACAAAGTGCAGACAGTAGTGCCGCAAAACTTGTTCAAGCTATTCACTACCTATACCCTGCCTGGCGCATGGAACAAACTCACTGTCGGCGGCGGGGCAAACTGGCAGAGCCGTATCTACACCAACGATACCGGCCCCAATAATGAGCGCTTCACTCAGGGAAGCTATGCCGTGGTCAACCTCATGGCGCGCTATCAGTTCGACGAGCGTTTCTCGGCGGCGGTGAACGTGAACAACTTGTTCGACAAGGTGTATTACACCAATACGGCATCGGGCATGGGCTTTTATGGCGTGCCGCGCAATGCCATGCTGACCTTGAAATACCAGTTCTAGATAGCGAATGAATTGCAGTAGCGGCAATATAATGCCGCTCCTGCGAAGCTTGATGCACATTATTGGTGCTGAATCTTCTGCAGCCGGATATCGCTGCTTGTCGGAAATTTCTCTTCGTTTTTCCTCTGAAATCGGGAATTCGCCCAGCTCATCAGTGTAATACGGTCTTTGGTCCGGTGTTCCGGCCAAGTGAGCTGCGGTTTACCGCTGCCACCCTTCAATCTCGCAGATTTGCCATATTTGACTTGGCTTCTTGCCTTTTCGTCATCCATACGCACGAAAAATGTGCTTCAAATGTGCATGTGCACATTTTTGGTGCTTTTGATAATGTTATCAACAACGCCCCGGAGTGCGCAGGCCATGATCTGCATAATGTAATCCCTTGTTTTTAAAGTGGATGCATCGGGGCGGGAAAACCGGGATTTGATAGGGAGGCGCCAGCTCATTTTGGTATGGTAATTGCTTATAAATAAGCCCGGCGAAAGTTGGGGTGTGTGGAATAACACACGAGCAGGACAATATACCATGCCGTGGTGCAGGTATGACAAAGCCGCATCAGATATTAATGAATTTGCTGGAGAGGTACATGAGCGCACTCAATGGTCCGCAGAGCGAGAATACTTTTGGCTTGTATGACAGTTCCCTGGAAAAGGATAACTGTGGCGTTGGCTTTATCACCCGCAAGGACGGGGTGCAAACGCATGACGTACTGGTCAAGGGGCATGAGGCTTTGTGTACGATCCCCCATCGCGGCGGCATGTCTGCCGAGGGCGTGGGCGATGGCGCTGGCGTTTCCATCGACCTCTCGCTGCCGTTTTTCCGCAGGCTGACCGGCCAGGCGCTTGAGGCCGGCCGCTTCGGCGTCGGCAATTTCTTCCTGCCAAGCGACGAAGGTGCGTATTCCCGTGCCGACGACATCATCCGTACTGCCTTGTCCGGGAAGGGTTTCGATATCTTGCTGGTGCGGGATGTGCCGGTGGACAATGAGGCCATCCGCCCTGCCGCCATCCGCTACCAGCTGCCCATCCAGCAATGGGTGTTTGCGGCCCCTGCCGATATCGACGCGCAGGAGTTCGATCGCCGCATCTACCAGGCATTGCTTGTGATCGAGGAGCAGGCTTATACGGATGCCGCCTTGAGCGGGCTCTATCCGTTATCGATGTCCGCCCATACCCAGGTGCTCAAAGGCCGGCTGAATTCCAATGAAGTGATTCCTTACTTCCATGATCTCATGGAAGAGGATCACGCCGTGCATACCATGTATTTCCACACGCGGTTCTCCACCAATACCGATCCGCACCCCAGCATGGCGCAACCGTTCCGCATGATGGCGCACAACGGCGAATTGAACACCGACCGTAAGAACCGCATTGCCGAAGCCGCATTGGCGCGGGCGCGCAATGGCAGAATTTTCCGCCCCAAGGGCCAGTCCGACAGTTCGCGCCTTGACCAGACATTGAACAGCCGCTTGATGGACGACGGCCTCGACCTGGTGACGGCTGTGGTCTCCATGATGCCTCCGGCCTGGGAAAACGATCCTACCTTGCCTGAGAGCATCAAGGCGATGTTGGAGTATTTCTCCCTCTACGAAGAGAAGAACGACGGCCCTGCCGCCTTGATTTTCGGCAACGGCAGCGTGGTCGGCGCGCGCCTGGACCGTCTGGGCTTGCGCCCGTTGCGCAGTGTCGAGACCGAGGAATATCTTTGCGTCATGTCCGAAGCCGGCCAGATCAACTTCCCGCCGGAAAGCGTATTGCGCCGCGGCCGCATCGAGGCTGGCGGCATGCTGTATTACGACCACAACGAGAAGCGTTCCCGCGGCACGCTGGAAACCCTGGAAATGCTCGCTGCCAAGCGCGATTATCCTGCCCTGCTCGAGCAGGCGCGTGCGACGCTGAAGCAGCTTCCCGCAGTGCCTGCCGAGGTGGCGGGCTCCCCGCAGCGATACCATGGCGACTTGGCGCTGTACCAGCGTTTCGTTTCCTATTACTACAACCAGGAAAGCTTCAAGTTCATGATGGACCCGATGCTGGCAACCGGGGCGGAAAAGATCTCCGCCATGGGTTACGGCAACGCCATCAATGCGCTGACCGACCATGAAGGCGGCGTGGCGCACTACTTCTCGCAACGTTTTGCGCAGGTGACCAATCCCCCGCTGGATTCCATCCGCGAAGCCGATGGGATGACCTTGCGCGTCGCGCTGGGCGCCAAGCCCAATATGAACAAAGGCAAAGGCAGGCAGATCGTGATCGACTCGCCTATCCTCAGCCACCTCGACATGCTCAAGCTGCGCGAGCAGGCGGAAACGCCGTACCGCTGCTTCGAATCGCTGTATGCGCCTGTCACCGGCGATGCGGCTGCCAATGAAAAGGCGCTGGAACAAGGCATCGATGCGCTGGCGGATGCCGTGGTGGCATTTGCGCGTGAAGAAGGCGGCATTGCCGTCATTTCAGACCGCCACGTGTCGTCCACCCAGGCCGCCATGCCGTTGCTGCTGGTGGTATCCGCCATCAACCAGCGCCTGATCGACGAAGGCTTGCGCCTGGACGTGTCTATCGTGGCTGAAAGCGGCCAGGTCGTGTCATCCCACCACGTGGCTGCCGCCTTGGGCTTTGGCGCTTCTGCCGTGTATCCGCTGGGCGTGCAGCTGCGTGCCGAGGAAAAATACGGCGCAGATGCCGACAAGGCGTTCAAGAAATACGCCAAGGCGGCGGAAAAGGCGCTCATGAAGACCATGGGCAAGGTCGGCCTGTGTACCGTCGAGAGCTACATCGGCGGCGAATTCTTCGAGCCCAATTTCCTCAATACCAATGACCCGGTATTGCGCAAATACTTCCCCAACCTGAAGACGCCGGTTGGCGGCGCCGATTTTGCCGCGATCGCGAAAATGGTCGTCGACTGGCACCAGGAAGCGCAAACGGTCACCGATGAAAACAGCGTGCCGTTGCTGGGCCTGTTCAAGGAGCGCTCCGAGGGCGCCGGCCATTCTTTCGGCACCATTGCCGTACGCGGTTTCGTCGAGATGACGGAAGAAAAGATCCACTTCGACAAGCAAGAAAAGCGTGCGGAAGACGAATTCCTGCGTCTGATGACCTTGTCCAAGCTCGAGGATGCGTTCTCCTTCAAGAAGGGCGAGGCGTTCAGCGGCAGCTTCGACCGCCTGAGCGCCGACGAGATCGACAACTTCGGCGTGACCCAAAGCTATCGCAGCTTCTCGCACATGATGGCGGAAGAGCGCGCCAAGCGACCGTCCGCCCTGCGCGACGTGCTGGAGTTCCCGGCGGACCTGAGCGGCCTGAAGACCTCGGACGAGTTCCGCGCGGTATTGGCCCGCTACGCCATCGTGGGCAACAACAGCATTGCCGTACGCGGCCTCGAAGCGCAGGAATTGGGCAATGACCGCTTCAGCCTGCAGTTGACCGGCCCGCTGGCCGGGGATATCTCGCGCTTGTCCACCCTGGGCCAAGCCCTGGTGGCGCATTTCGGCAAGGCCATCAGCGGACACTGGCTGGAAAGCGGCGTGCTGACCGTCGAGGCGACCGGCAAGGCCGCGGACTACTTCAGGCTGCTGCGTGTCGCGCCTGCCAGCGTGCCGCTGGCCGAGGTGCAGCCCGCCAGTGAAATCACCCGCAGCTTCGCCTCCGGCGCAATGAGCCACGGCGCGTTGGTGGCGCCCGCGCATGAGGCGGTAGCGCACGGCACCAACATGGTGGGCGGCATGTCCAATTCCGGCGAAGGCGGCGAACATATTTCCCGCTACGGGACTATCCGTGCTTCGCGCATCAAACAGCTCGCGTCCGGCCGTTTCGGCGTCTGGGCGGGCTATCTCGCCGACCCGATGCTGGAAGAACTGGAAATCAAGATTGGCCAGGGCGCGAAGCCGGGCGAAGGCGGCCAGTTGCCCGCGCCCAAGGTGACGGTGGAAATCGCGGCCGCGCGAGGCGGCACGCCGGGCGTGGAGCTGGTTTCTCCTCCTCCGCACCACGATACCTATTCGATCGAAGATCTGGCGCAGCTGATCCATGACTGCAAGGCGGCGCGCGTGCGCGTGATCGTCAAGCTGGTGTCCTCCGAGGGCATCGGCACGATCGCCGTGGGCGTGGCCAAGGCAGGCGCCGACGTCATCAATGTCGCCGGCAATACCGGCGGCACCGGCGCGGCGGCCGTGACCAGTCTGAAATATACCGGCCGCGCTGCCGAAATCGGCATTGCCGAGGTGCACCAGGCGTTGTGCGCCAACGGCTTGCGCGAAAAGGTGATCCTGCGTTGCTCCGGCGCGCACCAGACCGCGAGCGACGTGGTGAAGTCCGCCATGCTGGGCGGCGACAGCTTCGAGTTCGGCACCACTGCCCTCATGATGCTGAAGTGCGTGATGGCGAAGAACTGCAACGTCAAGTGCCCTGCCGGCCTCACTACCAATGCCGAAGTGTTCGACGGCGATCCGCGCGCATTGGCGCAATACCTGATCAACGTGGCGCATGAAACCCGCGAGATTCTTGCCGCGATCGGCCTGCGCTCGTTGCGCGAGGCGCGTGGTCGCAGCGACCTGCTGCAACTGCTGGATCATCCTGCCAGCGTCGGCCAGCTCGACCTGCGTGCGATGCTGACCGTGGTGCCTGAAGTCAAGATCGAAAACCCTGTCTATATGGAGAAGGATTTCGCCCTCGACGACGCCTTCATCGACGTGCTGCGCCAGGCGCTCGTCGCTGACAAGCAGCTCGAAGTCCAGCTTGGAGAAGGCCGCAGGCTGAACAATTGCAACAAGACCGTGGGCGGACAGCTTGCGATCGATATCGAGCGCTTGCTCAACCATGAGCTGACGGCGGAAGAAGCGTTGCGCCTGCCAGCCGTGATTGCCGACAAGCGCGGCCGCCGCTTCCTCAAGCCGGAGACCGTCAAGATCACTACCAGCGGTTCCGCTGGCCAGTCCTATGGCGCTTTCTGCAACGACGGCATGGTGCTGCGTCATAGCGGCACCTGCAACGACGGCGTAGGCAAGGGCCAAGCTGGCGGCGTTATCATCGTGACTTCCCCGGGCGGCGGCTCCGAGCAGGCCGGCGGCAACGTGCTGGTGGGCAACTTCGCGCTGTTCGGCGCAACCGGTGGCCGCCTGTTTGTCGAAGGCCAGGCCGGCGACCGTTTTGCCGTACGTAACTCCGGCACGACTGCCGTGGTGGAAGGCGTGGGCGACTTTGCCTGCGAATACATGACCAACGGCGCAGTGCTCAACCTTGGCGCGTTCGGCAAGGGCTTCGGCAACGGCATGAGCGGCGGCTTCGCCTACCAGTACGATCCCTACGGCGAGCTGTCGGGCAAGGTGGCTGCGGATTCCGTATTGCTGGGCAATATCACCGACGATACCGAGATGGCGCGCGTGCACAGCCAGGCCATCCGGCAATTGCTGCAATGGCATCTTGAAGCCACCGGCTCCAAGCGCGCCGCATGGCTGCTGGAAAACTGGGAAGCCGAGCGCCAGAACTTCGTGTTCGTGATGCCGCGCGCGCTGTTGCTCTACCAGGATAGCGACGAAATCCTCAAGGCGAAGCCGCGCAAGGAGCTGCTCGAAGAGCTGTCTTCCGCGCTGGCAGCGTTCCAGGTGCGCAAGTTCAAGCTGGCTTACCGTGACGGCAAGCCGGTGGTAGGCGGCAAGGTGCCGGGCCACGGCGAGGCGGACAGCGAGGAAATGTTCGAACTGCTGAACAACTACACCGTGCTCAACATGGCGCAGCAAGTGGCCATGGCCAAGGTGCCCAATGCGCAGTCGGTGGCCGACCCCGCCGTGCAAAAGGCGGTGCGCAACCTGTTGCTGACCGAGGACTTCCTCCTGATGCAGAAACTGCAGCGCTACGCGCGCGAGGCGATTGACGGATATAGCGACCAGGAGCTTGCCGTGCTGATCGCGGACAAGCGCCTGCGGGATTACAAGTCCGCCTTGAGCCTGCGCAACATCTTCTCCATGGATAGTCCGGGCACTTACGGCTGGATCATCCACCAGAGCTTGAAGAACAGCACCCAGCTTGGCGCACTGCCCAGCTTGGAAGCCTTGTTTGCCAAGGCTTCCATGCAAGAGCTCGTGGCTACGCTTAAATCCAATTAAGACTATACTAATAGTTTGACCCCATGCCGTGCCTGGTGCACGGCATGCATTTGTTGACGACCAGATAATGAAGATTCCTTACATTCCTGAAGATTCACCATTCAATCAAGACCAGAAGGCTTGGCTTGCAGGCTTCATGGCAGGCCTGCAGACCAGGCTGCTCAATACCGATAGCGGCAGCGGGCGCGGCAAGCCGCCGATTTATATTCTCTACGGGTCGCAAACCGGCAATGCGGAAGGCCTGGCCGCCACAGCTGCCAGTGCGGCCAAGCAGCACGGCCTGGAGCCTGTCGTGAAGGCGCTGGACGAAGTCGAGCTGGAAGAGCTCGGCGCCATGCGCCGGGTATTGATCGTCACCTCCACCTACGGCGAAGGCGAAATGCCCGACAACGCCCAGTTGTTCTGGGAAGCGTTGTCATCCGAACATGCCGAGCGGCTTGAGGAGATGAGCTTCGGCGTGCTGGCGATTGGCGATACCGGTTACGACGGTTTCTGCGAGGCCGGCAAGAACCTGGACACCCGCCTGGAGCAGCTGGGCGCCAAGCGCCTGCTGGCGCGAGTGGACTGCGACGTGGATTATGAAGAGCCGGCGAATGCCTGGATCGAGGCCGCCCTGCCCTTGTTCGCGGAAGTGGAAGGCGGCCCGGACGAAGCCGCTGCAGCCCCTGCCGCTGCCGACACTCCCGCTCCCGCGGCATCCGCCTATAACCGCAAGAATCCATATGCCTCCACATTGGCAGTGAACCGCCGCCTCTCGGGCCAGGGTTCAGGCAAGGAAATCCGCCATTACGAATTCGACCTCGGCGACAGCGGCATTCATTACGAGGCTGGCGATGCGCTCAACGTGGTGCCGGAAAACAATCCCGAGCTCGTGAGCCTGATCCTGGAACGCCTGAACGCCAAGGCGGATGCCGCGGTCGCCAAGCACGACCAGCCGCTGGCCGAATTGCTCACGCGCGGCTTCGAGATATCCACGCCGTCGCGCGAACTGATCGCGGCGGTCGAGCAGCGCGCCGGCAACGCAGACTTGAGCCGTCTCGTGCAAAGCGGCGACAAGGCGGCGCTGGAAAACTGGCTCTGGGGCAAGGATATCCTCGACCTGCTGCAGCTTAACCCGTCGTTGAGCCTGAGCGTGGACGAATTCGTCAGCCTGCTCAAACCGTTGCAGCATCGCGCCTACTCGATTTCTTCCAGCTCGCTGGCGAACCCCGAGCGCATCCACCTCACCGTCGCGAGCGTGCGGTATGTTTCCGGGGGCAGGCCTCGTGGCGGCGTATGCTCCACCTATTTGGCTGATCGCGTGCCGGAAGGCGGCCAGGCCGGCATCTTCCTCACCACCAACAAGTCCTTCCGTGTGCCGGCAGACAAGAATGCCCCCGTGATCATGGTGGGCCCGGGCACCGGCATCGCGCCTTTCCGTGCTTTCCTGCAAGAGCGCCGTGCGTCTGAAGCACCAGGCAAGAACTGGCTGTTCTTTGGCGACCAGACCCGCGCCAGCGACTTCATCTATGAAGACGAGCTCACCGCCATGATGAAGGACGGCGTGCTCAACCGCCTCGACCTTGCCTTCTCGCGCGACCAAGCCGAGAAGATATACGTGCAGACCCGCATGAGGGAAAACGGCAAGGAGCTGTATGCCTGGCTGCAGGACGGCGGTCATTTCTATGTCTGCGGCGATGCCAGCCGCATGGCCAAGGATGTGGATCAGGCATTGCACGACGTGGTCGCCGAGCATGGCGGCCTGGATGCAGAAGGGGCGACGGCCTATGTCAACCAGCTCAAGCGCGAGAAGCGTTACTTGCGAGACGTCTACTAAAACATTGGACTACACATAACTACAGGATATTGTTATGAAGTTTCAATGCATTGAATTCTCGTGGCGTGCAGCGTTCATTGGGTTTTACATGACCCCAGAGCATGATAAGGCCTGGGTGACTGTGTTGCCGTTTTTTCCGCTCTATTTCAAGCGTATGCCGGCTTGAATATATATCGCTATTGTATTTAATACGGGGCCTTGGTGCCCCGTTTTTTATGGCTTCTCAATATGCGACGCCTGCCTATTTTATGAAATTTTCTGTGCAGGGGTGTCCTTTTTTCATTCTCGCGTGTCATTACTAGTGAGAGCGCAATTTTTACTTACGCTATAACGAGAATGGAAAACACATGAGAACACGACAATCCTTGGCTGCCCGCTGGGCCATTGCCGCAATGGCATTGCTTGCGAGCTTCAGCGCCGCTGCAAACTACCTCTGGCTGGAACCGGATGAAGGCGGCGCGAAAGCCTACCTGGGGCTTTACGAGTCCGCGCGGCTCGATCCTGCCGGCTTAAGCGCAGTTCGGGGGCTGCTGGCCGATGGCAAGGAGCTGGCAACCAAGGTCGAGGCCGACCATGTGCAGGTGACGGCACCGGCCGGCGGCGATATCCGGCTGACAGCGCAAGCGGTGGGCCAGGACAAGGTGCTGCATTTCTACCAGGCAAAGTTCGGGCGCGGTGAAACCAAGGCCGTGAACGACCTCGAACTGGTGCCGACCGAGGCCGGCGGCAATACCTTCAAACTGGTATGGAAGGGAAACGCGGTCGCGGCCTCGCAGGTCAACGTGAGCACCAGCGAGGGCTGGATTCGCACCTTGAAGCCGTCGGAAGACGGCACCGTGACGCTCACCACCCCGTTTTCTGGCATCTATATCCTCGAAGTCACCGCGCGCGTCAACGGCAGCATGACCTACCAGGGTACCAAGTACGACGATGTACGGCATACTGCGACATTGAGTTTCGAGGTCAAGCGCTAGATGAGGCGGGGGAAGATTGCACTGCTGGCCACCGTGCTGGCAGTGGTTGGCGCAGCTTGGCTTGCACGCGGCCAGGACCCGGCTGACGCTTTCGAGATCGAGCTGGTCAAGCGCGGGGATATCGAGCACAACGTCACCGCCATCGGCACTTTGCAGCCGCTCAGCTATGTCGATGTCGGCGCACAGGTTTCCGGCCAGATACTGGCCTTGCATGTGGAGCCTGGCGATACGGTCCAGAAAGGCCAGTTGCTGGCCGAGATCGACCCGCGGGTGCCCCAGGCGACCGTCGATGCCGGTCGCGCCGCATTGGCGGGTTTGCAGGCCCAGTTGCAGGAGCAGGAGGCGCAATACGTGCTGGCCAGCCAGCAGCATGAGCGCCAGCAGCAGATGCAGGCGGACGGCTCGACACGTACCGAGGAGGTGCAGCAGGCGCAAGCCGCCCTGAAAACCGCGGCGGCGAGGATCAACAACCTCAAGGCGCAGATAGACCAGACCCAATCGACCCTGCAGGGGAATGAAGCCCTGCTCGGCTTCACCAAGATTTATGCGCCCATGTCCGGCACGGTGGTCTCGATCGAGGCCAAGACCGGGCAGACCCTGAATGCCACCTACCAGACCCCCACCTTGCTGCGGATCGCCGACCTCTCCACCATGACCGTATGGACGGACGTTTCCGAGGCCGACGTGCGGCATGTGAAACCCGGCATGCAGGTCTATTTCAAGACCTTGGGCGGGGACGAGCGCCGCTGGAGCAGCACGGTGCGCCAGGTGCTGCCGGCGCCGCCCAAACCCGAAGGCGCGAGCGCTACCGCCACGCAAACGCCGAGCAGCAACAAAGTCGTGCTCTATACCGTGCTGTTCGATGTCGACAACAGCGATGGCGAGCTGATGCCGCAGATGACCGCGCAAACCTCCTTCGTCGTGGCAGCGGCCAACCGGATACTCACCGTGCCGATCATGGCGCTCACTGAAGTCGATGCCAAAGCGGGCAAGTACAAGGTGCGCGTATTGCAGGATGGCAAGGTGGTATGGCATGAAGTGACGACAGGCGTGCGCACGCGCTTGCGCGCCGAAGTGTTGTCCGGCCTTTCGGAAGACGAGCGGTTGATCACGGCGGACAAGACGCCCAAGCCCAGCCCCTGGAGATTCCAGTTTTGAGTGACCGCCAGCCCCTGATCTCGCTGGTGGATATCCGCAAGCACTATGGCGGCGGGGACAAGCCCCGGGTGGATATCCTGCACGGCATTTCACTGGATATCCATGCCGGCGAATTCGTGGCGATCGTCGGCGCTTCCGGCTCGGGCAAGTCCACCCTCATGAATATCCTGGGCTGCCTGGATAAGCCGAGCTCGGGCCAGTATCGTTTTTCCGGGCGCAATGTGGCGGAGATGGACGTCGACGAGCTGGCGTGGCTGCGCCGCGAAGCGTTTGGCTTCGTCTTCCAGGGCTATCACCTGATCGCGACCGAGACCGCGCAGGAAAACGTGGAAATCCCGGCGCTCTACGCCGGCATGCCCGAGCACGAACGTGCGGCGCGTGCCCGGGCATTGCTAGATAGGCTCGGGCTGGCCGAGCGGCTGCACTATCGTCCCAAGCAATTATCGGGCGGCCAGCAGCAGCGCGTGTCGATCGCGCGCGCGCTCATGAACGGCGGCCGCATCATCCTGGCCGATGAGCCGACCGGCGCGCTCGATTCGCGCAGCGGCGAGGAAGTCATGCGCCTGCTCAACGAGCTGGCCGATGCGGGCCATACCATCATCCTCATTACCCATGACCGCGACGTGGCGGCCAATGCGCGGCGCGTGATCGAAATCCGCGACGGCCATGTCATCAGCGATACCGGCTCCGTGCAACGCGTTGCCGGCGATGCGGCGCCTGAGTTCACGCTGGAAGCCGATGCGGGACAGGTGCAGTGGCGCGGCGATTTCCTTGAGGCATGCCGGGCGGCCTGGCGCGTCATGTGGGTCAACCGCTTCCGCACTGCGCTGACCCTGCTCGGCATCATCATCGGCGTGGCCTCGGTGATCGTGATGATGGCGGTGGGCATGGGCACCAAGGAGCGCGTGCTGGCGGAGTTGGGCGCCTTCGGCACCAATCATATCTACGTCAATCCCAAACGTGAAAGTTCGCGCGTGCCGGGCCGCGGCATCAGTGCGGGCGACCTGGAGGCCATCGGGGAGCTGCCGCATATCACTTATGTGCTGCCCAACCTCTCCGGCAGCAAGGTCGTGCGCTACGGCAACGAGGATGTGCAGACCCGCATCAAGGGCTCGGGCGCGGCCATGTCGCGCATGTTGAACTGGCCGGTGGTCAATGGTTCTTTCTTCACTGAAGAGGATGACCAGCGCATGGCGACGGTGGCCGTCATCGGCCCGCGCCTGGCGCAGAACCTGATGCCGGACGTGGAAAACCCGGTGGGCGAAACCATCCTGATCGGCAACGTGCCGTTCCAGGTGATCGGGGTGCTGGTTTCAAAAGGCGCCGTGACGGGCGACCAGAGCGATGACGACCTGGTGGTCATCCCTTATTCCACTGCCAGCACGCGGGTGTTCGGTGAGCGCGATCCCTCCTATGTTACGCTGGAAGTCGGTGACATGAGACAAGTGGATGCTGCGGCAAAAGCCGTCGATGAAGTCCTGTTTTCGCGTCACAGGGTTCGGGATTATGGCCTGGAGAATGCGGCGGCCTGGATTGCGGCCCAGGCCAAGACCCAGGACAGCATGAGTATGATGTTGGCCCTGATTGCCATTGTTTCGCTAGGCGTTGGCGGCATAGGCGTGATGAACGTCATGCTGATGACGGTGCGGGAGCGCACGCGCGAGATCGGCATCCGCATGGCGACCGGCGCGCGCCAGCGCGACATCCTGCAGCAATTCCTCACCGAGGCGGTGCTGGTCACCACGGTCGGCGGGGTGACCGGCGTGGTATCCGGCCTGGCGATAGGCGTCGTGCTGGTGTTCTGGGGCATGCCCGTGATCTTTTCCCTGAGCGCCATCATCGGCGCTTTCTTCTGTTCCGTGATTACCGGATTGGTCTTTGGTTTCATGCCTGCGCGCCAGGCCGCCAAGCTTGACCCGGTGGTCGCCCTTGCCAGTGAGTGACATGAAAGTCCTGCGTTTATTCCTGCTGTTGCTATTGCCTGCCTGCACCAACGTCAAACCGCCGCAATTGCAGGCCGAGGACGGCCTGCGCAACCTGCCTTCGCAGTGGCGCAATAGCGCGCCCGCTACTGCACTTGAAGCGGCCCAAGCGCGGGATGGCGATTGGTGGCAGTCATTCGGCAGCAGTGCGCTGGCGGGCATGGTGCAGCAGGCGCAACTGGACAGCTACGATATTGCCGCTGCCATTGCGCGTGTCGAGCAGGCACAGCACCTAGCCGTGGTTGCTGGGGCACCCCTGCTGCCGGAAGTTTCCGCCGCCGGCAATATCGGCCGCCAGCAGCGGCTGGGAGGAAGCAGCGATGCCAACCGCCTGAGCACCTATTCCGCAGGTTTGCTCGCGAGTTATGAAATCGATTTCTGGGGCAAGAACCGCGCCGCCTACCAGGGAGCGTTGAGCAATCTCCGCGCTACCGAGTTCGATCGCGACAGCATGCGGGTGACTCTGGGCGCCAATGTCGCCATGACCTGGGTGGAGGCAGTCGGCCTGGCCGAAAGAGTCGGCATAGCCAGGAGCAACCTGGAGAACGCCGAGCGTGTATTGGCCCTGGTCGAGTCGCGCTACCGCGCCGGGGCCGCTACCGCGATCGAGCAGGCCCAGCAGCAGGGTCTGGTGGCAAGCCAGCGCCGCACCGTGGCCTTGCTGCGGCAACAGCAAGGCAATGCTGAAGCCGCCCTGGCAACACTGGCCTCAAGGCCGGTGGGAGAGTTGCAGCTCATGGAGAACAGCGTGCGCCAATTGCAGCTGCCGATAGCCGATTCGGGCGTGCCTTCTGAATTGCTTGTCCGTCGGCCGGACATTGCCTTGGCCGAGGCCAGGCTGCTTGCCGCCGATGCCGATATCCAGGTGGCGCGGGCTGCCATGTTGCCCAGCATCAGCTTGACAGGCGGGTTTTCCAGCAATAGTGAGCACTTGCGCGACT
The DNA here is from genome assembly GCF_045984355.1 of Methylobacillus draconifructus. Lineage (NCBI taxonomy): Bacteria > Pseudomonadati > Pseudomonadota > Betaproteobacteria > Nitrosomonadales > Methylophilaceae > Methylobacillus > Methylobacillus draconifructus. The sequence goes on along the minus strand of NZ_JBJQII010000001.1, from coordinate 695,728 downwards.
TCTTCGATGCGCCTTTATACAACTTGGCAGCCGGGTTGAAGGCGCCAATCTTCAACGCCGGCCGCCTTGCTGCGCAACGCGACTATGCGATCGCGCGCCGCAAGGAACTATTGGCGAATTACCGCCAAGCCATCATTGCCGCATTGGGCGATGTCGAGGCGGCGCTCAACCGGATTGACGGGCTGGAGCAGCAAGCCATTGCGCAAACCCTGGCGCTGGAGAATGCCGAACGCGCTTTTGCCCTGGCCCAGTCGCGCTACCAGGCGGGCGCGGAAACCATGCTGACCATGCTCGATACGCAACGCACCCTGTTCACGGCACAGGATCTGGACCTGCAGTTGCGTCAGCAACGACTGCAAGCAGCTGTCGATCTTTATCGCGCCTTGGGCGGGGGCTGGCAACGCCCCTAGCAAGCAGAGGGCGTGCGTTTTGCAGCCATATCCTCGGGCTTGTCCCGTCAGTATGCTCGCCGCGGTTCAAATCCTCGCCGTGTCTAATTGACCGCATTGGATAGAATAAATGGGCAGGATTTGGTGTATAGTCACCTCCTGATTAATTCCTGTTCTCACTCAGCATGTCTGCCAGCAGTGCCCAATCCATTACCCCTGAATACCTCAACAATATCAGTGCGGAAGAACTGAAACGCCGTCTCGCAAGCGATCCGCGCGAGGCCGTGCAATGGATACGCGCGCTGGCTGAACAAGGGGAGCCAGAGGCGCAGGCGCTGCTCGGGCAGGCTTATCTTGACGGGCATGGCATGGAGCCAGATCCCAGGCAGGCGAGGATCTGGTTCCGCAAGGCGGCGGAAGCGGGCCACCTGCTCGGGATGAACATGCTCGGACGCGCCTACGACCAAGGCTGGGGCGGCCCGGTGGATCATGCCTGCGCGGCATACTGGTTCCGCATGTCGGCCAACCAGGGGCTGGATTGGGGCATGTACAACTATGCCAACCTGTTGCTGCATGGCTTGGGCGTGGAGAAAAATGAGCAGCAGGCATTCGACTGGTATCACAAGGCCGCCGAATTAGGGCACGCCAAGTCGCTGGGCGTGGTCGGCAGGTTCTTCGAGGAGGGCTGGCTGGGAGAGCAGGACCAGGAAAAAGCCTTCGACTATTACCGCCGTTCTGCCGAGGCAGGGGATTTCCGCGGGCAATACAACTATGCCCTGATGTTGTCGGAGCGTGGCCAAGCGGAGGGCGCGCGCCATTGGATGCGCGAAGCGCTGGTCAATGCGCACCTGGCATTTTCCCGCACCATGGCGGCCAACTTGCTCAAGCACCCTCACCCGGCTTTACGCCAAGTGGGCATTGAAGCCCTGCACAAATGCGCGCAGCAGGGCGACGGGCATGATGCTTATGCCTACGCCAGGTTCCTGTTGGGCCAGGGGGATACCGCCAGCCTCTCCGTGGGTCGCTGGTGGCTGCGCTGCGCGGCACGCCGGGGCCATGTGCAGGCGCAAGGGGAAGCTTCCCTTCACATCAGCCTGAGCTGAACATCCTGGCTGGCATTGATTGCCATCTCCCCATAATTAGCTAATAATAAGAATGATTTTTCTTTAATTCCGGCCGGTGTCCAGCCACCGCGTTACTGTGTCCGCTAAGAATCCCATCATCTCCAACCTAGTGCATCAGCTTTATAGCAGCCATCATGGCTGGCTTTATGCCTGGCTGCGCAAGAAGCTGGGTTGCCAGCATATTGCGGCCGATCTGGCACACGACACTTTTGTCCGCCTGATGGTGGCCGGCAAGGCTCCTTTGCCAGAGCAGTCGCGCGCCTATCTCACCCAGATCGCCAAGGGCTTGGTGGTTGATCTCTACCGCCGCCGTCGCCTGGAGCTGGCTTATCAGGAATGGCTGCTGCAATTGCCGTTGGTGGACGCCCCCTCGCCGGAAGACCAGGCGATTGTCCTGCAGAGCCTAATCCAGCTGGACCAAGTGCTGGATCAATTGCCGCGCAAGGTTCGCCAAGCGTTCCTGCTGTCGCGTTTTGACGGCTTCACCTATAGCGAAATTGCCGTCCAGCTCGGGGTGTCGGTTGCAGCGGTGCGCAAGTATATGCTCAAGGCCGCGCAAGCCTGCATGGGGTTGTGATGGAGCACGGGATGGCCGCTAAGCCAATGCCTGAACATGAAGCGCGGCTGCGACAACAAGCGCTGGAATGGCAGGTGGCCTTATGGTCAGGGGAAGTGACAGCCGAGCAGCGGTCCGATTTCGACAAGTGGCTGGCGGCCAGCGACTCGCATCGGCAAGCATGGAGCGAAATAGCGGCCATAGAGCGAAAACTGCAATTGATCCCCGCCCAGGCAGCTGAGTTGCTGAAAGACAAACCCGATGCGGAGAAGCGCCGCCGGTTACTGCAGCTGCTGGGCCTGGCGGCGACAGGCGGTACGGTGCCCATCGTGCGTAACAGCGATGCGTGGCAGGCCTGGGTTGCAGACCATCACACGCACACTGGAGAGCAGCAGCAGCTTGCCCTTTCGGATGGCAGCCAGTTGTTCCTTAATACCTCGACGGCGGTCGATATCGAATTCAATTCCCGCGAACGGCGGCTGGTACTGCACCATGGCGAGATGTACGTCAGGACTGCGGCAGACGCCGAGCAGCCTGTGCGCCCTTTCCTGATACAAACTCGCCATGGCGTTGCCCAGGCGCTTGGCACCAAGTTCAATGTGCGCCTGAAGCAGGAAGAAACACGGGTTTCGGTACACGAAGGCACGGTGCAAATCCAGCCGCGTCTAGGGGCTGGCCATAGGCTGGAGCACGGTTTCCAGGCTGGATTTTCCGCCCACGGGTTCACAGCAGCCACGCCCAATGGCAATGAGCTTGCCTGGCTAGAGGGCAAGCTGGTGGCGGAACGTATGCGGCTAGGGGACTTCCTGGACGAGTTGGGCCGTTATCGCCAAGGCATGATCCATTACGATGCCAAGGCGGCCGAGATGGTGGTTTCCGGTGTATTTCCCTTGCCTGATACAGACAGGATACTGGAATCGCTATTGCAGGCATTGCCTTTGCGCGTCAGTTATTTCTCGCGGTATTGGGTGTCGGTACATGGCTTGTGATTGGCAGGGATTCGAACTAGGGTAAAAAAATCTGAGGCAAGCGTAGCACTTTTATTTTTTCGTCCGGGATAGCAGTGAACACTTCTATTTCTGAACGAAGGAATTATCAATATGCTGAAGCACGCCAATCCATCGGACCGGTTACAAGTCGCTGATGTTTTTCGCATGAGCAGGCTTGCCGGCCTGTTGTTGCTCTCCGGCTTGGCCAGTATGGTATTGATGCCGGTCGCCCACGCCGAAACTGCACAAGCGGGCCATGTCGCCAGGTCATTCGATATCCCCGCAGGGCCCTTGGACCAGGTGCTCAATGCCTATGCCAGGGAAACCGGGATATTGCTGGTGATCGACGGCAAGCTGACTGAGGGCAAGCAAAGCCGTGGCCTGAGCGGCGCATACGATTTGCGGCAAGGCCTGGATACGATTCTGACCGGCAGCGGGCTACAGGCGGTGGTGCAGGATAATGGCAGCTACAAGCTGCAGAAGGCGCTGCAAGCTACCCGGGCAGCAGGTGATGCAACGGCGACATTGCCCGAGGTCGCCGTATCGGCCAGCGCCGAGAAAACAGGAGATTTGAGCCAGGAGTATCCCGGCCTTCAGGTGGCGCGCGGTGGACGTGCGGGCTTGCTGGGGCAACGCGACTTCATGGATCTGCCTTTCAACGCAACCAACTATACGTCGGATGTGATTGCAAACCAGCAGGCGCGCAGCATCGGCGACCTTCTGCAGAACGACCCGTCGGTAAGGCAGGCCAGTGCACGCACCAACCTGAATGAGGATTTCTCCATTCGAGGCTTTACCGTCTCCAGTCAGGATATTGCCTTCAACGGCATGTATGGATTGATGCCTTTCTATCGTGTGCCGGTGGAAATGGCGGAACGCGTCGAGGTGCTGAAAGGCCCTAGCGCCCTGCTCAACGGCATGCCGCCGAGCGGTAACGTGGGCGGCAGCATCAATGTAGTGCCCAAACGCGCTGCCGACCAGCCCCTCACGAGGTTCACCGCGAGCTATATGTCGGATTCCGTGTACGGCGGCCATGCCGACCTCGGACGCCGTTTCGGCGAGAACAACGAGTTCGGCGTCCGCCTCAATGGCGCGTATCGCAAGGGCGACATGCGCATAGACCGCCAGGATGTTGAAGAGACTGTAGGCAGTTTGGCGCTGGATTACCGTGGCGAACGGTTGCGTTTGTCTGCTGATGTCATGTACCAGCAGGAGAATCTGGGCGTAGTAGTCAGGCAATTCATGGTGGGAACCAGCCTGACCAAGATGCCAAGTGCGCCTGATAACAAGCTGAATTATCCCGGTTATGGATATTCCAAGATGAAGGACAGCACCGTGGTATTGCGCAGCGAGTACGACATCAATGACCAAGCCACCGTGTATGCGGGGTTTGGTTATCGCAAGAGCCGCATGGACGCATTGGCAGGGAATCCCACGTTGGACAATGCGGATGGAACTTTCAGTTCTGCCCCTGCTTTACAACTCTATGATGTGAGTTCAAGGTCGGCAGAGATCGGGGGCAGGTTCGAGTTTTCGACGGGGCCTGTCAAGCACCAGATAAGCGCAGGCGTGACGCGCGTGACGCAAAATGCCGACATACATTTTGTCGGCGTGGGGCTATCGGAAACCAATAACATCTATTCCTCGGTGTATGGTAATACGCCGAGTACCAGCGGTTTCCGTGGCAAGACGCTGAAATATACCACCATGGAACTGACCAGCTATGCCCTGGCCGACACCTTGTCCTTCATGGACGGCCGTTTGCAATTGACTCTAGGTGCGCGGCACCAGAATGTGGAGCAGCAGAATTATGCGATAGGCACAGGCCAGAAATCCGGTGCCGGGTACGATAAAAATGCCGTGACACCCGTAGCCGGCATCGTGTTCAAGCCTGTGGACCATGTCGCCTTGTATGCCAACTACATTGAAGGCCTGAGCCAGGGGCAAGTGGCACAGCCGCCGGCAAGCAATGCCGGGCAGATGTTTTCCCCTTACAAAACCAAGCAGAAGGAAGCTGGTGTGAAGGTGGATTGGGGCAGGATTGCCACTACGCTCAGCCTGTTTGAGATTGAGCGCCCCAGTGCGATCACCACCGGCAACGTATATCGCGTGAGCGGTGAACAGCGTAACCGGGGCATCGAACTCAATGTTTTTGGCGAAGTTGCTTCCGGCGTGCGGCTGTTGGGCGGCGGTGCCTATAGCCAAGGCAAGCTGGTCAAGACGGAAGGTGATGCGTTCAATGGCAATATCGCGATCGGGGTGCCGGACTGGCAGGTCAGCCTGGGCAGCGAGTGGGATCCCGCATTCGCCCAGGGGCTGACATTGACGGCCAGGGTCATCCATACCAGCAAGCAGTACGTGAACGAGGCGAATACTTTATCGATCCCCAGCGCGACCCGTTTCGATATCGGTGCGCGATACCAAGCTGTCCTCAACGATACGCCGGTGACGTTGCGGGCGAATATCGAGAACCTGTTCGACCGGGATTTCTGGAACACCTCCAACGAGGGTTACATTTACCTTGGCACGCCTCGCACTGTGCTATTGTCTGCTACCGTCGATTTCTAGCAGGATAATCTGGGCAAAAGGAACAGGATGAGCATCAGAAAGTGGTATCTCGTACATAAATGGACCAGCCTGGTATGCACGGCATTTTTGCTGATGCTGTGCATTACCGGGCTGCCATTGATATTCCATGAGGAGATCGAGCACTTTTCCGGCGTGGTGGAGGCTCCGCCCATGCCTGAGGATACGCCCTATGCCAGCCTGGACAAGGTGGCGGAGGCTGCGCACAAGCAGCGCCCGGGCGACGTCATCCGCTTCATGTTCTGGGAGCAGGATGAGCATCCGCATGTGACATTGGTCTCGATGGCGGAATCCATGGATGCGCCGCCCGATGCCGGCAAGATCGTATTGATCGACAGCCGTACCGCCAAGATATTGGACGAGCCGCCGCCCGACCGTGGGTTCATGTATGTGATGTTCAAGCTGCACGTCGACATGTTCGCCGGCCTGCCCGGCATGCTGTTCCTCGGGTTCATGGGGCTGTTGTTCGCGGTGGCGATCGTTTCCGGCATCGTCTTGTACCACCCTTTCATGCGGCGGCTGGATTTCGGCACCATCAGGCGCGAAAAGCAGGCGCGCCTCAAATGGCTGGACATCCACAACCTGCTGGGCGTTGCCACGCTGGTTTGGGCGTTGGTGGTCGGGTTGACCGGCACCATCAATACCTTGAGCCAGATCGTGATTTTTATCTGGCAAAGTGACCAGATGGCGGAAATGACTGCACCGTACAAGGATTTGCCGGTGCCCACAACATTCGGCTCCTTGCAGGCGTCGATCGATACCGCCAAACAGGCGATTCCCGACATGCACGTGAGTTTTGTCGCCTTTCCGGGCAGCATGTTTTCCAGCCGACACCATTACACCGTGTTCATGAAGGGCAATACGCCTGTGACCTCGCGCCTGCTCAAGCCGGCGCTGGTGGATGCCCAGACCACCGAATTGACGGATGCACGCGAGATGCCCTGGTACGTGAAAACGTTGCTGCTGTCCCAGCCATTGCACTTCGGGGACTATGGCGGCTTGCCATTGAAAGTGATCTGGGCCCTGCTGGACCTGGTCACCATCGTGGTGCTCGGCAGCGGCCTCTATCTCTGGTTCAAGCGCCGCAAGCAGACGGAAAAGCGCCTGACGGAGCTGGAGCAGCACCATGCGGCCCGGGCCTAAATCATGACCGGCTTTGGGGAAACCAGGATATGAACAAGCGTTTTACCGATATATGGGGCTGGCCGATCCTGCTGGCGGTCCTCACGACGTTAGGCCTGCTGTCGGCCTTGCTGGGCGTCGGCATCTGGCATTGGCTGGCCTGGGCCAGCCTGGCGGTGCCGATTATCGTGATCTGGCATTATTGGCTACGGCCGAAGCGATGAGCTGCATATTAAGTTAAACGCCGCTTGTGCGAATGGGCAGTAAGGGCATAAAGGGAGAATCGTTTTATTAACAAAGCTCCGCGCTAATGATGATCAGCGCTTGCAGGCTGATCATAATCCACGTCATGATTCTTTATGGCGTGCCACAAAGTGTCATGCTGACCGTGCGCGGCAATCCATCGAGTCCTGCAAAATCTTCTACCCTCTGGTGCGATAAGTTTGCCATCGGGTGGAAGATATTTGGTTATATTGATTTTTGGCGTAAGCTTTAATTGACATAAACAAATGAGAAGACTTATCATTATTGTTCCTAATTAACTCACGGCAGTTACGCTCATAGTCGCTGCCACACTAAGGGGAATTCAATATGATCAAGTATCTAGTAGGTTCAGCAGCACTGGCAGTGACCATGATGGCCTCTGTCGCACAGGCGAACGACACAGCAGCGCCGTTTGTCGATGTTGCGGATTCTGCCGAGTTCAATGGCTGGAACCAGTTGTACCGTCCATTGACCGTGGATGATATCGTGGCTGGCTACAGCGCCAATGTCGCGGGTTCTGGCGATGCCGTCTTCACACGTATCGCAGGCACTGCATATCCTGCAGGTGGCGGTTTGTACGAGTACGCAGGTGCTTTCTCCACCTTCACCCTGACAGATTTCACGGTGGCAGACAGCCTGACTTCGATCGTGTTCCAAAGCCATAGCGCAGCTGGCGGCACCGGCAAGGGCCTGTATGACGTTTCCCTGAGCTACACCATTGACGGCGTCGATTACCTGGCTGCCTTGGTCGATAACAATGCTCAAGCAGATGCTTACAAGTATTTCTCCTGGGATCTGAGCAGCGTGACCGGCATTGATGCCATCAAGGTGACATTCTCCACAGAGGCGCATGCCAACTCCTTCGCATTCCAGCTCGACCAAGTGGTAGCGGCAGTTCCAGAGCCTTCCGAATATGCTCTGTTGCTGGCTGGCCTGGCTTTCGTAGGCTTTGCCGCACGTCGCAAGCAGCAAGCCTAAGCCAAAAGCTGAGGCCTGAAGTAAAAACGGCAACCTCTCGAGGTTGCCGTTTTTTTGCCTGCCTTTAAGATAAAAGCCCTGACAAGTCAGGGCGGTAGCCAGGGATAATCGCAATCTTCGGGGGGAATGGATGATATGACCAAGCTACGCGACCTATCCTAGCCTGCTTATATGATGGTTAAGTGGTACCTGCATGACGGTTTGATGACAGATGGCTATAATCCGCTAAACCCCTATTGCAAATGTTGTTGACAATGATTTTCATTTAAACCATGATAGGCATCATACATTCTTGGCACTCTAACTTTCTCCGCCAAAAATGTACTCTCACAAGGCTAGCAGTTCCTGCTGGCCTTCTTTTTATGATACTGGGTCGGCAGGTTATGGCTAACAATTCAGCATCTCGGCACCACTTGTTAGCCGAATGGTATCGCAATCACCATGGCTGGCTGGTCGGTTGGCTGAGACGCAAGCTTGAGGGCGCGGCGCAGGCCGATGATCTGGCCCAGGAGGCGTTCGTGCGCTTGTTCAAGGCGCCGCAGCTGGAGGACGTACGCGAACCCCGCGCCTTCCTCACGGTGGTGGCCAAGCGCGAACTGTACAATTTCTGGCGGCGGCGCGAGCTGGAACAGGCCTATCTCGACGCCCTGGCGCAGATGCCGGAAGAGTTCGGCCTTTCACAGGAGGAATATGCCTTGCTCAAGGAAGCCATCCTCATCATAGACCGCCAGCTTGAAGGCTTGCCAGGCAAAGTGAAGCAGGCGTTCCTGCTCAACCGCCTGGAAGGCCTGACCTATGTGGCGATCGCGAAAGAAATGAATCTCTCTGTCGCGACCATCGAGCGCTACATGAAGCAGGCCATCATGCATTGCCACCTGGCGCGTCTTGAGGGCAGGTTATGAACCAACAAGCCTTGTCCCGTGAAGCGATCGAGGCCGCCGTCGACTGGCTGGTCAAGCTGAGTTCGGGCGCCGTGAGCGACGAGGTGAATACGCAATTCCAGTCATGGCTGGATGCCGACACCCATCATCAGGCGGCATGGCAGCAGCTTGCCCAGAGCATGACAGGTTTCGAGCAGGTCCACCACCTAACGAACCGGCAGGCGGGACATGCGAATGCGGTGCGCCAGGCATTGGCAGGCCATGTCTCCGCAGAGCGCCGCCATTTTATGAAAGGCGGCGTTGCCGTCGTGGCGCTCGGCTTGGGCACGGCATATCTGACCAACCGGGTCACCCCCCTCACCCACATCACGTCGGACCATGTCACGCCTACCGGCGAACGCAAGGACATTGCCCTCGCAGATGGCACCCGGGTGCAGCTCAATGCACGCTCCGCGCTCGACATTGCTTTTTCCGAGAAGCAACGCGTGCTCACCTTGCATCAGGGCGCCTGTATCGTCGATGTGTCGCCGGACCCCTTGCGGCCTTTGCTGCTGCGCACCGTGCATGGCGTGGTTCGGGCCGGTGGCGGGTGCCGCATGCTGGCAGGAATCTCCGGCGGGCAAAGTTATGCCATGGTGCAGCAGCAATCGCTGGTGGTCGCGCCGCTGCATCACCGCGAAGCCATATTGACCTCAGGCGAAGCCATGGCGGCCTGGTTCGATCAACACGCCCTGATCTTGAAGCCGGCCAATGTGAACGCCAGCATGGCGTGGGAACAAGGCCTGCTGGATGTGCGCGACCAGAGCCTGGAAGAAGTGGTGGAGAGCCTGCGCGCCTACCATACAGGCTGGATCAGGCTTGCGCCGCGCGCTGCGGGCTTGCGCGTGTTCGGCATGTTCCAGCTGGATGACGTCGGGCAGGCCATGCATGCATTGCAGGCCATCCTGCCGGTCAGCATTCGTCGGTACGGCAACCTGCTGACCATGATCGACCTGGTTTAGAACTGCCCACAAAATTCTTCTGTCGTTGTTGCTCTGCCTTGTCGTACCACTTGTACTGCCTGCGGCAGAGCGCTAGCCGGAATCGTTTCTCTGAATTTGTTGGCAAATTCTTAGCAAATGTTCAGAAAAAATTGAGGGGTTTTCCCGGGATTGTTGGACAAGGAAATAGAAGCCTTCGATAACACTCAGGGAGCAACTCAATGCAGTCCACAGTTTTCCGGCCTTGCCTACTGGCACTGGCCATTTCCTCAATCTCCCCGCTTATGCCGGCATTCGCGGCCGAGCCAGCCTCGCAAGCCGCTGCCGTGCAGTACAACATTGTGGTGGCAAGCTTGGCGGACGTATTGAGCCAGATTGCCGCTGCCAGCGGCCAGAATATCGTCGCCGAGCCCAAGCTGGTTGAAGGCAAGCGCGGCAGTGCGGTGCGAGGAAACTACACGCCGCGCCAGGCCATAGAACAGGCGCTGGTGGGGACCGGCCTGCAAGTCTTTGCCAATGAGGCTGGCGGTTTTGTCATCCGCGCGAGCGCACAGCTCAATAGCGCAGTGCAGGAAAACGCCTTGCCGGAAGTTGCCGTGAAGGCGGCGGCCTTCGAGGCGGTAACGGAAGGCAGCGGCTCCTACACCACGCAGGCCATGAGCACAGCCACCCGCCTGCCGCTGTCCATGCGGGAGACGCCCCAGTCTGTCACGGTAGTCACGCGCCAGCGCATGGACGACCAGGGCATGCTCAATATCAACGACGTGGTCAAAAGCACGCCAGGCATTTTCCTCAGTAACGCGGATGGCCCGGGGCGTCCCAACTTCGAAGCGCGAGGGTTCGGGATCAGCAACATCATGTACGACGGGGCGCTGGTGCCATGGTCTTCCTACATTCCAAGCGCACAGGCCAACCTGGCGATGTACGACCGTGTGGAAGTGGTGCGCGGCGCGACTGGGCTCATGCAAGGGGCCGGCAATCCTTCGGCCGCGATCAACCTGGTGCGTAAAAGGCCGACCAGCGAATTTCAGGGCTCCTTGACTGCCTACGCAGGAAGCTGGGATAGCTACGGCAGTATTCTTGACATGGGCGGCGCATTGAATGAGGCGGCTTCGTTGCGCGGGCGCGTAGTGGCTTCCGTGCAGGAGGCGGGAAGTTTCCGCAACGGGCAGAGCTATGACAACCATCTTTTCTACGCAATCGGGGAAGCCGACCTATCGGAGAAAACCACGCTGACCGTGGGCGCCTATAGCCAAAAAGACGGGACAAACGGGGCCTGGTGGGGAGGACTCCCCGTCAACCCGGATGGCAGCCACGTCAAGCTCAAGCGTTCTGCAACCCTGACGAATAGCTGGGAATACCTGGACCAGGAAACCAAGAGCATTTTCGCTATTATTGAACATAACTTCAACGACGACTGGAAGCTGAAGCTCAACACGACATACATGTGGAGCCACATCGACGGCCTTGGCACCTTCATGCGCAGTACGGTGACCGGAGGCAATATCAATCGCGACCTCATGGCATGGTGCGGAGAGCAGGAAAACAAGGCATCCAGCTATGACTTGGTCGTGAACGGCAAGTATGAGGTGTTTGGGCGGCAACATGAGCTGGTGTTCGGCGCTAATCGGAACCAGTTCGACTCCAGCCCGAGAAATTACGGAACGACGTATATCGGCAGCAATACGGATATATACAACTGGAGCAGGAGCGCATTGCTCAAGCCCAACCTTCCCTACACCAGCACCGGCCATACGCGCACGAGCCAGGACGCGGCCTATGTGACGACGCGCCTCAATCTAGCCGACCAATGGAAACTGATACTGGGCGGCCGGTTGGATTGGTACGACTACGACAACTACCGTAATGCCTCGGATTACAAAGTGGTGCGCAACGTCACGCGGTATGCGGGGCTGATATACGATATCAACGACCAGCATTCGCTATATGCCAGCTTCACGGATATTTTCAGTCCGCAAAGCAGCATTGGGCGGGATGGCAACGTGATCCGCCCGATTGATGGCGAGAATTATGAACTGGGGCTCAAGGGCGAATACCTGGACGGCGCGTTGAATGCCAGCATCGCCTTGTTCCAGGTGAACCAGAAGAATCGTTCGCGCGCAGTCAGGGATGTCAGCGAATGCCAGGTAGGTACAAGTTGCGCGGAAGCCTCGGGCGAGGTGCGCAGCCGGGGCGTGGATATGGAGCTGCAAGGCGCATTGCAGCCCAATTGGCAAGTCGGGGCAGGCTATACCTATACCAACACCGAATACATCAAGGACAACACTTATGACAAGGGTGACCGTTTCAATACGATGCTGCCAGAGCACATGTTCAAGCTGACGACCATTTATCGTTTCCTCGGCGATTGGGAAAAATGGAGGGTGGGCGCTAACTTATATCGCCAAAGCCGGATGTATGCGATGGCAGAAGAATCCGGCACTGCTAATGATGTCGAGCAAAAAGCCTATACCTTGGTGGATGTGATCGTAGGCTACAAGGCCAGCAAGAACCTTGATTTCCAGCTCAATATCAACAACCTGCTGGACAAGAGCTATTACCGAGGCATTTCCAACAGTGCTCAGTGGGCCTGGGAAAGCTATGGCGAGCCCAGGAGCGCCAGGTTGACCGCCAGATATACTTTCTAACCGTTCTTCATCGTATCGACCGCTTTCCAGGCTGCACCGCCGGAAAGCGGTTTTTTTATTGCTTAACCCAGGCATAAAATAATAAAATGAGAACCATTTCCATTCATTGACTGTGGTTCCTGCTGCCATGTCTTCGGCAAACACCCCTTCCCGCACCGAGATTCTGCGTACCTTGTACCTCGACCATCAAGGCTGGCTGCAAAACTGGTTGCGGCACAAGCTGGGGTGCCATCACCAGGCGGCAGACTTGGCGCAGGAGACGTTCTGCCGCCTATTGTCGGCATCCCGCGTCGATCTTGTGGATATTAAAACGCCTCGCGCCTATCTCACCACCACCGCTACCCGCCTGCTGATCGACCAGGCCAGGCGGCAGAAGGTGGAGCAAGCCTACCTCGAAGCATTGTCGCTGGCATGCGAGGGAAGCCATTCCGTCGCGCCCGAGCAGCATCTCGAAGTCATAGAGACCCTGACCCTGATTGCCGGCATGCTGGAAAGCATGCCCGAAAAGCCGCGCCAGGCTTTCATGCTGAGCCGCCTCGAGAATCTTACCTACCTTGAAATCGGCATCGTGCTCGGGGTGTCCAGCAGCATGGTCAAGCAATACATCGCCCTCGCCATGGTGCATTGCCACAATATCGCCTATGGCACGGATGGGTGACCGCATGCGAAGCCCTGCTTCCCCCATTGCCCCCGGCATCATTGAGCAAGCCGCCAAGTGGCATGCGCAGGTGCATTCCGGCGAAGCCACCGAGGCTGAGCGCGCGGAATTCGAGCAATGGCGCCAAGCGGATGCGACACATGCGGAGGCGTATGCGCGCATGGAAAATCTATGGTCCAGCTTCGACGAGGCGCAGGATGCGCCGGGCAAGGCCGCATTGAATGCCGTGCTCAAGCCGCGCCGTGGCAAACGCATGAAGACGGCTACCAGGATACTTTCGCTGCTGGCGGTTACCGTGGCGGCCGGATTGGCATCGCAGACCCAGCCCGCCCGGGTCATGCGGGCGGATTACAACACCGGCATCGGCGAGCAACGCGTGATCCAGCTGGCGGACAGCAGCCGGATCACGCTGGATACTCATAGCGCGGTGAACGTGGATTTCAGTCACGGGCAACGCCGGATAGAACTGTTGCAAGGCAAGGTTTTCGTGGACGTGGCCAAGGACAAGCAGCGGCCTTTCATCGTCGAAACCGCCGAAGGTACGGCAAGGGCGCTGGGCACGCAATATGCCGTCAGGCGGCAGAAGAAAGCGACGCAGGTCACGGTGATCGAGTCCAGCGTCGAGGCCTGCGGCCTGCAGTCCGAGTGTGTGACCCTGCAGCCTGGCGAGTCGGCCCGCCTGCAGCGCGGTCTGGCGCTCACCAAGGCCCAGGCCGACGTCCAGGCCGAAACCGCCTGGACGCGCTTCAAGCTGGTGGCGGACGACATGCCGCTGCCGTTGTTGCTGAAGGAATTGCAGCGCTACCATCGCGGGCATCTCTACTTCAACGACGAAGCGGTTGGCAACGTCCATGTGTCTGGCGTATTCGCGCTCGACGACACAGCCCACACCCTTAAGATGCTTGCGGATACGACTCCCGTCGTCATGACGCAATACACGCCCTGGCTGACGGTCATCACGCCTATCAAATAAAAATATTTCGCATTCGCTGTCCCTCCCTGCTTTTGATGCGTCATCGTTGATGAAGACAATACAACAGGGAGCACTACCTTAAATGCAACATTTTGACTCTAGGAGAAAGCCGTTGTCCGCAGCCATGCGGGTGGCGCTGGCTTTTTCATCCGTTTCCTTGCTTGCTTACGCATCATCCAGCCAGGCTGAACCTGCTGTGCAGGCTGAAAGTGTAAAGTTCTATGAGATTGCCGCCGGTTCCCTTACCGGCGTACTCAATAGCTACGCGCAAGCGGCGGGCGTGATTTTGTCGTTTGATCCTACCCTTACTTCAGGGAAAACCAGCTCCGGGCTTAAAGGCAGCTACACTATCAAGCAAGGCTTTGACCTAGTGTTGCGGAATTCCGGGCTGCAGGTGACACCGGCGGCGGATGGCGGCTACACATTGAAGAAAGTGCCGTTAGGCAGTATTTCATCAAGTCCTGATGTATTGCCGGAAATCTCCGTCAAGGCCGTGGCGGAAACCACGACTGTGACGGAAGGCACAGGTTCGTACACCACAAAAAGCATGAGCACTGCGACCAAGATGAACCTATCCTCCAGAGAAACGCCGCAATCTGTGAGCGTGCTGACGCGCCAGCAGATCGAGGACCAAGGCCTGATCACCTTGGACGACGCCGTACAGAACATCACCGGCTTGATCGTGCAGAAAGGCTATTACACAGGGGATTCAGGCGGCTTCTTCTCGCGGGGTTTCCAGATTTCCAACTTGTTGCTGGATGGCTTGCCAACCAGCACGGGGGCGAACGGTACGTTCAATGCCGATAACGACGCCCTGGATATCTACGACCGTGTGGAGGTCGTGCGCGGGGCTACAGGCCTGACCACCGGTGCCGGCACGCCATCGGCAGCGCTGAATCTCGTGCGCAAGCGGCCGACGGCGGAAGCGCAATCCAGCGTGACCTTGAGTGCGGGGAGCTGGAACAATTTCCGTGCGGTGCTGGATGCGAGCGGCCCGCTGAATGCCGCAGGCACCCTGCGTGGACGTACCGTGGTCACGGCACAGGATAACGATTACTTCTACGATGCTGCGCATGGGCGCAACCAGCAGTTTTATGGCATTTTGGAAGCAGACCTGGGCGATGCCACGGTCGCTGCGCTGGGCATACATTATCGCAGGGTAGATAACGACGGCCTGATTCCCGGCCAGCCTACCAATGCGGACGGCAGTTTTCTCTCCGGGCTCAAGCGCTCCACCAACCTTGCCAACGATTTCGACTATTGGAAACAAACGGACGTCACGTTATTCGCTGACTTGACCCACAAGTTTGCCAATGACTGGCAACTCAAGGCGGCTGCCGTCTGGAAGCGCCCGGAGCAGGACATGATGTTTTCAGGGCTGAGCCGCAACGGCGGCGTGCTCTACCAGAACAGCCAAAGCTACCGGCTAGATAACAAGCAGGATAGCTACGATGCCTCGCTCAATGGCCCATTTACCTTGTTCGGGCGCAGCCATGAATTGATGTTGGGCGCCAATTACCGCCAGTATGACAACAAGAACTGGGGCGGCTGGGCATCTTATAGCTGGTCGACCTCCGGCCCGGTGGTCGACCCCTACAACTGGAGTTCATCCAGCGTTGTTGAGCCGGGCATTAATATGTCGTTGTGGGAGATCGATACCACGACCCGGCAGAAAGGCGCTTATGCCGCGACACGCTTGAATATTGCCGACTCTCTCAAGGTTGTCCTGGGTGCGCGTTCCAATTGGTATGAAAACCAGAATCACCTGAAACACTCCGAATATAAGGTGACGCGAGAGATTACGCCTTATGCCGGCATTATTTACGATGTGAATGAAGCACACTCGGTCTATGCCAGCTGGACCGAGATTTTCGAGCCGCAAAGCAGCGTGGATAAGAGCGGCAACCTGCTTGATCCGATCACGGGCACCAATTATGAAGTGGGGGTGAAAGGGGAGTATTTTGGCGGCAGGCTGCATGCCAACCTGGCTACCTTTATCGTCAGACAGCAGAACCGCGCTGTCAACGACTTGAACGGCCCCAATCCTTGCCCAGGCACCACCGGGGGATATTGCCAGCGCGCCTCCGGCGAGGTGGAAAGCAAAGGCGTGGAGCTGGAAGTCAGCGGTGCGTTGACGCCAAACTTGCAGGTCATGACCGGCTATACCTATGTGGCGGCCAAATATACCAAGGATGACGACCCTGACAATATCGGCAGGCTGTATAACAGCAATTTGCCGCGCCACCAGTTCAAGCTGATGACGAATTACCGTCTGCCGGGCGAACTTTCACGCTGGCGCGTCGGCGGCAGTGTGTATGCGCAGAACAGCATCAAGGCGAACGACGACCCGCGTATCCAGCAATCTGCCTACGCGATTGTGGGGTTGAATGGCAGCTACACCTTGAACGAAAGAACGGAATTCCGCCTGAATATTAATAACTTGTTCGACAAGTATTATTACCAGACCATAGGCTGGGACACCGGGGGCAATGTATTCGGCACTCCCCGAAGCGTGTTGCTGACGGCACGCTACCGGTTCTAAGCTGTTACTATGATGCATACTTGGGATTGATATCCCCATCATGCAGGCCGCCTCTGTGCGGCCTGTTCGTTTTTATTGATGGCTAGGCAAAAAAATTTTGGGTTTGGGGTGTCCTTTTTGCATTCTCAAGTGTCATTACTAATAAGAGGGTAATATTTCGAAATATTGGCCCATCCGCATGATGGGCTGCCTCAATGAATATGCAAGGCGGATAGCGGCCCTATCCGCCTTTTGATTGAACCGAGCAAGGATTTGTCGTGAAAGAAGGTTTTCGCCAGAGCATGGCCTGGCTGCACACCTGGGTGGGCCTGCTGGTCGGCTGGGTGTTGTTTTTCGTATTCGTCACCGGGACGACGGGCTATGTGAACGCCGAAATTACGCGTTGGATGCAGCCGGAGCTGCCTCTGCCCAAGAAAGTGGTCGAGGTACCGTCCGCCCAGGTGCTGAAGCTAGGCCTGGACCGGCTCGAGCAGGTGGCGCCCGACGCCAAGATGTGGAGCATCACCTTGCCGCATCGCGGGCTGGCCGAGCGCACGGACCGTGAAGCCGGCATCGCCTGGGAAGACATGCCCCGTCCAGGGCTGGAGCGCGGGCGACGCGGCAACGAGAATTTCGACCCGGTGACCGGCGTTCCGGACCAGCCTGTGGAAGGCCGGGAGACCGGCGGCGGCTGGGAGCTGTATGAAATGCACTACGCGTTGCATTACATTGATTACGATGTCGCGTTCCGCATCGTCGGCGTATGCACCATGTTCATGCTGCTGGCGATCGTCAGCGGCGTGATTACGCACAAGAAGATTTTCAAGGACTTTTTCACCTTCCGCCCCGGCAAGGGCCAGCGCAGTTGGCTGGATGCGCACAACCTGGTGAGCGTCATGGCATTGCCGTTCTTCCTCATGATCACCTACAGCGGGCTGGTGTTCTTCGCATTCCAGTACATGCCGACCGTGAAGGACACCTTGTACGGCTCCTCGGAAAAGCAATTGCGCCAGCTGTACGACGAACTGTTCAAGCGCGACCCGGTGGATAAGGTCTTCGAACCGGTGAAGCGCCCTGCCGCTTCCGTGGAGAATATGATCGCGACGGCCCAGGCGGCCTGGGGCAAGGTGCCGGTCGCCACAGTGATGTTGCGCCACCCTGCCGCCGAAGGGCCGTACGTGGAGATCATCGGCGATTACTCCACCACGCTCAACCGCGGCTTTCCGCCCAAATTGCGTTTCGATGCGGTGACGGGCGAGCCGGTGGAATTCGACAATGAGACCAATGCCTCCATGCTGACGCGCAACGTGATGTTGGCCTTGCACGAAGGGCATTTTGCCGGCTGGTGGCTGCGCTGGCTGTATTTCCTCTCCGGCGTGCTCGGCTGCGCGATGATAGGCACCGGCCTCGTATTGTGGACGGTGAAGCGTCGCAACAACTACCTAGGCAAACACGGCGGCACGCCGGGCTTCGGCCACCGCCTGGTGGAAGTGCTCAACGTCGGCACCATCGTCGGCCTGCCCGTGGCCGTGGCCGCGTATTTCTGGGCCAACCGCCTGTTGCCGATAGAAATGGCGGATCGCGGCGAATGGGAAATGCATTGCCTGTTTGCCGCCTGGGGCTGGATGTTCATCTATGCCGGCCTGCGCCCTCTCAAGCGCTCCTGGCTGGAAAGCCTGTATATCGCCGTGGCGGTGTTCGGCCTGATCCCGGTGCTGAATTTCCTCACCACCGACAAGCACCTGGGCGTCACGCTGCTGCATGGCGACTGGGTGCTGGCGGGCTTCGACCTGACCATGCTGGCGTTTGCCGCCGCCTTCGCCTATATCGCCCATAAGCTTAAGAAGAGGTGGCTCAAGCAGGAGGGCAAGGCATGAGCGAAACGGCACGTTACCGCCTGGCGGTCGCCTCGCGCATAGTGGCCGCGGTCGTCGCCGGCTACGCCCTGGCTTCCGCGGTATCCATATTGTTCGCGCTGTTGCTGCCGGTCTCCAAGGCCGAGGCCGTGCTGGCTTCCACCATGTTGAGCTTTGCCGTCTATGCGGGCATCGTCATCTGGGTGTTTCATGCGCGCAGCGCGACGCGGGCCTGGATCGGCCTGCTGGTTCCCCTGGCCGTGATTTCGCTGGCTTGCTGGCTATTGATGCCGGGAGGCGCCGCATGACCGCATACCATGTCGCCGTGTTGCTGTTCGCCCTGGCAGGCTTTGCCGCGCTGGCCGCCAGCATGGAGAAGCACGGCAGGGAGCTGACCGGAAGAGAATTGAGCGCTGGCCAGCGCAAGTGGGTCTACTGGCTGGGCTGGAGCCTGCTGGCAATCGCATTGGCATGCGGCGTGGCGGGATGGCGCTGGAATATCGGCCCGGTGGTGCTGCTTGGCTGGCTGAGCGTGGTGGGCGTGCTGATCGCGTTCATGCTGCCCTGGTGGCCTCTGCAGCCGAAGCATGCGCCGCGCAAGGAAAAGCCGCTGCCGCAACTGCAGGATACAGTCCTGTCCTTGCCGTTGCGGGCCTTGCTGGTCCTGGCGTTGCTTGCCGTACCGGCATGGGTGGTGTTCAATGCCTGGAAAATGTCGGAGCAGGCTGTGCTGCGCGAGGACGCCATTCACGGCAAGATCGGTCCCTGGACGTTCGTGATCGCCGAAGAAAGCCAGGACGGCCCGGAATTCTTTGCCGGCAAGACGCCGGTCAAGGAATTCCATCTGCGCTTCTGCGAAGCCTGCGATGGCGAAATTCGCGCAGCCTACCTGAAGATACGCAAGCCGCGCTCCCTGCGTGCTGCAGGCCTGGCGTTCCAGGGTGCAAGGTGGACGAGGGAAGTGGCCATTTACATTCCTCCCGCTGCCACGCTGGAAGACCAGATCTGGCTGACGGTGGAAAGCAAGCGCGGCGAGGTGTATCACCAGGCCTTCGATATCGAGCGGCTATCTCCCGCCACCGCCAAGTTCATCAAGGAGAAGCGATAGCATGCAAGTTGGCAAAACCTTCATTTCCCGTATCCTCGTCCTGCTGGCTTTGCTGGGCAGCTCGCCGGCATGGGCGCACGGCGTGCATATCCCGATAGGCAAATGCTGGGCGGAAGCCAAGGAAATCGTCTGCGAGGGCGGCGAATCCGACGGCCATCCGCTGCTCAACGCGCTGGTGGAAGTGATCGACTACAACGAAAACATGCAGTTTTCCGGCAAGCTGGACGACCATTCCCGCATCCGTTTCAAGCGCCCCCAAGGCGAGTTCTACATCCTGATTGATGCGGGGCCGGGACAAGTGATCGAAATCGACTGGAAGGACATCAAGGGCGTTTAGCGCGGCTGGCACAATGCTCCTGGTGTCCCGCACGCTTGCAGGCCGCTCTTGCTTCCGATGTAGGCGTAGCGCTGATTGAACGGCATCACCGCCTATGCTTAAATCGACGGGTGATTGACCTGTGCAATGTTCACCAACGATTTGAGACGAGGTGCCACCCATGAGCCAGACCTTCCACCCTTTTTCCGAACTGTTTGCCCAGCTTGGCCTTCCCACCGATGAATTGGGCATCCGCCGGTTTCTCGCCGAACACTCTCCCCTGCCTCATGACGTTCTATTGCCTGACGCCCCTTTCTGGACGCCCGCACAGGCAGCCTTCCTGCGCGAAGGCTGGCTACAGGATGCCGACTGGGCCGAAGTGATCGACCAGCTCAATATCGCATTGCGTCCGAGCTGACTGGCAGATGATGTCATCGTGAGTTTGCCGGACGATATATTTGAGCTTCGGCCTCGGGCCAGAGGTTGGGGAATAGAAAACGCAGGCTACGCAGAGGAATGCCAAAATAGATTTTGCCTTTTGGGGTATCAGAACGTAGCAGCCCATAGTCCAGCAACGATTTGAGAGCGCGTTCGGCCGTTCGGTCCGACATGCCGGTCATGGGCTTGAACTGACCGCGCTCCATGGGACCATTGATCGCAATATAGTGTAAGGGGATCAGGGTTTCTTTGCGCAAGCCTGTTCCGGATTTCGCGCCTTCGAACGACAATAGCGCATCCAAACGCTCCCTGAATTCGGCTAGGTTGAGCATGCGCCCCATAAACTGTGCCTGGTCCAGACAAATCTGCAGAAAGAATTCGGCAAAGCGGACCAGACCCTGTTCAGACAGTGCCCCACGCCCATCGTAATCACCTTGCCGTGGTTCATCGGCATCGACGAGGCGGGCGTAATATTCCTCATGGCGTCGTGCGAGCCCCCGCATCGGGGACCATAGCCCATTGGTCAGGCCCATGTTGTGCAGGGCAAGATGTGAATGCAGCCTGGTGACGCGGCCATTGCCATCCCGGAAAGGATGTATCCAGGCTAGCCGGTGATGTGCGCAGGCCAACCCTATGAGCGCATGCTCGCCGTCAGGCAGTTTGCTGTAGGCTGCCTGCCAGCGCTGAAGAAAAAGGGGGAGCGATTCAACTGTGGTTGCCATATGCATGCCCACCTTTACTGTATGATCGCGCAGCATGCCTTCATTGACTGGCTCCCCGCTATCGGTGACCCTGTCCTCTATTGGCAATCCTTCATACAGGTGACGGTGCAGGCTGCAAATCACATCGGGCGCGAAAGTATTTCTCCAGTCAGCGGCGGCATATGTATTTTCTGCCCATTGCTCCGTGTCGAGATGGGCGAGCGCCAGGCGTTGCCGCCTGGCTTTGTCCGGGTTCGAAGAAAATCGCGAATGCAAGGCATCCTCGATATCCGCAGGTAGTGTTTGCTGGCCCTCGATCTTGTTGGTGTAATAGGAGTTCATTGCGCGCAGCAATGGCGTTAGGCTGGTATGCAGGCCGGGCATGGCGTTGCCGCCGAGCTTCCAGCAAGCGGTTTGCAGTTGATGTGCTAATGACAGCAGCGGTTCAAGTTTCGCTTGTGAAGGAAACAGTGGTTCGAATTGTTCAATCCCAGAAGCTGCAGGGGCGCGGATGATTGAGCTCATATTGGCGAAAGTTTATTTAAATGATTTAAAAATTATATATTGAAAAACAATAACTTGAAAATTAATTTAATCAGTATGGCGGAACTTTTGACGGATATTTTGGCGAAAATGGCAATGACGGGGTTTGATGGCGGCACTGAGTACTAAACCCTGGTTAGGCATTCTGCCGCAGGCAGTGCGATTGATACGGCAAGGCAGGATGTCAAAAGGACGTTATTAGCCGCCCCTAGTACAAATTCTTCTTCGCATCATGGTCCAGCGCCAGGTCGATCAGCTTGGCCGGGACAAATAGCTTGTACTGATCCTTGGCATCTGCCCCAGGGTGGGAAACTCCTTCCGGCTGATCTGCTTGTCCGTATTCCACAGTTCCGAGCGCCGCAACGCCTTGGAGCAATGCATATACACCTCCTTCACCTCCACCATGATCACGGCACGCGGCGGCTTGCTTTGGTGCACGAAGCGCTGCATGAGGTTCTCATCCAGGGTAATGGACGCCACGCCGTTGATGCGCAGCATTTCATGAATGCCCGGCAGGAAGAACAGCATGCCCACCCCAGGCGAAACAAGGATGTTGGTCAGCGTATCCAGCCGGTTGTTGCCCGGCCGGTCTGGAAAGGCAATGTGCCGGTCATCCAGCACATGGACGAACCCCGGTTCCCCGCCGCGCGGCGAAAGGTCGCCCAGGCCCTCCTGCCCATGCGAGCTGATGCAGAAAAAAGGCGATAGCCCGATAAACCTGCGACTATGTTCGTCCAGACCGGGCAATGCCTTGTCGCGGATGGCTTTGGCTGGCTCATCGTAAATAGCCCTGAGCTCCGACAGGGAGGAAATGGCAGTAATGCCGGGCAATGACATGGCATGCTCCTGAGTAAAAGTGATTGCATGGGAGATTGACCGTAGTTTATCATGATGTTAATAGTTCTTATTTGCGATAATCGCGGCGAATTGTCACTCCATGCTGACAGTTCATATTCATATCCAAGAATGAGTGCATAACTGAAATGACAATCTGTCATGTGGAGCAGCTATATAGCCATTACCGTGGCTGGCTGCATAATTGGCTGCGCGGGAAACTGGGCTGCAGCGAGCAGGCGGCGGATCTGGTGCAGGACACCTTTATCCGCGTGATGGCGGCGCGGCCCAATATCGCCAATCTCGGACAGCCTCGGGCCTATCTTTCTTCCATTGCCAGGAATCTGGTCATCGATCACTGGCGGCGCAAGGAGCTGGAGCAGGCCTATCTGGCGGCCATCTCTCTGCTTCCCGAGCAGGAAGCGCCTTCGCCCGAGCAGTCCCTGCTGGTGCTCAAGGCGCTGGAGCAGGTGGACAGAGTGCTGCAATCCCTGCCGCCCGCCACCAGGCAGGTGTTCCTGCTTTCCCAGCTGGACGGAATGACCTATGCCGCGATTGCCGAACGGATGAATTGTTCGGTGCCCACCATCAAGCGCCACATGCACAAGGCGTTCATCGCCTGCATGCAGGTAGAGCCGCTATAGGAGGCCAGCCGCCATGAAACCTGTCGATATCGATCCGACCATCCTGGAGCAAGCTGCGGATTGGCTGGTGCAAATGCATTCCGGGGAAACCGCAGCGGTCAACAATGCCGAGATAGCGCGGTGGCGCGCACAAAGCGAGCAGCATGAAGTGGCGTGGCAGCGGGCGCAGCAATTCATCGGCATCGTCCATACCCTGCCGCCGGAACTGGGAAAGACCGCGTTGCAGCGCCCGGTTTCCCCTGCCCGCCGCCGCGCAATCAAGAAACTCGCCGTATTGCTGGCGCTCAGTCCGGCAGCCTGGCAGGCATGGAAGGCGCAGCCCTGGCTTGAATACACCAGCGATTATCATGCGGCCACCGGCAGGCAGCGGCATGTCACGCTTGCTGACGGCACGGCGCTCCTCCTCAACACGGCAACCAGCGTAGACGTCATCTATGACCGGCATCAACGGCTTGTATGGCTGAAGCAAGGCGAGCTGCATATCACCACCGCTGCCGACTCAAGCGGCATGGACCGCCCATTCAGGGTGCAGACCAGGGATGGCGTGGCGCGTGCGCTGGGCACCCGATTCAGCATCCGGCAACTGGAACATGGCAGCCATCTTGCCGTATTTGAAAGCGCGGTCGAAGTCACCCCCAGATCCAGGCCGGACCGCAAGGCCATCATCCAGGCAGGCCAGCAAACGGAATTCGGCGAGATGGCGATGCAGAACGCCAGGCCCGTCGCCCATGCCCAGGAGGCGTGGACGCAAGGCATGCTGGTCGTGCGCGACCAGCCGCTTGCCGCCGTGGTTGACGAGCTACGGCGCTATCATGTGGGCGTACTGCGCTGCCATCCCGACATTGCCGATCTGCGTGTCTCAGGTACCTTTCCGCTCATGGAGGTCGGCCGCAGCCTCAACCTCCTGCAAAGCACCCTGCCTGTAAGCGTGACCAGGGTTTCGCCTTACTGGGTCAGCCTGGTTCCTTTGGCTTGAGGGCCAACTGATCAAGACCCAGGTTGTGATCCAGCTTTTCCTTATCCTCCGCCATTCCGGTAAGTAGGCAAAATATCGCTCCAATCGGCTTCGCTAGCCACACTGATTCAGCATTTCAGGCATTAATGATTCTCATTGTGATCCTTTTTTGTTTCCGGTTCGTCTTATTGAAGTAAGCAAAATTTTTATAACTCAACAGGAAGCAAGGAAATTGAAATGGGGAAATCGTCCAACCAAGGCGATGACAAGCCGCTGCAGGCAATGCGGCATCAGTTGATTCAGGGCGCCGTGGCTGGCGTGCTGGCCGGGATGGTGGCAGCCATGACCGCGGCGCATCCGGCCATGGCGGCCGATTTGGCAGGGGAAGTCAGGCAATACAGTATCCCGGCAGGATCGCTGCACGACGTCCTGACCTCCTATACCGTCACCAACAAGATCGCGTTGTCGTTCGATCCCGCATTGGTCGCGGACAAGCAAAGCGCGGGCCTACAAGGCAGCTATTCGCCGCGCGCAGGCCTGGAGCAAATACTCCAAAACAGCGGCCTGGGGCTGATGCCCAGAGGGGAGGACGGATACACCCTGTACAAGCTGTCCCCCACGGTGCCTAACCAAGCGGCTACTGCAAAAACGTCTGCAGGCGTGATGTTGGAAGAGGTCGAGGTCAAGGCGCTGCGGCCAGACGAAGAGCAAAAACGCGCCGTCTACCGGCAATCCGTGTCCACCATCTATATGGATGATACCAACTTCACCAAGTTCAAGGGCAGCAACGTCGCCGACATCTTCCGCGGGCAAGTGGGCGTCTACAGCGGCGACGCGCGCAACGGCGACGTGCTCGACCCCAACATTCGCGGCATACAGGGCCAGGGCCGCATCCCCTTGACCATAGACGGCACCGAGCAGTCCATCACCAAGAGCAAGGGTTTTTATGTCGGGGCGAACAATGCCAACTACATAGACCCCAACCTGATCGCGGGCGGCACCGTGGTCAAGGGCGCGGCGATCGACCGCAACGTGCAAACCGCCAGCGGCGGCGGCATTGCGTTACGTACCATCGGTGCACAGGACATCCTCAAGCCGGGCCAGCGCTTCGGCGTGCGGCTCAGGATAGACGGCGAGACCAACACCACCAGCCCTCGCTTCCCCGATACGATGCCGGAAGGACAGGTATATCACGTCAACAATGGTGCCGAGGCAACGCAGTTGATGCAGGAGTTTAGCAACCGCTATCCAACCAATATGACGCCTCGCGACAACCCTACATTGTTCAACTCCAAGTCCGGTTCGGCAATGGCGGCCGTTGCGTGGCAGAACGAGGATTTCAACTTCCTGGCAGCCTACAGCTACCGCAAGCGCGGCAATTACTTCGCCGGCAGGCATGGCGCCGAGAAATACCAGAATGCCGGCATGTACAGCAATAGCCTGCCTCAGCAATACACTACCACGGCTTCTATTGCCGAGTTCTACAAAGCCGGCAAGGAGGTCACCAATACCAGTAGCGAGGCCGAATCGTTCCTAGCAAAAGGGGAATGGAACATTACGGACGACATGTTGCTCGGCTTTGGCGTGCGCACGACGGAAATGCATACCGGCGCTATTTCTCCAACTGCCATCCGCAACGTGACCGAGGCGCAGCTGGCAAGCGGGCAAGTGTTTCAATGGCCGGAAGGCGAGTCGAAACAGAAAGCCTACAACCTAGATTATGCCTGGAAGCCGGAAGATAACCGCTTTGTCGATTTGCAGGCCAAGCTCTGGAAGACAGAGACCAATTCTGACGATTTTTCCGGGCGCGGCGTATTGAACGGATTGGTGGAGATCGTGCCTGACAGCGAATATATCAGTGCGCAATCTAACCGGTTGGACGTACAGAACGACCGCACCGGATTTTCCATCAGCAATAAATTCCAGTTGCATGACACCTTGAGCCTGCTGGTAGGCGGCAACTACCAGTATGAAACCCTGGACGTGAATGCCAGGTGGGCAGGCAATGTGCGCGGAGGCCAGCGGCACGAAAACGACATTTACTTCAATTTCAATTGGCAGCCGCTGAGCTGGCTGGAACTGGATGCAGGCTCCAAGCGCCGGGCTTTTTCCATGAAAGATAAAGGGTACCTTGAGTATCTAAAAAATAACCCTGGCGAAGCGGAGCGTCGTGAAAATCCGCTTGCGGCTATACCTTTTATGGTGACTGTAAAAGCCGAAAGTCAAACACGGTTAAGGAATGTTTTAAGAAGTAATTACAATTATCTCTCATACTCAGCTTATACCACGGCCGCTGAGCTAGATAACTATTTGAATAAAGTCTATCGGATGGATACCTTCTCGGTAGCAACTTATGTACAAGTGGATAGCGATGGCAAGCTGACGGGAAATGGCCTGAGTGATCTGCAGAGCAAACTAGATGCTACTTATGGCGCAGGGGTGGTTACTGTCGCCGATCTGGATTTATCGAGTATGTCGGTACTTAATTCGGCCTACCTGCAGTTGAGCGATGCGCATCGTGCAGCTCCAAACGGTAAGGTCAAGGAGACAGACTGGGTGCCATCTTTTGGCGTGACTTTTAAAGGATTACATTCGCGCCTGTATTTCCGTTATGCCCAGGATATCCGCATGCCTTCACTCGCCGAGGGTACGCAGGGTGGTTATATTGCGGTGTTATATAACCGAGATTATTTGGGTTTCGACCCTTTGCAGCCTGAAAAGTCGCGCAACATCGAGGTCGGCCTGAGCCATGATTTCAGCCGTTTCTTTAAGCAAGGTACGGTAGCGGATGCCAAGATCGCTTATTTTGACCAGAACACAAAGAATGTAATCGACACGGTGGTAGCAGGCGGCAGGTTTATTTCAGCCAATCTGGACCAGCAAAAAATAAAGGGGGTGGAATTCCAGAGCCGTTTCGACAATGGCCGTTTCTTTGCCGACTTCAGCGCCATCAAGAATCTCAAGAATGAGGTCTGCGACAAGACCGAAGCCATCCAATATTCAAGCTACCCAGGAGAGATTTCTGAATGTGTTAATTATGGTTTTCCGCACGGTATTTTGCTTAATACCAAGCAACCTGAACACTCCCTCAATCTGATATTGGGCAGCCGTTTGTTTGACAACAGGCTGGAATTCGGTACCCGGGTGACTTATTTCACAACTTATGACCGGGAAACCCAATACACCAGATTGACCAGCAACCTGGTCGGAATGCCGGTGAACTGGGCATCCACTACGGTGGTAGACGCCTATGCGAATTATCAGATCACCAAAAATACCTTGGTCGAGTTTTCCGCGATGAACCTGACGGATCGCTATTATGTGGACCCGCTCGCGCGTAGTTGGATGCCTGCCCCAGGCAGGACGGTGCGGATCGGGTTGCGTATCGACATATAGCGTGGTCGCCAGTTGCCTAAATAAGCAATGAAATGCCTGGGAGGCAGGCATAAAGCAGTTAGGAATGGTAGTGATGCAGTTTGTTCCCCCTGGAGTTACGGTTTGTAATCCGCTGCGTTATTGCCAATTTTTAATAACAACAAAAAATAATAAAAATCATTATGAGAATTATTTTTCAGATTACGCCTGACTTGAAAAGGCATTTATCCACATAAAACTAGGAAAGGAAGTAATGATGAAAAAGTTATCTTTGGCTTCGTTGGTTTTATTAACTGTCTCCAGCGTGAGCTTCGCAGCTGGTGAAAATGTAGAGGGTTTTACTACAAATGGTGGCTTGGTGAAGATAGGCCCATCGGTGTTTACAGGACCTACTCATGGTGCTGCAAATGAGCCTGGCATCGGCGTCTATTCGGTTGGCAACGGTCTTGCTGTTAATGCCCATGTTTTGTATGACACCCTGCGTACATCTATAGATAGCAATGGCATCGCCACGATTTCCGGCGGCACAGGCAGCCATGCAGGGATGGGTACTTGGGCTCTTGGCAGGGTTACCGGTAGCGATAGCAACAGGGTCTATTTTGGAGTATGGGAAGGTGTTTCACCGTCCAATTCTTCTGTTCCTGTCTATGCTGCTTATGTGGTGGGCGACAATGTGACTCGAAGCTTGGATTCCGTCAAAGGAAATTCTTATAACTACACTACCAGTGGCGTAGGCCAAGGTAATGAATTTTATACCGGTACATTGACTGCCAATTTTGCTTCAAATGGAACAAGCGGCACACTGACAGGCAGTATTGCTAGCGCAAACACTACCATTACATTGGATAGTGGCACTGATATATTCATTGTAGGAAGTGGGGCAACAGCTACTGCAAGGTTTGCAGGCTCAGCCAATAGTGATGCTTATTACATTGATGGTTTGTTCTATGGTAACAGCGCCCAGGCATTGGCTGGTACGGCTGACCATGCAACAGATGCAAGCAAGAGCGTCGGTTTTGCTGGCACTCGCTAATTGATTCTCTAGTCGTGTAAGTACAAGCCTTCGGGCTTGTACTTTTCATCGATGTCGTCAGACTGAGGTTAGCACTTGAAAGCCCTCTTCCCCTCCCTGATTTGCCTATGCTTGTCGTCCATATCATGGGCCAATGATTTTCTCGATAATAGTTCCAACCAGTGGCAGTTGATTGACCAGGCGCGTGACCGGCTCGATAACAGTCGCGGCCAGCCCACGCTTGAGGAGCTGATTCAGCCAGAGCCTGTGTTCACATTGGATGACGATCAGAGCAGCGTCGCTGCATTGGAGCAGGAAATATTCAATCAGATCAATCAGCAGAATTGGCCGCGGGTGAAGAGCCTCATGAGCCATTACCTGGTTTCGCCGCGTCGCGATCCCAGTTTGATAGCCTATGTAGAAGCCAACCTGGCCGAAGCCCAAGGCAATTTACCTCTGGCGCTGGAGAAATATGAGCGCGTGTTGTCCTACCTGCCGCAATTTACCCGGGGGAAAATGGATTATGCGCGGGCCTTGTTCAAGAATAGCGAGGATAAAGAGGCCAAGCAGATTTTCCTTTCGGTATTGACGCCCGACCTGCCAATGGCGGTGCAGAGCAATATCAATTTATATCTGGACGCGCTGGAAAAGCGTAATGAGTGGAAATTCTATGCGGCCCTGGATTATTTCAAGGACGACAACATCAACCTGACTTCCGACGCGTCGCTCTGCCTGCTTTCAATCGGCAATGATCTATGCGCGGCCCGGTGGTCTGCGCCCAAGGCGTTGCCGAGCCATGGGGTGAATTACACGTTGACGGCGGAGAAGTTCACGCCCTTGAAAGGCCGCCATGGCCTGATGTTCCGTTCGCTCGTCTATGGTTCCGACTATACGCAGGATAATCTGTACAACATCGGGCTATGGAATGTAGCGCTGGGTTATGCCTATCGCACGCCCAAACATCGCTTGTTTATCGCGCCTACCTTTGAGGCATATTGGCAAAGCAACCGCAGGCTTTACACTGCGGGAGGACTGATGGCCGAAGCGCGCAGCCAGATCACGCCCAATTGGCAGAATACCCTGACCATCAACTGGCAGGATATCCGTTACGTGAGGGATGAGGAAAAGGATAACGACGCCCGGCAATACCTGGTGACGTTGAATCAGCTATATGCGCTTTCCAATAAAACATTGTTGTTCGGCGGCGTGGATTACATTCGCCGCAAGCTGGATTTCCCGGTTGCCAGCTTTCATCGTTCCGGCGTGCGGGTGGGTATATTCCACACCTTCAACTCATGGTTGGACGTGACCATGTCAGCATCCAGGCGCTGGCGTAAATATGACGAATACAACGCCCTTTTCGGTGGGTTAAGGAAGGATACCGAGGATTTCTACAGCCTGGCGTTGGGTTTCCCCGGCTTGCAGGTGCAGGGCATCAAGCCTTCACTTTACGTGCAACATTACGACACCGAAAGCACGCTGCCGCTGTTTTTCTCCTATCGCCGGACACAGGCCGGGATCAGGATGGAAAAGTCGTTCTGAGTGCCGTGCGGTAATTGTTCGTGTCGATCATCGGGTGCGGATTGATTTGTAGTTGATGGCTATCTTGGCTTTTGTGCCGGGCTAGGCATGGCTGGAAATATAGAGGTGAACGCAACGTAGGAGGAGATGCCGGATTGAATCCGGCATGACAAAGAGAGAGAATTTTTACCGGGAATGACTGTTTCACTTGTCATTCCGGGCTCGACCCGGAATCTCGTCATTAGGCTGTAAATGGTAATGAGCGCTGCCAGGGTATGCTGCGGGCGAATGGCAAAGGCATAACGGGTTAAACGCGCGCGGGTTCAAATTTACGGATGCGCTCCAGTACATCGGCCATGCGTTCCTTTGCGATGATGGCATCGTAATCGAATTGCAGGCCGATCCAGAATGCATCGGATGTGCCAAAGAACTTGGATAGCCGCAGCCCGGTGTCTACAGAGATGGCGCGAGTTCCCGCCACGATGTCGCCAATGCGGCGTTGAGGCACGCCAATTTCTTTTGCCAGCCGGTATTGCGTGATGCCCATCGGCTTGATGAATTCATGCAGCAGGATTTCGCCGGGGTGCGGCCATTTGACTTCACGTGTCATGATGAACTCCTTTCTTTCAATGGTAATTGACGATTTCGACATCCTTTGGCCCTGTGGCAGACCATACGAAGCATATGCGCCATTGGTCGTTGATGCGGATGCTATATTGGCCTGCCCGGTCGCCTTCCAAGGCTTCGAGTCGATTTCCTGGCGGAATCCGTAAGTCTTCGAGTAGCGCGGCACGGTTGAGCATCGCCAGCTTGCGTAGCGCTACTGTTTCGATATTGACAAAACGCCGTGTGCGCTTGCCGTCAAATATGGATTCGGTATCCCGACATTTAAAGGATAGTATCGCCATGCGTTAATAGTATCGTATGGCGATACTATCGTAAAGTGATAGTAATATTGAATTCCAGATTTTACTTGTGAATTGATGGGGGCATGTGATGCAGTTCATATTCCAATGCGCGGTTTGTGCGGCGCGTTTTTGGTCAACCTATCCCATAACCATCGCGGGATGATGCGCAGGATGCGCGCTACCCAGCCCATTTGCCAGGGGATGACGACAAACCGCTTGCGCCGGGCGATGGCGTGGGCAAACTTTGCCGCGGCGATATCGACGTCCATGAGGAACGGCATGCTGTAGCCATTCACATCGGTCATTGGCGTACGGATGTAGCCTGGGGCAATGGTGGTGACGGCGATACCGTGGTGCTGCATCTCGGTACGCAGGCTTTCGAGGTAGGTGATCGCGGCGGATTTCGAGGCGCTGTAAGCGCCAGCCCCCGGCAGGCCGCGTATGCCCGCGACGCTGGCGATGCCGACCAGCTGGCCTTGCAGTCTGGATGCCCGCATGGCGGCAATAAATGGTTGGAAGGTATGCACCATGCCGAAGACGTTGATCTCGAACACGGTATGGAACGCTGCGGTATCTTCGGCCTCGGCGGTCAGGGTGCCGCAACTGACGCCTGCATTGGCGATGACGATATGCGGCACGCCCGCGGCCTGGATGAACGCCCGGGCAGCACCCTGCATGGCGTGGGCGTCACGCACATCTACTTGGTAGGGCAGGCATTGAGCGGCAGGAAATTCTGCGGCGAGTGATTCCAGCAGGGTCGATCTGCGGGCAGTGACGCCGACGATGGCGCCCTGCCTGAGGTAATGCCGTGCAAGCGCCAGGCCGATACCGCTGGAGGCACCGGTAATAAAAACCCGCTGGCCGGCAGCGGGTGTGGATGTGTGCAGCATCGCGACAGGCGGAAGATTACTTGGCGCCGCCGCTCTTTTCCTTGCGCACGTTCTCGATGAGGTAGTCGGCTACCTTGAGCACGTTCTGGTTGCCACCCGCCATGGAGCTGGAGGTGATGTAGCGGCCGTCAATGATGATGGCAGGCACGCCGGTGGCGCCGGAATCGCGGAAGGTGTTCATCGCGCGTACGACATTGTTGTTGGTGGAGAATGAGTTGAATGCTTCTTCCACTTTTTTGCGGTCCTGTCCGCCTTGCTTGGTGATCCAGTCGATCAGTTGCGCTTCCACGGTCGGGTTCACAGTGCGAGCCTTGTGGATGGTGTCGAACAGCTGGTTGTGCAGTTTCTCGGTCAGGTTGAGGGCTTCCAGCGCATAAAACGCCTTGCCAGCAGGCGCCCAGTCTGGACGAGGGACGCCGGGAACGCGCTTGAAGTAGACATCCTGCGGCAGCTTCTTCACCCAGGTCGCCAGGCTTGGTTCCAGGTGGTAGCAATGCGGGCAACCGTACCAGAAAATTTCCAGCACTTCGATCTTGGCCGGGTTGTCGGTCTTGATGGTCTTGGCTGTCTGGTTGAATTCGTTACCCAGTTGCGGATCCGCCATGGCCGTTGCAGATACCAACAGCATCAAGGCAGCGAGAAGCTTTTTCATATCATGTCCTTACGATCGAGTTTAAGTGGTTAACGTTGTGCAAATTGTTCTGGATGACCTTGGCTAATTGTCCGCTTATTGTCCAGGACTATTCACTTTGATCAGATCCGCCTTGAAGCCGTTTTGCGCAAGATCAGACTTGGCGCTATTGATTTGGTTCAGGTCGGCGAACGGGCCTACGCGCACGCGATGCCACACGCCCTTGCCGGGAATCGTGGCCGTCTGCACGATGGCTTCTTGCCCCAGCAAGGCCAGCTTGGCCTTCATGTTGTCGGCCTCTTGCTCGGTCTGGAACGCCCCGACCTGCAGGAAATAGCTTTCCTGCGTTTGCGCGGGGGCCGGGTCGGCCTCCTTCTGCTTGATTTCCTGCTCCGTTACCTGGCTTTCGGTGCCAGGCAGGATGGTGTAGAAATCGAAACGCGGCTTTTCGCTGGCGGATTGTCCATTGCCGGCTTCATTGGCTGGCTTGCTTTCCGGCTTGGGCAATGCGATTTCGCCAGGTTCCAGCTTGGGCTTGCCTGCCTTGTCCGAGAACGGGCTGTCGCTCTTCATGACGACGATGGCGACGCCGACGGAAATGCCGACACCCAATAGCAGGCCGACCAGCAAGCCGGTGAAAAACGGGCTGCCTTTGCTGTTGCCGCCGGAGCTCGATTTGCGCTGTGCTGGCTTGTAATCTCGACTCACGATAATTCCTCTTCCTCTTTCATTCACGTCCTGGCAGGCCTTGCATGGAGGCCTGCCTAGCGACTTGACTCAGGTTGCGATGGTTCCCCGTCAACAATCAATTCTTAAGCAATGCTTGAAGTTTACATGTTCGATTACATTTTTTCTGGCGCGCTCACGCCGAGCAGTTCCAGGCCGTTGCGCAGCACCTGGCGCGTAGCGCTGACCAGTGCCATGCGCGCTGCAGTGATATCGGCGTTTTCCACCAGGAATTTATGCGCGTTGTAATAACTGTGCAGGTCGCCGGCAAGATCCTTGAGATAGGTTGCCACCATGTGCGGCGCCAGTTCCTGCGCGGCATTGGCAACCAGCTCGGGAAACTCGCCCAGGCGCTGCATCAGCACGGCTTCGTGCTCGGTATCCAGCGGGCTGAGGTCGGCCTGGGCCAGGCTGGCGATGTCGCCGCCCCATTCGTTCAATACGCTGCAGATGCGCGCATGGGCATACTGGATGTAATAGACCGGGTTGTCGTTGCTCTGGGCGCGGGCGAGGTCGATGTCGAACACCAGTTGCGAATCGGCGCGGCGCGCGGCCAGGAAGTAGCGCGTGGCATCGCAGCCGACTTCCTCGATCAGGTCGCGCAGCGTGACGTAGCTGCCGGCACGCTTGGAAATTTTCACCTCCTCGCCGCCGCGCATCACGGTGACCATCTGGTGCAGCACGTATTCCGGCCAGCCCTTGGGGATGCCGACATCAAGCGCCTGCAAGCCGGCGCGCACGCGGGTGATGGTGCTGTGGTGGTCGGCGCCTTGCTCGTTGATCACGCGCTCAAAGCCGCGCTGCCATTTGTCGAGGTGGTAGGCCACGTCGGGGACGAAGTAAGTATAGCCGCCCTCGCGCTTGCGCATGACGCGATCCTTGTCGTCGCCGAAATCGGTAGTGCGCAGCCAGAGGGCGTCGTCCTGCTCGTAGGTGTGGCCGCTCTTGACGAGGTTGCCGACAGTGCTTTCCACCTTGCCGTCGCGATAGAGCGCGGATTCGAGCGAGAACACGTCGAAATTGATCTTGAACGCCTTGAGGTCGAGATCCTGCTCGTGGCGCAGGTAGGCCACGGCAAACTGGCGGATCGCCTCGGCGTCCTCGGCGTCGCCCTTGCCCGTGACGGCCTGGTCGTCGGCGGTGACGGTTTCCTTCGCCATGTAGGCGGCCGCGACATCGGCGATGTAGTCGCCGCGGTAGCCGTCTTCCGGCCAGGCGGCATCGTCAGGCGTGATGCCTTTGCAGCGCGATTGCACGGAGATGGTGAGGTTGTCGATCTGCGCGCCGGCATCGTTGTAATAGAACTCGCGCGTGACCGCCCAGCCGTTGGCGGCGAGCAGGCGTGCGAGACAGTCGCCGACTGCCGCGCCGCGCCCATGGCCGACATGCAGCGGCCCGGTCGGGTTGGCGGAAACGAACTCCACTTGCACCTTGCGCGCCTGACCTGCGTCGTTGCGGCCGTATTGCGCGCCCTGGCGCTGGATTTCGCGCACCACCGCCTGCTTGGCAGCCGGGCTCAGGTAGAAATTGATGAAGCCCGCGCCTGCGATCTCGACCTTGGCGACGTATTCGGAAGCAGGCAATGCCTTGATCAGGGATTCGGCAATCGCGCGCGGATTCTGGCGCAACGGCTTGGCCAGGGTCATGGCGAGGTTGGTGGAAAAGTCCCCATGCTGCGTGTTCTTGGGACGCTCAAGCTGGATGGCGCTGGTGCCCGCGTCGGCAGCTAGGCTGTTTGCGGCGACCTGCAGTAATTCGGTAAGATGTGCTTTCAAGGCGAGCGACGAACGTGAATAAAAGCATTATTTTAACCTACTGCAAGCTTGCACTGATATGCAATTGTCGAACTTCGTCATGCGGACGGCAGATGATGGAGACGGCATGAGCCAGCATTCTTCCGATATGCATATCCTCAAAGTCGCGCTGGATGTCCCGCTGGACGGCGTGTTCGATTACCGTAGCGATGTGCCCGTGCAGGTTGGGCAGCGCGTCGTCGTGCCATTCGGCCCGCGCAAGCAGGTGGGCGTGGTGGTCGATATTGCCTCCGCCAGCGATATCGCCCCGGCCAAGCTCAAGTCCATCATCCGGCATTTCGACCACGAGCCCGTGCTCGACAGCGAATTCTTCTCGCTGCTGAAGTTCTGCGCCGATTACTACCAATACCCTTACGGACAGGCCTTGCTCTCGGCACTGCCCGCGCGCCTGCGGCAGACCGAGCCGGCGCAGGCGAGGCAGCAGTTCCGCTATTGGCTCAACGCGGCCGGTCAGGCCGCCGACGTAGCGTCCATCCCGGCCCGCCAAACGGTCCAGCGCCGTATTTTCACAGCATTGCGCGAGCATGGCCGCCTGAACGAGGCGGAGCTGGCGGCACTCAGCCCGGGTTGGCGCAAGGGGCTGACGGCCCTGCGCGAACAGGGCTGGATAGAGGAAGAGCAAGTCTATGCAGGCTTGAGTTCGACATTGCACGCTTCCAACGTGCAGCCCGAACTGAACGACGAACAATCCCATGCCGTGCACAGCATCCTGCAGCAGCGGGACACGTTCAAGCCATGGCTGCTGCACGGTATCACCGGCAGCGGCAAGACCGAGGTCTACATCCGCCTCCTGCAGGCGGTGCTGGAGGGCAATCACGACCAGGCGCTGGTGCTGGTGCCGGAAATCAACCTCACGCCACAGCTGGAGGCGCGGTTCCGCACCCGGTTGCCGCAATATCCGTTGGTCACGCTGCACAGCAATCTCAGCGAAAGTGAGCGCTTGCAAAACTGGCGGCTGGCGCAAACAGGCGCCGCACGTATCGTGATCGGTACCCGCCTGTCGGTCTTTACTCCTCTACCCGGGCTCAAGTTCATGATCGTAGACGAGGAGCACGACACTTCCTACAAGCAGCAGGACAGCATGCGCTACCATGCCCGCGATGTGGCGCTGGTGCGCGCGCAACGCCGCAATATCCCCATCGTGCTGGGTTCGGCCACTCCGGCGCTGGAAACCTGGCATAACGCCCAAAGCGGGCGCTACGGCCTGCTCGGCATGCAGCAGCGGGCGGTGAGCCAGTCGCAGCTGCCGCGGGTGAATTGCGTGGACGTTTCCCGCGTGCAGATGCAGGAAGGCTTGTCGCCGCAGCTGATAAAAGCATTGAAAGCCCGCCTGGAGCGCGGCGAGCAGAGCCTGCTCTTCATCAACCGCCGCGGTTATGCGCCCGTGCTGCTGTGCAACGCCTGCCATTGGATCGCGCCCTGCATGCGCTGCAGCAGCAGGCTGGTGGTTCACCTGCGCCAGGGTTTCCTGCGTTGCCATCATTGCGGCCACGAACAAAAAATCGTGCGGCAATGCCCGAGTTGCGGCAATGCCGACTTGCACCCCACCGGGAACGGCACGCAGCGGCTGGAGGAAACCCTGGCCAAGCTGCTGCCCGATGCGCGCGTATTGCGGGTGGACCGCGACAGTACAAGGCGCAAAAATGCCTTGAGTGAGATGCTGTCCGCAGTGCATGCGGGAGAAGTGGATATCCTGGTGGGGACGCAAATGCTGGCGAAAGGCCATGATTTCCCCAACCTGACGCTGGTGGGCGTGCTCGATACCGACAGCGCCCTGTTCAGCCCGGATTTCCGCGCCGCCGAGCGCCTGTTCGCCCAGCTCATGCAGGTCGCAGGGCGTGCGGGCCGGGCGGATAAGCCGGGCGAGGTTTTGATCCAGACCACCTTCCCGGAGCACCAATTGTTCAATGCCTTGCGCGCTCAGGATTACGCAGCTTATGCCGCCGGCCTGTTGCAGGAGCGCGAAGTCGCCCAGTTCCCGCCCTACGAGTTCCTGGCCTTGATCAAGGCTGAGGCCAACGAATACGGCCCTGTGCAACGCTTCCTGCAATATGCTGCCGATGCCGCACGCGAGCTGGGCACCGACGCGCTGGTGTACGACCCGGTTAGGCCGCAGATGGAGCGCCTGAAAGGCATGGAGCGCGGGCAGTTGCTGTTCCAGGCGGCAACCAGGCAGGCCCTGCAATTGGTCCTGAGACAGCTCACACCGCAATTGCGCGCGCATCCGCTCGGCAACAAGATACGCTGGGCGGTGGACGTGGACCCGCAGGAGTTCTAGCCCGTGTCCAGCAAGCGCATAGCCCTTGGTACGCCGATTTTGCCACCGCCAGGAACGCGGCGTTGGAATTATCCAGCGCTGATTGGGACGCGGACGAGTGGATTGTCTCCGGCGGCGATGCATTGACCGCATTGCGGTATTGCAACGAGGAGATGATCGGTATATTGCGCCGTGACGATGAGGCCGAGGTGGACGGGGAGCTACAGGTTTCCAGCAGATGGATATCCCGCATCCTGCCGCGCCACGTGCGCTATGTTGGGCGTATTCATGAGCAGCCCGTCTGTCCCGGTATGCCGAGACGGCAACTGGCTCTGGTCGTCGGACATGACGGCTATTTGGAGCAGCACAAGGCGACCAAGCAAGGGCGCAACGAGGCTTTGCTGCGGTTGGAACTGGCATCGAACCCGGAGGATGCCTACCTCAATTACCAGCTAGGCAAGGAGCTGGAAATCTATGCGCGTTTTGCCGAGGCGGTGCCGTTTTACGAGAAGGCGTTGCTGCATACCGGCGCCAATGCCACCTGGCGGCACGACCTAGTGGTGCGCTGCCTGTTCAGCCTGAAGAAGGCAGGCCGTTTCAGTCAGTCTGTCGACCTGGCTGAGGCCGAGATGCCGCATTGGCAGCATTCGCCCGACTTTTTCTTTGCGCTCGGCGACGTCCTGCTGGACTGGGCAATTGCCGATCCTTCGCAAGCCGAGGCCCTGCTGCCAATGATTGCCTCAAGCTGGGAACGATGCCTGGAAATCGGCGACAACCCCGCCCTCAACAGCACAGTAGTCGGCAGGGGCAGCTTCCTGGCTGCCAAAAACCTGCACGCCTTCTACCTTAGCCTGGGACAGGCGGACCAGGATGAATACTTCGCCAACCTTAAACGCGAGCTGCTGCGGCAACGCCGTGTTTAGTTCTTGCCGCATTTTTCAGGCTTGACGGTTTCGATCTCGGATACCACGCCCTTGTCATGCTCTACCTCGACACAGGCGCCTACTACCAACGGGCCTTGATCGGGATCGATATCGGTCTTCTCGGTGACTTCCACCTGTTGCCCGCTGATCGTCCAGATACCCAGGTTGCCGGCTGGACGCGCGTCGATACGGCCGACGAATTCTTTATCCGCCATCGCGGGGGTGCTGACCAGCAAAGTACTGACAGTGAGTAGGGAAATAGCGCTGAATAGATTGGCGAGCTTCATATTGTTATCCTCTTGATGTTGAGCTTGGATGAAAGCAAGGTTAACCACTGGAATATGGCCGCCGTATCGGTATCAGGCTGATCTTGATGTAGGACTGCTTCTGAGAAGTTAGACACTGTCTAGCTGCAAATTGCAGGAGTTAGCAAACTGGCAGGTGCTTTGGCGTATGCCAGCCGGGTAATATTTGCACTGTGGAATAGTGCACTTATCACCTTCCATGCGAACTGCTTATCAAGTCCGTATATGGAGTGCATACTTGACCCCATTCATTGATCCATAGGAGCCATCATGCAACTCAACCTGGAAAATAAATTGGCGCTTGTGACCGCATCCTCCGCCGGGATCGGCCTGGAAATAGCGAAATCGCTGGCAAGGGAAGGGGCGCGGGTCATCATCAACGGGCGCAGCCAGGCCAGCGTGGACAAGGCGATCGACAAGGTCAGGCGGGATGTGCCACAAGCTGATTTGCTGGGGCTGGCGGCGGATAACGGCACGGTGGAAGGCACGCAGACGACGCTGGCGCAATTTCCGCAAGTCGATATCCTGGTGAACAACCTGGGCATCTACGAGGCGGTTGGCTTTTTCGACGAAACCGACGCTGCCTGGCAGCATTTGTTCGAAGTGAACATCATGAGCGGTGTCAGGCTGGCCAGGCACTACCTAGGCAAGATGCTGGAAAACAAGGCCGGGCGCATTGTGTTCATCTCGAGCGAGTCCGGCGTTACGCCTGCCCCTGAAATGGCGCATTACAGCGCTACCAAAACTATGCAACTCGGGATTTCGCGCTCCCTGGCGGAGTTGACCAAACAGACGGCGGTGACGGTGAATGCCGTACTGCCTGGCCCCACCCGCACTGAGGGCGTGGAGAAATTCATCCAGGATATTTATCCAGGCATCAGCCTGGAGGAAGCGGAAAAGAAATTCATCAGCGAGAACCGCCCCACTTCGTTGATCGGCAGGTTGATCGACCCGGCGGAAATCGGCGACATCGTGGCATTTGTCTGCAGCGAGCGTGCCGCCGTGATTAACGGCGCCACTATACGTGCAGAGGGCGGATTAATCCGCTCCGCTTTTTGATTAGGCAGGTGCCAGGTGAGAAATCTGTAGGAAGATACCCGGGCGCAGGCCCGGGTATTGATGGGAGTTAGTGCTCGGCGGAATGTTCTTCCTGATGCTCGGCAGCGGCTTCGCGCGCCTTCTCGATAGCGTCTTCAGCAGCGTCCTTTGCGTCGTCGACCGCTTCCTCGGCCCTGTCGGCAGCGTGTTCCGCATGCTCCTGGGCTTGCTCTACGGCTTCCGCTGCGGCAGCTTCAACATTCTCTTCTTCCTTGTTGCTGCAACCTCCCAGCGCCAGGCTGGCAAGGAAAATGGCAAGGACGGACGTTGATAGTAATTTCATCTGAATCTCCTGTTGATGTTATTGGGGGATACGTAGGGTCTGGCCCGGATAGATTTTATCGGGATGGTTCAGCATGGGCTTGTTCGCCTCGAAAATCTTCATGTAGGCATTGGCGTTGCCGTAGTGCTCCTTGGCAATCTTGGACAAGGTATCGCCGCGTACCACGGTGTAGAACACGGGGGCGGTTTCTGCCGCAGTGACCTTGAGGTTGTCCACGACATCGCTGACGCCGTTGATGTTGCCGCAACAGAGCAGGATCTTTTCCTTGATCTCCTGGGTGGCCGCAGTGCCGCTGACCGTGACCTTGCCCGTGGCGCCGTCGAAATCCACCTGC
Source organism: Methylobacillus draconifructus (assembly GCF_045984355.1). Lineage (NCBI taxonomy): Bacteria > Pseudomonadati > Pseudomonadota > Betaproteobacteria > Nitrosomonadales > Methylophilaceae > Methylobacillus > Methylobacillus draconifructus. The sequence goes on along the minus strand of NZ_JBJQII010000001.1, from coordinate 655,587 downwards.
AGGCCGTCTGCGTCAAGCTCCATTTTGTGGATGTAGTTGAGTATGGCCTTGCTGGCCTCGGCATTGGCGGAAGCTACCGGATTTTCGGTTTTTGACTCGACGGCGGGGTGGGTGCCAAACAGCTTTTCGCCGGCGTCCTTGATGAATGAAATCAAACCCATTTGCTTATCTCCTTGTTGTTATGAAGTCGTGACAAACGAAACGCGTTAATAGTTCATCTTACTCCCATATTGCGGGAGATGGCGGCCGCGAATGTCATTTTTTGTCAATCGCGGCCATGGGGTATTAATGGGCTCTTACAGGTGATATTTGCTGCTGATGGCATGCACTGCCTTGATCATGGCCCCTGCATTCTCGGGCGGGGTGAATTGCGTGATGCCGTGGCCGAGGTTGAAGACATGGCCGCTGCCTATGCCGTAATCGGCGAGGATGCGTGCGGCTTCCTTTTCCACGGCTGCAGGGGTGGAAAGCAGGATGGCGGGATCCATGTTGCCTTGCAGGGCGACTTTGCCGCCCACGCGCTTGCGCGCTTCGCCCAGGGAGACCGTCCAATCCAGCCCCAGTGCGTCCGCGCCGGTTTCCGCCTGGGATTCGAGCCAGAGTCCGCCGCCCTTAGTGAACACGATGCTGGGCACGGCGCGGCCTTCGTTTTCCTTGGTCAATCCGCTGACGATCTGCTTCATGTACTGCAGCGAGAACTCCTGGTAGGCATGGTGGGAAAGCGCCCCGCCCCACGAGTCGAATATCATCACGGCCTGCGCGCCGGCGGCAATCTGCGCATTGAGGTAGTCGGTGACGGCCTGGGCCGTTACCGACAGGATATGGTGCAGCAGGTCCGGCCGGGCGTAGGCCATCTGCTTGATGGTGAGGAAATCGGTGCCGCCGCGGCCTTCCACCATATAAGTCGCCAATGTCCATGGGCTACCGGAAAAGCCGATCAGGGGCACGCGGCCGTCAAGCGCGCGGCGGATCTGGCTCACGGCGTCGGTGACATAGCCAAGCTCGCTACCGATGTCCGGCACGGCAAGCTTGCGGATGTCGCTTTCCTCGCGCAATGTGCGCTCGAACTTGGGGCCTTCGCCTTCCTCGAAATACAGCCCCAAGCCCATCGCATCGGGAATGGTGAGGATATCCGAGAACAGGATGGCGGCATCGAGCGGGAAGCGGTCCAGCGGCTGCAGGGTGACTTCGGTCGCCAGGTCCGTGTTCTTGCACAGGTCCATGAAGCTGCCTGCTTTTTTGCGCGTTTCGCGGTACTCCGGCAGGTAACGCCCTGCCTGGCGCATCATCCAGACCGGGGTGTAAGGCGTACGCTGGCGTTGCAGTGCGCGGAGGAAAACATCATTTTTCAGTGAAGTCATTACGGCTGATCCTGTCAATCAAGGCTTTATTCTAACGGCATAAGCGAGGCAAGGGCTATTAATGGAGCTCATGCCCAGGCAAGGCGGAAACGACTTGTGCCGCCAGGCGGTCGGGATGGTCGGTGCCGTCCAGGCGCAGGACCGGCAATGACTGCTGTGCAAGCCAGTTTTCATGTCGCGCCAAATTCCGCCCGGTATGGCCGGGTCCGGGCGATTCGTACTGAGATGCCCATTCGGCAAACGCAAGGTGCGCCTCGTACATGTCGCCGCCCGGCGCTATCCGTTCTCCATAACGTTGTTTTTCACGCTTTCTTAGCCTGTCCATGCGCACCGCATGGGGCGTGACCACAAACACGATCAGGCTGGCATGCTCGATCAGGGCGTCGCCCCAGCCATCGAACGAGCCGGCCAGGATCCAGCCATCCTCGCCCAATGCGTCGCGGATCAGGCTGACGCGCTCTTGCGGAGGGCGCTTGAGCGAAAAAGGCGGGTCGGTGGGCAGCCAGTAGAACTGGTCCACATCGATATGCGGCAGCCTTAACTGCCGTGCAAGCGTAGCGCCCAGCGTCGTGACGCCGGCACATGACGCACCCGTGATATAGATGCGCGGCCGGTTGGTCATTGGGCGTTGATTTGGCTGAATACGCTTTCTGCCGCGGCAATGGTCTGGTTGATATCCGCCTCGCTGTGTGCGATCGAGACAAAACCGGCTTCGAAAGCGGATGGCGCCAGGTAAACGCCCTCTTCCAGCATGCCGTGGAAGAAGCGGTTGAATGCGTGTTTGTCCGCCTGCATCACCTCGGCGAAGCTGGCGGGGCATTCGGCGCTGAAATAGACGCCGAACATGCCGCCGACGCTTTGTGCACTGAACGTGACGCCGGCATCGCGTGCCGCCTGGGCCAGGCCGTCGGTGAGTTGGCGTGTTTTCGCGGAAAGCGCTTCATGAAAGCCGGGCCGCTGCAATTGCTTCAATGTCGCCAGGCCGGCGGCAACGGCGACCGGGTTGCCGGACAAGGTGCCGGCTTGGTACACCGGTCCCAGGGGCGCGAGGAAGGCCATGACGTCGGCACGGCCGCCGAAGGCGCCCACTGGCAGGCCGCCGCCGATCACCTTGCCGAGCGTGGTGAGGTCGGGCTTGATGCCGAACAATTGCTGTGCGCCGCCCAAGGCGACACGGAAACCGGTCATGACCTCGTCAAAAATCAACAGGGTGCCGGATTGGGTGCAGAGCGAGCGCAATGCGGCAAGAAATTCCGGCGTGGGGCGCACCAGGTTCATGTTGCCTGCCACCGGCTCGAGGATGACGCAGGCGATCTCCTTGCCTAGTTCCGCGAACCGTTGTTCTAGCGCCTGCACATCGTTGTAGGGCAAGGTCAAGGTATGGGCGGCGAGCTCGGGCGGCACGCCGGCAGAGCTGGGCTGGCCAAAAGTGAGCGCTCCCGAACCTGCCTTGACCAGCAGGGAGTCGGCATGGCCGTGGTAGCAGCCCTCGAACTTGAGTATCTTGCTGCGGCTGGTGAAGCCGCGCGCCAGTCGGATGGCGCTCATGGTGGCTTCCGTCCCCGAGCTGACCAGCCGCACTTGCTCCATGCTGGGGACGAGCTGCGTGATCAGTTGCGCCATTTCCAGTTCCAGCGCGGTCGGCGCGCCGAAGGACAGGCTGTTGGCGGCGGCGGCCTGCACGGCGGCAACCACGTCGGGCTGCGCATGGCCGAGGATCATCGGCCCCCAGGAGCCAACGTAGTCGATGTATTCCTTGCCGTCTTCGTCCCATAGCCGCGAGCCAAGGCCGCGCTTGAAGAACACCGGCGTGCCGCCTACCGAGCCGAAAGCGCGCACCGGCGAGTTCACGCCGCCCGGGATCAGGGTTTGGGATTGTTCGAATAATTGCTGGTTTCTGCTCATGGCCTGGCTCTAACTGAAAAGTTGGTTGAATTGACTGGCTTGTGCCTGGATGTCGGGAGTGTTCCACAATGCCCCGATCACGGCGACGGCATCGGCGCCCGCGCTGATGATGCTGGCGGCATTCTCCAGATTGATCCCCCCTATGGCAACGACTGGCAGCCCGAGTTCATGCGCCCTGGCGAACAGGGCGATGTCGGCACGTGGCGCGTTTGGCTTGGTGGAGGAAGGAAAACATGCGCCGAAGGCGACGTAATCCGCGCCCAGGCCGGCGGCCTGCCGGGCGAGGGCGAGGTTGTTGTAGCAGGAGGCGCCGATGATCTTGTGTTGGCCCAATGCCGCCCGTGCGGCGGCAATATCGCCGTCGTCTATGCCCAGGTGCACGCCGTCCGCATCCAGCCCGGCGGCAAGCTGGACGTCATCGTTGATGATCAGAGGCACCTGGAAACGGCGGCACAAGGCCAGGAGCGCGCTGGCCTGGACGTAGGCCTGTTCGCCCGAAACTCGCTTGTTGCGGTATTGCAGCACCCCGGCGCCCCCGGCGAGGGCAGCCTCGCTGATGGTCAGCAGCCTGGGCGTGTCGGTTTCATCCGGGGTGATGGCATACAGTCCGTGGATTGCCGGGAGCTTATTCCGCGTCATCAGACTCTTCGCGCGCCCAGAACAAGCGGTCGGGGATATATTGCCCCATGCCGGGACGGAAGGCGTGGCGCAGCGAGTGCCAGGTATATTCCTGCGCTTCCGCGATGGCTTCCTCCATGCCCAGCCCATGCGCCAGGCAGGCCGCGATCGCCGAGGCCAGCGTGCAGCCGGAGCCGTGATAACTGCCCGGCAGGCGCTCGCAAGGATAGGAGCGCAACAGCTTCTGCGAGCCGTAAAGATTGTTGACGACTTGCGGCGAGCGCTCATGCGTGCCGGTAATCAAGACATATTCAGGCCCGAGCGCCAGCAGGCGTTCCGCCACCTCTTCGATAGAGGCGTGCTCGCTTTCGTCGGTATAGTCGCCGGTGAATGCCAGCCGCCGTGCTTCCAGGCTGTTCGGCGTGATCAGCGTCGCCTGCGGGAACAGCAAGTCTATCATTGCTTCCTGCATTGCCTCGTTGGCCAGCTCGTCGCCACGGCCCGAAGACAGGATCGGGTCTATCAGCAACGGCACATCGGGATAATCGGCGACGATCTCGGCAATCACGGCGATATTTTCCACGCTGCCGAGCATGCCGAGCTTGAAGGCCGATATCTGCATATCTTCCAGGATGGTACGCGCTTGTTCGTTGATGAGTTCCGCATCCAGGGGGACGACATTTTCCACTCCTACCGTATCCTGTACGGTGACCGCCGTGACGACAGACAAGGGGTGGCAGCCGATGCTGGCCAATGCCAAGAGATCTGCCTGCAGGCCTGCGCCGCTGCTCGGGTCGGTAGCGGCAAAGGTGAGTACGCTGGGAGGCATGAGGTTGATTGTTTCCATGGCGGATCCTGTCAGATGGATAAACTGGCTCGAATCAGGCAATGACTGGCCGGGCCGATGTTTGAGCCGCTGACAAAACCCTTCTGTCGTTGTTGCTCTGCCTTGCCGTACTCTTTGTACTGTCTGCGGCGGAGCGCCTAACCAGAATCACTTCGCTGGGTTTTGTTAGAGGCTCTTATTCAAGAGGTCTATTTTAGCCTAATCACTCCTGAAAGGAGAGGATTGGGTTGCGATGGGCAGATCCGGATGCCGGGTGACGCGCATCATTGTGGATTCAGGAGGAAATATGGCGAGTGTAATCGACATGCTTGATTAAGCCATATTTAAAAAATGGTTTTGCCTGATCGCGGCAAAGCCTTTTAGAATAAAAAGACACCGACCATTGAAAGGCCATTGCCCATGCCGCAATCCAGCCAGAATGATGCAGTTGCCGCACCGCCGTGGCATGCCCTCAAGTCGAGCGAAGTGCTTGAGCGCGTGCAGTCCAGCCCAGAGGGCCTGAGCAGCAGCGAGGCCGAAAAGCGGTTGCGGGAACATGGGCGCAACGAACTGCCCGCCCCGCGCCGGCAGCATCCCGTCATGCGCTTCCTGTCCCAGTTCAATAATGCCTTGATCTATTTCATGCTGTCCGCGGCGGTGATTGCATTCTTCCTTGAGCACGCCGTCGATTCGGCGGTGATACTCGCCGTGGTGCTGATCAACGCGATTGTCGGGTATATCCAGGAGGGCAAGGCCGAACAGGCGCTGGATGCCATACGCAACATGATGGTGCCGCATGTCACTGCATTGCGGGACGGACACCGCCAGCACCTGGACGTGGCCGACCTAGTGCCCGGGGACGTGATCGTGCTCGAGGCGGGAGACAGCGTGCCCGCGGACGCGCGTTTGCTCAAGGCGCGGCAGCTTTCCAGCGAGGAGGCCATCCTGACCGGCGAATCGGTCCCTAGCCAGAAGCAGGAGCAAGCCGTGGCAGAGGACGCCGACCTGGGCGACCGCCATTGCATGCTGTATTCCGGCACCATCGTGGCGGCGGGCCAGGGCCGTGCCGTGATTGTGGAAACGGGCAGCGCGACGGAAATCGGGCGCATCAGCAGCATGATTTCCAAGGTGGAAACCCTTGAGACTCCCCTCTTGCAGCAAATCAACCATTTCGGGCGCCTGTTCACCTGGTTCGCCCTCAGCCTGGCCGTGGCGTTGCTCGCGTTTGCCAAGCTGGTGCAAAACTACAGCTGGATCGACGGATTCATGGTGGTGGTGGCGATCTCGGTCGGGCTGGTGCCCGAAGGCCTGCCTGCCGTGATTACCATCACGCTGGCGATCGGCGTGCAGCGCATGGCGAGGCACAACGCCATTATCCGCCGCCTGCCCGCGGTGGAGACGTTGGGCGCCACCTCGGTGATCTGCTCCGACAAGACGGGCACCCTCACGCGCAACGAAATGACGGTCAGGCGCCTGGTGGCAGGCAAGGCGCATTATCTGGTCGAAGGCACGGGGTACGTGCCCGAGGGCAAGATCAAGCCGCAGGACGGTGCGTCAGACCATGAGTGGGAGGGCCTGGTGCGGGCAGGCCTGCTTTGCAACGATGCCAAGCTGGAGGAAGAGTCCGGGCAATGGCATGTCCTGGGCGACCCGATGGAAGGCGCGCTGGTGGCGCTGGCGATGAAGGCCGGCAAGGATGTCCAGCAGGAGCGCAACGCCTGGAAGCGGCTGGACGAGGTGCCTTTCGACAGCAAGCACAAGTTCATGGCGACGCTGCACCATCACGAGAAACACGGCACCTGGATGTTCATCAAGGGCGCGCCGGAAAGCGTGCTGGAAAGGTGCGGGCAGCCTGACCACGAGTACTGGGCGGAGCGCATCAGCGAGGCGGCACAGCATGGCGAGCGCGTACTGGGCTTTGCCGTCAAGCGTTGCGAGGACGGCAAGCAGCATCTCGAATTCAAGGACGTGGAGGGCAGCCTGGAACTGCTGGGCGTCATGGGCTTCATCGATCCGCCGCGAGAAGAGGTGCTCGATGCCATAGCCAGCTGCCGTTCCGCCGGTGTCAAGGTCAAGATGATTACGGGCGACCATGCCGCCACGGCGCAAGCGATCGCCAAGCAGTTGCACCTGGCGGATGAGCCGGGCGTCATGACCGGCGCCGAGCTCGACAAGGTGCCGGATGAGGAGTTGAGCGCCGTGCTGACGAAAACCAGCGTGTTTGCACGTACCACGCCCGAGCACAAGCTGCGCATCGTCAAGGCCTTGCAGCAACAGGGCGAGGTGGTCGCCATGACAGGAGACGGCGTCAACGATGCGCCCTCCCTCAAGCAGGCCGACGTGGGCATCGCCATGGGCAAGAAAGGCACGGAAGCGGCCAAGCAGGCCTCGGAAATGGTGCTGGCGGACGACAACTTCGCCACCATCGTCTCTGCGGTGCATGCCGGACGCACGGTCTACGACAACGTGCGCAAGGTGATCGCCTGGACACTGCCGACCAACGGCGGCGAGGCGCTGGCGGTGGTGGTGGCCCTGCTGCTGGGCATGTCCTTGCCCATGACGCCGGCACAGATTCTCTGGATCAACATGGTGCTGACGGTGACGCTGGGGCTGGTGCTGGCGTTCGAGCCTTCCGAGCCCGACGTCATGGAGCGTCCGCCGCGCCCGCGCAATGCCGCCCTGCTTTCCCCTTTCCTGCTCTGGCGCGTGGGTTTTGTCTCGGTCTTGTTCACCATGGGCGTTTTCATTATTTTCGAATATGCCATGCGGCGCGAACTTGGCGAGGAAGTGGCACGCACCATGGTGGTGAATACCCTGGTGGTGCTGGAAATCTTCTACTTGTTTAATGTGCGCTATCTCAATGCCCGGTCGTTCAGCTGGCGCGGGCTGGTCGGCACGCCGATACTGCTGATCGCGCTTGCGGTAGTGATCTTGGCGCAATTGGCCTTCACCTATGCCGCCCCCTTGCATGCCTTGTTCGCTAGCGCGCCGATTGACTGGAAAGACGGTCTCGTGATCATATTGATCGGTATTGTCTTCATGCTGGTGTTGGAATTCGAGAAAATGTTGATGCGAAAACGCGGCAAAACCAATGTGCTGGCAGAATCTTAAGGAAGGAAACCCTGGTGACGACAGAATTCAAGGCCAAACGGCCAAGCCAGTTGTTATTGGCTACCGATCTCGGCGCGCGTTGCGACCGTGCGCTGGACCGTGCGGTGCAGCTTTCGCGGGAATGGCATGCCCCGCTGACGGTGGTGCACGCCTTTGAGCAGATAGAACCGATCGCAGACGAGCCCGGCTGGCGCCAGCCGCAAGATGCCGCCTTGGCGATCCAGGCCGAGCTGGAGGATGAGCTGGATGAGACCGGCTTGCCCGGCATCACCGTCCGCGTGCTGAAGGGCAAACCGAGCGAGGTGGTATTGAATGTGGCCGAGGAGGTGCAGGCCGAGCTGATCCTCACCGGGGTCAAGCGCGACGGGGCCTTCGAGAAGGCGCTGCTTGGGGATACCGTGACGGAGCTGGCGCGCCATTCCAAGGTGCCGGTGCTGGTAGTGAAGAAACGCCTGCGCAAGCCTTACGGCAAGATCGTCGTGGCAACCGACCTTTCCGAGTTGTCCCGTGCGGCGCTTGCCCGCGCTGTGGACTTGTTCGGGCCGGAAAACCTGGTGGTGTTCCACGCCTCCTTCGCCCATTTCGCCAGCCGAATGGATGACCGGGTGGCGTATGAGAGCGAGCTACGCAGCGACGCCATCCAGAACTGCCGTGACTTTATCCGCGACGTGGCGGGCGACGCGGCTGCCGTCAGCATCGAAGTGGTGGTGGAATATGGCGAACCAGACCTGCTGCTGGAGAAATATGTGCAGGACAAAAAAGTGGACCTGGTTGTCGCTGCAACCCGCGGCCGCAGCGGCCTGCTGGGCGTATTGTTGGGCAGCGTCGCCATCCGCATACTGGATAGCGTCGCTTGCGATGTGCTGATTGTGCGGAGCTGAGCCGGTCATGATCCAGGGCTTGACCAGACGGATTGGGGTTGCTTGCTTTACCCAATGTTTTGTTAAGTTTTATTAGCCGCTGTTTAGGTAATTCTGACAGGGTTTTCAGAGCATTGCCTATCCAGCCAGACGTGGCGCACCCGTAAGCTGTAAGCTCATTTTGCAAGGAGCAATATCATGAGTCTTTCCCATGGAATCTTGCCCGGTATGCCGGTCATCTGTTCCCAGGGCGGCAAGTTCGCCACGGTGGACCATATGGAAGGCAGCAACCAGATCAAGCTGCAGAAGGATGAAAACGGCCAGCACCACTACATTCCGGTGAGCTGGGTGACTGCTACCGACAATGCCGAAGTCACGGTCGACCGCCCCGGCAAGCAGGCGATGCAGGACTGGTCCACTAGCCCATTGCCGGAGAAGCTTGATAGCTAGCAGAAATCTTCAGCTGTCATGGCCTGCTGATCAGAACGAGCGGCTCCACTGTGCGCTCAGTATGTCGACCCTGGAGGAGAATTCTCCTTGGATGTTGTGGCGCACAGCCCCCTCACTACTGTTGTCCATGCTGGAGTCCTTCATGCGCAGATAGGCGTAGCCGAGATCGATGGTATTGAAGGAGTCCAGCTTCCAGCTTGCGCCAACCGCGAACCACGTACGGTCGGCATCCGGGATGCGCGGGGTGCGGTGGCTGGAGTCGGGGACAGGCGTCTGATCATAGGCGATGCCTGCACGCAGGGTAAGCTGGTCGTTATAGCGGTAGTTACCGCCTAGCGAAATCCGGTAGCTGTCGTTCCACTTGGTGGTAGTGACATTGTCATCCAGCCCGCTGTCAAACTGGATGCGCAATTCTTTGAAGCGGCTCCAGTTGGTCCAGGTGACATCGGCCAGCAATTCCACTTTGTCGTTCAATTGTTGTGCCAGGCTGAACGAAACGGTTTCTGGCATGGAGAGGTTGGCAGTGATGTCAGAATTGCGCAACCTATTTGCCAACAGAGGGGAGGAAAGTCTAAAGTCTGCCTTCCCTTCCAAGGTGTGTTTAATATGCGAGCGGTAGCTGGCACCGAGCGTGGTTCCTTCCCATGGCTTATAAATTGCACCCAGGTTGAATCCCCAACTCAAGTCGTCCCCAGACATTTTGCTATAGCTGTCCGCAGTTACGAAGCCACTGGTGATGGTGCGTGCATCTATGGCGTTTGTAAGTTCAGCCTTGACATATTGCAGGCTGATGCCGCCGCCAATCGACCATTTCTCCGACGGTTTGAATGAAAGCGCCGGGTTGACATTGATAGTTATTACTTCAGATTTCAAGGCTTGGTAGCGGCCTTTCCAGCCGTTATCGTATTCCGAGGTCAGCCCATAAGGCACCGTAATCCCCAAACCAAACTTCAGGTCAGTGCTCAGGTCGCTGGCGAAATAGAAATTAGGTACCAGTTCCAAGGACGCGGCATCACCGCCATTGTTGCCGGAAATCGCCGTGCCAGTGTTTAGATTGCTGGCATTTGCATCACTCAGCTTCGCGCTGGGAAGAATGGCGCTGCCGCCCAACACGATCTGCCTGCCTGCAGGCAGCCATGAAAGGCTGGCCGGGTTGAAGAATTGGACGCTGGCGTCGTCTGCTCGGGCAGCCATGCCCGCATAGGCATTGCCGAACCCGGAAGCGCTTTGCTCAATCAGGGCAAAACCTGCCGCATGCGCCGTCATGTTCGCTCCACTGCTGATTCCCAAAATCGACAAAAAGCATAAGCGCTTGATCATTTTTTTATTTCCATCGGTGGTATTTGGCATCAAGAGTGGATATTAACGGCAAAGTTTAAAGAATGTTGAATTTCTAATAATCAATCAGGCATTTACCTTGCAATACAATTGTGCTACGTCTGTGCGTGTAGTGTGATTTTTTTAACCTTCATGGGGAGTTCTTTATGAATGCCGTTGTTGATTTCAATCCTTTAAACACTGTTCAATTTGAGCAAGTACGTGCCCACTATGAGCCCGAGTTCGGTATTACATGGCTATTTATGCAACCCAACCCGCGGCCGTGCTTCAACCGGATTTGCATGAGCGAGCTGCTGATGAACCAGACGCAGATCGAAGCATCGCATGCCAATCCGCTTCACCGTCCGCAGCAGGCTACAAACTACCTGGTGCTGGCGTCCGATGTGGAAGGCGTGTTCAACCTGGGCGGCGACCTGGCAACATTCAAGGAAGCCATCGAGAAGAAGGAAAGGAGCAAGCTGCTGGAATATGCCCATTTGTGCATAGACAACCTGTGGACCTTCTACAATATGCAGGCCCCGATCACCACGATTTCCCTGGTCAAGGGCCAGGCCATGGGAGGCGGATTCGAGGCTGCCTTGTCCGCGCATGTGCTGATCGCCGAGAAAGGCGCGCTCATGGGCTTGCCCGAGGTGTTGTTCAACCTGTTCCCCGGCATGGGGGCGATGAGCTTCCTGTCGCGCCGGATCGGATTGAGCGCCGCCGAGAAGATGATCCGCTCGGGCAAGGTGTACACTGCTGAAGAACTTTATGACATGGGCGTGGTGGACGTGCTGGCAGAAACCGGCCAGGGCGAGAAGGCGTTGCATGACTGGGTGCGCAAGACGCATAAGTCGCTGAACTCGTTCCAGGCGATCCAGAAGGCCAAGCAGCGCGTGAACCCGTTGACTAAGCAGGAGCTGCTCGACATCACGGAAATCTGGGTGGATGCGGCATTGCGGCTGACCGAGCGCAACCTCAAGGTGATGGAGCGCCTGGTGCGCGCCCAGAACACCAAGGTAGGAGATCAGGGAGAAGCCGTCAGGGCAGCAGGATGACAGCTAGCTCGAGGCAGCCTGCCGACTACTCAAGTAGTCGTTGATGGCTTGCGTGGCTGCCTCGAACTCTTTCTCGAGTTGATCCAGCATGATGGTGCCGCGGAAACGCAGCTCCTCAGGACTGGCTTTGTCCATCATATCCGCTTGTTTGCTCACGGTGACCGCACCGACGCTCAGGCTATTGCCCTTGAGCGCATGGCAAAATTCGTGCAGTTCGCCATAGCGCTTGGCGCCGAGATTCTGCTTGATGACTTTGACCAACGCTCCACAGTCGGTGACGTACTTGCTTAGGAGGCGGGGTACGAACATGCTGTCCTGCCCGCCCAGCAGTTCCAGTTCCGACAGCGTCGCAGGCGACAATACGTCGTTTGCCTTTGCCGCTTCCTGCGGCGGGGCCGCATTCTTTTTCGCATAAAACTGGGCCACCTGGCCCGAAACCGGCAGGCCGCCCTTGAGGCTGGCTATCGTGTCGAACAACAGCTTGGTTTCGATCGGCTTGGTCAGGTAGGCGTCGAAGCCCGCCACCTCGGCTGCAGATTTGGTTTCCACCGTCGCGTCGGCAGTGAACAGGATGAATTTGGTTTCCCTGTCGTCCGGTCGCAGGAAGCGATACAGCTTCAGCGCATCTATCCCGTTCATCCCGGCCATGTTGAGGTCGGACACCACGAGGTCGAATTGCTCGATTTCCAGCCTGTCCAGCAGCTCATCGGCATTGTCGACCACGGCGACGTTGTGGCCGGGCAATTGCAGCAGCTTGACGATGATGGTCTGGTTGGTGACATTGTCCTCGCAAACCAGGATCTTGAGCGGCTTGGTGTTGGTGGCAGATTGGGGATTGCTGTCGACCGCGGCAAGCGAAGCGGCTGGCGCAAGTGCGACGATTTCCAGCGTAAGGTCGAACCAGAAGCGGCTGCCGACATTGAGGCCGCTGTTCAGGTGCAGCTCGCTGCCCAATGCTTCGACCAGGCGCTTGGCGATGGTGAGGCCTAGGCCGCTGCCGCCAAATTTGCGTGTGGTGGAGATGTCCGCCTGGGTGAAGCTTTCAAAAATGCGTTCGCGCTGCTCGTCGGAAATGCCGATGCCGGTATCGATGACCTCGATGCGGTATATGCCCTGGTTGGCGGTCGACTCCAGTGTGTGCACGGCAAGCGTGACCGAGCCGCGCTCGGTGAACTTGACGGCGTTGCCTACCAGGTTGGCCAGGATCTGCTGCAGGATGTAGGGATCGCTTTTGACGCGTACCTCCTCGAGGTCGATGCTTTTTTCCAGGGTGATGCGCTTGTTGAGCGCCTGGCCCTTGAACACCTCGATGGTTTGCTCGGCCAGCTCGCGCAGGGAAAGCTCGGTTTTTTCCACTTGCAGCTTTTCCTGCTCGATCTTGGAAAAGTCCAGCACGTTGTTGAGCTGGGAGAGCAACAGCTTGGACGAGCTCTCGAGCGTGCGCAGCAGTTCGTCTTGCTCATGGTTGAGCTGCGTGTTGCGCAACAAGGTGCTGATGCCGATGATGCCGTTGAGCGGGGTACGGATTTCATGGCTCATGTTGGCGACGAAGCGGGTTTTTGCGTGGTTTGCGACCTCGGCCTTCTGCCTGGCCTCCTCGATGCGCGTGATCAGGGTGGCGACGTAGAGCGGCAACGCCACCAGCATGAGCAACAGGCTGTAGCTGATGGCCCTGTGTTCCAGCCAGAACGGGTTGACGTTGATGGTGTAGAGAAAGCCGATCAAGCTCAGCGCCTGGGAGTGCAGCAGGTATTTCTTGCCGAAGCGGAAGCCGTTGCCGAAAGTCACCCATAGGTATACCCCGACCAGGATGACCCCCAGTTCGCCGGTCATCGCCATGAACATGGTAGGCAGGCCGATATCGAGCCATGCGCCGGACAGCCTGCGCAAGGCGGCGTGGCTTGTCGTGAACAGGATCAGCCCGATCAATACGAAGGACAGCACCTGGAACACCACCGTCATCGGGATGGCGAGCGGGAAGGCATGGCTGATGGTATTGAGGCCGGTGACTTCGCGGTAGATCAGGAAAGACAGGAACGCCATGCACAGCCAGATGCGGATGATGGCCTGCTCAAGCTCCAGCGGGTCGCAATGCCTGCTCAGAGTCAGCCAGTACTGCCTGGCCCGCTTGAAGGGTTGCATCAATGACATAGGCTGGTCGAGTATTAAAAGTTGGAAAGCGCTGCAATCGAGATTGCAGCTTCTATTATTCCGGTGCGTGTATTAGGTTGCGCTTAGATAAAGTTATATTCAAGTCCCCTGAAGGGGAATTTGCAACTTTTAAACAGGCTCTTAGGAAGCATGACGCTTGTGAATTTCCTCGAACAGCATATGCACATCGGGTATGAGCTTGATCAATTCGGGGTCGAAATGCTTGCCGTTTTCCGCAATCAGGTATTCGATCGCCTTATCCACGCTCCATGGTTCTTTGTAGGGGCGGCGGCTGGTGAGTGCGTCGAATACGTCCGCTACCGCCACAATACGGGCCGATAGAGGAATTTCCTGGCCGGACATGCCATAGGGGTAGCCCGAGCCGTCAAACTTCTCGTGGTGCGCGAGCGCGATCTCGCTGCCTTTCTGCAGGTACTTGGACGGGCTGCCCTGCAGGATTTCATAGCCGATCAGCGGGTGCCGCTGCATGACCTTTTTCTCTTCCGGCGTGAACGGCCCTTGCTTGAGCAGCACGCTGTCGGGGATGCCGATCTTGCCGATGTCATGCAGCGGGGCGGCCAACTCGATCAGCTCTGCCTCGTCTTCAGGGAAGCCCAGCGCCTCTGCCAGCACGCGGCTGTAAAGCGACATGCGCAGCAGGTGCTGTGCGGTGTCGTAATCGCGGTATTCCCCGGCGCGGGCAAGGTGCATCAGGGTTTCCTTTTCCCGCATGAGGATGTTCTCGGTGGCCTCGCGCACCATGCTTTCCAGCAGCCGGCTTTTGTCTTCCAGGGTGAGCCGCTGCTGGCGCAAGGTGATCAGGTTCTTGCAGCGCGCCATGCATTCATGCATGTCCACCGGCTTGGTGAGGAAATCGGTGACGCCCGCATCCAGCGCGGCGTAACGGATCTCCACATCCTGCTTGATCGTGATCATGATGGTGGGCACGGTTTGATATTGGGGCAGGCGCGTGATTTCATTGATGAAGCACAGGCCGTTCATGCCCGGCATTTCATAATCGACCAGCAGCAGGTCTGCGGTGTTGTCTTGCGCCCAGAGCAATGCCTCGGTAGGCGAGGAAAACTCGAATGTTTTGATACCGCGCCCGAGGTTCCTGACAATTTTGGACAGGATAGAGCGGCTGACGGCCTGGTCATCAAGGATCAGCACCTTGGCGGTATCAACGAGGTTGAGGGTCTTCATAATTACCTATGTTCTTAGTCCAGGGGGGTACTAGGCACAGCCTCCACAATCGCTTCGAATGACGGACAATCGTTAATGCAGAGGATCAGTTGCATTATTATCATACAGCCAGATGCAAAAGATTGAAGCATTGATGACATTGATTCATATTCACCAAGATCAAATCCCAGCAAGCTATTGCAGGAAATTAGGCTTATTACCGTACTAAAATCATTGAGCAAAACTCGCCTGACATTGCGCTCTACCCTACCCCGCCCCTTGTACCGCCTGCGGCACGGCGTATGGCCAGAATCGCTTCACTGAATTCTGTCAGCCCTAAATAGCAGAATATCGGCAATCGCCAGCATTTCTGTAAAACTTGGTAAAACCTGAGTCCAATTAACACCCTCGCCGATATGCGGCCGTCAACTGCGCGGGGATACTGCACGCGCGAGGAAGAACGCCAGCCCCACAAAGAACAGTACCACCAATAAGGCATGGCGCAAGGAATAATGTTCCCCAATAAATCCCAGCAACGGCGGGCCTGCCAGGAAAGCGACATAACCAGCCGTCGCGACGATGCTGACGCGCGCGGTGGAATGGCCGCCGTCCCCGGTGTCGCCGGCCGCGGAAATGGTCAGCGGGAAACCAAGCGAAGTACCCAGGCCCCAGAACAGGACTGCCGCCGCGGCAACATAAGGATGATTGGCAAAAATGACCATGCCGATCCCGATGACGCCAAGCAGCGCGCTTGCTCGAACTACCGACACCCTGCTGTAGCGTTCGAGAAAGTAGTGGCCGCTGAAGCGGCCCAGCGCCATCATGCCGGCAAAGCCGGTATAGATCATGGAACCGATGGCGGCGCTGAAATGATGCTCATCCACCATGAGGATGGGAATCCAATCCGTCGCCGAGCCTTCTGCCAGCGCCATGCCCAGCACGATCAGGCTGATGCACATCAGTTGTAGGTCGCGCCATGGTTTGAACGGCTGGGCCGTCTCTTGCCTCAGTATGGATTGGCCGGATTTAGGCGACTCGATTCCTACCCCGGATGGAATAGCCCGCAATCCCCACAAGACAACCGGGACTCCCGCCAGCGCAGTGAGGGCAACATGCCATGTCACCGGGAACGCAATGCTGGCCAGGCCAATACCCACGATGCCTCCCAGGAAGGTGCCCAGGCTGAAACCGGCATGCAGCATGGCAAGCGCAGGCTTATGAGTGATGCGCTCGACTTCGGCGCCTTCGACATTGAGGGCGATCTCGCCCAGCCCGATGCCCAACCCGAACACCATGAGGCCCAGTGCGACCAATAGCGCCAGCGTCAATGCCAACCCCGCCGCCATGACGCCCAGGCCGACCAGCAGGGTCAGCATGCCTACGCGGATCACGGGCTTTGTGCCCCAGTGCTGTACCAGTTTACCCGAGCTCAAGATACCGGTCATGGCACCTACGGATATGCTGAATAGGATCAAGCCCATTTCTGCAATCGAGACCCCGAGCTGATCCCTGATGGCTGGAGTCCGCGTGACCCAGGAGGCAACGGCCAGCCCGGTCAGCAGGAAAAATGCGAATAATGCCTGGCGGCGGTGTATTGCGGTTTTCATGGATAAATACAGGCGTATAGGGCAATATCCGCTCGGTTGACAGCGACCAAGGTTAAAAAAACCAGGGCCTTGAAATCAGTTGGGCATCGTAACGTTGCCTTTGCCGCAGAAAATGTTATTGCCGTGAAATTTCTCGATGCTGCAATGGCCTGGCTAAGTGAATAACGACCAAGGGATTCATACTTCACCTCTTGCCGAAAGACTCCGGTCTACCGGGAAATTGCGAGGTATTGGAGCGGGCGACGGGAATCGAACCCGCGTATCAAGCTTGGGAAGCTGGCGTTCTACCATTGAACTACGCCCGCACAGGCGAGCAATTATACCTGTTTATCCCATGCAGCACATGTTCATGGTGCGACATTATGACGCATCGTTGAGATACCCCATTCCAACTACAATCCAGCGTTTTGCAATGTATCAATAACAGTTTTGGAGTCGGGAGCGGAAATGAAGGTCAAGGTAAGAGCGCGCGCGGGAGCGCATCAGGCAATGCCGCTGAAATGGACGGCACTGGTGCTGGCATCCGTATTCAGCAGTGTTGCGCATGCGGAGCATGAGCATCTGGAGCACCTGCCGGAAATCGAGGTGACGGCGCACGCGCATGACGGCAATAGCGATCTGCACAAGCGTATGGTCAACAGCCCTGACGCAGCCAGCCTGCTGCAGGATTACACGGGCGTGTATTCCTATCAGGCAGGGGGAATCTCCGCCCTGCCTAATATCCGCGGGATGAACGACAACCGCATCCGTATCCTGGTCGACGGTGCGGAATTGACGGCCGCCTGCGCCAACAACATGAATGGGCCGCTGACCTATATTTCGCCAGCCGCGGTGGCCAATGTCAGCGTGCTGGCCGGCATTACGCCCGTGAGCATGGGAGGCGACAGTATTGCCGGCACGATCGCCGTGGATTCCGCCAAGCCCATCTACGCCGCCAATGCTGATGCATGGCTATACCAGGGCAGCTTCTCCACGGTTTACCGCAGCAGCAACAACGGCTTGAGCACTGCGCTCAATGCGACCGCAGCCAGTGACAACCTCAGCCTGAACTTCACCAGCACCATGGATCGCGGCCAGAGCTACCGCGACGGCAATGGCGACAAGGTGCGTGCGACCCAGTTCGAGCGTCATATTCAGACCTTGACGATCGGCGCCAAAGGCGAGAATGAGGATTTCGTGCTGCGCCTCAGCCACCAGGAAGTGCCCCACCAAGGCTTCCCCAATCAATACATGGACCTGGTCGACAACAAGGCGGACTCCATCAATGCGAGCTACAGCCGCCGTTTTGCCTGGGGCGATCTGGATACCCGCGTCTATTGGCAGGAGGTGCGCCATGAAATGGGTTTCTTCACATCCGAGAAGACCGGCGCCATGCCGATGAAGACGCATGGCAAGGATATGGGCTATAGCCTGAAGGCGACAATTCCGCTCGACGATGTCCATATCCTGCGACTTGGGAATGAACTGCATCGCAATACGCTGGATGATTTCTGGCCTGCGATACCCGGCGATACCATGATGATGGGGCCTAACACTTATGTGAATATCAATGACGGCCGGCGTACCCGCGCCGGCATATTTGCGGAGGTGGAATCCCAATGGGACAGCCGTTGGAGCTCCCTGCTGGGTGCCCGTATTGACCATGTGCGCACCAGCACCGGCGAGGTACAGGCTTATGGCGGCATGATGGGTATGGCGGATATTGCCGCTGCGAGCGCGTTCAACGCGGGCAGCCGTTCTGCCAGCGACAATCACTTCGACCTGACTGCGACAGGGAAATACGAGATTTCCGAGAGTTCCAGCGTGGAGTTCGGATATGCACGCAAGACACGTTCGCCAAATCTATATGAGCGCTACTCCTGGGGAGCTGGCACCATGGCGCGCACCATGATTGGTTGGTTTGGCGATGCCAATGGCTATGTTGGCAACCCTGATTTGCGCCCGGAGAAAGCGAACACGGTAAGCGCCACCCTGGATTGGCATGATGCCAGGAAGAAGTCCTGGCAGGTGCGGGTGACGCCTTATTTCACCTACGTGCAGGATTACATCGGTGTCGAGCGTATCGGGACGTTCAATCCTCTGAGTCGCGTCGGCACCACCAATGCTTTGCTGCGTTTTGACAATCAGGATGCACGCTTCTATGGCATCAATGCCGATGGTGCCAAGCAGCTATGGCAGGACAGTGCCTGGGGCGAGGGCCGGCTGCGTGGCAGCTTGGCCTGGACGCGCGGGGAGCGCACCAACGGGGATTCGCTCTACCAGATCATGCCGCTCAATGCGCGCATCAGCCTGGAGCAGAAGAAGGGGCCCTGGTCGAATGGCATCGATGTGCAGTTCATCGACAGCAAGACACGCGTCGACGATGCGCGTTTTGAGCCTGAAACAGGCGGCTATACCCTGGTGGACCTGCGCAGCAGCTACCAATGGCAGAAGGCCCGTCTCGATTTCAGCGTGACTAACCTGTTTGACCGCTATTATCTGTTGCCCACCGGTGGCGTGAACTATGCAAATTGGAAAGCGGAGAATGCGGCAGGCCCGATGAGCGCGCTGGCTGGCATGGGCCGCTCGGTCAATGTTGGTTTGACGCTGGATTTCTGATCAGGCGCCCGCCTTGACGGGCCATTCCGCCCCGAACATCCGGACATAGCGTTCACGCATGGTGGCGCTGCCCTTCATGCCGCCCTGGTGCAGGTAAAGCCAGGGCTGCTTGAAATGCTCGCGGTGTTGCAGGATGCAGGCCCAGGCAGGCAGGTCGTACAGCAGGTCGAAACTGATGCCGGTTTCTGCCGCCAGTTCGGCCTGCAACTCCCACAGCTCGCGGTATAGCGAGCCAAAGCGGTAGTGCGGCTCATGTGTCAGGATGGCAGGAAGGTTTTGCTGCGGCA
The DNA here is from genome assembly GCF_045984355.1 of Methylobacillus draconifructus. NCBI lineage: Bacteria > Pseudomonadati > Pseudomonadota > Betaproteobacteria > Nitrosomonadales > Methylophilaceae > Methylobacillus > Methylobacillus draconifructus. The sequence goes on along the minus strand of NZ_JBJQII010000001.1, from coordinate 636,256 downwards.
GGGGTGAGAATACCTGCTGCAGATAGGGCGTATCGCCATAAACCGGCGTCGTCATGACCGCCATTTCTGGCATCAAGGCGGCCAAATGGCACGCACTGGTCCCGGTCCCTGACGGCAGGAATACCTGGCGGAACCCCAATGTGTTGCCCACCTCAGCGATTTCATCGCCCAGGTATGCGAAGCCGTGCGCCGCATGCGCATGGTTGGCTCCCTCGGCGAATATCCATTCATCATCGCCTGGCACGAACGCCTGCTGCGTCATGCGGCGGTACAGTTTGCTGTCGATATGCAATTGCATGCCGCGATCCAATGCCAAGGCCAGGTTGCCCTTGGGCTGCGTTTTCAGCTCGTCGGCGATATATGGCAACACGTAATGAAATTCCGTGCCCATGAGTTGTGCGAGTGCACTCAAGGCCAGCATGGCATTGGACTGGGCTGAGCCATAACTCCAGATGCGTTTGGCAGGCGGCAGCGACGCAAGGTTTTCCAGGCAATAAGCCAGTTTGTAGAGTTTATTGCCTTCGATCGCTTCGAAATATTCTGCCGGAACGGCCTGGCAGAATGCGGGAGCCGGCATGGTCTTGAGAATGCGGTTGCCGGAAAGGATCGCGGGCGACAACAACCTGGACTCGATGCGCAGGATGAAATCCATTCCGGCAAAACTGCATTGTAGATAGCTGAAGCTGGGCAAGGCCATGGGCGAGACTCGGTAAATTCTTATGATGATACTTAAGCAAAACCCAGACCATCAACAAGAAAAAACCGGCCAAAAGGCCGGCAGAGGGAGTATTACTAGAGGAGAATCAAATCACACTATTTGACTAGTGTTTGGTACAGCTCTTGTTGAAGGACTCGATTTGCTTCTCGGCTTCTTCCTTGGAGATGCCATAGAGTTCCTGCAACTTGCCGGATAACATTTCGCGGTTGCCCTTGATTTGCTCGAATTGGTCGTCGGTGAGCTTGCCCCACTGCTGGCGCACCTTGCCCTTGAGTTGCTTCCAGTTACCTTCTACTTGATCCCAGTTCATGGTGTACTCCTTGTTGAATTGTTCAGTAGAAAATCGCATGGCGATTCATCTGGTAACCATGGTAGAGCACGTGCGGCTCGGAGAGAGTCGGGATGAGGATGAATTGCATGTCAGCATGCACTGACATGCAACGATGCGCCGACGTTAATCGCCGTCCGGCAACCAGGCGCGGCGCCAGTGGTATAGGTGCTCTCCTTCCAGCATCCAGTTGCTGAGCACTTCCTGGCGCAACGCATCCCCCGCCTCGGCTGCCGCATCCAGGTCTGCAATATGCGTGCGGATGGCATCCACCCAGTCGCGGAAGCGGTTCTTCACCCGGGTGACGGGCAGGTCATCCTCCTGGTAGCAACGGATGTCGCTGCAAATGACAGGAAAGCCGCATGCGCCGTATTCCAGCAGGCGCAGGTTGCTTTTGCACTCATTGAACAGGTTCTGCTCGACCGGTGCCAAGGCAAGGTCGAGATTCAGGCCGGCCAGGGCTGACGGGTATTTGTCGATGGCGACCCCGCCATGAAATTCGTGCACGTAGGGGCGCAGCATTTCCGGGCACATGCCGAAGAACACCCACTCCACCTCGTCCGCCAGTTCCTTGACCACATCGGCGATCAGTTCCAGATCCCCGGTATGGCTGTTGCCTCCGGCCCAGCCCACGCGAGGCTTTGCCGCGGTGCGGCGCTGGCTTTGCAGGTCTTTCCACCAACTGACGGGCAAGCGGTTCTTGACGACGCGGATATCGGCATGCAGACCGGCAAACGCTTCGGCCAGGGCGGGGGTAGAGACGACAAAGCGGTCGACGAACCCCAGCCCCTGCCGCAAGGCTTTGACGGCATCCTTGGTGACGTGCTTGCGGTACATGCTTTTCATCGGCAGGTTGGGCAGGTAGTCGTCCAATTCATACACCTTGAAAGCCTGGGAAAAGGCCTTGATCCTGCGGATCGCCTCGACCCGGTCTTCCGTGGTCTGGCGCTGCAGTACGACGGCATCGGGCTGGTAGCGCTCAAGCTCGACCGGCGATAGCAGGTCTCCGGATATCGTGCCATCGATGAGCGCCGCTGCACGCATGGCGATGAGGGGCTGGATGACGCGGTAATGGCCGCACCCGTAGGGATCGGCATGATGGGCGAGGATGGCCGGGAGCGGTTTCCAGGCTTGCAACGGTCGCCACGACAATGACGGCTCGGCAAGCTTGAAGCCTGGCTCGGCTTTGACCGAGAAGCCGGGATTGTAGGCAGGGTCGCGCGCAAGCACGGGCAGCCAGCGGGCGTACATGGCATCCTCTTCCCGTGCGCTGGCGGCAGCGGCGGCCGGCATGTCCATCAGCAGCGTCACCCGCGGTGTCCAGACGTTGAGGAAGCCCGCCTGCTGCAGTTTCAGGCACAAGTCGGCATCGCACCAGCGCGAGAGCAAGGGGTCCTCATCGAAACCTCCTGCCTGCAGGAATAATTCGCGGCGCAGCAATAGGCATTCCCTGCTCAATGCAGAGTACTGCTGGTCGACCTGCAAGCGTTGCATGTAGCCGCCCTCGTCGTGGGACAGGCCTTCAAACACGCGCCCCGCCGGGCCGTTGAGGCCGAGCAACAAGCCGGCATGGCGTATCTTGCCGTCGGCGGAAAGCAGCTTGCCGCCGACAGCCCCTACTTCGGGGCGCAAGCCGTGGTTGAGGAGCTGCTGCAGCCAGTCCTGGTTGAGGATGCCGGCGCCGTCTCCCAGCCAGAGCAGGAAGTCGCCATGGGCATGCTGGGCTGCCTGGTTGCACAGGGCCTCGCGCGCGATCCCAGCATCGAAGCGCAGGACGCGCAATTGCGGCAAGGCCATGGACTCAATGCCCGCCAGCCAATTGCGAATGTCCGCGGCCTGGTTGCCATGGTCCAGCAACAGTACCTCGTAATTGGGGTAGCTGGTGTGCTCGAGCAAGGTTTCCAGGCAGCGCTGCACTTGCGGCAGCCGGTCCTTGACGACGACCAGGATACTGACGCCGGGCTGCTGCGCATGGCCGTAATCGATTGCATAGCACCTCGGCAAGTGGCTGTGGACGACAGGTTGCTCGTAGCCGCGTGCGGCCAGGTGCTGCGCGATGACGGCCTGCTCTTCCGGATATGCCTGCAGGTCCAGCTGCTTGCCGATCAGCAGCGGCTCGCTGACGTGGGCGATGCTGCCCAAGCCCAATTGCTCGATCAGGCGCAATTGATATTCCAGCTCAAAGGCACGGCCCGATGTGGCGGAGAAGCCGCCTTGCTCAATCAGGGTCGTCCTGCGGAACAGCCAATGCGGCGACATGCTGGCGGGGAAGCTGAGCAGCAAGTCCAGGTTGAGGTCCGGGCGCAGGTTGAGGCCCAGCTCGTTGTCTTCCAGGCGGATGATGTCGTCGGCATAGGCGGCATGGCAGGATGCCGGCAGCGTCGGCAAGTCCAGCGCGGCGATCAGCAGTCCGCTGGGCATGAAGTCGGACCCGGCCTCGGCCAGCAGGACCCACTCCGCCTGCGTTTCGGCAATGGCGCCGTTGATGGCGATGGCGCTGTTCCCGCCTGGATCGAGCGCCACGACCTTGGCCTTGTCTGCAAGATGGGGCAAGGCCAAGGAAGAGAATACCCATATTTCCAGGTTGCGGTAGAGATTGCCTTCTTGCAGGCTGGCCAGCGTATGTTCGATAGCCTCGGCCGAGCCTGCGCGATCGAGCAGCATGACGGCAATGCGCGGTCCGCCCTGTTGCGCCGCCAGGCGCTGGTCGATGAGCGCCTGCTGTACCGTTGTCGGGCGGCGTATGCCCATCCAGTTTGCCAACGACACACTGCCTAGCCCTGCTGCGCGGTGCAGCGCCGCCAGCAGGTTGACCGGCTTGAATACCCGCGCCTTCAATTGCGTGATGGGCGCGACGCCGACCAGCTTGTTGTCGCCCGACGTGCGATACCAGCCCAGGTCGCGAATCGCCTTGCGGAAGTCGGCATGGCCCTTGTCGCCGATGCCGACCTGGTCGCGGCCTACCTGGCTGAACTGCGCGCTGGAGACGCGGAATTTGGTCAAGGGCTTGGCAAGAAACGCCAGGTTGCCCCGCTGCAACAGCTTGGCATACAGCGCCAGGTCGCCAACCCAATGAATGACCTTGCCATTGAGCGACATCAACTCGTCGGCAATCTCCAGCAAATCATCTCGCCGTGCCAATATACAACTGGGTTCACCAATGAAATTGATCGTGTGGTCGCCAAGAAACGAGACCAGCTCCTTGCCATTAATAATCACATCCCCGGTAAATGGGAAACAGGTGTGGAGAATATCCGGCAATGGCTCGCCATCATCGCCGATACGCTGGCGACGCGAAGAGGCCAGCGCGATGTCGGCTTCGTTTTCCAGTGCGGCTACCAGGGAGGCGACGCAGTCGGGCGCTAGTTCATCGTCGTCGTGCAGGAGCTTGACGTATTTTCCTTCGGCGAGCCGGATGCCTCGGGCTGTGTTGCTGAGCTCGCCAAGGCGCGTGTCGTTGCGGAAATACCGGATGGGGGAACCTGCGGCGGCCTTCTTCCGTTCGATCAGTTCGGTGACGCGGTCGTCCTTGCTGTCGTCGCAAATGACCAGTTCCAGCGCGGGGTAACTCTGGGACAGCGCGCTGTCCAGTGCAAGTTCCAGATACTGGAACTTGTATGCGGGCATGACGATGCTGACCAGGGGAAATTCATTTGTCATCTCTGACGACCTTTGTTGCGTGATAACGGGTAAATGGCGGCAGGCATCAGCGGCTCCAGCCGGTCCAGTGCCTTCCACGCGCCTTCGCCGCCGTTTTTGTGTCCCTGCCAGATTTCGGGGATGAAACTCGGGCGACTCTCCAGGTGTGCTAACTGGGCGAGTAATGACGGCCAGTCGATATCGCCATCACCAATCTGCAGACCCTCTCCATCCACGCCACGCGCGTCGGCAAGATGCAGGTGTGCGGTATGAGGGGCGACCTTTCGTACGAACTCCTCGAACGATTGCCTGTAGTGGTTGCAGGCGAGTTTGGAGTGGGAAACGTCGAGGCAGATACGCATGGCGTTGCGGCGGCAGAAGTCGGCGATGCTATCGGCATCCACGAACAGATTGTGGAATTGCTGTCCGCCGAAGTGCCAGGGAAAGGGTGGCATCGTTTGCGGGATGATTTCCACGCCGTCCATGTCAAGCTGCGCCAGGCTTTGTTCCAGCCGCGCATAAAGGGCTGGCAATACCTCGGCCGGCAGATGCGTGGTGCGGGAAAAGCCGCCGATATTGACGACGATGCATGGGCGGGCAGTGCGGCGAAAGAGCGGCGTCAACGAACGTGTCAGGTCGATCACCCGTTGCAGTTCGGCGATGGAGCGCTGGCGATAGGTGTCATCGTCCGAGCACAGATCCAGCGTATGATCGCCTGCGAACAATTCGGGCGCATGAACGACCAGGCCGAGATCCAGCGGTTCGGGAAGAAACGGGCGGAAGTCCAGTTCCATGTCCTTGTAGCTGAGATGGATCTCCAGCAGGTCCATGTTGGATTGCACGCGCATTTCCTGCAGGTCGTGATAGCGCACCGGCACTCCCCATGCAAGCGGAAAATGGTAATCGCGTGCTTCCGTCCTGCCCTGGTCGAGATCGGCAGGGAAGAAGAACTCGCCGCTCCTTTTGGCGACAGTGAGGACCTTGCCTATCAATTCGTGCTTGCGGTTGGGCTGCAATCCCTGTCCCGGACTGCAAACGCCGATCATGTCCATCGTGATGGCGATGCCGGCGGGAATCTCCCGCAATGCCACCAGGCTCTTGGCAAGATTCTCCCGATTCATCATCTCGCCTTGCGAGATGGATCGCTCTTCATCGGTGCCAAGTGCCTCCTCGACCTGGCGAATGCCTTTCACCATGCTGGTGAATTCATCGGGCAGCAGACTGACCTTGTGGTCATTGCCTTCGAGTGTCTTGTCCAGCGTGAAGTGCTTCTCGATAAGTTTCGCACCCAGCGCGACGGCTGCGATGGGAATGTGGATGTCGCGTTCATGCCCCGAGTAGCCGACCAGTCCCCCGCTGATGTCCTGCAGATGCCGGATGTAATGCAGGTTGACATCGCGGAAAGGGGCGGGGTAGGTGGAATTGCAATGAAGCAGGATGAAGTCGGCACCAATCTGCTGCAGATGGCGTATGCCATCGCGGATTTCCGCTTCGGTGGACATGCCGGTCGAGCAGATCATGGGTTTGCCTGTGGCGGCAATGGCATCCAGCAGGTCGTGATGCGTGAAATCCGCAGAAGCGACCTTATAGGCAGACATGCCGTAGCGTTCGAGTTTCTGCAGGCTGGCTTGATCCCAGGGTGTGCATAACGGAACCAGCCCCTTGCTGCGGCAATGGTCGAACGCTTCGAACAGGTCGCTATCGCTCAACTGGAAGCGTGACAGGATATCCAGCGTGTATTGCGTACCCAGATCCATGCTGGCGTCTTGCTGGACGCTTGCAGGTCGATAGAGTGACTGCATGTCGCGCATCTGGAACTTGGCACAATCGGCGCCGCTGGCGGCTGCCGCGTCGATCAGCCTTTTCGCCAAGGCAAGGTCACCCTGATGGTTGTTGCCGATCTCGGCAATGATGAAGCTCGACGATTGTTCATCGATGACATGTCCCTCGATGTCGATATGCGGCTTGTCGCTGAGAGCCACTGCCTTGAGCCGCAGGTTGTCGTCCAGCAGGGGAACGGCCAGCACCTTGCTGCTCAGCAGGCTGCGAATCCGCTCGGGCGCGTCTCCTTCGGCGGCACGAATGCAGTCGCGGTTGATGACGGCGGAAACGGGAACGTTGAGGTCGATCTCTGTGGCCTGCAGCAGCCAGCGCCTGAGATCGCCATCGGTCAGCACGCCTTCCAGGATGCCGCTTTCGGAAACGGCGAAGATCAGTCGGGCGCGATTGCTGCTCATCTTGTTCATGGCGGCAATCAGGCTGTCCTCCGCAAAAACAACCAGTTTGGCGAGGTTCTTTACGATACGCATGGTCAGATGTCGTCTCCGCGTTTTGCGGCAAGCAGACGGGAGACGGCTTCCCAGTCTGCCGGCTCGTCGATCTCGAGGGCCGTGTGTTCGGGCATTTCATGCACACCGATCCTGCCGCCCAGACGGCAGCGGGTTTGCAGCAGCAGTGTGTGACGCGTGATGTAGAACGCGCCGTTCTCCATCAAGGTCCCGTTGAAGTCCTGCCTGCGTGGACGGTGCAATGGATCATAGTTCATCGGCTGTGCATCGTCGCTCCAGAAGAAACGTCTGACGCGTACTGCGCTGAGCATGGAGTCCAGGCCTTCCATGTCGAACTGCTTCAAGGCTTCGCTCAGGTGTCGCGCCGTCAACAATGGGGAGGTGGCCTGTATCGTGACCAGCCGCTCGCAGGGGAATTGCTCGGCAAAATGCAGCATGACGGATTCGGTGGATGCTTCGTCTGTCGCCAGTTCTTCCGGCCGCTGGATGACGTGTACGTCAAGCCCCATTTCCATGACGGCCTGCCGGATGATTGCGGAATCGGTCGAGACGTAAACGGCATCGATGTCCGGGCAGGCAGCCGCCGCCTCCAGCACCCAGCCGCACAACGGCTTGCCACCAATCGGCTTGATATTCTTCAGCGGAATGCTCTTGGAGCCGCCGCGCAGCGGGACCAGGGCGATGGTTCTCCGGTGGTGCATGACTATCTTGCCCATTCGGGAGGATGAATGCCGTGTACGGGGGAAGCGTACAGGATCAGGTCGGTGAAGTTGTTGGGATTGTGCTGACGCAGTCGGAAGTGATAATCGGGGACGATTTCGTCGAAGCGAGCCACGATTTCCAGCAGGTCGGTCGCATAGTGATACGCCGCCACGGCAGCCCGCGGCCGCGTGGCACGGATCAGGTTTGCGCCTCCCTCCAGCGTTTTACCTTCGAAGCCTTCCACGTCCATTTTCAGAAATGTCAGGTCTGCCAGTTCATCATCCAGCCGTGTGCTTTCAATTGCCACATTGCCGTTCGTTTCGACATGACTCGACATGGTGCCAAATGAGTTGAAGCGCAAGGTTTCTTGTTTGTTTGATGTCGCTTTGTTGATGAACCGCATATTGGGCAGCAACGGGTGACTGATGGCACAAAGAGACTTGTAATTGTCCAGGTCCGGTTCGAATGCGGCGATGCTTTTATATTGATAGCCTGCGGCCCCGAGAAACTTCTTGATGATCGGCCCCTGATAGGCGCCGCAATCGCAGTAATGCTCGTTTTTCCCCAGGCTGAAGGTGGTCGTGTCCGGAAGTGCCGAGAAATATTCATCGGAAGGGTTGGACCAGACTTGCATCAGATATTCGCGATCATAGGTGAGTCGGAACAGCAGATTCGCATAGAGCGTCGCTTTGCTGAAGTCATCGTCCATCCGATCTGCGAGGCGGATGAATGCATCCAGATGCGCCACTGTTTTTTGACGATGTTCCGTTACCGTTTCATAAACCGCATTCAGGCCGAGTTGCGCACGCGCCTGCATGTAATCCCGTCTTTCGATATTCGCTTCGGCGCACAGCTTCTTTACCCATCCGCGTGCGTTCGGACCGCAGGAAAAATCGAGCGCGATGGCATGAGGATATTTTCGTGCGTGCGACAGAAATTGCGCACTATCCCAGCGAGGTGCGCCATGAAGCGTGGCCTCGGAAGAAAAATCGTCAATGACCGCAATGAGATTCTTTAAGTGCGGGGCGATCCTGCTTGTATAAAGGGTGCCGTAACTGGAGGAAGTCGCCAGCAAAAAAACGGGACGGGAGTCCAATTGCTCGATATGAGGTGCCGTCGTCTCGTTGGCAATGGCCAGCAACTTTTCCTTTAGTGTTTCCTTCAGCTTGTGCATGGGCATCTCTATTGACGTGATTGTTTAACGCTGTATTTCCGGGGCATTGATATATTCCAGTGGCAGATGCGGCGAAGGCGTGATCTTGGCCAATATTCTTCCGTTCTTCTCGAAATGCTTTCTTGCGACGAGGAAGGATTTTCGTGTGCATTCGGAAAGCCAGTCCTGAACTCCATTTCTACTCGGTACCGTTTCACCGTAAAAATATGGTTGCGAATAATCAAGTTCCACGCCACCTAGCAGCACACGTTCATAACCCATGTAGTAAGCGATCTGAACAGCATCCAATACACTGGTGTAACCCGAGTAGATGATCTTGGATGGGTCGTAGGAAAAATGATCGTCGCTTTCGAACATACAGTTGCCGGGCGTCTGGCTGACATCGAGCGCGATGATGTCCTGCTGCAGATATTCTTCTGGCCAGGTTTTTTCGACAAGGCTGTAGGTTTCCCTGCTGAAGAACTTGATGCCCGCTTCAATGTTCATGACCTCTCTGGTCCATTTGTGCAGGCCGATCGGGTCACGCAAGAAGTAATATTTGGGACGGAATGAAAACCCTTGCTCCTCCAATGCGAATGCCTTGTTGAACCAGAAGGACTCCAGGTTCATCAAAGCATCGATGTCAAGGGTCATGAGCGTTGCGGCATTGCCCAGAATGTAGGCGGTTTGTCCGCGCTTTGTATCCTTCAGTTGTCGAATGCGTTTTTGCATTCCATCTTCTGCGCCATGTTCCTCGGCGATGGTCTGGGGGACGGATACTTGCATTTTCTCCAGCGCATTGATGCGGTTGCGCAAAACGATGCCGCCGGATCGTTCGAATGCGCGCCACGGCAAGGGGCGTTCCCAATTGAGTACCTTTTCGTATTCTCTCCATTCGTCCAGCGTTTCACGTCCGAAGTGTCGGTCCAGTTGCGGCAGGCGCGGCAAACGAGGTGTGGGCGCTTCGGGGGCAAGTACCTGATGCCAGAACGCAGGCGCCAGAATATCTTGAAAATGAACCTGAAAATAACCAGTGTCCTGTGTGGGGGCGGATACGGTCAATGGTGTGAAAGGCTGGCCAAGCCAATGCGCCTTTTTGTCGAACCATGCTGCTTCTTGCAGCATGGCCGCGGAAATACCAACCAGTTCGATATCATCATAGGCACTCAGAATCTGATAAGTGCTTTGAGGGCAGGCGCGGACAGGTTTCCCCAGCAGACGGGCGAGGGCATTGCGCTGCTGGTTTGCAAAGGTGGACAAGTAGGGGCCAAAGTAGTCGATCATGAACAGCAATTCGCGATCTGTACTCAGTGTTTGCAACTGCTCTGAAAAATCGTCCGGATTTTGGAAATTACCTTCCTCGTTGAGCAAGGTAATGTCCTTGGGGGGCTGACTGACGTAAATCAATGTGCCATCCAGCTGGAATGTGTGGCGCATGCCTTCATTAAGCCGTGCGCGATGCGAGCGCAGGTTGGCCGAGAGTAGTGAGGCTTCTAGACGCAGTTCTTCATTGGTAATAGCCAAGGAAGCCAGACGTTCACGTAAAACAGTATGGTTGGTGTCGAGTGCAATATGGATATCACGTCCGAAACCGAGCGGGGATTGTCGGATGTCGAGGAAATGAATGTTTCTGGAAATGCAGGCGCGCCGCAACCAAGGCGGAATGTCATACGACAGCAGCAGTGAGTTTTCAGGCAGGTTGGCGAACAGATACTCCATAGCTGGAATGGGCATGTGGTGAAATGTTTTTGCCCAAAGCATATCCGGAGCGCTTAATTTTCCCTGTGACGCGAGATCCTCAAAACGTTGTAAATCGAATCTGGGCAATAGCCCATGCGTTTTTTTTCCGCCTGGCGGGTAGCCAATGCTAGCGCCGCATCCTTGCCGGATGGGTTCCCGTATTAAGTCAAAAATGCCTTCATATGCAGAACGCGATGGCTGCAATAAATCGGGTAGGCAAACAAGGTGCGCGAAATTCATGATGTTCTGTCTTCCTGGGGAAATGCATATGCAGAGTTCAATGATCCAGATGCGAGTGCAAGTATCTAGTCGTGACAGCGGTAAAGCCTTGCAGGCCGTGATTCCAGTGGTACGTAGGTGATTGCATGGAGTTTGCCGTCCGGTTTGAAGATCAGAAAATAACTTTGGCTGGATTGCCGAACACGGTGACGCCTGGTGGAACATCTTTGACTACCACTGCCCCTGCGCCCACCGTGGCGCCCTCGCCCACCTTGATGCCGGGCGTGATGGTGGCATGGGGATAGATGATCGCCTTGCTGCCGATCTGTGCCCCGCCGCCGAGGAACACCATGGCGCTGATCTGCGCATAATCGCCGATGCGCACGTCATGGCTGACGATGCTGCCGCTGTGGATATTGGCGAAATTGCCGATGTGCACATCGGGGCTGACCTGCACGCGGTGCGAGAGGATGGCGCCCAGGCCGATCTGCACCCGTACGCTGATCCAGCCCAGGGGGGCGTCATGCAACGTGAAGAACCTGCCGCCCTTTTCCAGGATAGGCTGGGCGAAGGACTGCCGTCCATTGGGCAGGCCGACGGCGCATACGAATAGCTCGTCCTCTTTGGGCAGATGCGTCAGCGGGTCGCCTACGATGCCGACATCGCAACCGGTGCCGTCCAGCATATGGGGGCGCGTATCGAGAAAGCCGGCAATGTCCCATGCCGAGCCGCAGTCCGCATGGTCCCGCAGCAGGATCAATACTTCCCTCCCCCAGCCGCCTGCGCCAATGATGTAAAGCTTTTTCATGAAGCCAGTTCCGTCCCTGCTCCGTTAACCGGCAAGCTGGTTCCAGTGATCCAGCGGCTCGCGTCGGAAAGCAGGAAAATAACGCCGTTGGCTACATCCGGCCAGAGCGCTTCATGGGCGGCAGGGGAAATTCCGTTGACGCGGATGCCGTGGGCAGCCTGCTCCAGGGCCAGGCACTTGATCAGGCCGGACAACGCCGCCTTGCTTGCCGCATAGGCGCCCTGCCCCTTGGCGCCTTGATGGGCGGCGGCGGAGAGCAGGAACACGATGGATGCATTGGGCGCCAGGCTTCCTGCCTGCAGCACTCGTTGCGTCAGCATGACGGGCTGGATGAGGTTGGACTGCAATACCTGCATGAGGTCGGATTCGCTCAAGTCCGCTACCGGGCATTCGAACTGCTGGTCCACGCAATGCACCAGGCCGTGAAGTTGCCGGCCTGGCTGGAATGTTGCCAGGATGTCGGCCCCGCGCTGCTCGCACGCCTGCGTAATTGCCAGTCCCACACCCGACGCCATGCCGTTCACCAAGATGGTTTTGCCCTGCAGCGAGAATGCCTTTGCCTGCGACGTCATGCGTGAATATCCAGCGGTATGCTCAATCCGCCGTCCACGAAAGCGTAGTGGCGGGAAATGTGCCGGCTGGCGTCCGAGAGGTAGAACACGGCGGCATGGGCCACGTCTTCCGGTTCGCCCATGCCGAGCGGGGTGCGGGCGATCAGCGCCTCCATGTTGGCGCCTCCCTGGGCCAGGCCGTCCAGCATGGGGGTGCGCACATAACCTGGCGCAATGCAGTTGGCGCGGATGCCTTGCTTTGCAGTTTCGATGGCCAATGTGCGCATCGCGCCCAGCAACGCGGATTTGCTGGCGGCATAGGCGCCCGTGGCAATGGCGCCGCTGTGGGATGCCAGGGCCGAAATGAAGAGAATGGAACCGTGCCGGGCGATGCGCCTCTTGGCAAGCAGCCCCTTGGTCAGCAGCAACGGGGCAAAGGTATTGCTGTCGAAGATTTCGGCCAGGTGGCTTTTATTGATGAGCCGGAAAGGCACCAGTTTGGAGATCCCCGCGGCATGCACGACGCCATCCAATACCCCGGCCTGCTCCGCAAGCAGGTCTATGCCTTCCTGCTGCGATATATCCGCAGGGATGGCGCCATGCCCTGTGCCCTGCAACGATGTCGCGGTCGCCTGCAGGCGCTCCGGGTTGCGCCCGGTGATCACCACTTCGGCGCCCATTTGCGAGCAGGTGATGGCGATTTGCCTGCCGATGCCGGAAGATGCTCCGGTCACCAGCACGCGTTTGCCGGCTAGTGAAAATGGGTCCTGCGCTGCGCTCATGAAATGATCAGTTCGGGGAATATGGCATTTTCCACGTCCACAATCGCGCCGCCCCAGGACAGGCCCACGCCGAAGCCGCAGAACAGCAGGCGTTTCCTGCCTGCGGCCAATGCATCGCGCAGGCGCGCGGTGACGGTGACAGGCAGCGAAGCGCCGCTGGTGTTGCCGAACTCGCGCAGGGTGGAGGGGACTTTTTCTTCCGGCAGGCCCAGTTTCTTGCGGATGGTTTCATTGATCATGCGATTGGCCTGGTGGAAGATGAAGTAGTCGATGTCATCCTTGGCAACGCCGGAATATCCAAACAGATTTTCCACCATCGGCGGCACGCGCTGCGTCGAGAAACTGATCACCGCAGGGCCATCCAGCAGCAGGTCCAGGTCTGAACGCCAGAAACCGTCATCGCCTTTGCGCGCAATGCCGTGTTCAAGCTGGAATGGGTTGCGGTGCCCGCCGACCGGCACGATGATGGCTTTGTAACCGCTGCCGTCACTGTTGAGGTCGAAGTGCATGGGCGCCGCGCCTTCCTGATATTCCAGTGCGGTGGCAGTGCCAGCATCGGAAAACAAGGGGTCTTTCAGCGGGTCTTTATGCTTGTAACTCGAACGATCGCCGAGCAGGATCAAGCCTTTCTTGATCGCGCCAGAGGCAATCATGCTGCCCAGAAGTTGCAGTGCAAACGGGTATGCGGAGCAGCCTAGATTGACGTCAAAGGCAATCGTGGAATGGGCTAGGCCTAGCCGATCTTGCAGGATGATGGCGGTAGCCGGCACCAGGTAATCCGGGGATTGCGTCACCACAATCAAGGCACCGATCTCGTCGCGTGACCATTGCAGTTCATTGAGCAGCTTGTCCGCGGCATCGTATGCCAGGTCGGAGAAGCATTGCCAGTCCGGGCAGACGCGGCGGGTTTCTATGCCGATATTGCGTACCAGGCGCTCACGCTCTGAACGCAGGTGCGGCGGCACGTCATGCACATTGTGGACCACATGCTTGGGCACGCAGGTCGCCATGCCTGCGAAGCGTACATTGTTGAGCGTGGAGGTAGCCATATCGATCTCAGGCAAGCAGTTGATAGAGGTCTTGCACGGTAGAGGCTTGTTTCAGATGTTCGCCGGTGATGGTCTTGCCGTATTCCATATCGAACATGACGATCACGCCCAGCGCCGCGAGCGAATCCCATTCCGGCAAGTCTGCAAGCCTGGTGTCGGGATTAATCTCGACGGCTTCCTGGAAGTCGACGGCGGTAATGAATTTCTCAATGAAGGTTTCGATGTTGTCCATGGTCGTTCTCGCTAGGGTTGATGAGTTCTAGGCTTGATGAGTTAAAGTTAAGCTGGCCGTGGCCAGGCTGGCCGCCTTGGTGACGCGGGCAATGTCTTCACCGGTCAGGAACGGTGAAAACGGCAAGCCGATCAGGCCTGACGCCACGGCTTCCGCCACAGGCGTCGGCTGCTTGATGATGGGGGCCACCTTCGCGGCATGCTGGTGCAGCAGCGGCTGGTACCAGCGCCGGGTGGCGATTTGCCGTTGCCGGCAGATTGTTTCCAGCCGGTCGCGCGCTTCTGCGGCCATGCGCAGGCAGAAAATCGTCGGCGCGGCCAGCGTGATGCCGGCCTGCCATTGCAGCAGGTCGCCGCAGGCGTTTTCCAACGCCTGGCGGTAAGCGCGGTAAATGTCCTGCCTGAGCCTGGCTTGCGCGTCCCATTGGTCCAGGCTGGCATGGGCGACGGCGGCATGGTATTCGGACAGCTTGGCGTTGCTGCCTACAAACGATAGGTGCCCGACCGGGAAGCCGGCGTTCGAGTCCAGGTTGATGCCGAAATTGCTGAGCTGGCGGATATGGACGTTGATGACGCTATTACCGCTGACGACCAGCCCGCCCTCGCCCGCCGCGAGCGACTTGGTGGCGTGCATGCTGTAGACGACCGGAATGTCGGGCGCCTCCACCCACTGGCTGCCGAACGCGCCTGCGGCATCGATCACGACATGGATGCCGGATTTGCGCTGGAAGTCGCTCCAATGCCTGGTATCCTGGGGTTGGCCGAATGCCGCGACGGCCAGCACGGCACGCGCCCCGGTCTGTATGGCGGCTTCTGTGGCGATTTCCGGCGTCAGCAGCCAGCTTTGCGCATCGATGTCGGCGATGACCGGGATATACCCTGCGCGGATGATGGCGGTCAGCGAGGCGACGAAAGTCAGCGCCGGCACAATGACCTTGCTGCCGGCCGGCAGGTCGAGGCTGCTAAGCGCCAGCTCCAGCCCGAGCGTGGCGCTGCTGGTGGTGGTGACATGCAGCGGATAGGCGCCGTGTTCTTCGAACATGCCGGCCAGCCGCGCTTCCAGTGCGTTGTTGAGCGGGCCGAAATTGGAGTAGTGCCGGTTTTGGTCCAGCTTGGCCAGGTATGGAGCGAGCGCCTCCCGGTCAGGCAATAGCGGGGTCAATAGCGGGATGGCGGCATGCTGGCTCATATGGGTTGCCCTTGCTTCTGGTCATAGGCGTTGCGTAGTTGATGAAGGTCTTCCGAATACGTGGCGCCCACCCTGAGGAACTTGGGGCGCCCGAGCAAGTAATTGATCCAGAGCTGGCGGTACGCGGTTTCCAGCTCGCGGCAACGGCCGGCATAGTCCATGAGCGCGGATGACTGCATCAGCCGGCGCGCCCTGGCGCGTTGTTCAGTCAACAACTCAGGATGGTCGAGCAAGTGCAGCACCTTGGCAATATATTCGTCCTCATCGCGCGCAACCCAGTCGTGCAGTCCCAATCCTTTCAGCGTGGCTGCAGTGGAGGCGGACACCGCATCGGTGGCATCCATGGCGACGACGGGCAAGCCCATCCACAAGGTATGCAAGGTGGTGGTGCCGCCGGACACCGGGAAGCTGTCGAGCGCGACATCCACAATCTGGCCGCGCGTCATGAATTCGGCCATGGGCACCATGGGCGAGACGATGATGCGCTCCAGCGGCAGCCCTAGCCTGATCAGCCTGGGTTCTATGGTGTTGACGGCGTCTTCTACGCTTTGCTCCTGCACGTGGATGAGCAGCTGCGCATCGGGACGGGCCTCGAGAATGCGTTTCCACACCAGCAGGGCGGCATCGGTGAGTTTGCGCGAGCTGTTGAGCGAGGCCAGCGTGGGCGGGTTGCCTTGCAGCATGGGAGGTGACGGCTCCAGCGGCGCGTCGGCGGGCGGGATGTAGCTGGCCATGCAGTTCAGGCGGAACAGCTTTTCCACGTAGAACTGTTCGTTGCCTACCGGGTCCATGCCCCAGTCGGTGAGGCGGTAGTCCATGCCCTGCATGCCCAGCGTGCCGCCGACGTAACCCAGCCATGTGACCTGCACCGGGGCCGCGCGGCGGGCAAAGACGAACAGGCGGTGGCCCTGGGTATGGCCGGAAAGGTCGACCAGGATATCGATCTGGTGCTTGCGGATCAGGGCATGGAGCGCCTGGTCGTTGAGTCTGGAGACATCATGCCAGTGCGGCACCAGCTTTTTCAGCCTGTCCGTGACGGCATCCGGCTGGTTGCTGGTGGCGTAGACGAAAACCTCTACCTGCTCTGGATCGTGATGGGCGAATACCGGCTCCATGAAATAAGCCACCGCGTGGTCGCGCAAGTCGCCGGAGACATAACCGATACGCAGCACGCGGTCGGGCGCGCGGTCATGGCCGAACGCGATGGGGTTCTTGCCCAGCGGGTCGGCAAAACGCCGACCCCATTCTTCATAGAGCTGGCGTTTGCGGGCCGGGTCGGGCTTGGCGAGCGAATGGATATTGGCGCGATCCAGCGCATAGGTATTGTTGTCCGGCTGCGTTTCCACCGCATGGTCGATGAAGGCGCAGGCTTCCTCGTGGCGGCCCAGGTAGAAATAGGCAATAGCCAGCCCGTAGATCGCTTCGATATTCTGCGGCTCCATGCCCAGCACGAACTCCATGGTTTCCGCGGCCTGCTGGTATTTCATGGTGCGCAGGAACAGGTTGCCGATCTTGAGCCAGGTCTGGAGTTGTCCGCTCCCGGCCTCGAGCGAGGCGGTGTATTTCGACAGAGCATCCAGGTAGTTGTGCTCAGCCTCGGCAGCTAGGCCGGCCTTGAACAATGCCTGTGAATGTGCGGATGGCTGATATGACAATTTCTCTGCCTAGTCTTATTCTCGTAGTGTTCACCCTGTATAATCTGCCGAAGCCTATATGGCACGGCATGTCCAGTCAAGCAGGGCTGTTGCGGGCATTTGCCCATGCTTCTATCTTACTATCGGTTATTCGGCTGCAATGTTGAGAGCAGCAGGGTAAATGGCTTGTTATTCAAGCATTTCAAATATCATCCCATATCCCTGGTTTGCTAATTGCCCATGAACCTACGTAAAATGTCGCTCTATCGGCAGCGGTTCCTGCCTGTCTCTAAATCGTTCATTTCACTTTGGGTAAATTCATTAGGGTAGTATCAATTGATTCATCTGACCATCAACGGAAATCCACGACAGTTCGATGTTGAGCGCCTGACGGTGGGAGAGCTGGTAGAAAAGCTGGGACTCGCCGGAAAGCGCCTTGCCATCGAGCGCAACGGTGAAATCGTGCCGCGCGGCAGTTTTGCCGAGGCGGTGCTCGACAGTGACGACAAACTTGAAATCGTGGGCGCAGTAGGAGGCGGTTGAATGGATACATTGAATATTGCAGGCAAGAGCTACAACTCGCGCCTGTTGGTGGGTACGGGCAAATACAAGGATTTCGAGCAGACCAGGGCGGCCATCGATGCCAGCGGCGCCGAAATCATCACGGTGGCGATCCGCCGCACCAATATCGGCCAGAATGCGGGCGAGCCTTCATTGCTGGAATACTTGCCGCCGGAAGAATTCACCTACCTGCCGAACACTGCGGGCTGTTACAGCGCGGATGACGCCGTGCGCACCTTGCGCCTCGCGCGCGAGCTGCTCGACGGCCACAAGCTGGTCAAGCTCGAGGTGCTGGGCGACCCCAATACCCTGTACCCGAACATGCTGGAAACCATCAAGGCGGCGGAAACGCTGATCAAGGACGGCTTCGACGTCATGGTCTACTGTTCGGACGATCCCATTATCGCCAAGCAGCTCGAAGACATGGGCTGTGCCGCGGTGATGCCGCTGGCGTCGCTGATCGGTTCCGGCATGGGCATATTGAACCCGTGGAACCTGCAGATCATCATCGAGAACGCCAAGATCCCGGTGCTGGTCGATGCCGGGGTGGGTACGGCCTCCGATGCCGCGATCGCGATGGAGCTGGGCTGCCAGGGCGTGCTCATGAACACCGCGATTGCCGCGGCGAAAGACCCGGTGCTGATGGCGGGCGCGATGAAGAAGGCGATAGAGGCGGGCCGCGAGGCTTTCCTGGCAGGCCGCATGCCGCGCAAGCTTTATTCCGCATCGCCCAGCTCGCCAACCACCGGCCTGATTGGATAAGCCGGGCCAGGACAAGGAAGACAGATGACCAAGGACAAGCGCTATGCATTTTCAGTGAAGGTGGAGACAGCGTTTGTGCCTGACCAGTCCGACGTGGAGCAAAACCGCTACGTGTTCACCTATACGGTCCATATCGAGAATACCGGCAACGTGGCCGCGCAATTGATCAGCCGCCACTGGATCATCACCGATGCCGCCGGCAAGACGCAGGAAGTGCGCGGCCTGGGCGTGATCGGCCAGCAACCCCTGCTCCAGCCTGGCGAGCGCTTTCAATATACCAGCGGCACCATGCTGAACACGCCCGTGGGCGAGATGCGCGGCTTCTACCACATCACGGCAGAAGACGGCACGCAGTTCGATAGCGAGATCGCGCCTTTCAAGCTCAACATGCCGCGCGTGCTGCACTGATCCATGAACATGCCTTTTTACAGCCTGCGCAAGCAGTCGTGGTTGTTATTGGCTTTGCTGTTGGCGGCGTGTGGCGGCCATCGCCACGTCAAGGTAGAGCAGCCCTGCCAGTGCCCGGAATTGCTCGCGCCATCCGTGCCTGTTCCGGAACAGCCCAGGCAGCCTCCCGCCACTCAAGCGCCCGCGAGCAAGATTCCTGATTACGGCTTGCTCAAGCCGGCCCATTGGCAGGACCTTGCCGGGTTCGAGCAGGCGCAGTTGGGCGCGGCCTGGCCCGCCTGGCTGCTGGGTTGCAGTACCCTGAAGAACCGCCAGCCGTGGCAGGCGGCATGCGAGGCTGCGGCGCATTTGCCGCCGCGCCCCGCCGATTCGCAGGTGCTTGCTTACTTCCAGCAATATTTCAACGTCTATCAGGCCGCCAACCAGGACGGCGGCGATACCGGCCTGGTGACGGGCTATTACGAGCCCCTGCTCAAGGGCAGCCGGGTCAAGTCGGCGAAGTACCGCTACCCATTGTACGGCCGTCCTGATGACCTGATTACCGTCGAATTGGCAAGCCTGTTTCCCGAGCTTGCCAACAAGCGCGTGCGCGGCCGTGTCGTCGGCAACAAGCTGGTGCCCTACTTCACGCGCGCCGAAATAGAGAATGGCATGGCGCCGGTGGCCGGTCGGGAATTGCTCTGGGTCAACGACCCGGTGGAATTGTTCTTCCTGCAAGTGCAAGGCTCCGGCCTGGTCCAGCTTGATAATGGCGAGGCGGTGCACGTCGGCTATGCGGACCAGAACGGCATGAGCTACCAGTCTATCGGCCGTACCTTGGTCGAGCGCGGGGAGCTGACGCTGGACAAGGCCTCCATGCAGGGCATCAAGCAATGGGGGCGCCAGAATCCCGCCAAGCTGCAGGAGCTGTTGAATACCAATCCCAGCTACGTCTTCTTCCGCGAGCTGCCTCCCAACCTGCCGGGGCCGTTAGGCGCGCTGGGCGTGCCCATCCTTGCAGAGCGGGTGATCGCGGTGGACCCCAAGTTCATCCCGCTGGGCGCGCCGGTGTTTCTCGCCACCACCTATCCCAACAGCAGCGCGCCGCTCAACCGCCTGGTGCTGGCGCAGGACACCGGCGGGGCGATCAAGGGCGGGGTGCGCGCCGATTTCTTCTGGGGGGCGGGAGACGCAGCCGGCCAGCAGGCTGGCGCCATGAAACAGGAAGGCCGCATGTGGGTGCTTCTGCCGAAAAATTTCCCGCTGCCGGTCGCCAAGTAGCGGTCATCTCCAATAGCCGCGTGCTGTTGCAGACGGATGGAGTATAAAAGCCTGTTCACGGTTTGAGCGCATAACAAAACTCAGCGGAGCGGTCCTGGCTAGACGCCTTGCCGTAGGCAATACTAAGGAGCACGACAAGACAGGGCAACAACGCCAGGAGAGTTTTGTCAGCCGTTCTTAATCCCAGACATAGGCATCCATCGCCAGGATGCCGAACGTATTTTCGGGTTGATAGCGGATGGCTTTTCCGCTGGCGGCGCCCAGGGCGACAAACAGCGGCATGAGGTGGTCTTC
The DNA here is from genome assembly GCF_045984355.1 of Methylobacillus draconifructus. NCBI lineage: Bacteria > Pseudomonadati > Pseudomonadota > Betaproteobacteria > Nitrosomonadales > Methylophilaceae > Methylobacillus > Methylobacillus draconifructus. The sequence continues at coordinate 615,940 of NZ_JBJQII010000001.1, read as the reverse complement.
ATGCGGGTGGGCGCGTACGCCGCCGGGCGCTTGCCGGCGATAGTCCAGCAGCGCCTCGGTGTCGCCCGCGGCAATTTTTTCCGCCATCCAGCCGCTGAACGCTGGAACATAGTCGAGGACGTGCGCATCGCGGTCCGCGCTGAAGAAATCATGCAGGTTGTGGGTAATGGCGCCCGAGCACAGCAGCATGACGTTCTGAGTGCGCAATCCTGCCAGCGCCTGTCCCAGCCGGTAATGCGTGCGTGGCCCGGCATGGCTTTGTATCGAGAGCTGGGCGACGGGGATGTCCGCCTCCGGATACATCAGCATCAGCGGCACCCATGCGCCATGATCCAGCCCTCGTACCGTGTCTATTTGCACTGCAATGCCTTGGGCCGCAAGTCCTTCCGCGACCGTGCGGGCCAATTCCGGGGCGCCGGGCGCCGGATATTGCATCTCGTACATGGCGCGCGGAAACCCGCCGAAATCATGAATGGTCTCGGGACGCGCTGCCGCACTGATGCGGGGTTGCTGGGTATCCCAGTGCGCCGAAACCGCCACGATGGCATCCGGGCGGGGCAACGATTTACCCAGCTCTGCGAGCATTTCACCAGTTTTCCCAGGCTCAAGCACCAGGCTGGGGGCGCCATGCGAAATGAACAATGTGCTCATGGAGTGCTCCTGTTTTTGCTTGTGTCTATTGCATCCGTCATGCCGAAGCATGATGAATGTTCTCGAGTTCTGCAGATATATTGAAAGCAGTCACAAAACCCAGCGCAACGATCGGTTGGCGTTCTGCCGCCGACAGTACAAGCAGTACGGTCAGGCAGGGCAAGAACGCCAGGATAGTTTGTTGGCCGCTGTTAACGGCGATAGGCATCCAGGCTCAGGCCGCCTGCGCCATGGACGGCGATCTGCAGCAGGCCGCCCGCGATCGCCAGGTTCTTGAGGAACATGATGGTCTGGACCTGGTTGTTCAAGTCGAAGTGGAACATGAACGCGGCGGCCAGCGTGAACAAGGCGATCAACAATGCCGAGATGCGTGCGCGATAACCGACCAGCAACGCGGCAGCCAGCCCCAATTCGACCAGCAACGCGATGGCATAACCCAGTTCGGGCAAGGGCGCGCCCGTGCTGCCGATGAAGGCGATGGTGCCGGTGGGGTCGGCCAGCTTGCCGAATCCGCTAATGATGAAAATGGCGGCCAGCAGCGCGCGGCCGAGCAATGCGGTGATATTTGCGGCATTCATGATGTTTCCTTTTTGGTTGAAGTGAAAGAATGAATGCATTGTATTTTGTGAACAAAATATTGATAATCAGGTTTTTATTGGTAAGACTGTCCCTATATAGTTGACAATATGAATCAACTGGAACAAATGCGCATTTACGCCGAAGTGGTGAAAAGCGGGAATTTCACTGCGGCCGCCAGACATCTGGGCATCAGCAAGCAACTCGTCAGCCGGCGCGTGATGGAGCTGGAAGAGCGCTTGGGTGCGCGCTTGCTGCAACGCACGACGCGCAAGTTGTCGCCGACCGAGCTGGGCCGGGTGTTTTTCACGCGCTGCCTGGCGATCCTGCAAGCAGTGGATGAAGCCGAGCAGGCAATATCCAGCAGCACGGGGGAACTGCGCGGCCTGCTGCGCCTTTCCGCCCCGGTGTCCTTCGCCAGCATGGTGCTCTCGCCCGCGCTCAACCAATTCATGCAACTGCATCCCAACCTGGAAGTGGCGCTGGATGTGGATAACCGCCTGGTGGACCTGGTCGGCGAGGGTTACGACATGGCGATCCGCATCACCAAGCAGCCGGACGAAGGCCTGGTCGCGCGCAAGCTGACGGATTCGGCCTTGGTCTATTGCTGCAGCCCGGGCTACCTGGCGCAATATGGAGCGCCGCAATCGCCGACGCAGCTGGGCCGGCACCGCTGCATCACGGCAAGAGCCGGGGAGTGGCTGTTCACCGATGCGGGCGAGCCGCTCAAACTGCAGGTGCATCCGGTATTGCGTTCCAACCATGGGGAGGTGATGTGCGAGGCGGCGATTGCCGGGCTGGGCATTGTAGGCCTGCCTGAATTTTATGTGCGGGAGGCGCTCGAGAAAGGCGAGCTAGTACAAGTCCTGCAGGAGTACACCGCAGACATCGGCGCTGTCTATGCGCTGTATCCGCAACACAGGCAAACCTCGCTCATGGTGCGCACTTTTGCCGATTTCTTGCAGAAGTGGTTCGAGGCGGCGTAGTCATAGCTGGCGTTGCAATCGCCGGAAAAACAAATGGGAGCGTAAGCTCCCATTCACTTGATGTACCTGGGCAATCGATTAGCGATTGCAAACGTACATTGTCACTTCAAAGCCGAAACGCATTTCGGTCACTTCTGGCTTGGTCCACATGATAAACCTCCTTAGTAGATGATTTCGGGGTTGTAACCGTTTTGCAAACTGCAGAACGTGGATCAAACTCTACGCCCCTCGAACAGGTTTGGCATGCGTGCAAGCCATTAAAACCAGCTCATGATTTTCATGAGCATGAATGTGCTTGAGCTTACTTATGGCGTTCTGCCGAATCTTCCAGCTTCTCGCCGCCGCGCTGGATATCCTGCCCGGCGCCCTTCATGGTATTACAGCCAGTCAGGGCAATAAACCCGCACAACATCAGGAACGCAGTCAATTTCTTCATGGTGCTCTCCTCGTAAATGATCAGGTCTTAGCAATATAGTGGCTTTAGCTCAGCAACAAATTCAGGCATCGGCTGAATGATATGTAGGATGGCTCCTACCTGGCTTCCTGGCGGATGCGGGACCAGGCGAGCCAGCCGATCGCCAGGAACACCAACCCGCCTATGGTCACGGTAATCGGGATGACGGGCAACTGTTGCTTGCTGAGCAGGATGTAGAGTCCCATCATCAAGAGCATGCTGATATTCTCGAACAGGTTCTGGATCGCGATGGCGTGGCCGGAGCCCACGGATTCGTGGCCCCTTTCCTGCAGCAGCGCATTGAGCGGCACGGCGTAGAAACCGCCGAGAAAGCCGATCAGCAGCAGCCATGCGATCGCGGTGGCGATGTTGCCGCTATAGGCAAACGCCATGATCGCCAGCCCGATCAGGACGCCCGCGGGCAAGGCGCGGTTGACCGTGCGCAGGTTCACCCAGCGCGCGGCGGCAATCGCGCCTAGCGCAATGCCGATGGCGACGGCGCCGCTGAGGTTGGCCGGCGTGCTCAGGTCGTGGATGTTCAACGCGACCGGCACCCAGGCCACCAGCAGGAAGCGCAAGGTGCTGCCCGCCCCCCAGAAAATGCTGGTGCCGACGATGGAAAACTTCGCATCCCGGTCCTGCATCAAGGTGCGGGTTGCATGGAAGAAGTCCCGGCACATGGCGAGCGGCGCGAAGTTGGTAAGGACATGGGAGGGCGGCAGCCGGGGGATCAGCAGGTTGATGGCGGCGGCAAGCAGGTAGGCCGTTGCGATGGCATACAATGCGCCGGCCAGCCAGTAGTCCGCGAGCCAGCCGCCTACCACCGCGCCTAGCAGGATGGCGACAATGGTGGAACCTTCCATGAGGCTGTTGGCCTTGACCAGCTTTTCCACTGCCACCAGTTCGCTCAGGATGCCGTACTTGGCGGGCGAGTAGGCGGCCGCGCCGAGGCCGACCATGCCATAGGCGAGCAAGGGGTTGAGCCCCGCGAGCATGGCCGCGGCGCCGAGGAACTTCATGCTGTTGGCTATCAGCATCACGCGCCCCTTTGGCAATGTATCGGCGAACGGCCCGGCAAAGGGCGCCAGGATGATATAGGCAATCACGAAGAATTCCTGCAATAGCGGAACCTGCCATGCCGGGGCGCTACCGGCCTTGATCAGGGCGATCGCGGCAAACAGCAGCGCGTTGTCGGCCAAAGCGGAGAGGAACTGGGCAAGCATGACGGCCAGCATGCCGCGGCTGAGCAGCGAGGTTTGCGGGACGGTCGGGTTGTGAGCTGTCATGGTTATCTTTCGTTTTCAGCCATTTGCTTGAGCGTGACGTAGTCGGTCTTGCCGGTGCCGAGCAGCGGCAGCGCCTTGACGGCCACGATCCTGCGGGCAACCGCGAGTTCGATGTTGCCGGTGTGGCGTGCGGCGTGCGCCAGGGCATCGCGGGCCAGCGCGGCATCCGTGGTATACAGCACGATATTCTCTCCGCGTTGTGTGTCGCTTTGTGTAGTCGCGGCATGCTGGTGGTCGGGCGACGCTGCGTGGGCGATTTGCTCCACGGTTTCCAGCGAGACCATTTCACCCGCGACCTTGGCAAAGCGCTTCACCCGTCCCTGGATGGTGACGAAGCCGCGGGCATCCATGTCGACGATGTCGCCCGTGTCGTACCAGCCGTCCTGCGGCGGCTGCAGCTTGCCGGGATTGTCGTAGAAATAGTAGCCCAGCATCACGTTGGGGCCCTTGACCTTGAGCAGGCCGCCGCCGTCGATGCCGGGCACCGGCTCCAGTTGATGGTCCAGGCCGGGCAGCAGCATGCCGACGCTGCCGGCCTGGTTCGCCATGGGAGTGTTCACCGCCAGTACGGGGGCGCACTCGGTCGCGCCATAGCCCTCCAGGATGCGGATGCCGAACTTGTCCATCCACAGTTTGCGGACTTCATTGCTGAGCTTTTCCGCTCCCGCCACCACGTAACGCATCTTGTAGAAGTCATATGGATGCGCGAACTTGGCATAGTTGCCGAGAAAGGTGCTGGTGCCGAACAGCGCGGTACAGCCGCGGTCGTAGATCACTTCCGGGATGACGCGGTAGTGCAGCGGCGATGGGTAGATGAACACCTTGCTGCCGCATACCAAGGGCATGATGCCGCCGCAGGTGAAGCCGAAGGCATGGAACAAGGGCAATGCCATCATGAACTTGTCGCGGTGCGAAAAATCGATCACGGCGCGGATCTGCGCAATATTGGCGAGGATGCCGCGGTGACTGTGCACCACGCCCTTGGGCTTGCCTTCGGAGCCTGACGTGAACAATACCACCGCGGGCGCGTCTGGGTTGCGTACCCGCGCAATGCGCTTGGGAAAGCGTAACGCATACGCCATCAGCCATAGTTTGTCGGCAAGTCCAAACTCGCTGCGCATGTCTTCCAGGTACACCACGTCGATATGACTTAGCTTGGTGACGGCATCGACCAGCTTGGCGGTCTCGAGGAATTTGCGCGAGGTGATGACGGTCTTGATCCCGGCGGCAATGCAGGCGTTCTGCATGCCCCTGGTGCCGGCCGTATAGTTGAGCATGGCGGGGATGCGGCCAAGAGCGCTCATGCCGAAGATCAGGCAAACCGTGTTGGTGACATTGGGCATCAGCACGCCGACGGTCTCCCCTTCGGCGCTGACCTTGCTGGCAATGCGGCCGAGTGCCAGGCTTTTCTTGAGCACGCTGCCATAGTCCTCCTCTACTTGCTGCATGTCCTCCACCAGCTTGCGCTTGCGGCCATAAGTATCAATCGCGTTGAGGAGCGCGCCGTACAGGGTGTCGGTGGGCTCGGAGGCGAACATCATGTGCTGCATGATGCCTTGCATTTGTTCGCCTGCCAGGCGGCGCCTCTGCTTGGCGCTGGGCGCGTCAGGCATCGGCAGGGCGGTAGGCGGCAGGATAGTGAGCGTGATCTTGGGCAGCAGCTGGCGCGGGAAGTCGCGCTCCAGGCGGCTGAACCAGCTTCTTGCCGCGCCGCGGATGCGTACCGGCAGGATGGTGGCGCCAGTCTTGGCGGCAACGAAGGCAGGCCCGTCATAGACTTTCATGAGGCTGCCGGTGAGCGTGATGCGGCCTTCGGGAAAGATCATCACCGATTCGCCAGCTTCGAGAAGGCGGATGACTTTCTTCATCGCCAGCGGGCTGGCGGTATCGACGGCCAAATGGGGGACATGGCCCAGTATCCAGCGGAAGAACCAGTTGTCCAGCACCGTGGTATGCACGACGAAGGTGGTGCGGATCGGCAGGAACAGGCCGAGCAGGAAGCCATCGAGAAAGGAATCGTGGTTGCTGATGATGAGGAGCTTTTCAGGCGATGGGATGTGTTCCTGCCCGAATACTTCAATGCGGAACAGCAGGCGGGTGATGGTCTTGGTCAATGACAGCAACATTGGGGAATCTCTTTCGTTAGATTTCTTGTTGGATGTAATGCAGCACGCTTTGCAGGGCGGTCTGCATATAGTCTTTGTCTATGGAAAAAAGCACCTCTTTACCTACTTTTTCACTCTTCAATGCGCCTCCCTGTTGCAGCACCTTAAGATGATGGGTGATGGCGGTCCGACTCAGGTCCGAGGCGCTGACGATCTGGCTGATGCTCAAGCGCTCGCCAGGTTCGAACGAAAGCAGGATGCGCTGGCGGTGCGCATCGCCAAGTGCGACGAATAGATCGGAAATGTCCTGCCATTCGGTTGGGATATTGACGGGCGTTTTCATAACTAAATAATTAGTTATGTAGTGATGATTGTCAATAAGTTTTTTTCAAAGATCGTTCGCGATTCGCTAATATGCTGGTGTAGTTCGCAGGACATGTTGATGCCTGTGGATGCTTGAGAATAATGAGAACCAACCCCTGGCGGTGTTAAGTGAGTGAAAAGCTTTTGATGCAGGTAAATGATACGGTAAGCCTTTGTGAAAAGATCACGGGCGATGGATTCAGCTTTGTCCCGGGGCAACAAATAAAAGCATGGCTGCTGGCTTCCAATCCTGACGCGTTATCGGACTGGCAGGCGTTTGACGCCAGCTGGGACGGGATGCCCCTGGATGAATACATGGCGGATGGCGGGCGCTACCGCCGCCGCCGCTTTGCAACGCTGAGCGCCGAAGCCGAAGGCCCTATCGTGCTGGAGCCACACCAGCCGCATTACCAGAGCCGGGAGTACAACTCGCTCAATGGCGGGATTGCGCGCATCTACGAACCCATACCCTCCAGCCTGATCCATGGGCAGACAATGCAGGGTATCCTGCAGCTCAGCCGCGACTTGTTCAGCCGCCTGCGCCCGCAGGCGCGCTGGCATATCGAAGTGCACCAATTCCGCATAGAGGCCAACCAGCAGGAGCATGGCCAGCCTGCACCCGAAGGCGTGCATCGCGACGGCGTGGACTATGTGCTGGTCATGATGGTCAAGCGCGTTAATATTTCCAGCGGCACCACGACCCTGCACAACCTGGATAAAGTCGTGCTGGACAGCTTCACCCTCACCAACCCGCTGGACTGGGCGCTGGTGGACGACCGGCGATGTATGCATGGCGTGACGCCTGTCGAGCAGATCGACCCCGCCATGGCGGCATATCGCGACGTCCTGGTGGTGACGTTTACTGATAAGAGCAGCTAACAGCGCTCTTATCTGTCGTTGTCGTCCTGCCTTGCCGTGCTATTTTGTAGTGCGCTGTTTTGTATTCCCCGTTGCAGAGTGCCTGGCCAGGAACGCTTCGCTGAGTTTCGTTGGCGGCCCTAAGTCCTGAAAGGGATGTGTTCGTGTTTCTGTTGAACCTGATGGGTGCAGTATTGAGAGTATTTCGCTGAGCGGCAGCAGTTTGCTCTGTCGGCGAAAGTGAAGGAATATGGACTGTTCAATTCATCATATTGTGATGCGTTTCTTGTTATTGAGCCTCCTGCTGGTGAGCGGGCAAGGCTTTGCCGAGCCTTTGGAAAAGGTCAGGCTGCAACTCAAGTGGTATCACCAGTTTCAGTTCGCCGGCTATTACGCGGCCCAGGCAAAAGGCTTTTACCGTGAGGAAGGCCTCGATGTCGAGATCGTGGAAGCGGACATGGCGCACTCTTCCATCGAGCGCGTTGTCTCCGGCACGGCGCATTACGGGGTCGGGGATGCCGAAATCGCCATCGCCCGCCTGCACGGCAAGCCGATCGTGGCGCTCGCCGCGATCTTCCAGCACCCTCCCCACGTACTGCTGAGCAAGAAATCCAGCCACATACGCAGCCCTGCAGACCTGGTGGGCAAGCGCATCATGTTGGCGAATACCGAATGGCGGGACGCCCAGCACCGGGCATTGCTGCGCAAGCATGGCATTGACATGCAGGAAGTCACCATCCTGCCACACAGCGGCAGATTGGAGGATTTGCTGGAGGACAAGGTGGAGGCCATCTCCGCCTATGCCACCGTCGAGCCCTTGCGCATGGCGGAGCTAGGTGTCGAAACCTCGATGCTGATGGCGATGGATTTCGGCGTCGATTTCTACGGCGACACGCTGTTTACCACCGAGTCCGAGCGCAACGCGCATCCGGACCGGGTGGAGGCCTTTCTGCGCGCGAGCCTGAAGGGCTGGAAATATGCGCTGGCCAATCCGCATGAAATCGCGCAGCTGATCGTGCACATGCCTTCCGCCAGGAAACCGGCCCCCAGCTTGAAACAGCTGATGTACGAAGCCAAGGAGATGGAGCGCTTTATTCTGCTGGATGTGGTTGAGCTGGGGCGCATGACGCGTGCACGCTGGGAGTTCATTGCTCGCATGTTTGTCGATCTCGGTCTGATTGAGCCCGGTTATTCACTCAATGGATTCCTCTTGAAAGAGGAGGAAGACACCACGCATCTGGTCAAGTGGTTCGCGGGCGGCGCGTTGCTGGTGAGTCTGGCTGCGGGCCTGGTATTGCTCTGGAACCTGCAAATCCGCAGAAAGGTGCGGGAGCGCACGGAGGCATTGCATGCGGAAATCCATCAGCGGAAGCTGGTCGAGATGGAACTGGAATCCAGCCAGGAGCAAGTCAGGCTGACTTTCCACAGCGCCTCCGCTGGGATCGCCATGATTTCCATCGAGGGACGGTTTCTGCTGGTGAACCCGGCTTTCTGCGACATCGTCGGCTATTCCGAGAATGAGTTGAAGAGCCTGCACTGCCATGACCTGGATTATGGGCAGAATGACCTGGAGGCGTGGAAAAACCGGCAGCGCCTGTTGGAGGGCGAGATCGACCATTCGGTAGTGGAAAAGCGCTACAGGACGAAGTCCGGCCGTTCTGTCTGGGTGCGCATCAGTGCGACCCTGGTCAAGAACCCGGACGGCAGTCCGCGCAACCTGATCAAGGTGGTGGAAAACATCGAGCAGCAAAAGCGCCAGGAAAGCCTGCAGGTCGAGCAGCGGCACCTCTTGGAGCGCATTGCCGCCGGCGCCGTCCTCGACGACGTGTTGCTGGCGACAGTGGCGTTGCTGGAGGAGCAATATCCGGACGTGCTGTGCTCGATCATGTTGCTGGACAAGCCGGATACGTTCGGCAGAAGCATTGCGCTGCGCTTGCCGAAACGTTATCTGGACAAGCTCAAGGGCTTGCAGATCGGGCCTTCGGTAGGCTCTTGCGGTACGGCGGCGTACGAGCGCCGCACGGTGGTGGTGGCGGACGTTCAGCAGGACCCGTTATGGACGGATTACCGCGACCTGGCCAAGCGCTACGGGCTGAGGGCGTGCTGGTCGATGCCGATCTTGTCGAGCAGCCAGCAGGTGCTGGGCACGTTCGCCGTGTATGGCCGCGAGGTGCGCGTGCCCGAACAGCGTGAAATGGAATTGGTGAGCGCATGCTCGCATATCGTCGGCATCGCGATCGAGCGCCATCACTCCGAGGAGCAGCTCAAACTGCTGGAAACCAGCATTGCCCGCCTCAACGACATCGTGCTGATCGCCGAGGCCGATCCGGAAGGCATACAAAGCCCGCGCCTCATTTTCGTCAACAAGGCGTTCGAGCGGCTGACCGGCTATACGGCCGAGGAGGTGCTGGGCAAGGACCCCGGCCTGCTCGATGGGCCAGGCACGCAGATGGATGAAATGCGCAGGGTGAAGGCCCTGCTTAAGCAGGGCGAATCCGTGCGCACCGAGCTGATCAATTACAGGAAGAACGGCGATGAGATCTGGCTGGAAATGGATATCCTGCCGATAGCGAACAACGCCGGGGTGTTCACGCACTGGGTCGCGGTCGAGCGCGATATTACCGAGCGCAAGGCGGCAGAAAGCAGGATCCAGCATCTGGCGTTCTACGATATGCTGACCAATCTGCCCAACCGGCTGCTGTTGCTGGACCGGCTCGAGCAGGCACTGCTCAACAGCATGCGGCTCAAGCGCTCCGGTGCCCTGCTGTTCCTGGACCTGGACAATTTCAAGACGCTCAACGACACCCATGGCCACGATTTCGGCGACATGCTGTTGGAGCAGGTGGCGCAACGCCTGCTCGGCAGCGTGCGCATTACCGATACCGTGGCGCGCCTGGGCGGGGACGAGTTCGTGGTGGTGCTGGAGAACTTGAGCGAGCAAAGCGGCGACGCGGCGCAGGAGGCCAGCCTGGTCGCCGACAAGATTCTCCTGGCGTTGAGCCAGCCGTTCGGGTTGTCGGGATATGAGCATTATTCGTCCTGCAGCATCGGGGTCGCCTTGTTCTGCATTGAGCAACAGGTCACTGTGGATGAATTGTTGAAGCGGGCCGACTTGGCCATGTACGAGGCAAAAGCCGCCGGGCGCAATACCTTCCGTTTTTTCGACCCGGCGATGCAGGCATTGATCACCAAGCGTGCCGCCATGGAAGAAGACTTGCGCCAGGCCTTGCGGCGTGAAGAAATGCGCCTGTACTACCAGCCACAGGTGGACAGCCACGGCCAATTGCAGGGTGCAGAGGCGTTGATACGCTGGGAGCACCCGCAACAAGGCTTGCTCTCCCCGGCAGCATTCATTGAGCTCGCCGAGGAAACAGGCTTGATCCTGCCGATTGGCGAGTGGGTTCTCAAGACCGCATGCCTGCAGCTGGTGGCTTGGGCAGAGCGTCCGGAAACTGCAAACTTGGGCTTGTCTGTCAATGTGAGCGCACGCCAACTGCACCAGCATGATTTTATTGACCACATATTTGAGATCCTCAAGGAGACGGGAGCCAATCCGCAACTCCTCAAGCTGGAGCTCACGGAAAGCACCCTGGTGGAAAATATCGAGGACATGATCGTCAAGATGAATACCCTCAAGGCCATGGGAGTGAGCTTTTCCATGGACGATTTTGGTACGGGATATTCATCATTGGCCTACTTGAAGCGCTTGCCGTTGTCCCAGCTCAAGATCGACCGCTCGTTCGTACGGGACGTGCTGGTCGACAGCAATGACGCCTCCATCGTGCAAACCATCATCGCCCTGGGGCAGGGCTTGGGGATTGAAGTGGTGGCGGAAGGCGTGGAAAGCCGCGAGCAGCAGCTGTTCCTGGCGGAGCATGGTTGCCTGGCGTATCAAGGCTATCTTTTCGGCAAGCCGCAACCAGTCGAACAGCTTGAGTGCGAGTTTGGCCTGGCTAGAAATTGACATCAGGCCGGTTTTTGGGAACTATTCCTCTGGATGTGTGCAATTTTTCACATATCTTCTGTATTCACACGAGGAGAAGTGCCATGAAAAAAATACTATGTTCGGGTGTTGCTATGCTTGTGCTTGCCGGATCGGCATTGAGCGTGCAGGCGGCGGAAGAAGAGTTCTACGGCGTGCTTGAAAGCCGTCCGCAAACAGCGGAAGGCACCTGGGTGGTATCCGGGCGCAAGCTGGAAGTGACCAAGAAGACCGAGCTTGAGGAAAAGCATGGCCCGCTGGTCGTCGGCGCCTGTGTAGAGGTTGAAATCGAGGACGGGCTGGTGGAGGAAATCGAAACCAAGAAGAAGGAAAAGTGTGCCAAGTAACGCAACCTTGCCATGAGGTTGCTTGAGGCGCCAGTCATCAAGCCGCGGGATTTGCCTTCTTGCATTGAGTCCCAGCAATGCGCTTGATGACTGCCCGGACCTGGCCTGTTCTACTCTGCCAGGGACATTGCCTGCCATGACGCTGCATCCGCAGAATGCCGGGGTAAAAATCTGCTTGATCCATATATTGAATCCTCCTGATTAGCGCTATGCTAATCGCCAGGGTTGCATGGGGCAGCCTGACGGCCGTCTCGGCCAACTTCACTATTTGTCTGAAGATTGAGCAATCATGCAAGAATCCGCTTCTGCCATTGAGATTGCGCGTCAAACACTGATACAACTTTCCTCGCGCAAGATACCGCCCACGCCGGACAATTTCCGTATCGTCTATGACGAAATTGCCGGGGTGAAATCCATGGATAGCGCTGCCGAGCTTGCCAATGCCTTGGATGAGGTGCTGCTCGTCGCAGGCGTGCAGAGCCCGAAATACCTGGCTGCGGCGCAGGCGATCAAGCAGTCAGTGTATGCCCGCAACTGGCCGCGCTTCAAGGAGCAGCTGGGCAACCTGCTGCCTCAGGCGGCGGCAAAGGACGATGTCACCTGGCCCGCGGCATTGCGCCATTTGCTCAAGCAGCTGGAAAGCAGCCACAGGGGCATCACTCTCAGCCGCAAGCGCGAGGGCTTGCAGCGCTTGCTGAACAATTTCGAGCAGGATCCTGCATTGCCGCAGAAAATCCATGCATTGGCGAGCTCATGGGGGGCAGGCATCAGCGAGGACTTGGTGGACGGCGCCCAGCAGGAGGGGGCGGCAGTACAGGAATCATCCCCAATGCAGGCCGGCAATGAGCAGGAACCGGCACGCACCTATTATGCGAGGATCGCCGATCATTGGCGCAATATGCTGATGCGCACGATCAACCTGATCGTGATCCCCCAATTGGCGGCATGGCCTGAAATGGCGAAGAAGGCGGAAGCCTTGCTCGAGGATATCCGCCTCGCCTATGCGGAAAACGATGTGCTGAAGCAGGCGGAAAGCCTGAAAGCCGTCCTGTTCACGCTGGAAATGCACGGCGACACCCAGCAGCGCACCCATGAAGGCCTGCTGCAATTGCTGCGTTTGGTGGTGACCAGCATGAACGAGCTGGTGATGGAAGATCAATGGTTGCACGGGCAGGCCATGATCGTGCAGGAACTGCTGCAAAAGCCGTTGTCCCTGGATATGCTGTACGACGCGGAAAGCAGCCTCAAGGAGCTGATTTTCAAGCAGGGGCAGCTCAAGCCCCGCTTGCTGGACGCCAGGGATTCCATGAAGAAAATGGCGGAGGTCTTTGTCGGCCGCCTGGCGGACCTGGTGGACAGCACCAACGAATACCAGGAGAAAATCGACGGCTACAAGCAGAAAATCACCGAGTCTGAAGATATTGTCGAGCTGAATGCGCTGATCGACCGCATGCTGGAAGATACGCGCAGCATCAGCTTCAATATCCGCCAATCGCGGGAGATACTGACAGAAACCCAGCAGCGCGTGGTAGAGTCCGAACGCCTGGTGCAGGAACTGACTGCCAAGCTGGAGCATGTGAATGAAGTCGCGCATGAGGATTTCCTCACGGGCACGTTGAACCGGCGCGGCATGGAGCAGGCGCTGGAGCGCGAGTTCGACCGGGCGAACCGCCATGCCACGCGCTTGAGCCTGGCGATGATGGATATCGACCATTTCAAGCGCCTCAACGATAAGCTCGGCCATGCGACGGGCGACAAGGCCTTGGTGCATTTGTCCAAGGTGATCAAGGAATCCTTGCGCAGCACCGATGTGCTGGCGCGTTATGGCGGCGAGGAATTCATCATCATCCTGCCGGGCACGGGAGAGGCCGAGGCCGTGGAGATCATGAAGCGTGCGCAGCGCGACCTCACGCGCAATTTCTTCATGCACGACAATGAGCGCGTCTTGATCACCTTCAGCGCCGGCGTCGCGGAACGCGAGCAGGACGAACCGGCCCAGTCGTTGCTGCCGCGGGCGGACAGGGCCCTCTATCGCGCCAAGCAGGCGGGCCGCAACCTGGTGGCCGGCGCGGCCGATATCGCCAAGTGATGTTCACCGAGATTGCCTATGGTTCCGATCTCTACCGGCAGAGCCTGCATTTGCGGGAGCAAGTGTTGCGCATCCCGCTCGGCCTGACGCTGAGCGCCTCGGACATGGCCGGAGAGGATCAGCAAAAACATTTTGGTATCGTCGAACAACACGCATTGCTGGCTTGCCTGGTGATCAAGGCCGGGCAGCAGCCATTGGCGAAGCTGCGGCAAATGGTCGTAGCCCCCGCCATGCAGGGGCGGGGATTGGGCAGGCTGCTGGTGGATGCCGCAGAGCTGTGGCTGCGGCAGGCCGGATTCGACCAAGTCGTATTGGATGCGCGCGAAACCGCGATCGGCTTTTACCAGTCGTTAGGATACCGTGTCGATGGCCCTGTATTCCAGCAGGTGGGCATCCCTCATCGCTGCATGTATAAGCTGCTGGCATGACCCGTGCATGGGTTAATGATGGCTGCTGGAGCCCTGCCGTGCTAGCATGACGCATCCGCTGCCATGAGGCGTGGCGCTGTCACCGCGGTTCGCCGCATATCATTTTTACTGGCCTGAATACAAAGCAATTGATTACACCTGAACGCCTGAAGTACCTGGCACTGGGCATGCTCATCCTGTTGGTTGCCGGCATTTTTATCGGAGGGGAAGCGCCCGGGGCAGGATCGTTGTTCCCGTCGCCTTGGGATAAAGTCGTGCATTTCTTCGTCTTCGGCACTATCGGGGTGCTCGCGGGCCTGGCGTTTTTACGGCTGCCGCTGGCTGCCGTCTGGATCATCGTCGTGGCCCTGGGCGCTGCCGATGAGCTGCACCAGTTGTATATTGAGGGGCGGCAAGCCGGCCTGGACGACTTGCTGGCAGATGCACTGGGAGGCTTGGCCGCATTACCGGTGCTTGCCTTGGTGCGGCGCTGGCTGGGCCAATATTCGTGACCTTGGGGAAATAGTCTTAATCTGTGCCATAGTGTCATGAGGGCGGCGCATTCTTTACAATACCGACATGACCCCTGACGTTTCACCTTATCCGCTACGCAATATTGCGTTCCTGAAATTGCTGGCCTTCCGCGTCAGCATCACGTTTTCCTACCAGATCATGGCGGTGGTGGTGGGCTGGCATGTCTACCAGATCACGCGCGACCCCCTGTCGCTGGGCCTGATCGGTTTGGCCGAGGTGGTCCCCTATTTCTGTACTGCCCTGTTCGCCGGTTATGCCGTCGACCATTATTCGCGCCGCATGTTCGGCGTGATGGCGTGCATCGTGCTGGTGATCAACGCCCTCGTGCTGGCGGGGATCGCGGCCGGGTGGTTGTGGCATCCCAGCGAATCGTCGCAATTCATTTATCTTTCGATTGCCTGCGTCGGTTTTGCGCGCGCTTTCATCGGCCCGTCCTATAGCGCCCTGTTTGCACTGGTATTGCCGCGCCAGCAATTCGCCCGGGCGGCCAGCATCGGCAGCTCGGTACTGCAGACCGGGCTGGTGCTGGGGCCGGCGATCGGGGGCGGGGTGATCGCCCTCGCGGGAATCAGCACGGCTTACGCCTGTTCCGCAGTGTTCGCAGGGGTCGCCGTCGCCGCCATGCTGAGCCTGCAGGTGAAGACGCCGGTTGTCGAGGCGGATGCGCCAATCTTTGCCAGCATCGCCCAGGGCTTGCGCTTTGTATTCAGCAACCAGGTCATGCTGGGTGCGCAGGCGCTGGACATGTTTGCCGTGTTGTTCGGCGGCGCAGTCGCCATGCTGCCGATGTTTATCCATGACGTGTTCCAGCACGGGCCTGAAGGCCTGGGCATCTTGCGTGCCGCCCCCGCAGTCGGCGCGATAGCCACCGGCGTCTGGCTGACGCACCACCCGGTCAATCGCCGTGCCGGGCGGATATTGCTGGTGGCTGTGGCCGGGTTCGGGTTCAGCATCATCGCTTTCGCCTTGAGCAGGAATTTCTGGCTAGCGGCGTTCCTGTTGCTGATTTCAGGTATTTGCGACGGCGTGTCGGTCGTGGTGCGGACGACCATTATGCAACTGGTCACCCCGGATGAAATGCGCGGCCGTGTCTCCGCGATCAACGGCATATTCATCGGCTCCTCCAATGAGCTGGGCGCATTCGAGTCGGGAATGGCGGCCAGGCTGATGGGCTTGATCCCTTCCGTCATTTTCGGCGGGGCGATGACAATTGCGGTAGTGGGCGCAGTAGCGCGTTTTGCGCCCAAGCTGCGCCGCCTCAATATGCGTGACTTGCATTGACCTATTTAAGACCGCAGCCGCCTAACGCTGAGTAGGGAAATGCGCCGGGTCGCTCAATGCCTGGACAATTTCGTCATACACCAGGCGGATACGCTCCGGCACCGGGCCGCGGCGCGGACGGTAGACATTCAAGTCCCAGGCCGGCGCCACGAACTCGTCAAGCACGCTCACCAGTTCTCCGCTTTCGAGCTGCGGTATCACCAGCGGGGCGCCGATCTGGGCGAAGCCGACGCCGTCCAGGGCAAGCGACACCTCGCTATCGGAATCGTCGGTGATGAAGCTGGCCTGCCGGGGGTTGATCTGCTGCCCGTCGGCGAAGAACCAGGGCCAGTTCTTCCCGCTGCTCTTGTCGACGAGGGCGATGGTGGGGACGTGATGCAAATCCTCCAGTTGCTGCGGCGTGCCTGCGCGTGCCGCCAGCTCCGGCGTGGCGACGACGAGGAACGATACCTTGGCGAGCGAGCGGGCGACAAAACTGCTGTCGCGCAGCAATCCCACGCGCACCCCGATATCAATCTGCTGTTCCACCACGTCGCTGTGCATGTCGGAGAGGCGCAAGTCGATGGTGATATGCGGATGCTCCCTGGCGATGCGGCTCAGTATGGGCTGCAGGAAACGCCTGCCGATCACGACCGGGGCGGTGATGCGCACCACGCCGCCTATGTCCCGCTCCTGCCGCTTGCCGCTGGTCATGAACAAATCATCCACGCCGCTGATGGCGTCGCGCCCGCGCAGGGCCAACTGCTCGCCAAACTCGGTGATGCGTATCTGCCGCGTATTGCGGTAGAACAGGGGTTCTCCCAGCAGCGATTCCAGCTCCTTGACCGCGCGGGTTACCGCCTGCGGCGAGATGCTGAGCCTTGCGGCGGCCTCCTTGAAGCTGGAGGCCTCGGCGGTGGCGCAGAAGATACGCATCATTTCCAGGCGGTTGAGCATAACGGTTCCGGTTGAAAGTCCAGCCCTTATTATTCCATAAAATGGAATTCTAAAATGAGCATATTTCCATTTATAGAATAGGGGAATTTGCGCATACTCGGCATATCCCATTGATAGCAAACGATATATTTAATCGTATATAGCGTTTGCCGGTTTGCAAAAAAAGAAAGGAATTCACATGGTAACGCTGGACATCAACGGCAAAAGCCAGCAGCTCGATGTGCCGAACGATATGCCCTTGCTGTGGGCGATCCGCGATATCGCACAATTGACCGGGACCAAGTTCGGCTGCGGCATGGCGTTGTGCGGGGCATGCACCGTGCATCTGGACAGCGAGCCCGTCAGGGCTTGCGTCACCCCGGTGTCGGCCGCGGTGGGCAAGAAAATCACGACGGTCGAGGCCGTGGGCGAGGACAAGGTCGGCAAGGCGGTGCAGGCGGCCTGGCTGGAACTGGGCGTCGCCCAGTGCGGCTATTGCCAGGCCGGGCAGATCATGTCGGCAACCGCGCTGCTGCGCACCACGCCTAATCCCACGGACGAGGATATCGACGAAGCCATGAGCGGCAATATCTGCCGCTGCGGCACTTATCCCCGCATCCGCGCGGCGATCAAGCTTGCCGCCAAGGAGGGTGCGAAATGAGCCGGGAACTGGTATTGGACTTGCCGGACCTCAGCCGCCGGCGCCTGCTCAAGGGCATGGGCCTGGCGACCGGCCTCGCCCTTACGATCGGCGTCAACGGCCTGGTGCGAGCCGCAGTGGAAGAGCCCAAGAAATACGGCGGCGACGCCATGCCGGGCGGCCTCAAGGAGGACGTGCTGGTATTCGTCTCCATCGGTACGGACGGCATCGTCAACATCGTCGCGCACCGCTCGGAAATGGGCCAGGGCGTGCGTACCAGCCTGCCCTTGGTGGTGGCTGACGAGTTGGAGGCGGACTGGGCGCGGGTCAACGTGGTGCAGGCCGAGGGCAACGAGGCGCGGTATGGCAATCAGAACACCGACGGCTCGCGCAGCATGCGCCATCACTTCGAGCCTATGCGCCGCATCGGCGCAACGGCCCGCATGATGCTGGAAGCCGCCGCTGCCGCCACTTGGGGCGTGCCTGTCGGCGAAGTGCAGGCAAGGCAGCATCAGGTCATCCACAAGCCTAGCGGCAAGACGCTGGGTTACGGCGAGCTGGCGACGGCAGCGGCCAAGATTCCCGTGCCTGCGAAAGCGCAATTGAAGCTCAAGCCGGCTTCGGAGTTCCGCTACATCGGCAAACAGAACACGCGCAATGTCGATGGCCAGAAAATCGTCACCGGCACCACGCATTACGGCATCGATACCAAGCTGGAAGGCATGCTGTATGCCGTGGTGGCGCGGCCGCCGGTATTCGGCGGCAAGGTGAAGTCCTTCGATGCCAGTGCCGCGCTCAAGGTGCCGGGCGTCGCCAAGGTCATCGAGCTGCAAAGCAGCAGCCTGCCGCCATTGTTCCACCCCCTGGGCGGCATCGCGGTGCTGGCGAGCAATACCTGGGCTGCCATCAAGGGACGCGAGGCGCTCAAGATCGACTGGGACCACGGCGCCAATGCCGCTTACGACTCGCCCGCCTTCCGCAAAACCCTGGAGGATGCCGCACGCAAGCCAGCCAAGGCCGTGCGCAACAACGGCGACGCCGCGGGCGTGCTGGCAAAATCCAAGCAGATTTTTGCCGCCGAATATTACCAGCCGCATATTGCCCACAGCACCATGGAGCCGCCGGCAGCGACCGTGCGCATCGTCAACGGCAAATGCGAGGCCTGGGCATGCGTGCAGGACCCGCAAGCGACGGTGAACGCCTTGGCAGGCCATCTCGGCTTCAAGCCGGAAAACGTCCGCGTCAACGTCACCTTGCTCGGCGGCGGTTTCGGCCGCAAATCCAAGCCGGATTTCGTGGTGGAAGCCGCCCTGCTATCCCAGGCGATGGACGGCAAGCCGGTCAAGGTCACCTGGACGCGCGAGGACGACCTGCACCACGACTATTTCCATACGGTCTCGCTTGAGCGTATCGAGGCCGCACTGGATGCCAAGGGCGTGCCGACAGCATGGCTGCATCGCACGACGGCGCCCACCATCGCCTCGACCTTCGTCGAGAACGCCAAGGGCGGCGCGCCGTTCGAGCTCGGCATGGGGGCGGTGAACCTGCCGTTCAACATCCCCAACATGCGGGTCGAGAGTCCTGAAGTGCCCGCGCACACCCGTATCGGCTGGTTCCGCTCGGTGTCCAATATTCCGCACGCCTTTGCCACCCAGTCCTTCGTGGCCGAGCTGGCGCACAAGGCTAAGCGCGACCACCGCGATTACCTATTGGACCTGCTCGGCCCCGCGCGCAAGGTCGCCCCGGACAGCATCTCCGATAGCTGGAACTACGGCGAGTCGCCCGAGCGCTACCCGCTGGATACCGGGCGCATGCGCCACGTGGTGGAACTGGCCACGCAGAAAGCCGGCTGGGAACGCAAGCTGCCCAAGGGCCACGGCCTGGGCCTGGCGTTCTGCTACAGCTTCGTCACCTATGTTGCCGCCGTGGTCGAGGTGGTGGTGGGCGATGACCGCGAGATCAGCATTCCGCGCGTGGACATCGCCGTGGATTGCGGTCCGCAGGTCAACCCGGACCGTATCCGCTCGCAGGCGGAGGGCGCGTGCATCATGGGCGCCAGCCTGACGCTCACGGGAGAGATCAGCTTCAAGAACGGCGTTGCCCAGCAGAGCAATTTCCATGAGTACCAAGTGATGCGCATAGAGGAGGCGCCGCGCGAGATTCGCGTGCATCTGGTCGAGCACAAGCTGGATGTGCCGTTGGGCGGCATCGGCGAGCCTGTGACGCCGACGATCGCCCCTGCGATCTGCAACGCCATTTTTGCCGCTACGGGCAAGCGCATCCGTACCCTGCCGATCCGCGACCAGTTGAAGGCATAAGCTCATGCATGCTCCTGAGCAGGAAGTGCTGGAACACGCCATCGCCTGGTTGCAGGCGGGCCATCGCGTGCATCTGTGCACCGTGGTACGCACCTGGGGCTCGTCGCCGCGCCTGCCGGGCGCCATGCTGGCATTGCGGGACGATGGACAGTTGCTGGGCTCCGTTTCCGGCGGCTGCATCGAGGACGAGCTGATCGACCAGGCGCGCCATGGCCGCCTGCCGGAGGTGAATGGCTTGCTCGAATACGGCGTCAGCCGCGACGAGGCGCAGCGGTATGGCATCCCTTGCGGCGGCCGTCTGCAGATTTTCGTCGAACAGGTGACGGACGCCAGTGTTTTGCTGCCGGTCTTGGACAGCCTGCGGCAACGCAGATTGCTGCGCCGCTCCGTCCGGCTTGGCACGAATGAAGTTATTCTGGGCGAAGCCATGCCGGGTGCCGTGGCTTGCCTGGAGGATGGCTGGTTCCACCATTATTTCGGGCCGCAATGGCGCTTGCTCGTCATCGGCGCCAACCAGCTGGGCGCCATGCTCGCGAGCATGGCGCAGGCGCTGGAATTCAATGTGCTGTTGTGCGACCCGCGCGAGGAAATCCGCGCGCAATGGCAGGTCGATGGCGTGCAATGGTGCGAAGGCATGCCCGATGACGTGGTGCTGGAGATTGCGCCTGACGCCTATACCGCGATCGTGGCGGTGACGCACGACCCCAAGCTAGACGACATGGCCTTGCTGGAGGCATTGCGCTCGGAAGCCTTCTACGTCGGCGCGCTCGGCTCTAGGCTCAACCAGGATAAGCGCCGCGAGCGCATGCGCATGTTCGACCTCAACGAGGAGGAAATCGGCCGCTTGCACGGCCCGGTAGGCCTGCCTATCGGCAGCCGCACCCCTGCGGAAATCGCGGTCGCGATCCTGGCCGAGATCATCCAGATCCGCTCGCAGCAGCGTGCGGCGGCGATCACCAGCCAGTCGATTGCAAATGCGCTGTCGGCAGGCAGCGCTTGCGCCAGTTAAGAGCGGAGAGGCGAACAAAACTTTCCTGGCGTCGTTGCCCTGTCTTGCCATACTGCTTCTTGTACTACCTGAAGCGGAACGCCTTGCCAGGACCGCTTCGCTAAGTTTTGTCAGCCGCTCTAATAAGCGCAAGCCGCTACATTGCTTTTGCTTTCTTCCTGCAGGCTTGCCCGGTCAGGGTTGCGGCAATAAGCGCTGCAGTTCCTCCCAGGTGTCGAAGTCCTGCAGGATGCCCGGGTCATCGCATTCCAGTAGCCGAATTTCTTTTGCATGGCGGCGCAGCACCGAGCGTGCGCCCTCGTCGCCGGTCAAGCTCGCCAGCTCGGTAAAAAAACGCCTGCCGAAGCCTACCGGGTGTCCGCGTACTCCTTGGTACGCAGGCGCGGCGATATGTGCGCCTGCCGCGAGCTGCCCGGCGACGGCGACAATAGTCTCCGGGCGGATGAACGGCATATCCGCCAGCGCTACAACGACGGCATCCGGAGGTGCGGTCCGTAAAAGGACATGCCGCACGGCGGCAGCCAGGCTGTCGGCCATTTCCTGTTGCTCGGGCTGGCAGACGAGGACTTCCATGCCGATGCCTGAAAGCAATGTGGCGAGATCGGGAGTCTCGGGCCTGACCACGGCCAGGCTCTCGGGCAAGGCCGCGAGCAGGTGTTGCGCGGAGACGATTGCGGTCGGCTGTCCCGGCTGTAACGGGAAAAGCAGCTTGTTGCCATGAGTGAAGCGACGGGAGTGGCCGGCCGCGAGCAGGATGCCGGTAACGTTCATGTCCTATCCAATATCGGCGCTAACACCCGTCAGCAGCCATGTGCGATATGCCCAGGCGGGCGACCTCGGCCACATCCTTGCTCAACAGCAAATTGGTGTCATGGAGCGCGTCGAGCGAGAACCACCCTGTCTCCAGGGCATCGTCGGCGGGAGCCGGCGTGCCTGAAATCCACCGGCATAGCACCGCGATCAAGATGAAATGCTGCTGGCTAGAAGGCTGAGCATCGCCGGAGAATGCGTCCAGCGCCGTCAGGACGCTGATCGCCTTGCCCTCGATGCCGGTTTCCTCGAGAAGCTCGCGGGTGGCGGCCTGCTCGATGCACTCGCCGGCATTGATCTTGCCGCCCGGAAACCCCCAATAGCCCGCATCAGGCGGGTTGGCGCGCCTTACCAGCAATACCTGGCGATCATGGACGATGACGGCGATGGCGGCGGGAACCGGGTAAGGCATCAACGCGACGGGGATGGATTGGCAGGGACGTCATGCAGGTCGGCGGGTCTTACTAGGATGCGTCAGGCGGCCGGTTCTGCGGGATTCTCTTCGGGAGGAGTGGCGGCTGGCGTTGCATCCGGCTTGGGCTTGCGCGGCTGCTTGCGCCGCGCTTCCAGGGAGCGCGCCTGCGCGGCATCGCGTGCCGTGACCTCTCCCGCCGGGTTGCCTTCGAGGTCGACGCGAGGCGCCCCCTCGACGATGCTGGCCCAATAGCGCGTGCCGCGGCACCAGGTCTTCACCGCATCCGTGATCGTGGCTTCCTCCAGGCCGATTTCCTTGGCTTTCGCCAGCAGTTCCTGGTGGATGCCGATCTTGAGCGGCAGCTTGGGCGCCGGGTTCTTGGGAAATGTCTTGGGAAAGTGCCTTTGCAGCCTGCCTATGCTGAGCACCACGGGGTCGACCGGGTTCTCCGGCTTGCGCGGCGCGGCGGTCCTTGGCTTTGCCTGGGGCTTGGCCGGACGTTCCGCCTTGGCCTTGGCTGCCAGTTGTTTTTTCAGTTCTGCGAGTTGTTCGAAGCCCATGATGGTGTTTTGGAAACAAAAACGGGATTCTACTACTGAAAGCCGGGTAGCCAGAAGGTTATTGCATTCCCTAGCGTTGCAATCTTGCTTGCCCTGTCAGCAAGGCTGCATATCCCGGCGAAAAGCGCATGTCAGCTGGCCTCTTGCACCGGTGTGTCCAGTGCCTGTTTCAAGCGGTAGATGAATTCCCTGCGCACGCTGCTCTTTTCCGATGGCCGGACCTGGAAGCGGGCGCGCAGCACGGCGGTTTCGTGGTCCATCTGGTCGACGCCGGCCACTTCGAGGTCGCCTTCAATCTTGTTCTGGTAGGCTTCTTCCGCACGCAATTGCTTGCCGATTTCACGCATGGTCTGCAGGATGCGGCTGAAATCGCTGGCGATCGGCACCTTGATGTCGATCACGGCATAGGCAAAGCCGCGGCTCATGTTGCTCACGGTGGTGATGACGCTGTTGGGGATGAAGTGCACGGTGCCTTCGTAGTCGCGCAGTCGGATGTGGCGCAGGGTCACCTCTTCCACGGTGCCGCTCTTTCCCGCAGCCTCGATCGAGTCGCCCTGGCGGATCTGGTTTTCCAGCAGCATGACCAGGCCGTTGAAGTAATCCTTGACCAGGCTCTGCGAGCCGAAGCCGACGGCCACGCCGACGATACCGGCAGCGGCGAGCACTGGAGCGAGCGAGATGCCGAATTCATGTAGGACCTCGATCACGGCAATGCTGCCGATCACGGTGGAAGCGATATAGCTGATGACGCGTCCCAGGGTCTCGATGCGCTTGAGCTCCTCCAGGTTCTGCTGCGCATGCGTGCGCAATCTGCCCTTGAGCAGGCGGATCGCCTTGTTGCATAGCTGCACGAGGATGATGGCTGCAAGGACGATGAACAGGATGCGCAGGCCGGACAGGATCAGCGGGATGATGTTCTCGGGAACGCCTAGGGAAGCGAGGAATGATGGCATGGGTTTCCTTTTCTGGGTTAGAGCTGTAGCCAATAAAAGCCGAGCGGCGGGATTTCCAAGGTGCCGCTCCTGGTGGAGAGGGATTTCCCGCTATAGAGATCCTTGGCCTCGCGGCGCTCGAACAGGTTGACCGCCTCGAGCTCCCTGAGGTTCATGGTTTGCGGCGAGACGTCGAAATTGGCGGTCACGAGCACGCGCGAGTGCAAGCCGCGCGATGTGAAGCGCAGGAAGGTGAACAGGTGCGGGTTGCTGATCTCGAATATCTCGCGGTTGTTGAGGTCGGCAAAAGCGGGAATTTGCTTGCGTACGGCCAGTATTCTCTGGATGGCGGTAAAGATGCGGTTTTCCACCGTACCCGGCTCATGGCGGCGCGCCGCCTTGTTCCAGTCCAGGGCGGGGCGATGCACCCAGCGGCTGTCGTGGTGCTTGTTCTCGTCGTCCAGGTAGGTGTTGTCGTTGAGGGTGCCGATCGAGTCCCCGTAGTAGAGCAAGGGAATGCCGCCAAACGAGGCGATCAAGCTATGCAGCAGGATGATGGTACGGATACTGGCGTCAATGGCATGCTCGTCGTTTTGCAGCAATGCGGTTTCCAGCCCCGCCAGCGAGGCCAGCGAGCCCGAGATGCGCGCGTCGCCGGTCTTGGGGTTGACGCCGAAGGCGACGCCGGTGGCCGTGGA
Source organism: Methylobacillus draconifructus (assembly GCF_045984355.1). Classification (NCBI taxonomy): domain Bacteria; kingdom Pseudomonadati; phylum Pseudomonadota; class Betaproteobacteria; order Nitrosomonadales; family Methylophilaceae; genus Methylobacillus; species Methylobacillus draconifructus. Next base: position 591,724 of record NZ_JBJQII010000001.1, on the reverse strand, counting down.
GCCCGGGTAGGCGCCGGTATAGTAGTCGACCAGGAAGCGGCGGTGCGCTTGCGGATCGTAGCCCGAGGCGCGGATGTCGTTGTCGTCGAACCCCAGGCCGATGTCGTCATGACAGCGCACGTAGTTGAGCCAGGTGGCGCTGTCGAGCTTGGTGGGCAGGCTGCGCAGCCCGCGGTTGAGCAGCAAGGTCTTCTTGGTGGCGACGGCTTCCCACAACAACGCCATATAGGTCGCGTTGTAGGCGATCTCGCATTCCTTGGCGTTGACCGCATCCTCGCCGAAATACTTGATGATCTCCAGCGGGGCGACAATGGCCTCGGCGATGAATAAGGTGCCCGGCGCGGTGACCTGGCAGCAGTCCTTCATGAGCTGCAGAATGAGGTGCGCTTCGCGCTCGTTCTGGCTGGCGCTGCCGATCTTCTTCCAGAGGAAGGCTACTGCGTCGAGGCGCACCACGTCCGCGCCATGGTTGGCCCAGAACAGGATGATGTCGATCATCTCGATGAAGACAGCGGGGTTCTTGTAGTTGAGGTCCCACTGGAAATTGTTGAACACCGTCATCACCCAGCGGCCCATCTTGTCGTTCCAGGTGAAATTGCCGGGCGCGGTTTCGGGGAATACCTCGGGCATGGTCTGCTCGAAGAGGTCGGGGATTTTCCGGTCCGAATAGGTGTAGTAGTACTCCTGGTATTTCTTGTTGCCTTTCTGCGCTTTCAGCGCCCATTCGTGTTCATCAGAGGTATGGTTCACCACGACGTCGAGCACCAGCAGCATGTCGCGGCTGCGCATGTCGGCGCTCAGGGCGTCGAGGTCGTCCAGCGTGCCGTATTTCTCGTCGATCTTGCGGAAGTCGCGCACGGCATAGCCGCCGTCGTTGCGTCCCTTGGGACCGTCGAGGATGGGCATGATATGGACCAGGTTGATGCCCAGTTCCTGCAGGTAATCCAGTTTCTCGTGCATGCCTTTCAGGCTTTGCGCGTATTCCTGGCAATAGAGGGCGTATCCCGCGAGTTTCTGGCTCAGGAACCAGTCATGATCCTTCTCGCGCGCCAGGTCGCGCTGGCGGAATTCCTGGGGACGGTTGACGTATTGCTTCGCCATGACGGCCACCAGCTTGTGCATTTGCAGGCGGAAATCGCGCCGGTCGCCATAGAGCTGGTGGAACAAGGAATGGATGGCGTAGAAATTGGCCCCCAGGCGGATGTAGAAGTGCTTGAGGTCTTCACATCCTACCTTGGGGTCGAGGCCGATCAGGATATCGTTCAGCAACGAGTGGGAAACTTGTTCATACATGCCGGTTCACTTTCTTGCGGTGACGATGATGCTAGTGCTCGTTAACGGGAATGGGCTCGATTTCATCGAAGCGGTAATGGGCGATGCCCTCGAGGATGCCGGCGGCATAGCGTCCCTGGGCGAAATAGACTTGCTCCATGCCGCGCAGCTCGTCCAGCTCTTCGCTGTGGTTGCCGACCACCACGCCCAGCGTGTCGCCCACCAGCATTTCGTGGTCGTTGCCCGAATCCCCGGCCACCAGGAAGTGCCGGACCGGCACGCCCCATTTATAAGCCAGATAGCGGATGGCATGGCCCTTGGAAGCGCGGATGGGCAACAGGTCGAGGAACTCGTTGTGCGAATAGATCAATTGCGCGAATAATTGCTGGTCGCGCAGGCGGCGGTTGATTTCCTCGACCGGCAGCATCTTGTCCGGGTCCGCGATGTAGCTGAGCTTGAACTCCCGCTGGTTCTCCTGGGATTGCAGCGTCAATCCCGGGAAATCCTTCATGGCTTCCTCCAGCGCGTCGCGGCGCCATTTGTGGCGGATATGGTTGGCCCAGCCGGTATCGGGGATCAGGCGCGCGCCGTAGTGGATCTCGCTGCCGACGGAGGTGATCAGCACTTCCGGGACGGGGACCTGCCATTGCTTGAGGATATCGACCGCGCTATCGATGGTGCGGCCCGTGGCGATGCCGAAGGCAAACTTGCCCTTGCGCTCCTTGAGCCAGTTCACCAATTGGCGCAGCGAGCGTCTGTCGCCCAGCAAGGTGTTGTCGATGTCGCTGATCAGCGCGGAATTGACCAGCGGCATGTAGGCCTTGCCCGAATCCAGCGTGATGACCAACTGGCGGCGCCAGCGCTTGCGGTCTCGCCGCAACACGTGGCGCACCTGCTTCATGTAGGTGTTCACATGGGCCGGCCAGTTGTAGTGGCGCCTGATGCCCGCCAGGCCGTTCTTGGCCCAGGTGCGCCAGCGCTTCTTGTCCGACAGCACTTCCTGCAGGGCCTCGGCGATTGCGCCACTCTCCAATGTGTTGGCGAGCAGGCCGCTGCGGCAGTTCTGCACGATGTCGCGCGGGCCGCCATCGTCCGGCGCGACAAACGGCAGGCCGCTGGCGGCGGCCTCGATCAGCGTGAGGCCGAACGGCTCGGTGAGGGCCGCGTTGACAAAGACCCCGCGGCGGCGCGCCGCGAGGCGGTAAAGCTCGGGGATATCGTCCTGGGATACGTGCTTGGGGATGGCGACCTTGCCCCAGAGGTCGTAGCGGTCGATATCCAGCAGCAGCTCCTGCATGACTTGCTGTTGCGACTCTTCCAGGTTGCGGATGTCGTCGCGGGTGCCCGCCACGATCAGCAGGTTGGCTTGTTGCCGCAGTTCCATGCTTTCGCCAAAGGCGGCGACCAGGCCCTTGAGGTTCTTGCGTACCTCCGGACGGCAAATGGTCAGGATCAGCGGTTTGTCGGGATCGGAAAAAAAGCGGTCCATATTCTCCTGTAATTCCGAAGCGATTTTCCTGCGGCCGGGCGGCGAGAAGCGCGTGGTGTCGGTACCGGGCGGAATGACACGGAAGCGCTGGTGGTCGAAGTGGCGATACAGGCTGTATTGCTCGTCGATCTCCTGCTGCGTGCTGGTGATGATCATGGAAGCGTGTTCCAGCACGGCTTCCTCCGCGGCAATCCGGCGCTCGAAATTGAACTGGCGCTCTATGCTGGATGCCTTGCGGCCCGAGGCAAGCAGGCGCTCGCGCTTGGAGTGGCCGAGAGAGTGCCCGGTATGCACCTGCGGGATGCCGAGCAGCAAGGATAATTGTTGCCCGACATAACCCGCATCGGCGTAGTGGGTATGCAGCAGGTCGGGCAGCCGTCCGCCCTGGTTGCGCAGGAAGTGCAGGCACTGGTCCACCATTTGGTCCAGGTGCGGCCACAGGGATTCCTTGCGCAGGTAACGCTTGGGGCCGCAAGGCAGGCGGACGATACGGGCATTCTGCTCGAGCTGCTCTTCAGGGATGTTGTAGTCCGCCGGCAGGCTGTCGTCATCGATGCGGCGCGTGAGCAGGTCGACTTTTTCCACCATCGGGTGCTTGCTCAGCGCGCGAGCGAGCTCGACCACATAGGTGATCTGGCCACCGGTGTCGGCATCGCGGCCCAGCTCCAGGTTTTCCGAGCGGATCAGCCCGTGCATGCTGATCATCAGGATATAGATAGGACGTTCGTCGGGCGCGCTCATAGTTGCCATTCCTTCTTGTATGGCGCATAAAACTCCATCGAGGACGGCGCCGCCCCGCGTACTCCGCACAGCGCGGCGGCAAACTGGTTGGCGCGCGCGAGGGTCACGTCGGCAGGCCAGCCCTTGAGTATGCCGAGGATAAAGGCCGAGGCGAACGCATCGCCGGCGCCCACCGTATCGACAAAGGTCTTGGGCGGCTCGGTGCCGTCGACGGTGATGACCTGCCCGGCCCCATCCATTAACCATCCACCGTGTTCGCCTTCCGTCACTAGGAGCAGGTCGAGATTGAAGCGCTTGATCAGCGCGGCAGCATGTTCATGCGGCGTGCGTCCAGGCAGCCGCAGCATTTTCACCAGGGTAGCCAGTTCCTCGTTGTTGAGCTTGACGAGGTCGGCGCGCAGCAGGGAACGGCGCACCGTATGCTTGTCGTACCAAGGGTCGCGCAGGTTGATGTCGAGGAAGCGCGGGCTGGTGCCGTAGTTGAGGAAGTTATCTACGGCTAGGCGCGATTCCATATTGCGCTGGGCCAGGGTGCCGAAATACACCAGGTCGGGCTTGGTCGCCATGGTCACCATATGCGTCACCCCGGCATGGATGTAGTCATATGCCTGGGAAGGCAGGATCTCGAATTGATGCCCTTTGGGGGAGAGGCGGACCTTGACTTGCCCGGTCGGGTTGAGCGGGTCGACCTGCACGCCGCTGGTATCCATGCCGAGGCGCTGCATTTCGTCCAGCAGCTCGCGCCCGAGGTCATCCTGGCCAATGCGGGTGATCATGACGGGATGCAGGCCGAAGGCCTGCAGGTGGCGGGCTACATTGAACGGTGCGCCGCCCAGCACGCTTCCGTCGGGGAAGACATCGGCGAGCACCTCGCCGAAAATGGCAACCGCATGGCCGTTGTTTTTCTTGAAGTCGCGTTGAGGTAATGCCACTGCTGCTCCTTTATTTATTATGTAGAGCGGCTGACAAAACTATCGGTCGCATTGCCTTTATGCCGTTGACGATTGGCTAGCTAGGCTGACAGGCTGAGTTTTGTGAGTCGCTTGTTCTGAGCGCAAGGCGTTTTCACGCGCGGCAAGCGGTTAGCGTATTGAATCAGACCACGGCTATCCTGCTCCAGTCGCCGCCCGCTCCATCGAGCAGCCGCGCAAGGGCCTTGCTCTTGCTACGGTAGTTGTCTGTATTGGCTTCCCAGCGTTGCTTGACCGACTTGTGAACTGGCCCAGAGATGGTACGGACATGCTCTTCGCGGGCCAGGTAGATACCTTTGCGCTCATTGTGTTGCTGGTCATGTGCATCAGGTTGGATGGCATTCTTGAGGTGAGGTTCAAAAATTAGTCCGCTTTGTTCCGCTTCCGCGATCATCCACTGGGCCGCGCAATAGCTTAAACCGGGCTGGGGATAGCCGCCGCCGATATCGGAATGCACACCTGCGAACCAGACCTGTTTCAAGTCCAGCCCAGGTTTCTCGCTCCATAATGTCGGCTCGAAATCCTTGCGATTTTCATCAATCGACACGGCATGGCGGGCGTGCAGGATGATCTTGCTGGGCTCGGTATCGTGGAACAGGAATTCGCGCTCGCCCAGCGTGCCCCAGAACGGGATGGGGATGCCAAGCGCTCCCACTGTATCCCAGACGCCGACGAATTCGATATGGGTGATATCCGCCACGGCGTAGGCCTGGCGGAATGCGGTGGCTTCCGGCGCGCCTGGGCCGCTGTTGCGCGAGCGCTTGCGGTAGAGCTTGTAGGCTTCGCCGATGCGGCCCGCATGCTCCCGCCTGAGCAAGCCGCTGTTGCGGATGAAGCCCGCCAGCGAACGCACGGTGTAGGCGCCGCGGCTGAAGCCGAAGAAATACAGCTCATCGCCGGGATCGTAGTTGTGCACGATGAAGCGGTAGCAATCCATGATGTTCTTGTCTATCCCGGCGCCGGTGATGCCTGCGGTGATCTTGTTCCCGTCAGACCCTATGCCCCAGTCGTAGAACGCCACCTGCTCTGTGCCGCCCGTGTTCGGGCTGACCGCCTGCGCCATATGCAGCACGTTGGTGGGTTGGGATTGCTCGGGCGAATTCCAGGTGCCGTCGGCAAAGATCGCGATCCTTTTCATGGTTGCTCCCTGTTGTCAGTTAATAAATGTGCAGCGCGTTTTCCTTTTTTTATATTCAACTCAAAATACTAAATATTATGAGGATATGACATTGTGTTGCAGCAGCACGAGCCGAAGTCGGTAAACATAAGAAATTCAGGGGCGCTGTTGCTGAGCAGTTTTTTTCTGTTATTTCCCTGCAACCTCTCGCGCACGCCGGAAGATTTCGAATGCCAGATGCTCGTGGGCAGCCGAACGGAAAGCCTTGTCGGTCATGATGCGCGAGAAGATTTCCTCGTTGCCTTCCATCCGGTCGATGAACAACTCATCCAGTGCACGTTCCAGATAGGATGAGAAATCCCCCAGATTGTTGGCACGAGCAGCCTCGATGATCTGTTCGTTGCCCTCCGCCGTGGCGCGAATCTGGTCGAAGAACAATTGGTCGGCCTCATTGAAGTCGGTGCCGAAACGTTCATTGAGCTTGTCTACCAGGCTCGACAAAGTCACCGGCTCCTCAGCCACACGCAAGGTGCCCACATCGGTCGGCCCCTTCAACATATCCGCATAACCTTTGCTTAGTTCGATAGAGCCTTCGGTCATCTGCTGCAGCCGGAAGTAGCGCAAAGCCACCTCGTCATCCAGCACGAATACTTGCCCGTCACCCGGGGGTGGCAGCTTGGCGATCAGGTTGCGCACGAAGGCGTACAGCTTTTCAAGCTCGCTGTCCTGATAGGGAATGATCTGCGAGAGGAAGGCGTACAGATTCCGGTAGGCGGTGAGCTGCCCGCGGAATTCCTCCTGCTCGTGTGCCTCGCGTTCGCGGAAACGTTGCACCACCAGATCCAGCAAGGCATTCATCGCACGGTGGTCGCTGGCCGAGTGCTCACGCTTGGGCCGGTACCAAACCTCGGCAAAGGCGTCCACATCGGCAGGCGCGAAGATGGCCCATTCCAGCAGTTTGTGCTGCAACTCGGAGAGCCGATGTGGATCGGCATTCTCACCAATGGGCGTTGCTTCGTAGTAGGGCTTGAACGCCTTGTAAATATCGTCTTCCTCGTTGGCGAAATCCAGCACGAAGGTGCGCGCCTTGCCCGGCGCCATGCGGTTGAGGCGCGAGAGGGTCTGCACCGCCTGCACACCGGCCAGCTTCTTCACCACATACATGGTCTGCAGCAGCGGCTGATCGAAGCCGGTCTGGTACTTCTCGGCGACCAGCAGCACGCGGTAGTCGTCACGTTCGAAGGTCTCGGGCAGTTCGCTTTCGGCCAGCCCATCATTCATGGACACTTCGGTCCACGATGCACCAGGATTTTCCGGGTCTTCCACCGTGCCTGAAAAGGCCACCAGCGAGCGGATGCCGGTGTAGCCGTTGTCCTTGATGTAGCGATCGAACGCCAGCTTGTACTTGACGGCTGCCAGCCGTGAGCCGGTGACCACCATCGCTTTGGCCCGCCCGCCAAGCTCGTGCATCACGTAAAGCCGGAAATGCTCCACGATCACTGACACCACCTGCTCGATGTTGACCGGGTGCAATTCCAGGTAGCGGGTCAGCGCCTTGGCAGCTTTCTTGCGTGGAACTTCCGGGTCGTTCTCCACCTGTTTGATGAGGCCGAAGAAGCGCTTGTAGGTCGTGTAGTTCTGCAAGACGTCCATGATGAAGCCTTCTTCGATGGCCTGCCGCATGGTGTATTCGTGGAACGGTGAGGTACCCGACGGTCCCGGTTCGTCGAACAATACTTTGGTCTTGAACTTCGGCGTGGCGGTAAAGGCGAAGAACGACAGGTTCGGCTGACGTGCACGCTTGAGCGCATCGCGCAGTAGCGCCGCCCTAGCCTCGGCAGACAGATCGTCGTCCTCCTCGTCCGACATCTGCGCGGCAATCGCGGCCTCGATGCCGTCCCGGTTCAGCATGCCGCGCAGTGCGGTTGCTGTCTCGCCGCTTTGTGAAGAGTGCGCCTCGTCCACGATCACGGCAAAGCGCTTGCCTGCCGTGTCGATCTTCACGCCTGCGCCCTTGCTCTCGAGCGTGGAGAGCGCCTGCGAGATGAAAGGGAACTTCTGGATGGTGGTGATGATGATCGGCGTGCCTTGCGACAAGGCGCGTACCAGTTGCTGCGTATCCTCGTCGATCTTCTCCACCACACCGGTCTTGTGCTCAAACTGGTAGATGGTGTTCTGCAACTGCTGGTCGAGTACGCGCCGGTCGGTGACCACCACCACCGAGTGGAATACTTTCTGGTCTTGGGCATCGTGCAGGCTGGCGAGCCGGTGCGCCAGCCAGGCAATGGAGTTGGATTTGCCCGAACCTGCCGAATGCTGCACGAGGTAATTGCGCCCCGCGCCATTCGCACGCGCGTGGGAAACGAGTTTGCGCACTGCATCGAGTTGGTGGTAGCGCGGGAAAATCATCGTTTCCTTGCGGATGGTGCGCGCACCCTTGTCGGTCTTGACCTGCCGCTCCTTCACCTCCAGATGCATAAAGCGTTGCAGGATGTCGAGCAGGCTGTCGGTCTGCAATACCTCATCCCACAGGTAATGGGTTTTCCAGTTGCCCTCCACGGGCGGATTGCCCGCGCCGTGGTTGTGGCCCCGGTTGAAGGGCAGGAATACCGTCTCCTTGCCTTTCAAGCGCGTGCTCATCCACACCTCGTCCGGGTCCAGCGCGAAATGCACCAGGGCGCGTTTCTTGAAGGCGAACAGCAGATCGCGTTCGTCGCGTGCCTCGCAGTACTGGCGCATCGCATCCGCCGCGCGCTGACCGGTCAGCGGGTTTTTCAATTCCGCCGTCACTACCGGCAAGCCGTTCAGGCTCAGCGTCACGTCGATGATGCAGCGGCGATTCTTGCCATCAGCGTTCTTCATCACCGAGGTGAAAGATACTTGCCGTGTAATGGTCAGCCGATTGGCAGCATACAGCGTGGCCGCCTCCGGGTTCATGCCCGAGTTGGGGCGGAAATACGCCAGCCGGAAGGTCTTGCCGTAGCACTTGAAGCCGTGGCGCAGCACGTGCAGCGTGCCCTTGACCTCCAGTTCCTTGGCAAGGCTGTCGAGCACTGTGGCTTCGGTCTTGGTACCGAGCAGCGCTTCGAGCTGCGCCCATCTCGTGGGTTGGCTGTCTTGCAGGAAGCCGGCCACGTCATCGGGAAACAGCGCCAGCGATTCATCGTAATCAGTGGGCAAGCGCTTGGCATAGCCGCCTGTGCCGATCAGTCCGGCTTCGATGGCGGTCTCAAAATCGTGTTCGGTGTGGCCGGACATCGGCAAGCTCCTTATCCATTGAGTTCCGGGAGTTGGCCGGTAATAGCACTAGTGATGAGGGCGGCCCGGTACTCAAGAAGTAATTTAAGGCTTTGCTGAACCTTGTCGGCCCGGCCATTTTCGTACTCAATATTTTGATCTATGTACTGAGTAATCGATATTTGATCAGGAACTGGTGGAACAATAAGAGGGAATAGGCCGAGAATTTCTTCGTTTAGATTTGCCATTGTTGCCCCAACGCTATTTAGGGAAAACCATTCCTGCGAAAAATTTGAACCGAGTAATATCTCAATAAACCTAGGCAAAATGATATTTGTGTCAGGAGTAACAACAATGCATCCTGTCCCACAAAGCCAACCATCCTGCTCCTCTACAACAAGTGCACAGCGACCCATTTCACCGCGTCTGGCAAAAATAATGTCATTAATTCTCATGCTGTACGCTGCGAGTCGCTTAGCCGTTTCGTTTGTTATGGTGTTGTGAATATTTTGAATAATTTTCCCATCCGAGATATCACTTGGATTAATGACAGGAATTTCGTTTTCGACGAATTCATCTGATCTCAGTTGAGCACCAAACGGTCCTGTTTTTATTCGATGGGTGATCCAACGTAGATTGGTTATATTCCAATGCGCCGGAATATCGCCTAGCCAGTCGATACCGGAGGGCTTCATGGGGGCATCGGGGTTCAGGCCCTTGGTGACGGCGCGGGTGATGAGGGCTTGGCGCTTTTCGGCCAGCCGATCCAGAAGTGCGCGCTTCTTTTCAATCAGCCCGTCGATTTGGGCGGTCTTTTCATCCAGAAATCTTGCAATGCGTTGCTGTATCTGGATATCTGGAATATTGACCCGAGTATCTAAATAGCTACCCAAGTCTAAATTTTGTATGCCAGTGCTTTGCTTGATATGTGGGTAGGTGCCACGTCCGACATAAATTGCCAGCATCAGGTAGTTGAGATAGCCAGAATCAACTCCTTTCGCAGGACGGCAGCGAGCAAGGAAGTTGGAACAGACACTAGGGCGATCATCTCCGAACAACACCGTCCGACCAACGAGCTGCTTTTCACCACCGCCCGATTTCTCCATGACAAGATCACCAGGGCGTAACGCAATTTTGTCGAGCACCTCTGATTCAATTGTTCGCAATGTCCGCTCACCATCATTCAAGCGGCCTGACTGCCCATTAAAATCAGCTGCACGGATGCAAACAACATCATTCTCTCCGTCAGGCTCACTGCCCCATGCGCCGTTTTTACAGCTTTCAAAGGCCCATTTCAGCCGTTGCCTTTGTTCTTCTTGTGCAAAAATCACGACTTTCTCCCATTCTTTGATGCCTTTCGGACACCACTTGCTGGTTTGCGCCTTGACTTGACGGCTTCCGCTGCACTGCGTAAATCATCCAGATACTGGGCCTCCGCTGCTCGTTCGGCTTCGAGTCTCCGCCGCTCGGCGAAGGCGTCGTACTGATCTTCAGCCCAGTCCAGCGCCTGCTGGCGGCTGACCTTGCCGGCGTGGTCCAGCACTGGCAGTTCGGTATCGCGCAGGAACTTGTCGAGAAAGCCATCCCAGTCGGCCAAGCGGATGTCCTGCCGGCGCATGGCACGGAACTCGGCCTGATCCAGGAACATCACGGTGATGCGGTTGAGGGTGTCGATTTCCTGTGCATCCAGGTAGTTCTTCGCCGTGCCCACGTCCTTCTTGAGCACGTGGCTGCCCTTCCAGGTGTTGACGCCCATGTTGGGTTTGGAGGCATCGGCACGCTTGCGGATGATTTCCGCCGCGGTCAGGCCGGTGGCGGCGTAGTGCATCTTGTTCTGCATGGTGGCGAAGAAGCGCTGGGTCGCTTGATCGCCCTCGCGGTAGTCCACCGCCAGCTTGAAAATTTCACGGATGCGCTGATAGACCCGAGCCTCGCTGGCGCGTATTTCGCGGATTCGGGCCAGCAGCTCATCAAAATAATCCGTGGGGCTGGCATTGCCCTTGAGCCGCTCGTCATCCAGCACAAAGCCCTTGGTCAGGTACTCGCCCAGGCGCGCGGTGGCCCACTGGCGGAACTCGGTGCCGCGCGCGGAGCGCACGCGATAGCCGACGGCGAGAATGGCTTCCAGCCGGTAGTGCTTCGTGCTGCGGGAGACGGTTCGTCCGCCCTCTTGGCGAACTTGTAAGTACGGCTTACAGGTTGCCGCCTCCTCCAGTTCGCCTTCGGCGTAGATGGCCTTGAGGTGCTGGGTGATGTTCTGCGGCGTGGTCTGGTAAAGCTCGGCAATCTGGGCCTGGGTCAGCCAGACTGTTTCACCGGCCAGCAGCACACGGATGCCTCCCGCTTTGCCTCCGGCCGGATAAATCAGCAGTTCGCCTTGCGTGGCAGGAACAATCTCCCTCTTGCTCATGCCAGCAGTCCTCTGAGCAAATTGGCAATCTCGCCTTCCAGTTGCCGGATGTCAGCCTCGATCTCTGGCAAGGGGCGCGGCGGCTTGTAGACGTAGAAATACCGGTTGATCGGAATTTCGTAACCGACCTTGGTCTTATCGTAATCGACCCAGGCATCCGGCACATGGGGCAGCACTTCCTTCGCCATGTAGGCGTCGATCACATCGCGAAAAGTCTCGATCAACCGGTCATTGGGCTTGTCCGGGCCAAAGTCCATCGGCAGTGGGAGTATGGTGCCTGCAGGCAGCGGAATGTTCTCGGTGTCGCGCAGTTCGCTGTCCGGCTCCGGCCTGCCCTTGGCGTCACGGCAGATCTCAGCCTCCGGGTCGCGCTCGCCCAGTGCGGCGAAGATGGCCTTCTTGATGGGGCCCGCCAGTTTCACCCCAGCGGCTTTGGCGGCTCTGTCCAGATCGGCTTCGAACGCCTTGCGATCCCTATAGCGGCCTTTGGCCTCCAGTCTGGCCAGCAGGTTGCGGATGGCGTCTTGCTGCTCGCGGCCTTCCTCGATCTCGCGTGCGGCGGCCTGGTCGTCTTTGCGCTTCTTGGAGGTCGCCAGGTTGGCGAAGGTGGATTGCGCGTCCAGCCTCGCAATGCGCTCGGCGCTGGCCTCGAAGTTCATGCGCAGAGGGCGTTCCACCGTCACCTTGAGGAAACCGAACTCGCGGTTCTCGAAGATGCGGGAGACGACGCGGGTTTCCTTCTCTCCAGTCTTGTGATCAATCACGACCTCTGCCGTCTCGCCATCCCGGAAATTGCCGTAGAGGCGAGTCAGTTCGCGTATCTGATCTTCGGTGATTTCGTGGCGCTTGTTGTTGAGGCTTTTCTTCATGCGCTGACAAAACCGTGTGCCGTCGATCAACTGCACCTTGCCGCGCCGCTCGGGCGCCTTGCGGTTGGTGACCAGCCAGACATAGGTGTAGATGCCGGTGTTATAGAACAGTTGATCAGGCAGAGCGACGATGGCATCGAGCCAATCATTCTCGATAATCCAGCGGCGGATATTCGATGGCCCCGATCCTGCATCGCCAGAGAATAGCGGCGAGCCGTTGAAGACGATGGCGATCTTGGAGCCGACAGCGTTTTCATCCCCGGCCGTGTAGGGATGCATCTTGGCGATCATGTGTTGCAGGAACAGCAACGAACCGTCGTTGATGGCGGGCAACCCGGCGCCGAAACGGCCGGAGAAACCCATTTCCCTGTGTTCGCGTTCAACGAACGTCTTCTGATCCTTCCATTCCACCCCAAACGGTGGATTGGCCAGCATGTAGTGGAATTTCTCGCCTTCGAAGCCGTCGCGGGTTTTGCCGTCGCCCAAGGTATCACCGAGCACGATGCTGCTGGTGTCCTCGTCCTTGATCAGCATGTCCGAGCAGCAGATGGCCCAGGATTCGTCGTTGTATTCCTGACCGTAGAGTCGCAGGTTAGCGCTGCTGTTCTGATCCAGAATGAACTTTTCCGATTCCGACAACATGCCGCCGGTACCGCAGGCCGGATCGTAGATGGTGCGGAAGATGCCCGGGGTGTAGACGTCCTTCTCACCCGTATAGACGAGATTCGCCATCAGGCGGATGACTTCACGCGGAGTGAAATGATCGCCCGCTTCTTCGTTGGCCTGTTCGTTGAAGCGCATCACCAGATGCTCGAACAGGTAGCCCATTTGCAGGTTGTCAATGCGGTCAGGATGCAGGTCCACATCGGCCATAGCCTTGACGATGGTGAACAGCCGGTTGCTGGCATCGAGCTTTTCGATCTGGTCGGTGAACTTGAACCGCTCGAAGATGGTTCTCGCCGTGGGGGAGAAGCCGTTGATGTAGGAGACGAGGTTCGGTGCAATATTCTCCGAGTCGCCCAGCAACCGCTCGAAGGTGAATGGACTGGTGTTGTAGAGCGGATGATTGCGGTGGGGGTCCGCTGCGCGGCCAAGCAAGCGCTCCATCGCACTTTCCGGCATGTTCTGTGCCGTCAGCTTTTCGTATTGTTTGAGTACCTTGTCCTTGGTTGGCTCCAGCACGCAATCCAGGCGGCGCAACACCACCATCGGCAACATGACCAGACGATATTGAGGTGGCCGGTAGGGGCCGCGCAGTCGGTTGGCGATCTCCCAGATGGTGCTTTTCAGTGCTTCGTGTGTATGGACATTCATCAAAAATCTTCTTGTTCCAAAATACATAAGTTCGCTAGCACTGGTTGTGTCCTGGCATTCGCGAAGTGTTTTCTCGGCAAGTTCAAGCTGGCCAGTACAGCCGCTTGAGCGGCACGATTCGTTTGGTTTCGGCGTCGGTACCGTCGTAGTGCTCGATCAGGCCGCGTACCACATGATCCAGCGTCCACATCGCTAGCGGGATGGAGGCACGGTCGGCTTCGTATTGGGCATCTTTGGTAAATCCGCCTGTGCTGACGTACAACCCACGATCATCTTTATGGCGGCCTCCCAGAAAGCTGCGAATGTCCTGGCTGCCTATTTGTCCTTTTTGGTGTTTGACCTCTACGACGATGCGCGGGTGCTCGAAACCAAAACCGTCTGGTGAGGCGACGATATCCTTGCCTCGATCCGAGCCGGGAGGGGATATTTGGGTCTTGTAGCCCATGGCGCGCAGGATGCCTGCAACGAGTTGTTGCATTTCATCCCAATCCAGCTTGTTGACCAGGTCTTTGATTCGCTCAAGGGCTTGGGAGTCAATATCTGCAAGCGGGTCATCAATGATGTCATCTGTTGCAGCTTCGGTGGGTTGAGATGTGCCTTGCAATATTCCGAGGATTTCATTTATCACTATTGCAGGAACTTCAAAAACAGTCATGGTCGAGCCGAGGCTGTTTTTACTGGGGGTGCTTAAATCATCACGGGCCAACTCTTGAGCTTGCCATTTTACCTGCCGCACAAGAGCCATGCCTTGATCTGCTAAGTCCTGGTGATATTCAGACTGACTGAGAATTTTGCCGACCAGATAAGTACGATTGATAGGAGAGTAGGTAATAACCCAATCATCGACACTGATTTCATTCACAAATCGCCAGACCTGCGATGCGCCAGAAATAATGGTGCCTGGTTTTGCGTGAGGCTCTATTTGTTCGTAGAGGGCAATTAATTGCTTGCGGGAAATGCCGGGTTTTGCATGCTGTGCGAATTGGCTCCAACCGATTGCGGCGATATTGTTTTCTCTGAAGGCCTCGTAAAGGCTTCCGCCATCTCCCCGTATCATCCACATTCTTGCCAATCTGTTTCTCCCTTGGTTAAGCCTTAATTTTTGTTTGATTTTATCAGTTATCGATTTGCAAATGGCCGCAAGTATGGGATTCGAATATGCAGCTTGTCGGGGTTAGAGACGATGATCAAATTGGAAAATGCAGATAATAAAAAACCGCAGGTATGAAGCTGCGGTTTTGAGTTTTGCTTACAGCGTATTGCTGAACAGCTGCAAGGCCAGCTGGTAGCCTGTGGCGGCGAGCTGTGGATCATAGCGCTCGCCCTCGTCGCGCATGAAGGCGTGCTGGCCGTTGAACTCGTGCCAGGTGAAGCTGAGGCCTGCGTCCGTCAATTGTTGGTAAACCTGCACGCGGCCTGCGGTGGGGATGTGGTTGTCCTGTTTGCCCCAGATCATGAGCAGCTCGCCCTTGATGTCGGCCAGGCGCTCCATGCTGTGCTGGCCCGGCTTGTTGGGGATGACCTGGGTATGCAGGTCGGTCGCGTAGAAGCAGGCGGTGGCCTTGACCTCAGGTTGCAGGGCGGCGCGGAATGCAAGATGGCCACCAATACAGAAACCTGCGGCACCGATGTTGCCGTTGAACCATGGCTGGGTTTGTACCCATTCGATCATGGCACGGTTGTCGCTGTCGTAGCCCTGCACGTCCTTGGTCGACTTGTCGGCATTGCCCTTGTCGCGGCCCGCATCGTCGTAGGCGAGCACGGTGCCGATCGGGTTGAGTTCGTGGAAGACTTCCGGCACCAGCACAGCGTAGCCGTGGCCTGCCAGGAAGCGTGCGGCACGCTCGATCGGGCCGGTCTGCTGGAATATCTCGGAGTAGAACAGGATCGCAGGGAATCGGCCTTCGCCGGCAGGACGATGCACAAAGGTGCGCATGATGCCGGTTGGGGTTTCCAGGTCGACGATATGGCTTTGAATCAGCATTACGTGGCTCCTCCCACAAAATAAATTATCAATGGCTGCCTATATTCTATCGCGCCAGGCGCAATTCATGCAGGGATATCAAGCGGATGCGGGGCAAATCAGGCAGGCCAGCCCCGGAAACGGCATTGAACAGGCGCCGGGGCTGGCTGGATGGCGGGTTAGTTGGTGGACAGGCAGCTCTTCATGAAATCCTTGCGAGCGTCGCCGCTCAGGTTTTTCTTGCCTGCCTCGGTATTGCAGCTCTTCATTTTCTGCTGCTGGGAATTGCCGGCTAGCTCAGGCGTTCCGGACAGACAGTTCTTCATGAACGCCTTACGTTCGTCGCCCTTGAGGTTCTTTTCGCCAGCGGAGGCGTTGCATGACTTCATGCGCTCCTGCTGGGTGTTGGCCGGCGTATCGGCGGTGGCGGACAGGCACGATTTCATGAAGTCCTTGCGGGCGTCACCGCTCAGGCTCTTGGCGGCAGCCTCGGCATTGCAGGACTTCATCTTGTCCTGCTGCGGGTTGGCCTGGGCGGTGCTGATACAGAGGATGGATAACAACAGGGCGCTGATGAGCGGTTTCATTGCAAAGGTCTCCTCGTCGGATGGTTGAGCCAAGTCCTGGCTTGTCGGGAACTGCAATGCCTATCTTACTGCCAATTCCGCCCACGGGGTCGCTGTGGAGCGGTGAAGTGACAATTGTTGACTAAGACAATTCTTCCACAATGTCCATCAAGGTATGCTGCACGTAAATGACGCCCAGCGCCAGGGCGTTGGCTAGGCGCAGCAGGGGCTGGCTGAGGAGTTGCATGGCGGTTTCCTGATTCATGAAATTCCTCGCCATCATCCCTCGACAGTATGACAATGATGTGATCCGAAAACCGGTGCCGTGCCAACCGATGAATGCATATACGGGTCGGCGTTGAAAAGCATGCAACGCGGGGATCAAGGCTTTAAACCCTTGCAGGAATTGGTATCCGGCCTGCAAAATCCACATAAATACAGTCGTTGATTGACGGGGGATGATGTTATGCAGCAGTCATTGCTACAAGCCGTGGAGCTGGCGTTGAATGACGATTGGGATGCTGCCCATGAGATTGCGCAGGATTCCAACGACGTGGTTGCGCATTGGATCCATGCCGTATTGCACAAGATCGAGGGCGACGAGTGGAACAGCCGCTATTGGTACCGGCGGACTCCGCACGAATATGAGGAGTATGCAGACCCCAAGGCGGAACTGCGGGCGATTGCCGCGGCATTGAAAGGCGGGAACTGAAACTTCCCGCCTTAAGTCACGTTTATACCTTTAACTGAGGACGTCCCGGTTCAGGCCAGTCGGTGTGGAAGAATTCGCCGCGTGGCTGGTCCGTGCGTTCGTAGGTATGGGCGCCGAAGTAGTCGCGTTGCGCTTGCAGCAGGTTGGCCGGTAGCGACGCGCTGCGGTAGCCGTCGTAATAGGACAGCGCTGCGCAGAACGCCTGGGCCGGGATGCCGTTGCGTACCGCAAGCGATACCACTTCCCGCCAGCTTTCCTGTCCTTCATCGAGCGCCTCGGTGAAGTAAGGGTCCAGCATCAGGTTCTTCAGGCGTGAATCCAGCGCATAGGCATCGGTGATCTTCTGCAGGAAACGGGCGCGGATGATGCAGCCGCCACGCCAGATTTGCGCAATCTCGCCGAAGTTGAGCTTCCAGTTGTAGGCGACCTGGGCCTTGTCCATCAATTGGAAGCCCTGGGCGTAGGCGCATATCTTGGAGCAATACAAGGCATTGCGGATCGCCTCGATCAGCTTCTCGCGGTCGGATTCCAGCTTGATTGCAGGCCCCTTGAGGATGCCGCTGGCTTCGACGCGTTCATCCTTGACTGTCGACAACGCGCGCGCGAACACGGCAGCGGCGATCGCATTGGCCGGGGAGCCCAGTTCAAGCGCGTTGGCGGCGGTCCATTGACCGGTGCCCTTCTGCCCTGCGGCATCCATGATCTTGTCCACGAGGAAGCCGTCGCCGGCAGGGTCCTTCTGCTGCAGGATGTCCCCGGTGATCTCGATCAGGAAGCTCGACAGCTCGCCCTTGTTCCATTCCTCGAATACCTTGCCGATTTCGTCCGCTCGCATGCCGAGCAGGTTCTTCATGAGCCAATAGGCTTCGCAGATCAGCTGCATGTCGATGTATTCGATGCCGTTGTGCACCATCTTGACGTAATGTCCCGCGCCGTCTGGGCCGATGTACTCGGCGCAGGAGAAGCCGCCTTGCAACGGCTTGCCCGGCTCGGCGCCCTCGATGGGCTTGCCGGTGCGCGGGTCCACCTTGGCGGCGATGTCGCGCCAGATCGGCTCCAGGGACGACCATGCCTTGCGTGTGCCGCTGGGCATGAGCGACGGGCCGAAGCGCGCGCCGGTCTCGCCGCCCGATACGCCCGAGCCGATGAATTCGAGTCCCTTGGCCTTGAGTTCCTTCTCGCGGCGGATGGTATCCGTCCAGAGTGCATTGCCGCCATCGATGATGATGTCGCCTTCCTCCAGGAACGGGATCAACGCATTGATGGTGACGTCGGTTGCGCTGCCGGCTTTCACCAGCAATACGATCTTGCGGGGACGCTTGATGCTCAATACGAAGGTGGCGAGGTCTTCAAAGCCCTTGAGGTTGCCGGCGGAAGGCTCGTTGTCCTTGCAGTGGGCGATGAATTTGCGTGTTTTTTCCGGGTCGCGGTTATAAACGGAGATCGTGTAGCCGTGATCTGCGATGTTGAGTGCTAGGTTCTGCCCCATGACTGCCAAACCAATGAGGCCAATATCTGCGGTATTTGTACTCATGATGATTGCTTCTTGTTAATTAGGGTGGATAGAAACGAGAGCCAAAACCAACGCGCGAGCATATATAACTCGGTAAATATACAACTCTGTAAAACGGCTCCCAAGCCAGACTATAGACCTTTATGGAAAAACCTTCAAAGCCAAAGTTCCGGGAATTTTGGAAATTGTGATGGTTTTTATGGGTTTGCCGGGCTTGTGCCGGCGAGGTGGGAAATGAGCTTGAGACGGCGGTTGAGGGTATGGCCTGCGATCAGAAGCAAACTGCCCGGTATCGTCAGTGCGATTTCGGCAGCGGTGTTCATGGGCACGAATGCGGCGGCGCCTACCAAGGCCAGCCCGGCGGCCAGCAACAGGCTGGGCTTGCCATCGCCGTGATGGCGCAAACCCGACCATGCGCCGAAAATGGCTGCGGGCAGCAGGGCAATGAACAGCCAGACGTGCACAGCCTCATCGAGGAACACGGAAAGCGGCAGGATCATGGCGATCAAGGGCAGCACGGTACAGTGGATCAGGCAAAGCAGCGAGACGAAATTGCCGAATTTGTCCCAGCTAAGGAATTTTGGATCGGTGAGGCGGATGATGTGCACCACAGTTGCAGAGGTTAACGAATGTGGATTCTAGCCCAATGCGTGGCGTGGAGCAACTGTGTTGCAATTTTATGACACGGGGAACCGGTAGTTTTTCTCAGCCTGTGGTTATTCTCTTTGCCTGCCCAATCCGGCAGTCGGTCGACTGAGAAAGGGCATGCTGGCTGCGATGGCTCTCAGAGGATTGTTTACCCAGAATTACCTAACTTTACACTGGCCCTACAAACTTAGGCTCAGCCTTGCCAGTCTTACGTTTACTTTCCAAACAAGGGACGAATCGAGGTGTATGGTGGCAATCTCTAAACGGTCGATGATACTTCTTGCACTGACCGGCAGCTTGCTGATGAGCGTGAGTGCCCAGGCTGACCCATGGCGGGGCGGGCACCGTCATGGCGGCGGCCCCAATATCGGGTTTTATTTTGGCCCAGGTTTCTATGGTCCCGGCTGGGGGCCTTATTATCCGCGCCCCTACTACGCAGTGCCTACCTATCCCTATTACCCGCCCGTGATCGTCGCCCCCGCGCCGGCGCCCGTGCCGCCGCCGGTCTACATCGAGCAGGTTCCGCAGCAAAGCGCCGCGCCCGAGGCGGCGGATAGCGGGTATTGGTATTACTGCAAGCAGCCGGAAGGTTACTACCCCTACGTGAAGGAATGCCCTGCGGGCTGGCAAAAGGTTGCGCCGCAGCCGGCACGGTAATGGAAGGAAGCATCATGAAACGCGTTGCCGCATTGATTCCGTTGCTGTTGTTGAGCGCCTGCGCCACCTTGCCCCCGGACGGCCCGAGCCGCATGGCCCTGCCGGGCAGCACCAAGAGTTTCGACCAATTCCGCTATGACGACGGCATTTGCCGCCAGTTCGGCCTGGAGCAAAGCGGCTCTGCCAAGACCGCGGCCCAGGATAGCGCAGTGACGAGTGCCGCAGTGGGCACGGTGGTGGGCGGTTTGCTCGGCGCCGCGGTCGGCGGGCATGAAGGGGCTGCCGTCGGCGCGGGTTCCGGCTTGCTGGTCGGCACCATGGCCGGTACCGGCATGGCGGCGGACTCCTACCAGGCTTCCCAAGCGCGTTACGACAATGCCTATACGCAATGCATGTACGCCAAGGGGCACAAGGTGGCGGTGTCGGGCAGGCTGGCCCAGGTTCGCGAGCAGGCGGCCCCTGTGCGCCGCAGCGTGCCGCCTCCGCCCCCGCCGCCGGGATATCGCGGCGAGCCGTTGTCGGCAGGCGTACCGCCGGATTACCGGGAATAGAACATTTTCAAGTTGTTTGCATGTATCGGGGATAGACAGCGCGTTCGAGAACGCAGGATCAGGAGGACAGTATGAAACAGGTGAATAAAAACAGACTTTGGTCAGCCCTTGGCATGGTATTGATTGCCAGCATGCTCGGCCAGGCGGCCGCCTATGCGGACCGGGACGACAGGCATGATCGGGGGCAGCGTCAGGAGCAGCGCTGGGATAGAGGCCATGACCGTGGTCATGGCGACCGGCAGTACCGGCAGCAAGACAGGCGTTGGGATCGCGGTGCGCGTCCCGTGATTGTGCAGCAGAACGTGCACTATCAATTCCGCGACCAGGACAGGGCAAGGCTGTATACGCAATACCAGCGCAGCCTGCGCGGGGTCAGGTGGGACCACAGGCCGGATTTCCGCGCCGGCTACGCCGTTCTGCCCGCGTATCGTCCCTATATCACTCCCGTACCGGTCCATGTGCTGCGCACGTTGCCACCGCCGCCGCCAGGATATGTGATCGGCTACTACCAGGGTTATAACGTGGTTTACGATCCTACCACCTATGTCATCCTGACGGCGATAGACCTGCTGGCAAGGTAACGCCGGGGCTGGACAGTGCGGTTCAGCGGGCTATCGGCTCTCCCCACTGCACCTCGCCCAGCCCAAAATTGCGCAATGCAGCATTGACCCTGGAATAGGGTTGGCTGCCGAAGAATCCGCGATGGGCGGACAGCGGAGAAGGGTGCGCCGAGCTGATGACATGATGCTGGGGAGCGATCAACGGACGGAATTGTTGCGCATGGCTCCCCCAGAGGATGAACACCAGCGGCGTCTCGCGCTGGCCCAGGTAGTGGATGACGGCGTGGGTGAACGCCTGCCATATCCTGCTATGGGCGCCCGCAACGCCGCCGCGCGTGGTGAGCGAGGCGTTGAGCAGCAGAACCCCTTGCTTCGCCCACGGCATCAGGTTGCCGCTCGACAGGGTCTGGCCCACGTCCGTTTGCATCTCCTTGATCATATTGCGCAATGATGGCGGCGGCCTGACCCCTTCCGGTACGGAAAACGACAAACCATGGGCTTGCTGGATGCCGCGGTCCTCGCCATGGTAAGGGTCCTGTCCCAGCAATACCACCCTCGCCTTTGCCGGCTCGACCTGGCGCAATGCCTCGAACCACAATCCCCGGCGCGGGCGTACATCCTCCACCGTCTCCAGGCTGGCGCTGATGCTGTTGTACAGCGCTTGCAATTCAGGAATCGCTTCCGCCCAGGCGGCAGGGAGCGACTCGGAATGCGGATGGGTCACGGGATCTAATACTGTCATTGTCGGTCTCAGGCATGTGGAAATGATGCGGCCTACGGTACTAAATTCATTGGTGCCGGGCAAGCGCAAAAGGCGTAATATCGTTCTGGCGTGTACCGCCCTGAGAATAGATACCAAGACAGGCGCCAGACTTGTCGGCGATATGATTCAACACTATGGAGAAAGCATGATGAAAACCCTGGCTATCCTATCCTTGTCCCTCTTTGCCACCATGCCTGCCATCGCCAAATCAGTGGCAGAAGATGAGTTCCAGGTCATGAAGGCTTGTCATGTGAATGCGACCGCCATGAATCTTGATGGGCACGTGCGTGAGCACTACCTCAACAATTGCGTGCTGTCGAAAACCTATGCGAGCGAGGCGGCACACCAGGTCCGCAAACAGTGCCAGATCAGTGCCACGGCGATGAACCTGGACGGGGATACGCGGCGTAATTACCTCGCCTCATGCCTGGCGAGCAATTGAATCAGGCAAGGTAGTCTTGTAACCGGCTCGCCAGCCAGTCCATGAATACGCGGACCCGGCGCGGTTGGTGGCGCCGGTTCGGGTATAGCATGGAGACTGGCATCGGCGCTGCGCGGTATTCCGGCAGCAGTTCGACCAGCCTGCCATGCTGGATATGAGTCTTGGCTGCCGCCTGCGGCACCTGGATGATGCCCAGCCCGGCCAGGCAGGCCTGGGTATACGCATCGCTGTTGTTCACCGTGATGATGGATTGCATCTTCATGCGTTTGGCGTCGTTTCCCTGCACGTATTCCCAGTACGCTTCCTCCGAACCCAGCACCTGCGCGTAATGCACCATGAAGTGCCGTTCCAGGCCGTCCAATGACAGCGGCATGCCGTGCCGCTGCAGATATGCCGGGCTGGCGCAGTTGACGATGGGGTGAATGCCGATCTGGCGCGCGACCAGCCCGGAATCCCCCAGGCTGCCGACGCGCAGCACGCAATCGAAGCCTTCCGCTACCAGGTCTACCCGGCGGTCGGTGCTGCTGAGCTCGATCTTGATGCCGGGATGCTGCTGCAGGAACGCAGGCAAGTGCGGTATCAGCACTTCGCGTGCGACGGCAAGCGGCACATCCACGCGGATGCGCCCTTGAATGCCTTTTTCGTCGAGCAGGAACATGGATTCCAGCTCGTCCACGTCGGTCAGCAAATCCTTGCAGCGCTGGTAGAACAATTGGCCGTCATGGGTGAGTACCACCTTGCGCGTGGTGCGTTGCAGCAGCCTGGTCCCTAGGTGGGCTTCGAGGTTCTGCACCGCCATCGAGATACTGCCCTTGGGCAGGCCGAGGCTGATGGCGGCCTGGGTGAAGCTCGAGAGTTCCGCAACGCGCGCAAACACCGTCATGGCATGCAGCTTGTCCATAAAGTGATTTCCATTTTGTTCAAATTATTTGAACAGTGTAATCATTTGTTTAGTATTTATCACGATTTGTTATCGCAATAGACTGTGTCCACATTCATTTACCAAGGAGGCAGCATCATGGGCAAGATCGCGATTATCACCGGCGGCAACCGCGGACTGGGGCGCAACATGGCCCTCCACCTCGCGCGCAAGGGCGTGGACAGTATCATCACCTACCGCAACGGCAGGGAACAGGCAGACGCGGTGGTCGCCGAGATTGGGCAATTGGGGGCGAAAGCCGCCGCCTTGCAGCTGGACGTGGGCGACAGCAGCAGCTTTGCGGCTTTTGCCGGGAGCGTGCGCCCACTGTTGCAGCAATGGGGCAGGCAGGATTTCGATTTCCTCGTCAATAACGCCGGCATAGGCATTCATAGCCCGATCATCGAGACCACGGAGCAGCAGTTTGACGAACTGGTGAATATTCATTTCAAAGGCGTGTTTTTCCTCACCCAGGCATTGCTGCCCTTGATGCGGGACGGCGGGCACATCCTCAACGTCTCCAGCGGCCTCACGCGCTTCTCGCTACCGGGCTATGCCGCCTACGCCGCAATGAAGGGCGGGATCGAGGTGCTGACCAAGTATCTTGCCAGGGAGCTGGGCTCGCGCGGCATCCGGGTTAACGTGCTGGCGCCCGGGGCCATAGAGACCGACTTTGGCGGCGGCGCGGTGCGCGACAATGAGGATATCAACCGTTTCGTAGCCGAGCAGACGGCATTGGGACGCGTAGGCCTGCCTGACGACATTGGAGGGTTGGTGGCGGTGTTGCTGTCGGAAGAGAGCGGTTGGGTCAACGGCCAGCGCATCGAGGCATCCGGCGGAATGTTCTTGTAACGCATATGTTTGGCTTGTAAGCAGGTGCCGATCCACGCACCTGCTGCCGGGACTTAATATTCCGCACGCAGCCATCGCGGACTTTCTGTGTTTAAGCGTGGTGCGCCGTTTGCTGGATTTGCAGCGGCAGATGCAGCGTGAACGTGGAGCCTTCGCCGAGAGTGCTTTGCACCGTGATCCTGCCCTGGTGCGCTTCTGCCAGTTGCTGTGCAATATAGAGTCCCAACCCAAGCCCCGCGCTCACCTGGTTGCCCTGGCAGCGCTCGAAGGCGAGGAAGATGCGGGCCTGGTCTTCGGGCGAGATGCCCAATCCCTGGTCCTTGACGGCAATCAAGGCATGGCCTGCTTGCTGTTGCAGCGAGATATGGATGGGTTTTGCATTGCCATAGCGCATGGCGTTGGTGAGCAGGTTGGCAATGATCTGCTCCAGGCGGAAAGCGTCCCATTCGCCGTGGATCTGTTCTTCCGCGTCCAGCTCGAGGGTATAGCCCAGCGTCTTTGCCTGCGGCGTCAGGTCGTGCACCAGGCGTTGCAGCAGTTCGGTCAGGTTGGTGCTGATCGGGCGCACGGACAATTTGCCGCTGGAGATGCGTGTGAGGTCCAGCATGTCGTCGATCAGGCGGATCATGTTCTTGATCTGCCGGCGGTCGCGTTCCGTCATCTTTTGCAGTTCCGGCTGGGTGAAGGCGGCGAGGTTGTCGCGCTCCAGCTGCAAGGTGCGCACCTGCACATCCAGGAACAGGGTGTTGAGGGGCGTGCGCAGTTCGTGCGCGACCATGGAGATGAAGTTGTCGCGGACGGTGATGGATTTCTCCAGCTCGGCTTGCGTGTGGCGCAGTTCCGCCAGCAGCGATTCCTGTTTTTTCCTGCTGGCTTCCAGCTCGGCGACCTGCCGCTGGATTTCCATGCGTTGTTGGTGCAGCGCGACGAAGACGTTGACCTTGCTCTTGACGGCGCCGATGTCGAGCGGCTTGTGGAGGAAATCGACGGCGCCGGTGGCATAGCCGCGGAAATCGAAGTTGGACTCAGTGGCGGCCGCGGTGACGAAGACGATGGGGATGTCGCGTGTCTTGGCCGTGCCGCGCATGAAGTTGGCAAGCTCGAAACCATCCATGCCCGGCATCTGCACATCGAGGATCGCCAGGGCGAAGTCGTGCTCCAGCATCAGCGCCAAGGCTTCTTCTCCCGATCGTGCCTCATAAATGACACGGTCCTCACCACGGATGATGGCAGCGAGCGCCTGCAGGTTTTCTGCCAAGTCATCCACAATCAGCAACTTGCTGGGCAGCAGCTCTGTATTAGTGGACATGTCTTTCCCCCAGTGTGATCAATAGTTGTTCGATATCCGACAGGCGCAGTATCAAGTCGGGCTTTTGCAGACTGATGGCTGCGCGCGGCATGTAATCTATTTCCGCTTCATCCGGATCCTGCACGACACTGAGGCCGCCGGCTTGCTTGACTGCCTGCAGGCCGGCGGCACCGTCCTGGTTCGCGCCCGTGAGCAGGATGCCCAGCAGGGCGGCTTCATAGGCGTCTGCGGCAGATTCCATCAGGATATCGATGGCCGGCCGCGAAAAGTGCAATGGCGCTTCGCAGCTCAGCGAGAACTGCAGGTTGTGCTCGATCGACAGGTGGTAGCCTGGCGGGGCGAAGTACAGGGTGCCGGGAGCAATCTCTTCCTTGTCTTCGGCCTCCTTCACCGGCAGGCTGAGATGGTGCTGGAACAGCTCCGCCAGTTTGCTTTCGCGCAGGTTCTGCATATGCAGCAGGGCGACGATGGGAATGGGGTAGCGCATCGGCAATCGATGGAAGAGTTTCAGCATGGCGTCGACGCCGCCTGCGGAAGCGCCGACGACGACCGCCTGGATCGTGCGCTGCTTCAAGGATTGAGTGAGTTTTTTCTGCATCATCCTATCTTGCGGAAAATACGTTCACGTTTCTGCACGGCTTCAAAATGCTGGCTGTAATCGGAGAAATCGATGCTTTCCTTGCTGCCCAGGCCCAGGAAGCCTCGATGGCACAACGATTCATGGAACAGCCCGAGCGCACGGTCCTGCAGCTTGCGGTTGAAGTAAATCAGCACGTTGCGGCAGGAGATCAGGTGCGTTTCCGAGAACACGCTGTCGGTGGCGAGGCTGTGGTCCGCGAAGGTGACGTTTTCACACAACGAGCGATCGAATAGCGCTGCATTGTAGGCCGCCGTATAGTAGTCGGAAAACGCCTGCCTCCCGCCTGCCTCCTGATAGTTCTTGGTGTAAAGCTGCATGCGCGACAACGGGAAAACGCCCTTGCGCGCCTTGTCCAGCGAAACCGGGTTGATGTCCGTGGCATAGATGATGGTGCGTTCCAGCAGGCCTTCCTCGCGCAGCAGGATGGCCAGGGAATAGACCTCCTCCCCGGTGCTGCATCCCGCGACCCAGATCTTGAGGGAAGGGTAGGTCCTGAGTATGGGCAGGACTTCCTCGCGCAGGCTGGCGTAATAGCCGGGGTCGCGGAACATCTCGCTCACCGGGATGGTGAGGAATTGCAGCAATTGCATGAACAGGTCGGCGTCATGCAGGATGCGCGCCTGCAGCTCCGAGACGGATTTGCAGGCGAAGGCGCGCACGGCCTGTACTACGCGCCGCTTTTGCGACGAGCCGGTGTAATCGCGGAAATCGTAGTTGTAGCGCAGGTAGATCGCCTCCGCCAGCAAGCGCAGCTCGATATCCAGCGTGCTCATGTGAGCGTGCGGCTGTTCCGGGGGGTGTCCAGGCTTTTGTTGCATCGCGTTTTACTCGATATGGTTGAGCCCGGCCGGCAGCCAGACGCGCAGCAATGAATACAGGCGCGAAAGCTCGATAGGCTTGGCGAGGTAGTCGTTCATGCCCGCCTTCATGCATTGCTCCTGGTCGTCCTTCATCGCCTTGGCGGTGATGGCGATGATGGGCAGACGCTCGAAGCGGCCGTCGGCGCGAATGCGGCGCGTGGCTTCCAGGCCGTCCATTTCCGGCATCATGACGTCCATCAGCACCAGGTTGATGTCGGGAATCTGGTTCAGCTTGTCGATGGCCTCGAGGCCGTTGCGCGCCACTTCCACCTTCATGCCCTTCTGCTCCAGCGCGCTGGTCAGGGCGAAGACGTTGCGCACGTCGTCATCCACCAGCAGGATATGGCGGCCGTCAAACACGCGTTCCCGGCTGCGCAAGGCTTGCAGCATGCGCTGGCGTTCGCTGGAAAGCTCGGATTCGACCTTGTGCAGGAACAGGGTGACCTCGTCCAGCAGGCGCTCGGGCGAGCGCGCACCCTTGATGATGATGGAGCGCGAATACTTCAGCAGTTCCGCCTCTTCATCACGGCTGAGGTTGCGGCCGGTGTAGACGATGACGGGCGGGAAGGCGCAGATGTCCTCGCTGGACATGCGCTGCAACAGCTCGCTGCCCTGCATGTCCGGCAGCTTGAGGTCGATGATCATGCAGTCGAAGATATTGCTGCGCAATTGCTCCAGCGCCTGCTCGCCGAATTCCACCGCGACGATTTCCACGTCGTCGTCGGCGATCAGCTGGTGCACGCTCTCGCGCTGGCGCGCGTCATCTTCCACCAGCAACACGCGCTTGATTTTCTGCGACAGTTTTTCCTCAAGGCGCGCAAACACCTGCTTCAGCTCTTCCAGCGTCGTGGGCTTGAGCGCGTAGCCGATCGCGCCCAGGTGGAGCGCGGCTTCGGTATGGTCCTCGCTGGAAACCACATGCACGGGGATATGGCG
This sequence comes from Methylobacillus draconifructus, assembly GCF_045984355.1. Lineage (NCBI taxonomy): Bacteria > Pseudomonadati > Pseudomonadota > Betaproteobacteria > Nitrosomonadales > Methylophilaceae > Methylobacillus > Methylobacillus draconifructus. Next base: position 564,413 of record NZ_JBJQII010000001.1, on the reverse strand, counting down.
GGTGCGGGTGTTGTTTTTCAGGGTTTGCAGCACGCTGAGCCCCGATTCGTCCGGCAGGCGAATATCCAGCAGGATCGCCTGCGGCTGGTACTCTGCCGCGAGGTGCAGGCCTTCGTCGGCGGCGTGGGCCACTAGGCATTGGTAGCCCATTTCGTGCGCGAGGTCGAAGAGGATGCGCGCAAATGCGGGTTCATCCTCGATCACCAGCACCAGGCGCTGCGAATCCTGGGCTTGCTCGCGGTCATCAGGGAATGCCGGGCCGGTGAACTGCTTGGCAGGGGGTTCCTGCTGTTGCGCGGGTTCGGCCGTATGGGATGGCGCAGGTTCCGGCGGCAGCAAGATGGCGTTGGATTGCCATTCCCGCGGTACCAGCAAGGTGAAGCTGCTGCCTTCGCCGCGGGCGCTTTCCACGCTGATGGAGCCGCCCAGCAAGGCGGCCAGGTTGCGCGAAATCGACAGGCCGAGGCCGGTGCCGCCATAGCGGCGGCTGGAAGTCCCGTCCACCTGGCGGAAAGGCGCGAAGATGGCCTCGTGCATGCTCGGGTCTATGCCGATGCCGGAGTCTTTTACCGTGAAGCTGACCTGGTCGTACTCATTGGCCGAGATGCGCAGGGAAATATTGCCGCGGTCGGTGAATTTGATGGCATTCGACAACAGGTTCTTCAGTATCTGTTCCAGGCGCTGGCGGTCCGTGTAGACCGTGTTCGGCGTTTCCGGATCGACCTCGATCTTGAAGGCGAGCTTTTTCTGCTGCGCCAGCGGCTCGAACACGGACTCCAACGAGCTCGCCAAGTGTTGGAGGGCGAGTTCCTGCGGCTTCAATTCCAGCTTGCCCGCTTCAACCTTGGAAATGTCGAGGATATCGTTGATCAGGTTGAGCAGGTCGTTGCCCGCGGAATAAATGGTTTGCGCAAACTTCACCTGTTCTTCACTGAGGTTGCCTTCCCGGTTGTCGGCAAGCAGCTTGGCGAGGATGAGGGAGCTATTGAGCGGGGTGCGCAGCTCGTGCGACATATTGGCCAGGAACTCGGATTTATACTGGCTCGCCCGTTCGAGGTCCTCTGCCCTTTCCTGCAACTGGGTTTGAGCCTCTTGCAGGGCAGCGTTCTTTTCATCCAGCCTGAGCGCCTGCTCGGCCAGCTTGTCGTTGGTCTGCTCCAGCTCGGCCTTCTGGTTTTCCAGGGTGGCTTGGGATTCCTCGAGCACGCGGGACTGCTCTTCCAGTTCTTCATTGCTGGTGCGCAGTTCCTCTTGCTGCACTTGCAGTTCCTCGTTGAGCTGCTGGGTTTCAGCCAGCAGGTCCTGCAGGCGCTGGCGCGACAATGCCGCCTCGATGGCGATGCCGAGGTTGCCTGAGATTAAAGAGAGGAATTCTATGGTCAGCGGTTCCGGCTTATGCATGAAGCCCAGTTCAATCACGCCATTGATGCGGCCGTCGTTGTTGATCGGCACGATGACCAGATGGCGCGGCGTTGCGTCGCCCAGGGACGAATTGACCTTGATATAGTCGTGCGGCAGGCTGTCGAGGTCGATGAGGCGGTTTTCTGCCACGGCCTGGCCCAGCAGGCCTTGATGTTCGCGCAATACGGAGTCGCGCTGCTCATGTTCGGGGCTGAAGCCGTATGTTGCAAAGCGGCGTAACGCGCCATCGTCATCGCGTACATATATCGCACCCACCTGCACGCCGATATAGCTGGCCAGGAAGTCGAGGGAGATGCGGCCGAGTTGCGGTAACGCCATTTGCCCGATGCCCAGCTCGGCCAGGGCTGTCTGGCCCGTGCGCAGCCAGGCCTGCTGTTGCTGGGTGTCCGCGTGTTCCTGCTGGCGCTGCAGGGTTTCCTCATAGTTGTTCGACAGGCTCAGCAGCTCGCGGCGCCCGAAATAGCCTAAAAAGCCGGTCAGTCCCAGTACGAACAGCAGGTAGGATGTGAGCGAGAAGGCGATGGTCTTGCGTGCATTGTCATTCCTGTACTTGAGCATGCGCTGCTCGTCCATGACAAAATTGGAAAGCTCGTTGCGGATCTCGTCGAACTGCAGTTTTCCATGGCCTAAACGCAAGGTGGACAAAAAGTCTTCGTTTGCCCGCCGCTTGTCGATCATGATGCTCGCGTAGGCATCCCATTGGTCGATATAGGTTTGGGTACGCTTGAGGCGGTCTATCTGGGTTGGGTTGTCGCTGACTAATACCGTCAATGTCGAAATTTCAGCCTGGATCTTGGGCTTGCTGAGCAGGTAAGGGGCAAGGAAATTATCATCTTTGCTAAGCAGGTAACCGCGCATCCCGCTTTCCATATCGACCGTGAGCTTGGATATTTCCTGGGCCTTGCCGATCACGCGTTCGGTATGCTCCACCCAGTTCATGGAGTCGAGCAAGTTGAGGATGAGGACGACAAAGAGCGCTGCGCTTGCAATACCGACCCCGAGCGGCAGCATGATGTTGCGGCGCAGGATGCGCTTGAAACTGGCTTGATCGATATTGGCTTGACCGGTCATGGAGTGCATATCCTGCAGATTTCAAGATGCGGTAGTGTAGCGCAACTGATGGGTTTGCAGGCGTCAAAATCGCCGAATATCGGGAGAATTTCCGGCAAAAACCGGTAAATTCATACAAAGTAGGAATTGTCTTACAAGGGAGGGTAACGGGGTCCTACATAAAAACGCCGGCAAGCCAAAATATCCCTTGCCGGGCTTTTTGATCATTCAATAAATAGCTTAATGGTGCTTGTTCTTGTCCACCTTGTACGGCTTGTCCTTACGCTTGGTGGAAGCGAGCTTTTCCAACTCCTTCTCGCTCATGCTGTTGACCATGCTGCGCGAGGCACCCTTCAGGTCTTTCTTGCTGGCCTCACCGCGCTTTGCCGAAAGCGCTGCGCCTGCGGCCATTTGCTGAGCCTTGGATTTTGCGGGCATGATGCTCTCCTTTGAACTAAGGTCGAACCAGTATGCGCGATATCAGGACATGTTGCAGTCAGCCGATGCCGGGTTTAGTTGTCGGAGAAATCAAGCAGGCGGTCCTGCGCTTGTTCTCGTGGCTTGGGCGGCCGGATGCACGATCACCGAGCAGGTCATGCCGGCGACCAGCACGGCGTTTTCAGGGACGTCGTCGATATGGATACGTACCGGCACGCGTTGCGCGAGGCGCACCCAGTTGAAGCTCGGGTTGACATTGGCAAGCAGCCTCACGTCGGTCGGGTTGTCGCGGTCGGTGATGCCGCGGGCGATGCTTTCGACATGACCGTGCAGGACGAAATCGGTGCCCAGCATGCGGATTTCCGCCGGGTCGTTCACATGGATGAGGGCGAGCTTGTGCTCCTCGAAGTAGCCGTAGACCCAGTAGGATTTCTGGTCGATCAGCGCGAGCTTGGCCTCGCCCGCCTGCGCATAGTCTCCCGGCCGCACCAGCAGGTTGGATACCCAGCCGTCGACAGGCGCCCGCACCTCGGTGCGCTTGAGGTCGAGCTTCGCATGGCCGAGCTCGGCGTGGGCCTGGTCCAGGTCCGCCTTGGCTGCCAAGGTGATGAGGTCGGAATCCTCGCGGTCTTCGCGCGAGATCACCTGGTCGTCCAGCATGGCGCGCCGCGTCGATTGCCCGCGCTTGAGGGCGAGATTGATCTTGCGCTGTTCCAGCCTGGCTTCCGCTTCTTCCAGTGTGTGGTGGTAGCGCTCGGCGTCGATACGGAACAATAGATCGCCTTTTTTCACGAACTGGTTGTCGCGCACCACTACCTCGGTGACCAATCCCGATACGTCGCTGGCGATATTGACGACATCTGCGCGTACCCTGCCGTCGCGCGTCCATGGCGAGTCCATATAGCGAACCCAGAGCAAATGGCCCAGGACCACGGCCGCCAGTACGATGACCAAGGTGAGCGAAATGCGCAGGATGTGCTTGTAAAGGTCTTTCATGTGCTTTCCATTGTCAGTAAATCAGGAGTCCGAGCGAGCAGAACAGGCAGACGAACAGGCCCAGGCGGAACAGCGCGCGGTACCAGATGAATTGGTAGCCGCCCAGCCACACCAAGGCTGTGTCCAGCAGCCAATACAGCAGCAATGCCACCAGGAAGGCCAACATCAACGTCGGCATCAGCGCGTCGAGAAAGGCGATTTCCCTAGGCATGTTGCGGTGCTCCTGACGCCGGCGTTTCATCAAGCGGGGCGATGGGCGTGAGCACCGAGTCCTTGTCCAGCAGTGCGCCGCGGATGAAATGCAGCATCGCGAGCAGCTGTGCCTGGTTGGATACGGTCAGCGCGGTTCTGGATTGCACGCGTTCGATGCTGTTGGCGACCGAGGCGATGGCGGTATGGCGCAACGCAGTGCTGGGCTGCTCGAACAGCCTGGCCAATTGCAGCAGGCTGTGGTCTATCGAGCCGCGAATGGCAGGATCGTCCGTGCTGTTCAATTCTGTCCGCAGTGCGATGACGGCCTGGCTGATTTCCAGCGTGGAAAACAGCCAGTCGACCACTTCCTTGTCCTTGGCATCGGCAACGCGCCGTGCCGACCCCATGCGCAGGAGCAGCTCGCGCGCATGGGTCTCGAGCTTGACGCGCGCCGGCGGCGGCGTTTGCACGCAGGCGTCCTGGATCAGCTCTCGCAACGCCTGGGCGACGCGGGTGCGCGACCACAGGTTGTTGGTGAGGTCGATCAGGCTGTAAAACAGGCCGGCGAGCATGATGGCAAGCAGGTCGGCAATCGCTTCATTGATGAAATTGACCGGGTTGGCGGCAAATACGTTGTTGAAGCCGATATGCAGGAAAAACACGATGAATATGCCGGAGCCGATCACGGCGATGGCAGGCCTGGTGGTGAACCAGGCCGCAATCGCGATTGCGGGGCACAATGCCAGCGCCAGCATGGCGAAACCCTGCGCCTGCGTCAGCAGGTGGAAGTTGCACAGGTAAAGCAGCGCCGTGCCGATCAATGCGCCGATGATGAACTGGCGCACCGTCCTGCCCGGCGCAGGCGACGAGGCGAACAGCGTGCTCGCGATGGTGGCAATGGTAATGGCCTCTATGCCCGAACGCAGGTCGCAGGCGATCCAGAGGAAGGACATCACCGCGAACACCAGGCCGCCGCGTATTCCTGCCAGCAAGGCCGCCAGCGGGTCGAAATGCATCCCCAGCCCCGGGGACTGCCGGGTCTTCAATGTGCCTGCTTTCCCCGGCCTGTTCAGTCCGGCATAGGTATGCACGTAGGCATGCAGTTCCGAGAGGATGCGCAGGCCCAGCTCCGCACCGGTGGCGAAATCCAGTTTTTCATTCTCGCCGAGTGCGGCCGGCAGGGAGGACTGCACCTCGTTAAGGTGGATGGGCCAGCGCTGCAGCAATGCATCGATAGTGAGCGCTACCTGTCTTGCCTCATGTTCATCGCGCGCTTCGTGCCCGCGGGTCAACACGGCGGACTGGATCGGGGCGAACAATGCCAGCAGGCCGTCCACTACCTGCGGGTGGCCGCTTGCATGCAGGCGCCGCATCAATTGCTCGAACGAGTGCAGGCTGGTGGTGACCGTCATGAACTCGGAGTTCAGCAAGTTGAGCTGCTCGCGGTAGGCGCGCGAGTGGCTGCTCTCCATGGACGAGGAGGCATGGAATATTTCCAGCTCGAATACGTCGCCCACCATGCGCAGGGTTTCCGCCTGGGCGGCGGGGCCGGCGAGTTTCTTGCGGTCCAGGCTGGCAAGCAGGCGGGAAAAGTCGCGAAAGCGCTTGCGCACGGCATTGCGCAGCAGTTCGCTGATGCCCTGGGGAAACACGAGCGCGCTCACCAGGCTGGCAGAGGCGAGCCCGACCATGATCTCGGAAAGCCGCGTCATGGCGATGTCGAAGGTCTGCCCCGGGTTGAGCGTGGCCGGCAGGCCGACGATGCAGATGGTATAGCCCGCCAGCACGAAGGCATAGGATTGATGGTGGCGGAAGACGATGGAGCCCGCGGTGCAAAAGCTGATCCACAATGCCAGGTAGATGAGGAAAGGCACGCGTTCCTGGGCGAACAGCGCGACCAGCAGCACCGAAGTGGCAATCCCGACCAGGGTGCCGATGAGCCGGTAATAGCTTTTGGCCAGTACCATGCTGGTCCTGGTCTGCATGACGATGGCGACGGTAAGCAGCGCGGTGCGGGGCTGTTCCAGCTCGAACCTGAGCGAGACCCACATGGCGAGCATGCATGCCAGCAGTACCTTGCCAATGTAGATCAGCGTCTGCGCGTCCTCGCGCGTCCAGTCGCGCAGCACGCCGAGCAAGGCGTAGCGCCAGCGCGCGTGGCGCATGACGGCCGGGCCGGTGCTGTTGCGGCTCATCAATGCGCCCCGGCAGACGGCTGGCCGGCTCCGCCGCCCAACGCCTTCATCAGTCCGGCATAAGTGCTGAGCCTGGAGGCTTCCAGGTCGACCAGGGCTGTACGCTGGCTGAGCACCTGGTTTTCGGCGTCCAGCACCTTGAGGTAGTTGGCCAGCCCGGCATGGTTGCGGGTCTGGGCGAGTTTCCTGGTTTTCTCGGCAAGGCGCAGCCCCTCGAGCAATTCCGCCTGCTGGATCGCGTTGGAGTGCAGCGTGACCAGCTGCGCGCTGATTTCCTGCATGGACTGCAGCACGATGGCGTTGTATTGCTCGACAGCCAGGTCGTATTCCGCAGCCGTCGCTGCGAGATTGCCGCGGCGTTGCCCGCCGTCGAACAACGGCAGCGAAACCGCCGGGCCGACGCCTGCCACCAGGCCGCTTTCGCTGAGGATCTTGCCGAAGCCCATGGCCTGCAGGCCAACAAAGCTCAACAGGTTGATGTTGGGGTAGAAAGCCGCCTTGGCGCTGGCGATATTGTGGCTGGCGGCTTCGATCCGCCATCTTGCCGCGACGATATCGGGCCGGCGGCCCACCAGGTTGGCAGGAAGGGCATCGGGAAGGCCGATGTCGGCGTCCAGGGATAGCCTGGGCGCTTGCAGGTGCTCGGTAAAGCCCGGCCCCTCGCCAGCAAGCGCTGCAAGCTGCTGCCTGGTCAAGGTGATGCGCTCGTCGCTCACTTCCAGTTGCGCCCGCAATCCCGGGACTGCGGATTCCGCCTCGCTGACCTCGATTTCAGTTCCTAGGCCTGCGGCAAGCGCGCGCTTGCGGATATCCAGTTGCTGCTGCGCGATATCCAGCCTCTGCTGGATGATGTTATGCAGCGCATGCTCCCGCGAGAGCGCGATGTAATGCATCACCAGGGCGGTGGTTAGGCTTAGCCGGACTTGCTGGGCCTCCGCAGCGGTCGCCTGGATGCGGTCGAGCGCGCCTTTCCATTGCTGTTCGCGCTGTCCCCAGAGGTCTAGGTCGTAGCCGAGGTTGAGCGTGGCCTTGTTGTTCCACTCCGTATGGCCTCCCCACGGCGGCGGGATGAATTGCAGGTTGGTAAAGCGTTCGCGTACGAAGTTGCCGTTGATGCCGGCTTGCGGAGCGAGCAGTGCGCCGGCGGCCTGCGCCTGTGCTGCCGCCAGGGCAGTGCGGCTGCGTGCCGCCCGGATATCGGGATGTTGTTGCAGGCTGTGGCTGACTAACGCATCGAGTTGCGCATCCTGGAAGACCTGCCACCATTCCTCCCTGGGCCATGGCAGGTCGTGCCGGGCCTGGGCGATGTCATGGCCTGCATCCAGCAGGGCGGGGTCTTTAGGCTGCGACGTGGTGGAAATGCCGGACATGCTCATGCATCCAGGCAACACCGCGATCACAGCGGTGCTGAAAGCCTTGAGGATGTTGCGATGCATGTTGGACTCCCGCCCAGGATAACGATGTAGAAACGGTTTGGTGCGCTTTTGTTACTTGATGATGTCGGCGTTGGCGCCCAGGGTCTGCATATGGCGCACTACGTCCTGGCGATGCTGCAGCGACAAGGTGGACATCAGGGCCGCGACGTTGGTGTAGTACACCGGCATGACCTCGTCGAGCTTTTTGCGCCCGGCCGCCGTGAGCTTGATCTTGAGCTTGCGCCTGTCCTTGCGGTCGGTGAGGCGGCTCACCAGCCCTTCGCTTTCCAGCCCGTCGATGAAGCCGGTCATCGTGGCCTTGGTGACGCCGGCCTTCTCGGCCAGCTCCGACGGGGACGAGCTGAGGTTGTCCTCGCGCAGCAGCAGCACCAGCACCCACCAGCGCCCTTGCAGCAGGCCGTGTTGTGCCAGCATTTTGTCCAGTGCGTCCGAGAGGTCGGATGCGGCACGCAGGATATTGACGAATTCCCAGATCGCGACGATGTCGGCTTCCGGGTAATAGCCTGCAAATTTTTTCAGCGACTCTGAGGTCGGCAATTCTTTAATCAGTAGCATCGTACGGATTATGATAGTTAGGTGCCATAATGAGTGTCAATAGTCTGCATGGATATTTCCATAAAAATTTTATGGGTTTTATGCATGGAGGCCTGGCTACCGCCTGGCAACCTCGAGCAATTGCCGCTTGTAGAGCGAAAGTGTGCGGGCGATCACTTGCGTGTCGTTCATGGCCTTGGCAAGTAGCAAGGCGCCCTCTAGGGTGGCGATATACAGCTCGGCCCAGGCGGCCGCATCAAAGGCGGCAAGATGCTGTTCGGCCTTGATCTGCTCGAACATGCCGGCTAACTGGTTGCGCCAGTCCTGGAAATATTGCCGGGAGACCTGGAACAGCCGCGGGTTGGTCTCGGCAAGCCCCATGGTGAAGATGGCGAGCATGCAGCCCTGGCTGAGCTGCGGGCCCTGATAGGAAACAATGGCATCGTCCAGGTAGGCCACCAGCTGCTCCAGCCTGGAGGCGTGCGTCGATTGCATGACGTGCTGCTGCCGTTCCAGCGCATCTTGCCAGAACTGCTGCAATACCGCTTCGCCCAGCACTTCCTTGTTGGAGAAGTGATGGAAGAACCCGCCCTTGGTGATGTCGGCCTGTGCGCAGATCATATCGATCGACATTGCGGAAAAGCCGCGCGAGAGGATCAAGTCCCTGGCAATATGCAGGATGCGGTCACGCGTGGATGCAGTGGTCTGGCTGGGCATATGAGTGTTCCGTCGAAGTCCTTTATGATGCTATTGACAAATCTGTATACTGGCATAACATACCAACTGGTTGGTATTCTATACGATGAAATGGATAAAGCAATGATGACACGTTTGCTTTCACGAGCACTGCTCGCATTGGGGTTGGCATTATCAATGGCCGCCACGGCGGAAGTCACGGACCAGAAGTGGCAGAGCATGCAGCGCGACTTCTTCCCGGGCAAGACCTTGCAGCAAAGCGATCTGGTCAAAATCACCGCGCCCAGGCGTGCGGAAAGCGGCGCCCAGGTGCCGTTTGCGTTTTCCGTCGACCAGCCGGGAGACGGCCAGTACGTGAAGTCGGTCTCGGTGATCGTGGATGCCAACCCGGTGCCGCTTGCCGCCGTGTTCCATTTCAATCCGCAAAGCGGCAAGGCCGAGGTCGCGACCCGCATCCGCCTGGAGACGGATTCGCTGGTGCACGTGGTGGCAGAGACCAGCGATGGCAAATGGTATGTCAATGCAGCGACAGTGAGGGCGAGCGGCGGGTGCGGCGGCACGATCGACGGCGACGAGAATGCGGCCCGCCAGAGCGCAGGCAAGATGCGCCTGGCCCTGGATAACGAGGCTGCGGAGGGCGACCTGCGCTACGCCAAGCTGCAGATCAAGCACCCGATGTTCACGGGCCTGCAGCGCGACCTAGTATCTCAGGGCTTCCGTCCCGCGTTCTACATCAGCAAGATCGACGTGCGCTACAACGGCGAGCCGGTGCTGCAAGCGGATACTTACATCGGCATCAGCGAAGATCCCAATATCCGCCTGCCATTCATCGCCAAGCGCGATGGCACGCTTACGGTCACTATCCAGGACAATGAAGACAACGAGTTCACCCAAAGCCTGGCCGTCAAGCTGTAGGCGGCGGGCAACACTCTCGTTTCAGTGGTTTCGTTAGCGGCTCTGCGCCAGTTTCAATCGACTCATCATCCCATCATTAAGGAGGAGCAATGCCGAAATTCATCATCGAACGGGAAATTCCAGGCGCTGGCAGCCTGGGCGCCGAGGAATTGCAAGGCGTTTCTGCGAAGTCATGCAGTGTATTGAAGGCCCTGGGGCCGCAAATCCAGTGGGTTGAGAGCTACGTCACCGACGACAAGATTTATTGCGTCTATATCGCGCCATCTGAAGAACTGATCCGCCAGCACGCGAGCGAAGGCGGATTCCCTGCCAACCGCATTTCACAAATTAGGCGCATGATCGACCCGACGACAGCAGATTCCTGATGCGGCTTTTCCTGATCGGCCTGCTGGGTATGGGCTATCTCATACCAGGGGCGGCATGGGCCGGTGCCAACAGCCATATCCGCACGCTGGCGGCTTCCTGCGCGGCGTGCCATGGGTATGAGGGCAAGAGCCGCGGCGAGATTCCCAGTCTGGCCGGCATGTCTGCCGAACATTTCCTCGACAAGATGCGGCAATACCGCGATATGCAAGATGACGGCAGCGTGATGAACCAGCATGCCAAGGGCCTGGAGTGGGAAGAGATTGCAGGCCTGGCCGGCTATTTCGCCTGCACCGCTCCCGAGGCGGCGGCCTGCCGTGAATACCGGCAACAGGCGGGCACGCAATGAAGCGCCGCAGCTTCAACAAGCTGGCATTGGCCAGCCTGCTGCTCCCTGCTTCATTGCGTAGTTTTGCTTCGTCGGCAGGCGCGCCGCGCGTGGTAGTGGTGGGCGCCGGGTTTGCCGGCGCGACGGTGGCGAAGTATCTGCGCGTATGGAGCCAGGGCGGTATCGAGGTCATCCTGATTGAGCCGGGTAGGACCTTCGTCTCCTGCCCCGCGAGCAACCTGGTGTTGGGCGGCAGTAGGCAGATGCAGGAAATTTCCCATTCTTACGACCAATTGGTGCAGCGCCACGGCGTCCAGATGCGGCAGGCCAGCGTTGCCGGCATCGATGCGCACAAGCGCAGCATCACCCTGGACGACGGCAGCCGTATCGCGTATGACAGGCTGGTGCTCGCGCCGGGGATCAGCTTCGACTACAGCCACCTCAATGTCCTGGCAGGCACGGATTTGCAGCAACGCTTCCTGCATGCCTGGAAGGCGGGCCAGCAGACGGCCGCCCTGCGGCAGCAATTGCAGGCCATGCCCGACGGCGGCGTATTCGTGATCACCGTGCCGGCGCTGCCCTACCGTTGCCCGCCCGGCCCTTACGAGCGGGCATGCCAGGCGGCTTATTACCTACAGCGGCACAAGCCGCGCTCCAAGGTACTGGTATTGGACGCCAACCCGGCGATCACTTCCAAGCGCGCGCTGTTCGAGAAAGCCTGGTCCGAACTTTATCCGGGGCTGGTCGAGTACCACGCCTCAAGCGAATTGAAAGGCATAGACCCGGGCAACGGCACGCTTGAAACCACTTTCGAGCGGGTCAAGTTCGACGTGCTGAACCTGATCCCGCCGCAGACCGCGGGCCGGCTGGCTTTGGACAACGGCTTCGGCAATGCGGACGGGCGCTGGTGCGACGTCGATTACGTCACCTACGAATCCCCGCAGGCGCGCCACGTGCACATCCTCGGCGACGCGCTGGATTCCGGCCTGCCGAAATCGGCGCATATCGCGACTTCGGAAGCCAAGGTGTGCGCAAGCGCGATCATCGCCTTGCTGGCCGGCGAGGAGCCCGATCCCGCGCCAGTGTTCGCCAATACCTGCTATAGCTATGTCAGCGCAGACGAGGCCATGCACGTGGCTAGCGTCTACCGCTTCGACGAGAAAAGCCGCGAGATGAAGCCGGCGCCGGGCGGCGGCGTCTCGCAGGCCCGCTCTGCCTCCGAGGCGCGCGAGGCGCGTTCCTGGGCGGCCAATATTTGGCATGACGTCCTGGGCTAGATAGGACCTGGACAAGCCAAGCCGCCTACCACCCTGCTAGCCGCCGTTGACCACGCAGTCGCGGCCACGCAGCTTGGCCTGATATAGCCGCTGGTCGACCTGCCCGACGAACGCCATGGCTTGGTCCTGATGGGTGGGCACCATGGTGCCCACGCCCATGCTCAAGCTGAGTATCCGCCCGCCGGGCGAGTTCGCATGCGGGATCTGCTCCTGGAGGACGAGCTCGCGGCAGCGGTGTGCCACTACCTGCGCGGATTCAGCGTCGGTATTGGGCAGGATGAGGACAAACTCTTCCCCGCCGAAGCGCGCCAGGAAGTCCCTAGCGCGCACCGCGCCGCTCGCAAGCAGCCTTGCCACCCGCTTGAGACATTCGTCGCCTTGCAGGTGGCCGTAATGGTCGTTGTACTGCTTGAAGTAATCGATGTCGCACATGATGAGCGACAGCGGGCTGCTATGGCGCTGCGCCGTGGCCCACTCCACGCTCAGCACGGAGTCGAACATGCGGCGGTTGGCGACGCCGGTGAGTCCGTCCTTGAAGGACAGCTCCTCAAGCTCCTTTTGCAGCTTGAGCAGTTGCTCCTCGTTTTTCTTGCGCTCGCTGATATCGAACATGAAGCCGATCAACGACTTCACTTCGCCAGCGGCATCGCGCACCACATGCACCACGTCCCGTATCCAAATGTATTGCCCGTCCTTGGTCAGGGCGCGGTAATCCGCCTCGTGGTCGTTGCCGGAACGCGATTGCGCGACGCAGAAATCCACCACCCGGGCCTGGTCGTCGGGATGCATGCGGGCGGCCCAGTCCTGGGCGCTCACCCAACTATCCTGGCTCCAGCCGAGCAAAGCCTCGATCTGCGGGCCGATGTAGGCGAATGTCATGGTCTTCCAGTCGATCTTCCAGGGAATGGCCTTGGTGGATTCCAGCAGGGTCTTGTAAACGGCAGGGTCGTCGGTGTTGGGCGTACTCATGGTGGAGGCTCTCGGTGGTTCCTGTTATGCGCAATCTGGCGTAGCTTACAAGCGAATTGCATGCCATGTCTGTATCGGCGGATTCTGTTGAAAATGAACGGGTTGGCGGAAATTTAGGGGCCGGCCTTGCGGAAAATATGACTAATTCGTTGACAATCCGGCAGGAAGATATGGCCACTAGGCCGTATTGCGCGTGGACAATGCCAGCCCGCCCAGGATGGCGGCAATGCCGACGGCATGGAACAAGTGCAGGCTCTCGCCCAGGAACAGCACGGACAACACGCTGCCGAACACAGGCATCAGGTGGATGAACATGCCGGCGCGGGCCGCTCCTGCCCTGGCGACGCCAATGGTGTAGAGCGTGTAGGCGATCACGGAAGGAAAGATGCCGACATACGCGAGCGCCAGCCAGGTTTCATGCTTCCATGCCGGCGCCGGGCCGGTGTGGTATTCCCAGGCATATAACGGCAGCAGCAGAACGATGGCGATGAATATCTGCACGCCCATGAGGCCGATGCGGTTGATATGCGAGGGCAACCCGCGTAGCCAGAGGGTATAGAGCGCCCAGCAGATCATCGCCGAGAAAATCACCAGGTCGCCGCCGGAAAAGTCCAGGGCCGTCAGCCGCGCCCACTCCCCGTGCAGGATGATGGTAAGCACCCCGGCAAACGACAGCGCGAGCCCGAGAATTTGCAAAAAATGCAGTTTCAGGCGGTAGAACAATGCGCCGAACAGCAGGATCAGGATAGGGATGCAGGAATTGAGCAGGATGCCGTTGGTCGCGGTAGTGTGGTGCAAGCCGCTGTAGACCAGGGTGTTGAACGCCGCGACGCCCACCAGCGACACGGCCAGCAGGCGCCAGTGGTATTGCCGGTAGAGCCGCCAGTCACGCCGGATGGCCGGCAAGGCGAAAGGCAGTATGCAGGCGAAGGCGATGACCCAGCGCCCTAGCGAAAGCGTGAACGGGGGAATGTCCGCATGCACAGCGCGGCCGACGACAAAATTGCCGGCCCAGAACAGGGGCGGCAGCGACAGGACCAGGATGAGCAAGAGCGGCGAAAGCGGAGCTTGGCTGGTGGCAGGGGTTTGCATAAGGCATACAGTATAGTCGGTCAGTCTGTGTTGCGCGCTGTGATCGTGGGGCGGTAATGCTCAGGTTTCCCCGCCGGTTTATGGCTCAGGAATTGTCGTCGAACCATGGCCTCAACTCGGACTGGGCGATGTCGATGAACGCGCGCAGCTTGGGCGGCATGAAGCGCTGGCGCGGATACACCAGGTGGATCGGGTCGCTTTGCGCCTTCCATTCCGGCAGTACGCGCTCGAGTTCGCCGATGATCATGCCGGGCTTGCATACATAGGTGGGCAGCAATGCAATGCCCTGCCCGTTCAACGCCATGTTGCGCACGATGCCGATGCTGTTGGCCATGGTGCTGCCCTTGAGCGGCACGGTGACGCTGCTGTCTCCGCGCCTGAACGTCCAGGAGTCGCGGCCCATGGGGCTGAACTGCAGGCAGTGATGCCGGTTCAGGTCTTGCGGGTGCTGCAATGCCGGGGCATGCTCAAGATAATGCCGGTGGGCGAAAGCCGCCCAGCACACGTTGCCCAGGGGCTTGGCGATCAGGCTGGAATCCCGCAGTGCCCCGGTGCGGATGGCGGCATCGATGCCTTCCGCGACCAGGTCGACGTAGCGTTCCGTCAATAACAGCTCCATTTCCAGCGCGGGATATTGCGATTGCACCTGTTTTACCAAGCCTGCCAGCAGGCTGTCGCCCAGGTCGGCGGGAGCCGAGACCTTGAGCTTGCCCTGCGGCGCCTGCCTGGCGGCATCGATCGCGGCTTCGGCTTCCAGCATATACCCCAGCCCCAGCGCGGCGTGTTCGAAATAGGCCTGGCCGGCCTCGGTCAGGTTCAGGCGGCGGGTGGTGCGCTGCAGCAGCGTGATGCCCAGCCGCTGTTCCAGCCTGGCGACCCTCGTGCTGACGGTGGAGGTGGGCAATTTCAGTTGCCTGGCCGCTGCGCTGAAGCTGCCGGCCTGTACTACCTTGACGAATACGGCGGCCTCGTTGAAATCCACGATTGTTCCATTAATTGAAAAGTAATTTCATATTTAACCATCTAGTGCCATAAAAGTCTTCTCCTTATAGTAGGCCCATCAACGTCCACTTATCGATATTCACTTCAGGAGAACCATCATGAAGAAACTGGCATTCATCAAACGCAGCAACGGCCGCCATTGGGTGGGCGACGGCTTTCCGGTGCAGAACATTTTTTCCTACCGCGACATCCACGAGGAAATGTCGCCGTTCCTGCTCATGGATTACGCCGGCCCCGCGCAATTCGAACCTACCGAAAAGCGCCGCGGCGTCGGGCAGCATCCGCACCGCGGGTTCGAGACGGTCACCATCGTCTACGACGGCCAGGTCTCGCACCATGACTCCACCAATGCCGGCGGCACCATCGGCCCGGGTGACGTGCAGTGGATGACGGCAGGCTCCGGCATCGTCCACGAGGAATACCACGGCGACGACTATGCCAGGACCGGCGGCGAGTTCGAGATGATCCAGCTCTGGGTCAACCTGCCTGCCAAGGACAAGATGGCCAAGCCGGGCTACCAGGGCATCACAAGGGAGCAGATTCCCGAGGCGGCCTTGCCGGGCAATGCGGGCAAGGTGCGCGTGATTGCGGGCGAGTACCAAGGCAATCAAGGCCCGGCGCGCACCTTCAGCCCCATGCAGGTGTGGGATGTCCGGCTGAATGCCGGCAGCGAGGCACGGTTCGCCCTGCCCGAGGGCCACACCACGGCGATCTTCGTTTTGCATGGCGCCATCGGCGTGGGCGACGTGCATACCATCCGCCCGGCAGAGCTGGCCGTGATGCAGCGAGAAGGCAATGAGCTGGTATTGGAGGCCCGGCAGGATAGCGTACTGCTGCTGTTGAGCGGCGAGCCGCTGAACGAGCCGGTGGTTGGCCATGGGCCCTTCGTCATGAATTCCTGGGAGGAAATCAACCAGGCGATTGATGACTACAACAATGGCCGTTTTGTCACTGCGGAAGTTTGAGCGCCTTGAAACATCAACATCATTCATGAAAAGGAGAAAACCATGACCAAGCCCTATGTACGTCTGGACCGCGATAACGCCGCCGTATTGCTGGTGGACCACCAGGCCGGATTATTGTCCCTGGTGCGGGACATTGAGCCGGACAGGTTCAAGAACAACGTGCTGGCACTGGCGGATGCGGCGAAGTATTTCAACCTGCCCACCATCCTCACCACCAGTTTCGAGACTGGGCCCAACGGCCCGCTGGTGCCGGAGTTGAAGCAGCTGTTCCCGGACGCACCGTATATTGCGCGCCCGGGCCAGATCAACGCCTGGGATAACGAGGATTTCGTCAAGGCGGTCAAGGCGACGGAAAAGAAGCAGCTGATCATTGCAGGCGTGGTGACGGAAGTGTGCGTGGCATTCCCTGCCCTCTCGGCACTGGAAGAAGGCTATGAAGTTTTCGTGATCACCGACGCATCCGGCACCTTCAACGCCATGACGCGCGATGCCGCCTGGGAGCGCATGGTGGCGGCCGGCGCGCAATTGATGACCTGGTTCGGCGCGGCCTGCGAGCTGCACCGCGACTGGCGCCGCGATATCGCGGGCCTGGGCGCCCTGTTTTCCAACCACATTCCCGATTACCGCAACCTGATCACTGCCTACGATACCCTGACATCCAAATAGGCGGAAACGAAATGGTTCCCCGGCTGCCTGGCATGGCGCCGGGGGTCAGGGCCGTAGGGGTTGCCACCGGCTCATGCTGGACAGTTTGCATAAGCGGTTGATTGATATTAGGCTAATCGTATTGGCCCAACTAATCTGCAGCCCAGCTTTTTTACGTAATCAGGAGCTTTCATCATGCAACCTGTCGTCCGATCCATGCTGTTCATGACGCTGCTTTTCAATATGCTGCCGACCGTATTTGCCGAGACGCCCGCCAAGCCGGTGGCGGAACAATTGGTGGATACCCTGACCGAGCTTGCCGGGGGGCCGCATCCCGGGTTTCGCTCCAACCATGCCAAGGGCATCGTCGTGGAAGGCCATTTCACCCCTGCGGCCAGCGCTGCGGAGGTGACCAAGGCCGAGATATTCACCGCGCCGCACCCGGTCGTGGTGCGTTACTCCAACGCCACCGGCGTGCCCAATAGCGCGGATAACGACGGCAGCGCCTTTCCCAAGGGAATCGCCATCCGCTTCCAGCTGGCGGACGAGGCCAGTGCGGACCTGGTATGCATCTCGGTGAACGGCTTCCCTGCGGCTACCCCGGAAGAGTTCCTGGGCTTGCTGCAGGCCGTCGCGGCTTCGCGCGATAGCCAGGCGCAGCCCAAGCCGATCGAGGCCTTTCTCGGCCAGCATCCAGCTGCGCTCAGGTTCGTGACGACACCCAAGCCAGTGCCTGAAAGCTTCGCCACCCAGCCTTTCTTCGGCGTGAACGCGTTCAAGTTCACCAACGCCCAGGGCGAAACGCGCTACGGGCGCTACCGCATCGAGCCGGTCGGTGGCGCCAAATTCCTGAGTGCTGACGCTGCCAAGGCAGTGGATGCGGACTACCTGATGCACGAACTGCCCCGCCGCCTGCAACAGGCGGCGTACAGCTACCGCATCTCTGTGCAGCTGGCTGATCCCGGCGACGAGGTGAACGATGCCACGTCGGTTTGGCCGGACAGCCGCCAGGTCGTGGAACTGGGTACGTTGACGATCGACCGTTTCCGCACCGATGGCGCGGCATTCGAGAAAACCGTGATGTTCAGCCCGCTCAACCTGGTGGACGGCATCGAGGCCAGCGACGACCCTATCCTGCATGCCCGCCCTGTGGCCTACAGCATCAGCTTCAACCGCCGCTTGCAGTCACATTGATTGACGATGTGAAAAAACTGGACCGGGGTTCGTGAAGTGAACCCCGGTCCAGTTTTATTTGCGTTCTCTTGCTGTCTCGTGAACAGGCGCTCAGAGGCTACGGCATTCAGGCGCGTAAGGTTTTCGCCGCCGCCACCATGTTGGTGAGCGCGGGGATGACCTCGGCCCACTGGCGCGTCTTCAAGCCGCAGTCGGGGTTCACCCACAGGCGTTCGGCGGGAATGCGCTCGGCCGCCTTCTTCATCAGTTGCACGATATGCTCCTGCGTCGGGATGTTGGGCGAGTGGATGTCGTAGACGCCGGGCCCGATCTCGTTCGGATACTTGAAGTCGTCGAACGCATCCAGCAGCTCCATGTCCGAGCGCGAAGTCTCGATGGTGATGACGTCGGCATCCATATCCGCGATCGAGGCGATGATGTCGTTGAACTCGGAATAGCACATATGGGTGTGGATCTGGGTTTCGTCCTCCACGCCGTTGGCCGTGATACGGAACGATTCCACCGCCCAACCGAGGTATTCCTTCCACTGGGATTTGCGCAGCGGCAGTCCCTCGCGCAATGCGGCCTCGTCGATCTGGATCACGTGCACGCCGGCTTTTTCCAGGTCCAGCACTTCCGCGCGGATGGCCAGGGCCAGCTGGTAGCAACTGACGGAACGCGGCTGGTCGTCGCGCACGAAGGACCAGTTGAGGATGGTCACCGGGCCGGTGAGCATGCCTTTCATCGGCTTGCTGGTCAGCGATTGCGCATACTTGATCCATTCCACGGTCATCGGCTGCGGGCGGCTGATGTCGCCGAACAGGATGGGCGGCTTCACGCAGCGGGAGCCGTAGGACTGCACCCAGCCGAACTGGCTGAACGCATAGCCTTCCAGTTGCTCGCCGAAGTATTCCACCATGTCGTTGCGCTCGGCTTCGCCGTGCACCAGCACGTCCAGGCCCAGCTTCTCTTGCTCGCGCACGCTGCGTTCGATCTCCTTCTGCATTGCCGCTTTGTAGCCGGCCTCGTCCAGGCGTCCGGCCTTGAATTCGCTACGGGCATGGCGAATGTCGGCGGTTTGCGGGAAGGAGCCGATGGTGGTGGTCGGGTACAAGGGCAGCTTGAGAGATGCGGCCTGCTTGGCTGCACGCTGGGCATAAGGGCTCTTGCGCTGGCCGAGCTTGGCATCCAGCTCGCCGAGGGCGGCTTTGACGGCAGGGTTGTTCACCCGCTTCGAGTTGCGCCGCGCGTCGATTGCGGCCTGGTTGGCGTCTAGCGCCGCTTTCACCGAGGCGCGGCCGTTGCGCAGGGCTGCCGCCAGCAGCTTGAGCTCATCCAGTTTCTGCACCGCAAACGCCAGCCAGGATTTCACTTCCGCATCCAGGCGCTGTTCGCTGTCGAGGTCTACCGGCACGTGCAGCAGCGAGCACGACGGCGCAATCCACAGGCGGCCGCCCAGTTGCTGCGCCAATGGCTCGATCCAGTCCAGCACGGCATTGAGGTCGGTCTTCCAGATGTTGCGGCCGTTGATCACGCCCAGCGACAATACCTTGTCCGTGGAAAGCAGTTTCAGGAGCGGGGCGACATCGTCACGGCCGTTGATCGCGTCGACATGCACGCCGGCGACCGGCAGGCTCGCCACCAGTTCGCGGTTTTCCAGCAGTTGGCCGAAATAGGTCGCCAGCAGCAACTTGACTTTGACGCTCTTGAAATAGCTGTAGGCGGTCTCGAAAGCGTCCTGCCAGGCGTCGTCGAGCTCGGTGACCAGGATGGGCTCGTCGATCTGCACCCATTCCACCCCTTGTGCTGCCAGCGTTTCCAGCAATTCAGCATAGACGGGCAATAGGCGGCTCAACAGGTTGAGCTTGCTGGAGTCGTCCTTGGCCTTGCCGATCGCCAGGTAGGTGACCGGTCCGATGATGACCGGCTTGGCCTTGACGCCTTGCGCCCTGGCCTCGGCGAGTTGTTCCAGCAGGCGGGAGGCGTCCAGCTTGAATTCGGTATGGCCGTTGAATTCCGGCACGATGTAATGGTAGTTGGTGTCGAACCACTTGGTCATTTCGCCCGCGGCCACCCCGTCGCAGCATGATGCATGTTCCTCGGCGGATTTCGCCGAGCGGCCGCGCGCGACGCGGAAGTAATTGTCCAACTGGTCGCCGTGGAAATCCTTGACGCGCTCGGGCAGGTTGCCCAGCGTGAAGCTCATGTCCAGCACCTGGTCGTAGAAGGCGAAGTCGCCGACAGGAGAGAAATCCAGGCCGGACTGGATGTCCCAGTGGCGCTTGCGCAGCGTGGCGCCCAGCGCTTTCAGTTCGTCACGCGAGGATTCGCCCTTCCAGTACGATTCCAGCGCGAACTTCAATTCGCGTTTGGCGCCGATACGCGGGAAGCCAAGGTTGTGGATGGTGGTCATGTCGGGTCTCCAGCTTTTGAATTTGAGATCACGGCATGTTAGAGTGATGAAACCATGAGGTAAAATGGTTTTATTTCACGAATTGATGAATTTTATTCATATATTATGCTGGACAGGAACCATCTCGCCATCATCCAGGAAGTCGAGCGGCAAGGCTCGCTGACCGCAGCGGCCAACGTGCTGTTCCTGACGCAATCCGCATTGAGCCACAGCATGAAAAAGCTGGAGCAGCAGCTCGGCACCGAGATATGGCTGCGCGAGGGGCGCAGCCTGCGCCTGACGCAGGCCGGGCAGTACCTGCTGGCCGTCGCCAACCGCGTGCTGCCGCAACTGAGCCTGGCGGAGGAGCGCCTGCGCCAGTTCGCCCAGGGAGAGCGCGGCACCTTGCGCATCGGCATGGAGTGCCATCCCTGCTACCAATGGCTGCTCAAGGTGGTGTCGCCCTACCTGGCGGCCTGGCCGGATGTCGACGTGGACGTGAAGCAGAAATTCCAGTTCGGCGGCATCGGCGCATTGTTCGGCTACGAGATCGACATGCTGGTGACGCCCGATCCGCTCTACAAGCCCGGCCTGCACTTCCAGCCCGTGTTCGATTACGAGCAGGTATTGGTGGTGGGGCCGCGGCACGGGCTGCGCAAGGCCGGTTTCGTGCTGCCGGAGCAGCTGGCGGAGGAAACCTTGATCACCTACCCGGTGGAGATCGACAGGCTGGATATCTATACCCAGTTCATGCTGCCGGCGGGCATCAGCCCCAAGCGCCACAAGCCGATAGAGACCACCGACATCATGCTGCAGATGGTGGCGAGCGGGCGCGGGGTGGCAGCGTTGCCGCGCTGGTTGGTCAATGAATACCAGGCTAAGTTCGACGTGACGCCGGTGCGTCTGGGCAGGGACGGCATCGCCAAGCAGATTTTCCTCGGCATCCGCGAGGCCGATACGCACATCGATTACGTCAAGGCTTTCGTCGAGCTGGCACAGGCGCGGGATAAACAGTAGACCATGCGCAATTTCAAGCGCAACCCTTTGCCATCGTCCAACGGGCACAACAAAGCGCTGCTGCATTCATACTGGGTGCCGTGCAGCGGCGAAGCCATGCTGGCTTCCGGAAGCATGGATTACACCTTTTTTCTACAACCGCAACATTACCCGCTCAAGGCGTATGGACTGCGCAAGGAGTATCCGTGCCGAAGCGTCGAGGCAAACAGTCAGGCGGGGACGGTTAATGCACGACCTGGTTTTCCTTGTCTCTCAATATCTTGCCGTTGGTGTACGCACGGTATAGCGCGATACCGGCCTCGCGTAACTCGCTGGCATCGCCGGTCAGGGCGGGATGCCCGAACGATTCTTCACGCACTTTGTAAACCGGGTTGATTTCAAGATTGTTCTGGGATGAGAGCGACTCAAACCACAGGTGACCGACGATCAGGCCATTCATGTAGAAATTCACCCTGTAAATCTGTTCGACGGAGATACTTACCACATTGCCGGTGTCGAGGGTGATCAATTGGTCACGCTTGTTGATGGCTTGAATATCCAGGATGGGCATGATCTGGCGCTTTCGATTTGGGTATCAGCCGGCATTATCTGAAAAATGGCGAGAAAGTAACAGATTCAGAATCCGTGATGAATTGCATATCAGATTGATGGGCTCGATCGGAGGGGCAAGCAATGTCTGTTGGACAAGACTTTCCCATTCGATGCAAATTCCGGCAATTCATGTACACTAACGCCATGATAAGAATCTTTATCAAAATGCTCGTGTTCGTCTTCCTGCTGGAATCCTCTGGTGCGGCAGTGGCCCAGTATTGCGAGCATGATCTTTACCCGTTGGTTTCCGCCAAGCTTTCTGCTTCAGGCTCGGCGCAAGGCTCCATCCAGGCCGCGGCAATTTCCATGGACCAGAGCAATGCCAATTCTGTTGCAGATAATGAATGCGGCTTTTGCCATGTCGGCACTGTTAAATCCTTGATGCTGAACTATGGATTGGTCAGCCCGGATTTGACGCTGCCGCTTGCTCCCGAATCCTTCTTGATATCCCGAACCCGTTCCCCCGACCTGCCCGAACGCCCCAATTGGTTCTTCGCAACCTAAGAGTTGCTGACACAACCCTTCTGGCGTTGTTGCCCTGCCTTGCCGTACTTAGTTGTACTGTCTGCAGCAGAGCTGCCTAGCCAGAATCGCTTCGCTGGGTTTTGTCAGCAGCTTTAAGTCCAGCGAAAACTTCCACATGCAATAAATCATGCGATCTTTTCGCTGGATTCTTCATGTTTATCGGAGAGTTCAATGCGAACAACCTATGTCGTCATTTGTTTTACCTTGCTCACGTCTTCGGAACCTGCGCTCTTTTCCTCCACTACTCGGAATATGTCTGGCCAGCCAATATCCAGCATTGCCAATGGATATCAGGAGCGATCATGACGTTAAAAAAAATCTCGTTATTCACCAATATTGTATTGATCGCCGCGCTATTGGCGCTGGTCATCCTGCATTTCGGACAACCCTCTCCTCGCGACGAAGACGAAGTAACCGCAGCACGGAAGGCTGCAGAAATCGAGCATGGCCACGACCACGCCGAGCACAATGACCATGTTTCCATGACCGACAGGCAATTGTCGCTGAGCCGCATCGAGATACTGGAAGCGAAACCCGCCATCATCAAGACCAGCCTGAACCTCATCGGCCAGATCAAGCTGAATGCGGACAGGAGCGTGAATGTGACTTCGCGCCTGCCGGGGATTGTCGAGTCCGTCGCGGTCAATGCCGGGGACCATGTGCGGAAAGGCCAAGTGCTCGCCGTCCTGTCCAGCCAGGCGCTTGCCGATCAGCGGGGCGAGCTTCTCGCAGCGCAAAAGCGCTTGGCGCTTGCCAAGGCCACTTATGAGCGCGAGCAGCGGCTATGGGAGGCCCATGTCTCGGCGGAACGGAACTATTTAATTGCCAAGCAGGCATTGGAGGAGGCGGAAATCGTCCTGGCCCAGGCCGAGCAGAAACTGCGCGCGATCAATACCGGCCTGCAAGGCAGGGACCTGACCCGCTATGAAATCCGCGCGCCTATAGCGGGTGTCGTGACAGAAAAATTCATCACCACCGGCCAGGTGCTCAACGGAACGGAAATGATCTATATGATTTCCGATCTTGCCAGCGTGTGGGCCGAGCTGACTGTGTATGCCAAGGACATTAATTCGATCAAGGTCGGGCAGCAGGTCGCCATCAAGTCTGCTACGTTTGATGGCCATGCCCCAGGGGTGGTGTCCTATATCGGCTCCCTGGTCGGCGCGGATACGCGGGCCACCATCGCGCGGGTGGTGCTGCCGAACCCGGAGGGTTTGTGGGTGCCTGGCTTGCCCATCAACGTCGAGCTCAGCATGAAGGAGGTAGAGGTGCCGTTGGCCGTGTCGGTCGAGGCATTGCAATCGATGGCGGGCGAAACGGTGGTGTTTGCGCGCCATGAGGATTCCTTCGACGTACGCAGGGTCAGCCTGGGGCGCAGGGACGGGCGTTATGCGGAGGTGCTTGACGGCCTGCGCCAGGGCGAACGCTATGCTGCCGGCAACAGCTATCTCGTCAAGGCTGAAATCGGCAAAGTCGGTGCCGAGCATGACCACTAGGAAAGTAGGAGCGCCGATAGCATGTTTGATAGATTGATTCGATTCGCCGTTACTCAGCGCTGGTTCGTCATGCTGCTGACCGTGGCGGCGGCCGTCATGGGCGGCTACAGCTACCTGAAGCTCCCGATCGATGCCGTCCCCGACATCACCAATGTCCAGGTGCAGGTCAATACGGCCGCCCCAGGCTATTCCCCGCTGGAAACGGAACAGCGCATCACATACCCGATCGAAACCGCCATGGCAGGCATCCCCGGGCTTGAGGAGACACGCTCCATCTCCCGCTACGGCCTGTCGCAGGTGACCGTGGTGTTCAAGGAGCATGTCGATATCTATTTCGCGCGCCAATTGGTCAACGAGCGCATCCAGCATGCCAGGGAATCCCTGCCGCCCGGCATCGCCCCTTCCATGGGGCCGACTTCGACCGGCCTCGGCGAGATTTACATGTGGACGGTGGAGGCGGAGCCGGGCGCGCTCAAGGCGGACGGAACGCCATATAGCCCGATGGACTTGCGGGAAATACAGGACTGGGTGGTCAAGCCCCAGTTGCGCAATGTCGCCGGCGTGAACGAGATCAACACGATAGGCGGCTTTGCCAAGCAATACCAGGTTTCCCCGTTGCCTGACCGCCTGGTTGCGCATGGGCTGTCGATGGCCGATGTCGTTTCGGCGCTGCAGAGAAACAATGCCAACGTAGGCGCGGGCTATATCGAGAAATCCGGCGAGCAGTACCTGATCCGCATACCCGGGCAGGTCCGCAACATGGACGAGATAGGCAATATCGTCGTCTCAGCCCGCCAGGGGGTGCCCGTCCGCATCCGCGACATCGCCGATGTGGGCTTCGGGCAGGAATTGCGCAGCGGCGCCGCCAGCGAAAACGGCGAGGAAGTGGTGATCGGCACCGTGTTCATGCTGATCGGGGAAAACAGCCGCGAGGTATCTGCGGCGGTGGATAAACGCCTGGCGGAGATCAACAAGACGCTGCCCAAAGGCATCGTCACGAAAACCGTCTACGACCGGACTGTGCTCATCGACAAGGCGATCGATACCGTCAGGAAGAACCTGGTCGAAGGCGCATTGCTGGTCGTGGCCGTGCTGTTCGTGTTCCTCGGCAATATCCGCGCAGCTGTCATCACGATGCTGGTCATCCCCTTGTCCATGCTGCTGACCTTTACCGGCATGCTGGGCAGCAAGGTCAGCGCCAATCTGATGAGCCTGGGCGCGCTGGATTTCGGCATCATCATCGACGGCGCGGTCGTCATCGTCGAGAACTGCATCCGGCATATGGCGCATGCGCAATCCAGGCTGGGCCGCCCGCTTACACGGGAAGAGCGCTTTGCGGAGGTCTTCGCGGCGGCAAAAGAGGCACGTCGTCCCCTGGTCTATGGCCAGCTGATCATCATGATCGTCTACCTGCCGATATTCGCGCTGACCGGGACGGAGGGCAAGATGTTCCATCCCATGGCGTTCACCGTGGTGACGGCATTGCTGGCCGCGATGGTATTGTCGGTCACCTTCATTCCGGCTGCGGTTGCGCTCTTCATCACCGGCTCCGTGCAAGAAAAAGAAAGCCGTGTTTTACACGGCATGAAGCAGAGATACCCGGACATGTTGCGTTGGACGCTAGCCAACCGGGCTATCGTCCTTACGGCAGCTGCCCTGGCTATTGCTCTGGGCGGTCTGATGGCCAGCAGGATGGGCAGCGAGTTCATGCCCAATCTGAACGAGGGCGATATCCTGGTGCAATCCGTCCGCATGCCTGGCACCAGCTTGAGCCAGTCCATGGCGATGCAGCGCGAAATCGAGCATACCATCATGCAGTTCAAGGAGGTGGAGCGGGTGTTTTCCAAGGTCGGCACGGCGGAGATTGCCAGCGACCCCATGCCGCCGAGCGCGGCGGATACCTATGTGATGTTGAAGCCAAAAAGCGCATGGCCCGACCCGCGGCTCAGTAAGGCAGCCTTGATTGCACGTATCCAGCATGCGGTCGAGCTGGTGCCCGGCAACAACTACGAAATCACCCAGCCGATTCAAATGCGGTTCAACGAGCTGATCTCTGGCGTACGCAGCGATGTCGCCGTCAAGGTCTTCGGCGACGAGATGGGCGTGATGCAGAACACTGCCGGCCAGATCGCGAACGTGCTGCGCAGGATTCCCGGCGCGGAGGACGTCAAGGTCGAGCAAACCAGCGGCTTGCCCATTCTGACGATCCAGATCGACCGAGAAAAAATCGCCAGGCTGGGCATCAATGTGGACGACGTGCAGCAAACCATGGCGACCGCCCTCAACGGGCAATCCGCCGGGTATGTGTTCCAGGGCGACAGGCGCTTCGGCCTCATGGTCAGGCTGCCGGAGCATATCCGCGTCGATATTGAGGCCATCAAGCGCCTGCCGATACGATTGCCCGATCTTGCGGCGAGGAGCTACCTGCCGCTCAGCGAGCTTGCCGACATCGACATCGCGCCCGGCCCCAACCAATTCAGCCGCGAGAACGGCAAGCGCAGGGTCGTGGTCACTGCCAACGTGAGAGACCGGGATATCGGTTCGTTCGTGCGGCAGGCGCAGCGGCAGATAGAACAGGATGTGGAAGTGCCGCCAGCTTACTGGCTGGTGTGGGGCGGTACCTTTGAGCAGTTGCAATCCGCCATCCAGCGCCTTGCCGTCGTGATTCCTGTGGCGTTGCTGCTGGTGATGGCGCTCTTGTACGCCATGTTCGGCAATATGCGCGACGGCCTGATTGTGTTCACCGGCATTCCGTTTGCCCTCACGGGCGGCATCCTGGCGCTCTGGTTGCGCGGGATCCCCTTATCGGTATCGGCAGGCGTGGGGTTCATCGCCCTCAGCGGGGTTGCCGTTCTCAACGGACTGGTCCTGATCAGTTTCATCCGGGGCCTCCGGGAGGCCGGAGCCCCCCTGCTCAATGCCATCGAGGACGGAGTCGTCACGCGCTTGCGGCCTGTGCTGATGACGGCATTGGTCGCCTCATTGGGCTTCATCCCCATGGCGATAGCGACCGGCATCGGCGCGGAGGTGCAACGCCCATTGGCGACCGTCGTCATTGGCGGGATATTGTTCTCGACGATCCTGACGTTGCTGGTCCTGCCCTTGCTGTACTGGATCGTTAACCACAAGGAAGAAGTCCAGCCTTGATGCGGGCCGGGCAGTCCGGCAGGAGGGGAGCATCCTTTAAACAGGCGCAAGACATCAAGATAATTGGTTGGCGATCAAGTTCGAGAAAATCTGAGCGCGTCTCTCAATCGGCTGGCGATAGCGTATTGATGGCGGCTTGTCGGCAGTGTTCATGAACAGATATTGAATAGGCGCTAAGACTCTATCATGTGGAATTTCTGCAATACGCCTGAAATAAGCTGGGCGGATTCCTGCATCTTGGCAAGGCAGGCATTCAATTGGTTCTTGTCCAGTTTCCCGGTGGGGAATGTAGTGCCTATGCCCGCAATCGGGTAGCCGGTTTGGTCGCAGATCGCCACCCCCAGGCCGCTCATGGAGCGGTCAAGCACGATGCCGTCGTAGGTGCTGTAACCGTCCTTGATCGCTTTTTTCACCGCGTTGCGGAAACCGCGTTCATCGAAACCTTCGATACGGTAGTAACGCGGCAGGTTGAGATTGATCACCGACTCGATCTCATGCAACGGGAGGCGGGCCAAGATCGCCATGCAGCTTGGCGTCAGCCCGAGCGGATAGCGCAGGCCGGCCCGCCCTTTTCCTTCCTTGATGGTCAGTTCGCTTTCGTAGCGGCCGATGCATGTATGATCCAGCCCGGTACGGACGCCCAGGTATACGACCTGCTTGAGGGTAAGCGCCAAGTCGTTGAGGTATATCGAGGCAATGCGTTCGATGGCGTGGCGGCTGATGGCTGTGTAGCCGAGCGCAGCCAGGCTTGGGCCCAGGTTATATAGCTGCGTGGCTGGATCTCGGTACGCCCAGCCAATTTCCATCAGCATATCCATGGTGCGGTGGATGGTGGGACGGGGCAAGCCAGTCCTTGCGACCAACTGGCTCAGGGAGCTGCCTTTGCTGGACCCCTGCGCGATCACCTTGAGCAGGATGACGGCGCGGCTGAGGCTGCCTTTGGCTGACGATTCGTCGATGCTGCTGAAAAGGAATTGGGACTCTTGTTTCATTATCACTGGCGCATTGTGATGCGGTTTGGAACCCCTGGCTCCGACTTGACTTGGCGTCTGTTTATGTTAACACTTTTCAGCAACAGGCCGCTTGAAAGCCGCGATCGAGCCAGGCACGAGCCTTGGCTGAGATATACATAACGAAAGAGTGCAGATGAGTGATTTCTATAGTAAACAGCATCGGCATGTACAAGAACGGTTCGAAACCACTCGGCTTGCCGACGCAGTACGCAAGAACATCGTCGCGTCGAGCATGACAGCGTCCCATCGCGAGTTCATCGAAAGCAGGGATATGTTCTTCCTGACCACGCTGGACCACCGGGGCTACCCTACTTGTTCCTACAAGGGCGGCGACCCAGGTTTCATCAGGGTGCTGGACGAGAAGACGCTGGCCTTTCCCAGCTACGACGGCAACGGCATGTTCCTCTCGATAGGCAACATGATCGCCAACGACAAGATCGGCATGCTGCTGATTGATTTCGAGACCCCCAACCGCATCCGTATCCACGGCACCGCCTCGGTGGATTTCGACGATCCCTTGCTAAGCGCCTATGCGGGCGCGGAGGTGGTCGTGCGCGTCCACGTCACGGATATCTTCACCAATTGCCCGCGCTATATCCACCGTTACCAGCGCATCGAGCGCTCGAAGTACGTGCCCAGCGCCGAAGAGCCGACGCCGCAACCCCAGTGGAAGCGCATCGACGACCTGCAGTCCGCACTGCCCGAACGCGCCCATGGGATAGCGGAGTCGTTGGGCGGCCTCATTAGCCAGGAGGAATATGCGGACAAGGTGAAGAAAGGCGAAGCCTGATTTAGGGCCTGTTAACAGGCCCTAGTGCGCCGCCAGGTCCAGGATGTCGTCTTGGCTCGCCTGTTCCAGTTCGCCAGCCACCTTGCCCTTGCGCAGCACCAGGATGCGGTCCGACAGCTTGAGGAGCTCGGGCAGGTAGGAGGAAATCAGGATGACGATCTTCCCTTGCGCCGCCAGCTCCCGTATCGCCTCATGTATCTTCGCGATGGCGCCTATGTCCACGCCGTGGGTGGGTTCGTCGAAGAAGACCGCCTGCGGCGAGAGGATGAGCGCCCGCGCGATGAGGATTTTCTGCTGGTTGCCGCCGGAATAGGTCGCAACCGCCTGCTCGGCATGCAGGCCGCTGATGCCGAGCTTGGCCGTCCATGCCGCGGCCAACTCGCGCGCCACGCGGCGTGAATACCAGAACCGCCAGCCCTTGCGCGTTGAGAGCAAGGCCAGGTAGAGGTTGTCGGCCACATCCATGGTCGCGAACAAGCCGTCTTCATGGCGGTTCTCGGTGACGTAGACCAGGCCGTTCTCGATAGCCTCTCGGGGGTTGCGCAGACTGACTTCCCTGCCTCGCAGCAAAACCTGGCCCTTGACCTTGGCCTGGTCGCGCGAGGTGCCCGTCGCGGCCCTGGCGATTTCCGTCCGTCCGGCCCCGACCAGGCCTGCCATGCCGGTGATGCCGTGGGGAGGGAAGTCCAGCGAGATATCCTCGCCCAGGCCAGGCAGGCTGAGGTTGCGCAGCGCCAGCCCGGCGCCCGCAGCGGCGCTGGGCTTCGCATGCGCCGCCGGCACGGCGTAGCTATCCTCAAGCTCCCGCCCCACCATGTGCCGGATCAGGGCGGCGCGATCAAGCCCGCCAACCGGCTGCCGCTGCAGAACGCAACGCCCGTCGCGCAGGATAGTCACCTGGTCGGCGACCGCCAGCACCTCTTCCAGGGCATGCGTGATCAATATGATGGCGACCCCCTGCAGCCGCAGATGGCGCAGCAAGGAATAAAAATAATCTGACTCGGCCTGGCTGAGACTTGCCGTGGGCTCGTCGAATATCATCACCTTGGCCTGGAGGCGGATGGCCCGCATGGTTTCCACAAGCTTTTTCTGGGCAATGCTGAGGTCGGCGACTTCTGTAGCCGGGTCGAGCTCCAACCGGAATTCCCGCAACAGGCTGCGTACCTGCTCCATGGCGTCATGCGTAGGGTAAAGCCAGGGCTCCTGGCCAAGCATGATGTTTTGCGCGACCGTCATATGCTCGATCAGGCTGCTCTCCTGGTAGATCATCGCGATTCCCGCCTGGATACTGTCGGCAGGGGTGCGGAACGTCATGGGCGAGTGCCGGACCGATAATTGTCCGCTGCTCGGCATGACCGCCCCGGCCAGGATCTTGCACAATGTGGACTTGCCCGCGCCGTTCTCCCCCAGCAGCGCCATGATCTCGCCCGGGTAAAGCTCCAGGCTGACATGCCGTAAGGCATGCTGCCCGCCGTATTGCTTGCCGATATCGTGCAGGCTCACCACGCAGGCGCGGCTGCTCGGCATCCCGGCAGCTGCATGGCCGGATGCAGCATCCAAGGGCACGTCCAGCGGCCTGGGCACGCCGGCGCCGGGCAGCGCGGCCAGCACTTTTTCCTGCCTGGCCCTTCCCATGACAGCAATCGCGCCCAGTAGCACGATGCCGGTCAGCGTGGCGGACAAACTGCCGCTGATATTGAAGCGGATCAGGCCGTTGATGAGCAGGAAGATGAAGGCCGTGCCGAGCAGGGCGCGCATGATGGAGCCCTTGCCGCCGGAAAGACTGATGCCGCCAAGTACGCAGGCGGTGATGGCCATGAGCTCCATGCCGATGCCGGTATCGGTGCCCGTACTGTTCTGGCGCGCGGCATACAGGATGCCCGCCAATGCCGCCAACAGGCCGCTGCAGGCATACGACAGCAGGACGACCCGGTTGACGCGGATGCCCGCATGGCGCGCGGCCTTGTTGCTGGCTCCCACTGCGGCAAGGTAGGTGCCCCAGCGGCTTCGTGTCAGCAGCAGGTGCGCCAGCAGGCCGCACGCCGCCAGCACCAGCATGTTGACCGGAATGCCCGCAAGCGCGCCGCTGCCGATGAAGTCCCAGGCCTCGCTCTCGTGATAGGCATCCACCAGGTCCATGGCGTAGGCATCCGACACCCACTCGTAACCCGCGCGCAAGATCAGCAGCATGGCCAGGGTGGTCAGGAAGGGCGGCGTCCTGACATAGCCGATGAGCAGGCCGTTGGTCAGGCCGATCAGGAGGCCGACAGCCAGGGTCAGGGGAATCGCGGCTTCCAGCGGCACCCCGTGCAGCTTGAGCAGGAAAATCGCCGTGAAGTTGGCGACCGCGAACACCGCGCCCACTGAGAGATCTATCCCACCTGCGATGATGACGATGGCCATGCCCGCGACAATCAGCGCGGGCTCGGCATAATCCCGCAGCAATTGCTCGACGTTCATCGCGCTCGCGTAGTGCGGCAGCAAGGCGGCAAACACGCCGAACAAGGCCAGCACTGCAACCGCCAGCGCCCAGGCGCCAGGGTCGGCATGTTTCATCCAGCCCGGCTTACGCATGCTCCGTCCTTGCACGACCAGTCACGGCCTTTCCGTACAAGGGGCTTATTTCGGCAGGTCGTAGCAATAGTTGCGCTCCTGCTTGCCGGTGACCCAGTAATTATTGGAAAGGATGGTCATGTGCTTGCTGCCGGGCTTGTTGCCGCTTTGCAGCAGGCTGATCACGGCATTCGACACCTGCTCTCCCTGAACGTCGGCGCGGAAAGACAGGATCTTGTGGAAGAGCTTCTGTTCGACCAGGTCGCAATCCGAACGCGGACCGTCACTGGAAGCGTATACCTTGACCTTGCCTTGCAGGCCCGCGGTCTTCACGGCCTGGGCCGCGCCCTGCTGCATGATGCCCCAGGAACCGTAAGTGGCGCACAGGTCGGGGTGCTGCTGCAAGGTGGTGGCCGTGATCTGGTTGGCCAGGTTGCTGTCCCACTTGGCCGACTGGGTGGAGACCAGCTTGATGCTCTTGTCCTGCTTGAACACTTCCATGAGGCCCTTGAGCTGGTCTATGCTGTCCGTGGCCGTGGCCTCGCCCTGCACGAAGGCGACCTTGCCAGAGGACTTGCCGCCGCCGCATTCCTTGACGATGTCCCTGGCGATCTGGCGCCCGACATCAACGTAATCCACGCCCACATAAGCATCGGTCGGCTGGTTCGAAAGCAGGTTGACCTGCACCACGTAAATGCCGTTGTCCATGGCGCGCTTCAACTCCTTGGTCAGCAGCGTGACATTGGCGTTCTGGACGATCAGCACGTCCGGCTTCTGGTTGATGAGGTTGGTGACCGCCTGCAACTGGGCACTGGTGCTGAAGTTGGGGTCGCGCACCAGGAACTTGACGCCGTACTTCTCGAAGTTCTGCCGCATGGCGGCGGTCCACATGTCGCCTATCGGGTTGCCGAGGGTGATCGGCACCCATGCCACGGTCTTGCTCTTGACCGCCTTGTCGAAATCGAGCCGCATCTGGTCCCGCGGCGTGGCGTAAGCCACTGTTCCCGCCGTCAGCGAAAGCATCATGCCGCCGAGCAGTAGCTTGCGTAATGGGTGGTTTTTTTTGGTTTTCATGAATCATCTCCTCTTTGTCAAACTGGTCAAATACTTTGCCGGGCGGACTCCTCGTCCAGCGGGTTCAGGCATTTGTCTACGATGAGCACGGCAAGCAGCACCGTGCCCTTGATCATGTTCTGCAACTGGCTGTTGATGTCCATGATGGTCATGGCGTTGAGCAGCACGCCCATGAGCAGCAATCCGGCCATCACGCTCGCCACGCTGCCGCGGGCGCCGGAGAAGCTGGCCCCGCCGATGATCACCACCAGGATCACGTCGAAGATCAGCGTGGAGCTCACGGTCTTGAGGTCGACGATGGCCGTGCCCGACACCATGAGCACGCCCGCAATGAAGGCCAGCAGCGCCGAGCTCATGTAGGCCATGAACAGGATGGAGCGGATGGGCATGCCGTAGAGCCTGGCAGTCTCGGTATTGTCGCCATAGGCATAGAGGAAGCGGCCGGGCGTGGTGTGCGCCAGGAACAGATGCATGAGGAGGGCGCAGGCGGCAAATACCAGCATGGGCACCGGCACGCCGTGCCAGTTCATCGAGAGTACGGTCAACTCCAGCTTTCCCGGGGGCAGGTTGATGATCATCGAGGGCAGCACGGTAGTCCTCGCCAGGCCGACGAAGATGAAGACGGTGGTCAAGGTGACGAACAGCACCGGAATCTGCAGGCGGTCCACCAGCAGGCTGTTGATCGCGCCCATCGCCAGGGCCAATGCCAGCCCGGCCAGCAGGCATAGCGGCAAGGGCAATCCCAGGACAATGCACTTCACCACGATGGCCGACGACACCATGCTGATGCCTACCTGCGAGAGGTCGATGCCGCGCACGATGACGACCGGGATCATGCCGAGCGCCAGTATGCCGAGCACCGACACGCTGCGTAGCAGGGTCATCATGTTGCCCCAGGTGGCGAAGGCGTCCAGGGTCATGGCGAACAAAAGCGCCAGCAGGAGCGCCGTCAGCAATACGGCGGTTTCCTGGCTTATGATGCGGGTTCTAAGGAGGGACTTCATGTTCGTGTTATTCATTCAACCAGACAGAACGGAAAATCTGACGACTTCCACGAAGCCGCCGATGAAGGACAGTACACATGCCTTTGCAGAGGTAATTGAACATGATCGCAATGCCCGGTGAAAATTAGGCCTTGCCTGTCCTGACCAATACCTCGTACTCATCAGGCGTAATAGTGCCGCCCAATGCCTCGGCGATATGCTTGTCGCGCTGGGGTAACGATTCCTGAAGGTTGTCGATGCGCTTCCATTCGGGCAGCCTGGTTTCGGCGCCGTGGCGCGGTATGTAGTCGGAGTCCGCCACGCGCTTGAAGCGGTGGATATAGCGCGAGCAATTGACGAAGAGCTCGGTGATCTCCACCCGCACCACCAGCTCGCTGCCGGCATACTCGGCCAGGAGCGGGTCGTCGCGGTCTATGCTGGCTTTGCCATGGATGCGGATGCGGTGCGGAACTTCGAAGTCGATCAGCAGCATGCCTACCTGGCGGTTGCGCTTGATGTTGCCCGTGGAGAGGAACATGCCGTTGCCGTCATAGCTGGGGAAAGCCAGCGTCTTCTCGTCCAGCACCTTGATGAAGCCGCGGTCGCCGCCTTTATAGGAGCAGGTCGGGTAGCCGCGGTGGTCCACCGTGCTCAGGAAGAACATGTCCCTGCTCTCTATGAATGGTTTATGCATTTCCTCGATTTTCTGGCTGACGATGTTGCTGTGCACTGCGGCGGCCAGCTTCAGGGTCTCGAAGTCTTCTTGCAGCGCCAGATGCTGTTCGCCGTACAAACTGTCCAGGTGGTGGCTGCTACCCATATTGATATCCTCGCTTCATGCCGCTCGGCTTCATCAGCCTGCCCCTTGCCAGATGCATGCCGTCCGGTCCCGTTCCGTGCATATAGGCAAGTTATGAAGTTTCTCTTCGGTAACGTGAGGATAAAGAATTACAGGACAGGGTCAATGGAAGTGGCTGAATAACCTGTCCGATATTCGGACAGAATTTCTATGGTGGGCCGAAGAAGATGACACGAATCGATTACTTGATACGGTTGGTTCACAAAAATGTCCGGTAAGCCATAAACTGAAAACCAGCCTAAGTGACGATTTATCAATTGTATTTTAGGAAAGATAAAAGTCCCACTTCCTGTTCAGGCCATCCTTCATGTAGAGAGACTATTGATATAGGCGCAAAACATATCGGCCAGTGCTTCCGCATAGCGTTCCATTTCTGCTGATGTTCGTGGAATAGATGAGAACTCCTTGCCTACAGTGCTCAGTGTGGTTGATATGATGTCGCAGACCAGAGCTCGCGTCTCTGCGGGATGTTCCGAAAGTATCTCATCAAAAAAGTCCTGATAGACGCGTGCACCCTCGGCGTGCGCTTCACGCGCTTCAGGGGCATCGCGGTATAGCGGAGCTGCGTCATCTAGAGCACCGCGCATTTTGGCTTCCTCGAGCTCGGATCGAATGAACGCATGAACCAGGGCACGCAACCGCTCAAGTTTAGACTGGGTTTGATCTGTCAATATGTTGCGGAGCATCTGCAATGTTTGACGCCATTCATCGCTCTGGAGTCTAAACAGAATCGCTGCTTTATTGGGGAAGTACTGATAGAGCGATCCAATACTCACGCCAGCCTTTTCTGCAACGCGCGCTGTCGTAAAGCGGCTTGCTCCTTCCTTCTCCAAAACCTGAACAGCGGCTTGCAAAATTGTCGTTACCAGCTCATTGGAGCGAGCTTGTTTAGGTTGTTTTCTTGAGGAAACCTGGGGTGTTTGACGGCGAGCCATCCATGAAACTCCGGACGTATGGAAATGCGAATAGAAAATGCGATCAATTCATCACATAATAAAAATGCGATGAATTGATCGCATTATTCCATGGCGCAACAATGCGTTCAACAAAAATGAGGTTTCATATGGCAACACTGACTACCGCACCAATGGCACAGCTGATTGATCGGCTATTTCAAGAAGCTGAAGCAGCCCATAGCCCAGAATTTGCTTCAATTCCTCATGAGGAGCGAGAACGGCTAATGCGTAGCAAGGATGAATACGTCACGCTCTATGGCCTGTTGAAAGATTCATGGCTTCCAGTATCTGCAGAGACAGGTCGTTTAATGTATGTGCTGGCACGTGCGATTGGTGCAAAAAATATCGTGGAATTTGGTACTTCTTTTGGCTTGTCGACACTTCATCTTGCGGCCGCATTGCGTGATAACGGAGGGGGTATGTTGATAACCAGTGAGTTTGAACCATCAAAGGTGGCTCGCGCGAGAAGGCATCTATTTGAAGGAGGAGTGGCTGATCTGGTCGATGTCCGCGAAGGAGATGCCATGAAGACTTTGGCTACAAACCTGCCTGACAGCATTGACCTGCTTGTCCTGGATGGTGCAAAAGCACTCTACGGAGAAATCCTCGCTCTAGTTGAATCCAGGCTTAGGACAGGTGCCCTTGTACTGGCTGACGACACCGATTATAACCAGGGCTACCTTGATTACATCCGCTCGCCGGAAAACGGATATCTATCTATTCCATTTGCTGAGGATGTGGAATTGTCGCTGCGGATTGGCTAGACGTTTTTGATCGTTCCCCCACTGATTTAAATTTAAGGATTAGGAAATGAAAATATTTGTTACCGGTGCTACCGGTTGGGTTGGCGCCAGGGTGGTACAGGACCTGGTTGATGCGGGGCATCGGGTGGCTGGAATGGCGAGGTCTGCCGAAAAAGCCAGGGCGCTCACCGATGTAGGCGCGCACGTTGTCATGGCGACGCTGGAGGAATTGGATGTTTTGCGGGAGATCGCTTCCGATGCCGACGCCGTCATCCATACTGCTTTTAATCATGATTTCAGCCGCTTCCTTGAAAGTTGCGAAGAGGATCGGCGGGTCATCCAGGCGTTGGGCCGCGCCTTGGAAGGGTCTGGCCGCCCAATGCTGGTCACTTCCGGGCTGTCAGGTTTGCCTCTCGGCGCCACGGAAAACGATCTTCCATCCTCGAGTGGCCCACGTCAGTCTGAAGCAACGGCCCGTCTCCTGGCGGCGCGCGGCATCCGCGCAGCCACGGTCCGCCTCCCGCCTTCTGTTCATGGGGTTGGCGACCATGGCTTCATGGCTGTCCTGGCAGGGATCGCGCGTAAAACAGGGGTATCAGCATACGTTGGGAACGGACAAAACTGTTGGTCCGCAGTTGCGCGCGCGGATGCTTCACAAGTTTATAAGCTTGCGCTGGAGACCGGGGTAACCGAAAGCGTCTATCACGCTGTAGCTGAAGAAGCCATTCCTTTCAAGTCGATTGCCGAAGCCATTGGAAAACAGCTCGGATTGCCCGTCGTTTCGCGCCCACCAGAGCATTTTGGCTGGTTTGCCCGCATGGCAGCAAACGATATGACCGTTTCGGCAGAATATACGAAGGCAATACTCAATTGGGAACCAAAGGGCTCGGGGCTGCTGAGTGACCTTGAGCTGC
This sequence comes from Methylobacillus draconifructus, assembly GCF_045984355.1. Taxonomy (NCBI): domain Bacteria; kingdom Pseudomonadati; phylum Pseudomonadota; class Betaproteobacteria; order Nitrosomonadales; family Methylophilaceae; genus Methylobacillus; species Methylobacillus draconifructus. The sequence goes on along the minus strand of NZ_JBJQII010000001.1, from coordinate 527,672 downwards.
CAGAATACTTTTCTGGCTAAAGGATATTTGCGAGGCTGCTGTCCTGCTATCCCAAGTTAATCATTGGATAAATTACATGAAACAACACCACCAGAAGCAAGAATCTTCCATATCTGCATTGTCTCCTCCAGTGACGAATGTGTTGATGAAGGTTCTCCCAATTGTAATGGCAGTGTTCGTAGGCTTTCTCACTATTGGCATTCAACTGCCGGTATTGCCCTTGCATCTGCATGAAGGGCTTGGCATGGGAACTTTAGTGGTAGGCATGGTTATAGGATCTGAGTTTGTCGCAGCGCTACTCACTCGGGCATGGGCTGGGAACTATGCAGATATGCGTGGCGCCAAGCGGGCAATGCTGCTTGGTACCATGATGGCGGCCTGCTCAGGGATGGTTTACCTTATCTCGCTGGCATTCGTTGAGACACCTGAAGTTTCGGTCTGGATATTACTGGGCGGAAGAATTCTTCTGGCTTTAGGCCAAAGCCTCCTGGTCACAGGCTCGATGAGTTGGGGTATTGGGCTCGTTGGCCCCAAGAATGCGGGTAAAGTGATGGCATGGAACGGCATTGCGATGTACGGTGCGTATGCGATTGGAGCACCATTGGGTGTGGCGATGAACAGTGAATGGGGGTTCCAGGGCATCGCGGTGGCTATATTCTTTATACCATTGTTAGCATTGGCGATTACAGTTGGTACTAAAGGGGTGGTTCCAACAAGCGATCGTCGCATTCCATTCTACAAGGTCCTGAGCGCCGTCTGGTTGCCTGGCTTAGGTCTGGCGCTCTCGAGTGTTGGGTTCGGCGTCATAAGCGCATTCATTGCTTTGTTATTTGCCGCCAAGCATTGGGGACACTCATCCATTGCATTTGCTGTCTTCGGGCTGGCTTTCATTGGGGCACGTATATTTTTTGGGCATTTGCCCGACAAAATAGGCGGGGCGAAGGTTGCATTAGTCAGCGTGATGATCGAAGCCGGGGGCCAATTTCTTATCTGGGGAAGTGATATGCCCGAGATTGCATATGTGGGAGCCGCATTGACAGGGTTTGGTTACTCCCTGGCTTTTCCCGGGTTTGGAGTTGAGGCTTTACGCAGGGCGCCTCCGCAAACACGAGGCCTTGCCATGGGTGCTTATGCTGCATTCCTGGACCTTTCCCTCGGGATTGCCACTCCGTTAGCCGGCGCAATAGCCAATGCCTGGAGCGTTGGATCAGTCTATCTTGTAGGTGCTATCAGTGTTGGGTTATCTATTTTTGTTGCCATAAAACTTCTCAATGTTGCTTCCGTACAACATGGTTAACATGGCTGATCTAAAGTCGGAATATGGCTACTGCAATGATCGCCAGCACTAAAAGCGCACGAGTTTTGATAATTCATTTTGGATTTAAGAAAGCTGGAGTGAAACGTTTCAGCGTTCATCCATCCAATGTATTGCAGAAAATTAAAGAGTTATAAAAATATACGGTTTTAGATGTAAATCAATAAAAAGCCCGCATTTGCGGGCTTTGCCTTAACCACATTTACTATCCCCGCAATTGAGGCACGTCAGGCACCCGTCCATGACGATGGCGGCCTTTGTTTGGCACTTATTGCAAAGTTGCGCGCCGGGCGGGAAGCCTTCGGCATTGGTTTCGGCACCTGGTTTGGCGTGTTTTTCCATGTATTCGGCGCGCTTTTCGTTGATGAGTTTCTGCTGGTGTTCGTCGGGGCCGGATTTCTTCAGCATGCCGATCTGATAGAGGTGTTGTTCCAACACCTCGCCGATCTCGGCGACCAGGCTGGGGATGTATTTCCCGCCTTTCTTGAAGTAGCCGCCGCTGGGCTCGAACACGCTCTTGAGCTCTTCCACCAGGAAGGTGATGTCGCCGCCCTTGCGGAAGGTGGCCGACATGACGCGCGTGAGCGCGACGATCCACTGGAAGTGCTCCATGTTCTTGGAGTTGATGAAGATTTCGAACGGACGCCGGTGTTCCTGTGGGGTGCCTTCGTTCATGACGACGTCGTTGATGGTGATGTAGAGGGCGTGCTCGGTCACAGGGGTCTTGATCTTGTAGGTGTTGCCGATGAGCATTTCCGGGCGGCTGAGCGGCTCGCCCAACTGGACGATTTCGGCGAGTTTCTGCTCGTGCGCCTTTTGCTCGGCGGCGGCTTGTTCCGCCTTGAGCTTGTCTTCTTCGGTAATGACGTTGTAACCGGTGATTTTCTTGTCGATCTTGATTGCCATGTTCGTCTCCTGTGCGCGTGCGTCACTGGGACAGACAAACGGTCTTTTAATCCGTTTGTCTGCGATATTGTTTAGAACTTGCCGTAGTAGCCTTCCTTGAGGGCGTCGTAGAGGTTGGCGGCGGTGTGGATTTCGCCGTCGTACTCGATTTCCTCGTTGCCCTTGGCCTCGATCACGGTACCGTCGTCCAGGGTGAACTTGTAGGTGGTGTTCTCGAGGTCCTTCTCGGTCACCAGCACGCCCTGGAAGGCTTCGGGATTGAAGCGGAAGGTGGTGCAGCCCTTGAGGCCCTTCTCATAGGCGTAGAGGTAGATGTCCTTGAAGTCGTTGAAATCGTAGTCGGTCGGCACGTTGATGGTCTTGGAAATGGAGCTGTCGATCCATTTCTGCGCGGCGGCCTGGATGTCCACATGGGCCTTCGCGGCGATGGTGGAGGAATCCAGGAAGTATTCCGGCAATTGCTCTTCAGCCTTGTCGGAGAACGGCATCGCGTCCGGATTGACCAGTTCGCGGTAGGCGAGCAGTTCGTAGGAGAACACGTCGACCTTTTCCTTGGATTTCTTGCCTTCGCGGATGACGTTGCGGCTGTAGTGGTGCGCGAACGACGGCTCGATGCCGTTGCTGGCGTTATTGGCGAGGCTGAGCGAGATGGTGCCGGTCGGCGCGAGCGAGCTGTGGTGGCTGAAGCGCGAGCCGGTCTTGGCGATCTGTTTGCGCAGTTTTTCCGGGAATTGCTGCATGTAGCGGCTGTAAAGGCCCATGAGCACCTTGCCCTTGATCTTGTCGCCGAGCTTGATGCCGTCTTTCGCCATTTCCGGACGCTTGGACAAGAGGTCGGCGGTGATCTCGAACTCTTCCTCCATGATCGGCGCAGCGCCCTTTTCCTCGGCGAGTTCCACGCCGACTTCCCAGCCGACCTCGGCCATGACCTTGGTGACCTCTTCGGTGAACTGCAGCGAATCGGCCTCGCCATATTTCATCCTGAGCATGGTGAGCGTGGAGCCCAGCCCCAGGTAGCCCATGCCGTGGCGGCGCTTGCGGGCGATCTCGTCGCGCTGCTGCTGCAACGGCAGACCGTTGATTTCGACGACGTTGTCGAGCATGCGTGTGAAGATGGCGACGACTTCGCGATATTCGTCCCAGTCGAAATAGGCGCTGTCGGTGAACGGCTGGCGCACGAACTTGGTCAGGTTGACAGAGCCGAGCAGGCAGGCGCCGTAAGGCGGCAAGGGCTGCTCGCCGCATGGGTTGGTGGCGCGGATGTTCTCGCAGTACCAGTTGTTGTTCATCTCGTTGACGCGGTCGATGAGGATGAAGCCGGGTTCGGCGAAATCGTAGGTGGAAGACATGATCACGTCCCACAGTCGCTGCGCCTTGATGGTCTTGTAGACGCGGCAGGCTACCTTGCCGTCGGATTCGCGCGTGAGGTACTTGTCCTTGACCGGCCATTCGCGCCAGACCACGGCTTCCTCATTGTGGACGTCGAGGCCGTCCTGCTCGGCTTCCTTCGCCGTGACGGGGAAGGCGAGCTTCCATTCCGCGTCGGCCTTCACCGCTTCCATGAACTCCTTGGTGATCAAGGTGGAAAGGTTGAACTGGCGCAGCCGTCCCGCCTCGCGCTTGGCCTTGATGAAATCGGTCACGTCGGGGTGCGAGATGTCGAAGGTCGCCATCTGCGCGCCGCGGCGGCCGCCGGCGGACGAGACGGTGAAGCACATCTTGTCGTAGATATCCATGAACGAGAGCGGGCCGCTGGTGTAAGCGCCCGCGCCGGCGACGAACGCGCCCTTGGGGCGCAGGGTGGAGAACTCATAGCCGATCCCGCAGCCCGCCTTCAAGGTCAGGCCGGCTTCGTGAACTTTCTCCAGGATGCCGTCCATGCTGTCCTCGACGATGCCGGAGACGGTGCAGTTGATGGTGCTGGTGGCGGGCTTGTGCTCCTGCGCGCCCGCATTGGAAGTGATGCGCCCGGCGGGGATCGCGCCGCGGCGCAACGCCCAGAGGAACTTCTCGAACCACAGGCCGCGCTTCTCCTCGGTCTCTTCCACATCCGCCAATGCGCGCGCCACGCGCTTGTAGGTGTCGTCCATGTCCTGGTCGATGAAACTGCCCTGCTTGGTTTTCAGGCGGTACTTCTTGTCCCAGATGTCCAGGGAAACGGACTGCATCGGGACTTCTGGCACGTCGGCCTCCTGAGTTGCGGGTTTAGCAGTTTTCACGGCCTTGAGCATGGGGGGATCCTCTCTAGTTTTCTGGCTGAATTCGCTGTTTGTTTGAATACCCGCTTAAATGTTGCGGAATATCCGCCGACCACAACATATAGTGAGTGAATGGAAAGTTATGTCATTTTATTGTGTTGGTCAAGGGTGTTTTTTGGTGCATGAGCGAATGGACATGCATCGGAAAGGGGCGGGCTGGACGAATGCCTTTTACCTGCAGCGTCTTGGCGCGGGGTGAGTCCTTGCTTCGCTTTATTTTGCTGCCTGGAAAGTATTGGCTGGGCGAGTCAATGGAAGTTTCAGGTAGGCAGCAATGCATGATGAGTGGGAACTGAAGTCCTGTTGCTGGACCTGGCCGATATCCAGCCCACGCAAAGCAGTCAAGAGGAAAACGAAGGTTCTTGGAGTCACCGCTGTCAGGTAGAGGCAAAAATCACGAAGCGTGATTATGCCCTGTATTCATGCGAAAATTGGCTGATGCCGCGCCTAATTTACACCTTCCTGATTTATCTCCTGTTGCCTTTTGCCCCTTTGCGTTTGCTGTGGCGCGGTATGCGCCAGCCGGAATACCGCCGGCACTGGGGGGAAAGGTTCGGTTTTTTCAAGACGCCGGTGACCAAGCCCGTCATCTGGATGCATTGCGTGTCCGTCGGGGAAACCCGTGGCGCGGCGCCCTTGATCAAGCTGCTGCAACAGCGATATCCGCAATACCAAATCCTCATTACGCATGCGACGCCCACCGGGCGCGAGGCGGGGGAGCAATTGTTCGGCGACAGCGTGTTGCGCTGTTATCTGCCTTATGACACGCCGGGCGCGGTTGCGCGATTCCTCGGGCATTTCCAGCCCAGGCTGGGCATGCTGATGGAAACCGAACTGTGGTTCAACCTGATTGCAGGCTGCAAGACGCGCGATATCCCCATCCTGTTGGTGAATGCGCGGCTTTCCGCAAAGTCTGCGCAAGGATATGCCCGGCTGGGACGCCTGGTCGGCAATGGTTTGCGGCAATTGACGGCCATTGCGGCGCAGACCATGCAGGATGAGGAGCGCTTGCAATCGCTGGTTGCAGCGCATGGACATAGCTTGCCGGTCGAGGTGACGGGCAACTTGAAGTTCGATGTGACGCCGCCGCCAGAGGCGTCGGCGCAGGGCGAGGCATTGCGCGAGCATTTTGGCCGTACTCGGCCGGTGTTTCTGGCCGCCAGCACGCGAGACGGCGAGGAGGCGATGATCCTGGATGCGGTTGCTGCGGCAAAATTGCCGCAGTTGCTGACTGTCATCGTGCCGCGCCATCCGCAACGCTTCGACGAGGTAGCCAACCTGTTGACGCGGCGCGGCATTCATTTCTTGCGACGCTCCAAGCTATCGCAGGCGGTACCCGCCAATGTGGAGGTGGTGCTGGGCGACAGCATGGGGGAAATGTTCGCCTACTATGCGGCCTGCGATGCCGCCTTCATCGGCGGCAGTTTGCAGCCGCTGGGCGGGCAGAACCTGATCGAGGCCAGCGCCATGAGCAAGCCGGTGCTGGTCGGCCCGCATACGTTCAATTTCGCCGCGGCGACGGAAATGGCGATTGCGGCCAAGGCTGCCTGGCGCGTGCAGGACGTGGCAGACTTGGCGCGGGCCTTGCAGCGCCTATTCGGCGATCCGGAGCTGCGCCAGTCCATGAGCTGGAAGGCGCTGGAATTCAGCGCCAGCGCGGGAGGCGCTACGCAGCGCATTGCGGATTTGGTGTCGCGCTACCTGCCCGATAGGTAATCCCGGCCCGACTGGGCCGGATTACCGCACCAGCCGGGAAACCGCCTTGAAGGCTTCGCCTTCGGCAATGCCCAGCCACTCGAACACGATGGATTCCGTATTGCTGATGATCACGCCCGCCTGGCGCAGCCTCGGCAATGCATTGGCCTTGTTGGCCGGGTCGCGCGACAGCACGGCATCTTCCGCCACGATTGCCTGGTAGCCGTCCCGCTGCAATTGCAATGCGGTCTGCAGCACGCAGATATGGGCTTCCATGCCTGCAAGCACGATTTGCGGCCGGTCGGCGTGCAATCGCTCGCGGAACGCGGGCACCGCGTAACAGGAAAACGCGGTTTTCTCTATCCTGCAGGCATGGCCCAAGCTGTCTTGCAGGCCGGCGATCGTATTGCCCAGGCCCTTGGGATATTGCTCGGTGCAGATGGCGGGCACGTCGAGCAGGTGGGAGGCCTGCAGCAGGATATCGCAATAACGCGCCACCGACGTCATGGCATCCTGGTCCATGGCGGCGGCGAGCCTTTCCTGGACGTCGATGACGACGAGCTGGCTGAGGGAGCGGACGGCTAAATCGGTGGCAGGCATGGACTTGTTCCCGGCTCTATCGTCGCTCAGTCCGACAATTGGCTGGTCAGGACCAGGCGCTCGTTGACTTCGCTCAAGTCGGCCTCATTCAGGAGGCCGACGGCATATCTCAGGCGGAGCACATTCATCAGGTAGTTGTAGCGCGATTGAAGCAGGTCGCGCTTGGCGGTGAACAATTGCTGCTGGGCATTGAGCACATCCACGCTATTGCGCACCCCGACCTCGTAGCCCAGGTTGGTGGAATCGAGCTGGCTCTGGCTGGAACTGAGCGCCTGTTCATAGGCCTGGACCTGCGCCACGCTGCCGGTGAGGTTCAGGTAAGCCTGGCGCGTATCCAGTTCGGATTTCCTGCGTGCCGCCTCGACTTCGTCCTGGGCTCTTTGCTGGTTGGCGACGGCTTCGCGCACACGGGAGCTGACGGCCCCACCTTGGTACAGCGGGATGTTCAGCCTGAGGCCGATGGTGGCGTTCTGCAAATCGCTGCCGAAGCCATTCGGACTGCCGCTCGCGCGCGTATCGGCATAGCTGCCCACCATGTCCAGCGTGGGCCAGTGTCCTGCGCTCATGCGCTCGACTTCTTGCGTGGCGAGCCGCAGCGCTTCCTGCTGGATGCTCAGCGTCAGGTTGTTCTGTACGGCAAGGTTGACCCATTGCTCCATATCCAGCGGCTGGGGCGACCGGGTTTTCAGGTCCTGGCGCACTGTGGCAAGGCGCTCGGGCAAGCGTCCCGTGATGGCCTGCACCGCGCGCTTGCGTACCTCGTAATCGTTGAGCACGGTGATTTCCTGGGCCTTGAGCAGATCGAACCTCGCCTGGGCCTCATTCACGTCGGTGATGGTGGCAGTGCCGACCTCGAAATTGGCCTTGGCTTGTTCCAGTTGTTTGGAAATCGCCGCTTTCTGGCTGTTGATGAGGTCGATCTGGTCCTGCGCCATCAGTACGTCGAAATAGGCCTGGGCGCTGCGCAGCATCAACTCCTGCTGCGATTGGATCAATTGCTTGTCCGCTTGCGAGACCTGGGTTTCCGCCTGCTTCATCTGCACCCAGTTTTCCTTGCGCAGGATGGGCTGGCTGAAGTTGACGCCGAAGCCGAAGGTGTCAAAGGACTCCCGACCCGCATTGCGGAAAATGGCGTTCTGTCCAAGATAGCGGATGTCGGTCTCGGAATGGCTGGCATCCGTTGTGAAGTTGACGGTTGGACGGTACAACGCCTTGCCCTGCTCGATTTTTTCCTGTGCCGCCAGGTTGCCGCTGCGTGCGGCGGCCAGCGTCGGGTCGTTGGTCAAGGCGATTTCGTAGATGTCGAGCAGGTTCTGCCCATTGGCGGCGGCTTGTGCCTGGAACGAAGCCAGGCCGGCTACGGCAATGATGAATAATGGAATGTGGGCAACTCTCATGGCAGTCATCTCTGAAATATCTGTTAATACCTTGTCAGGGTTGGTCGTCCGGCATTCTAACCCGATACCAGGCGGCATACAGTGCCGGCAGCGACAATATCGTCAACACGGTGGCGACGGTCAGCCCGCCCATGATCGCGACCGCCATCGGGCCGAAGAACGTGTTGCGCGTGAGCGGTATCATCGCCAGGATCGCCGCCGCGGCGGTGAGCATGATGGGCCGGAAGCGGCGCACGGCGGATTCGACGATGGCTTCCCATTCGGGCTTGCCTGCGCGTTTGTCCTGCTCGATCTGATCCACCAGGATCACCGAGTTGCGCATGATCATGCCCGATAGGGCGATGGTGCCCAGCATCGCGACGAAGCCGAAAGGCTTGTTGAAGATGAGCAGGGCGATGGTGACGCCGATCAGCCCGAGCGGCGCGGTCAATACCACGAGGAAAGTGCGGGAGAGGCTTTGCAGTTGCAGCATGAGGATGGTCAGCACGGCAAAGATGAACAGCGGCACGCCCGCCGCCACGGATTGGCCGCCTTTTGCCGACTCTTCTACTGCTCCGCCCGTTTCCAGGCTGTAGCCCAGGGGTAAGCGCCGGCGTAGCTCGACCAGCTGTTTCTCAACCTGGCCGGAGACCACCGGCGCCTGCAGGTCGCCGATCAGGTTGGCGCGTACCGTGATCGTGGGCGTGCGGTTGCGGCGCCAGATCACGGCATCCTCGAACCCCGGGGTGATGGTTGCCAGTTGCGACAATGGCACGCTGGCGCCGGCGCTGGTGGGTACCATCAATTCAGGCAGGTGCGAGAGATGAGTGCGTTCCAATGTGTCGCCGCGCAGCACCAAATCTATGCGCTCGATGCCTTCGCGGAACTCGGTAACGTAAAGCCCGCGCATGGCGGCATTGAGCAGGTTGGCAATGTCGGTGGAGCTGACGCCGAGCAGCCTGGCCTTGGATTGGTCGACTTCTATCTTCATCACTTTGCTGGGCTCTTCCCAATCCAGCTGCACATTGCTGAGGTTGGGGTTGCGGCGCATGATGTCGGCCACCTGATGGCTGATGTCGCGGATTTTATCCACGTCGGGTCCGGAAACGCGGAACTGCACGGGGAAGCCGACCGGCGGCCCGTTTTCCAGGCGCAATACCGAAGCCCGGAGCGCGGGAAAGTCGGTATCGAACAAATGCAGCAGCTTGCCGCGCAGCGCCTCGCGCTCGGCATTGCCTTCCGTCAGGACGACGAACTGGGCGAAGCTGCGCTGCGACAATTGCTGGTCGAGTGGCAGATAGAAGCGCGGGCTGCCGCTGCCGATATAGGCCACGTAGTTTTCTATGCCGGATTGTTTTTGCAACCATTGTTCCAGCTTTTTCACCTCGGCATCGGTGGCGGCGTAGGAAGAGCCTTCCGCCAGGCGCAGGTCGACGATCAGCTCGGGCCTGGTGGAATCCGGGAAGAACTGCTGTTGCACCAGCCCGAAACCCGCGACCGAAGCGATGAAGAGCAACACCGTGACAATGATGACAATCCAGCGATGGCGCACGCATTGGGTGATGAGGCTGCGCAAGCGCCGGTAGAAGCGCGAATCGTAGATATCGGCGTTCTCGCCCGCGGCCATGTGCTGCAAGTGGCGCTGCCTGCGCTCAGCGAGGCGTCGGCTGATTCTCGGGGCGATGCGTTGCAGCCAGCACGCCATGCGGGACGGTGGCTTGGCCGCCTGCTGCCTGTAGTCGGGTAGCAGGTAGTAGCCGAGATAGGGGACGAAGATCACTGCGGCCACCCAGGAGGCCAGCAAGGCGATTGCCGACACCTGGAAGATGGAGCGCGTGTATTCGCCCGTGGAAGACGCGGCTGTGGCGATCGGCAGGAAGCCGGCCACGGTGACCAGCGTGCCGGTGAGCATGGGGATGGCGGTGGAAGTGAAGGCGAAAGAAGCGGCCTTCATGCGTTCCCAGCCCTGCTCCATTTTTGACGACATCATTTCCACCGCGATAATGGCATCGTCCACCAGCAGCCCCAGGGCGAGGATCAATGCGCCCAGTGAAATCTTGTGCAGGCCCACGCCGAATATCTCCATCAGCAGAAAAGTGATGGCAAGGACGACCGGAATCACGATGGCGACCACGATCCCGGTGCGCAACCCCAGCGACAGCAGGCTGACTCCGAGTACGATGACCAGCGCCTCGACCAGCGAGCGGACGAAGTCATCGACGGAGTGGACGACGGCCCGGGGCTGCGACGAGACGGTATCCAGGCTGAGGCCCACAGGGAGCTGGGCGTCGATGCGCGCGACGGCGTGATCCAGCGAATGGCCGAGCTGGATGATGTCGCCGCCATGGTTCATGGCGACGCCGAGCAGCAGGGTTTCCTTGCCCATGTAGCGCACGCGCGCAGTAGGCGGGTCTTCGAATCCCCTGTAGACCTTGGCGATGTCGCCAAGGCGGAACTCGTTGCCGTTGGCGCGCAGTTTCAACTCGCGCAGGTTGTCCAGCCGGTCGAATCGACCGCTCACCGCAAGCCGGATATGCTCCGGCCCGCTGTCGTAAGCCCCGGCGCTATTGACCTGGTTCTGTTGCTGCAGCGTTTCCAGCAGGGTGCTGGTGCTGATGCCCAGCGTCGCCAGCTTGGCATTGGCCAGCTCGACATAGATGCGCTGCGGTTGCTCGCCGAAAAACTCCACCTTGGCGACATCCTTGATCTTGAGCAACTCGCCGCGGATGGATTCGGCCTGTTCCTTCAGCCTGGCATAGTCGTAGCCTTCCCCGTGCAGGGCGTAGAGGTTGCCGTAGACGTCGCCGAACTCGTCATTGAAGAACGGGCCTTGAATACCGTCCGGCAATGTATTGCGGATATCGCCGATCTTTTTTCTCGCCTGGTACCAGACATCCGGCACGGCGGATGGCGGCGTGGAGTCCTTGGCCAGGATGAAAATCAGGGATTCCCCAGGGCGTGAGTAACTGCGCAGGATATCGAGGTAGGGCAGCTCCTGCAGCTTCTTTTCGAGTTTGTCGGTGACCTGCTGCTCCACTTCGTGGGTGCTGGCGCCTGGCCACATCGTGCGCACTACCATCACCTTGAAGGTGAAGGGCGGGTCCTCCGACTGTCCGAGCTTGGTATAGGCCAGCATGCCGGCCAGGGTCAGCACCAGCATGAAGTAAAGCACCAGGCTGCGATGCTCGAGCGCCCAGCTTGAGAGATTGAAGGATTGGCGCTGGTCGTTCATTGGTTGACCTCGGTTTTGACCGGAGTGACCACTTGCCCTTCGTTGAGGGTATGCACGCCTGTGACGATGAGGGTTTCATCGCCCTTGAGCCCGGAAACGATGCTGACTCCCTGCTCGCTATAGCTGCCTATGCCGACCGCCCGCGAATGCACTTGATTGTTCGCCTCTACGACCCAAACCTGCGCCTGGCCATGTTGTTCCGATACGGCGGTGCTGGGCAGCACGAATTCGTGCTGATCGCCTCCCAGCCGTGCACCAGCCGTCATGCCGATTTGCACCTTGTCGTCGGCATCCAGCAACGATACCTGGGTCTTGAAGGTACGGGTCGCAGGATCGGCGGCGGGGGCGATTTCCCTGATGCGTCCCTGGTAGGTCTGGTCGCGGTTCGACCAGAGGCGCACGACAGCGCTTTCTCCTACCTTGATGTTTTGCATGCGGGATTCCGGGACGGCGATCTGTATTTCCAGTTCACTAGGCACCGCCACCCTGGCAACCACCTGTCCGGCATTCACCACTTGTCCAGGCTCTGCGTCGATCGCGGTGATGATCCCGTCGCGCTCTGCTGCCAGCGTGGTGTATTGAGCCTGGTTGCTTGCAACTTTCACCTGGGCTTGCGCCTGCTGCACCTGGGCCCGGCTCGATTTCAGGCGCGTTTCCACTGAATCCAGCGCTGCCGCGGAAATGAAGCGCTGCTCGAACAGCTGCCGCTGGCGCTTGCTGTCGGCCTCGGCCAACGCCAGTTGTGCTTCCGCTGAGTGCAATGCGGCCTGGGCGGATGCCAGCGACAGCCTGTTGTCCTCCGCATCCAGCCGTGCCAGCACTTGGCCCTTCTTGACATGGTCGCCGACTTCCACGTGTCGTTGGACGATCTTGCCCGCGATGCGGAAGCCTTGAGCCGACTCATAGCGAGGACGCACTTCGCCGATAAGCCACTGGCCATGGTCGCTATGCTGTGCGGCATCTAGCTGCATGACGAGGGCCGGCCTCGGTGGCGGCGTTTCAGATGCCGGCTTCTGGCAGGCAGCCAATGCCGGGATGGCGAGCGCCAGCATCCATGGGTTAAGCAGTGTTCGGGAAAATGGTAGAGGCATATCGATTACCTAGTGCTGGGTGTGAGGCCTCGTGAGGCCTTGAATCATGGCGTTTTGCATGAGGGAAACGCGCTGGCCTATTGGCTGCCAGTTCACCCAGTCGTCTCCCGCCATGCCGATTTCCAGGGCGCATACTCCATGGATGCCGGCCCATAATGTCTGGGCGATCAAGTCCATGTTGACCAGGTCGCCACGGAATGCCTGCTGTTCAAACGCCCGCTGCACCATGGAGCGCAGGTAGGCATAAGCGTCCTGCTCGATATTGCCTTGGCGCAACTTGGATTTTTCCTTGCTGTTGCTCGGCTTGGGCGTCATGAACATGAAGCGGTAATGATTGGGATAGGCCAATGCGAAACGGGAATAGGCGCTGCAGAGTACCTTCAATTGCTCTACTGCGTCGGGCACGGCGTCTGCGTTGATATTGCGCAGGTCGTTCGCCAATATCAGGGAGTCGTGGTCGCACAAAGTTTGCAGCAGGTCGTTCTTGTCCTTGAAATACAAGTATATCGTGGTTGGCGAATAGCCGACCCGTTTGGCGATCTCGCGCATGGAGACTGCCTCCACGCCGTGCTGTACAAACAGGTCGCGCGCGGCATCGAGGATCAGCTTCTGCAGTTGCCGGCGTTCTTCTATGGTTTTGACTCTGGGAGGCATGCGCTGGAACATTGACATCATCAAGGATGATTATTAAACGATGTTAACTTAACGGTGTCAATTTATAGTTTGAGTGAAAGGAAATCAGAAATAGAAAAAGCTGGTTTTGCTTGGATTGATGCCGACGCAGGCGGAAGGATAATTGCTGGCAGTACAACGAAAAACGGGAGCCTAGCTCCCGTTTAGAACATGGCTAGAAGCTGAATTTTTCCGGCTGGGGGGCGTTTTCGAGCTGAGGGAGCGTGGTCTCGAAAATCACGTCCTGCCGCAAACTGTCTTCGCTGATCCGCCGCACGATGGTGGCTTCCATCACCGGAGGTTCACCGATGACGGCAAACAGCCTGCCGCCGATATGCAGCTGTTTGGTTGCCAGCGGCGACAGCGCCAACGAGCCAGTGAAAACGATCACATCATAAGGGCCGTTGTCCGGCCACCCGCGCGCGCCGTCGCCTACATGCAGCGTCACATTGCTGATTTGTTGCTGGAGCAGCCTCGCATTTGCCTGGTGGCTAAGCTCGGCGTTGATCTCGACGCTGTGCACCTCTTGCGCAAGTGAGGCAAGCAAGGCGGTGAAGTAGCCGCTGCCGGTGCCGATTTCCAGCACTTTATCGGTGGGCTTGATTTCCAGCGACTGCAGGACGCGGCCTTCCATCTTGGGGGAAAGCATGGTCTGGCCGAAACCGATGGGGATTTCGATATCGGCAAACGCCAGGCCGCGATATTGCTCGGGGACAAACGCTTCGCGCGGCACGCGGCCCAGAAGGTCGAGCACGGTGCCGTCAAGCACTTCCCAGGGGCGGATCTGCTGCTCTATCATGTTGAAGCGGGCTTGTTCTACATCATGGTGCATTGCAATTGTCCTTATCCATCGCATGGCTATCGGTTTGCCGATTATAGCGCCAGACGGCAGAGTTTCAAGCTGGATCGCGTGACCTGCCAACTTTAGGCACATGCTGCTCTGCATCAACTGTGCATTGTCCACAATAATCTTGATCTAATCAGGGTTTTAACGTACATTCCTTCCATCGCTAGGGGTCTGCTGTTGCACGCTGAGGCATGCAATGGCAGTGAGAATTACCCTTTGAACCTGATGTGGATTATCCCACCGTAGGGAAGCGCAGTTTGGTTTGATGGGGTGGTTTCTATTTTTATTCCCCTGTCGGTACTCCAAAAACGCTTCCCGCATTTTGGAGACTTGAATGAACGCCACCGACAAAAACCTGCAGCAGAATTTCCTCAATGCCACCGCCCAGGTCGACCCTGGCGCAACGCAGCCTTTTACCAATTCCCGCAAGATCTATATCGAAGGCTCGCGCCCCGACATCCGCGTTCCTTTCCGCGAGATCAGCCTGTCGGATACGCCGTCGGCATTCGGCGCCGAGAAGAACCCGCCGGTGATTGTCTACGACACTTCCGGTCCTTACACCGATCCTGAAGTCAGTATCGACATCCGTAACGGTTTGCCCGCCTTGCGCGCTGGCTGGATTGCCGAGCGCGGCGATACCGAGCAACTGGACGGCCCGACTTCCAGCTACGGGCTGGAGCGGCTGAACGATCCCAAGCTGGCCGACATGCGCTTCAACCTGCATCGCAAACCGTTGCGTGCCAAGGCAGGCAGGAACGTGACGCAGATGCACTATGCGCGCCAAGGCATCATTACTCCGGAGATGGAGTTCATCGCCATCCGCGAGAACCAGCGCCGCGAAGGCATGAGCGAACTGTTGCAGACTCAGCATGCCGGGCAGCATTTCGGCGCTTCCATTCCTGAAATCATCACGCCTGAGTTCGTCCGGGACGAAGTGGCGCGCGGCCGGGCAATCATTCCTGCCAATATCAACCACCCCGAAATCGAGCCGATGATCATCGGCCGCAATTTCCTCGTGAAGATCAATGCTAATATCGGCAATTCCGCCGTCAGCTCAAGCATAGGCGAAGAAGTCGAGAAGATGGTCTGGGGCACCCGCTGGGGCGGCGATACCGTGATGGACCTGTCCACCGGCAAGAACATCCACGAAACGCGCGAGTGGATCATCCGCAATTCGCCCGTGCCGATCGGCACCGTGCCTATCTACCAGGCGCTGGAAAAGGTCAACGGCAAGGCCGAAGACCTGACTTGGGAAATCTTTCGCGATACCTTGATCGAGCAGGCGGAGCAGGGCGTGGATTATTTCACCATCCATGCCGGCGTGCGTTTGCAGTACATTCCGATGACCGCCAGGCGCATGACCGGCATCGTCTCGCGCGGCGGCTCCATCATGGCGAAGTGGTGCCTGGCGCACCATAAGGAGTCTTTCCTCTACGAGCATTTCGAGGAAATTTGCGACATCATGAAGGCCTACGATGTCAGCTTCTCGCTCGGCGACGGCCTGCGTCCCGGCTCGATCTACGATGCCAATGACGAAGCCCAGTTTGCTGAGCTGAGAACCTTGGGTGAATTGACCCGGATCGCCTGGAAGCATGACGTGCAGACCATGATCGAAGGCCCTGGCCACGTACCCATGCACATGATCAAGGAAAACATGGACTTACAGCTGGAGCATTGCGGCGAGGCCCCGTTCTATACTCTGGGACCTTTGACCACCGATATCGCACCCGGCTACGACCACATCACCTCCGGCATCGGCGCCGCGATGATAGGCTGGTACGGTTGCGCGATGCTGTGCTACGTCACGCCGAAGGAGCACCTGGGCCTGCCGGACAAGGAAGACGTGCGCGTCGGCATCGTCACCTACAAGATTGCGGCGCATGCCGCCGACCTGGCCAAAGGTCACCCAGGTGCGCAGATTCGCGACAACGCCCTGTCCAAGGCGCGTTTCGAGTTCCGTTGGGAGGACCAGTTCAACCTCGGCCTCGATCCGGAGAAAGCCAAGGAATTCCACGACGAGACCCTGCCGCAGGAAGGCGCCAAGCAGGCGCATTTCTGCTCCATGTGCGGCCCGCACTTTTGCTCGATGAAAATCACCCAGGACGTACGCGAATATGCCGACAAGTTGGGCGTGGACGAACAGGTGGCGCTGAGCAAGGGCATGCAGGAAAAGGCGATCGAGTTCGTCAAGCGCGGCAGCGAGGTTTATCAGAAGGTTTGATGGCAGGCATTGCCTGCATGAGGTAACGGCCAGTTTAACTGGCTGCTTTTATGTCAACACAGTGCTGTGGCGTCTTATCCAGTCTGCAAAAGCATCTTCACGGAGGTTGCCAGCAGCGACATCCAGCATGGTGAGCACCTTGTCTGTATCGGTTGCTGTGAGATCAAAACCGTTCAAACGTAAGAACAGTAACGTCGCCACAAATGCACTGCGCTTGTTGCCATCGGCAAAGGGATGGTTTCGAGCGATGCCATAGCCGTAGGCCGCTGCAAGTGCGGCGCAATCCGGAGTGCCATAGGTAGCCAAGTGCTCGGGGCGAGCCAACGCAGATTCCAGCAAGCCCTGATCGCGGATACCCCTTAATCCGCCGTGCTCGGCCAATTGTTCGTCATGGACGGCAAGAATGATGGGCAGGGGAATCCATACCCAGTCACCTTTGTTCATTTTGCTAATTCACGCAGGACGGCGCGGTTTTCCTTCATGATCTTGCGTGCAAGTTCCATTTGCCGTTCGAATTCTTCATTATGTGGTGTAATGCTGAAACCATCGGGCGTTTCGGTGACAAATAACTCATCACCTTTTTCCAGTTTGAACTTGCCAAGCAATTCCTTGGGCAGGATCACGCCCAGCGAATTGCCGATTTGCGTCAGTTTGAGTGTGGACATGGCGATTGTCCTCATGAATGTTATAACTTTGGTTATAATACACAAGTTTCCCAGGCGTTCCAATGCATTGGTGCGTCAGTCCTGATTGCGATAGCCTGCTATGCTAAAATCACGCCATGACCACGCTTAAATTGAAACCCGGTGCGGCAACTTCGCCGAAGAGTCCCGGCAAGCCGCCGGTACGCAGGGCCGACCCCGCCAAGCGTTCGCGTACGTCGGCGCCAGAATATGTGGCGAAGGCTTTGCCGGCAGCCGTTGCAGAAGCGAAAGAACCAGCAAAAAAAGAGCCAGCAAAGCCTGTTCCCGCGACTGGACGAAGAGCAGCAGGGCCTGGTCGTACTGGCAGGAGTAATGCCACTGGTAAATCCCCATCTGCGACAAAGCCAGCAGCGCAGCGGCCAGCATCCGCCAGGAAGCCTTACGGCAAAAAAGACGATAATCCTCGCCAGTTTTCTGACCGAGACACGCCGCGCCGTGGCGGCAAGCAACGTGACGGATTCGAGCCTGGCGAGTTCAACCAGGACCGGAAGACCAATCCCAAGTTTTCGCCCAAGCCGGTTCCCAGCCAGCCTGAATTGCCCAGGCTTTCCAAACGCATGGCCGAGCTCGGCCTGTGCTCGCGCCGCGAGGCGGATGAGTTCATTTCAAATGGCTGGGTGACGGTGAATGGCGAGGTGGTCGACGTGCTGGGCACGCGCGTATCGCCCGATGCCGAGATCAAGGTCAGCAAGGAGGCGCACAAGCACCAGGCGGAGATCGTCACCATACTGCTGCACAAGCCGGTAGGCTATGTCTCAGGCCAGGCGGAGGACGGTTATGAGCCTGCGGTGGTCTTGGTGCACCCGGACAACCAGTGGGAGGAAGACCCGACCCAGACGATATTCAAGCGCGGTCATTTACGCGGCTTGGCGCCCGCAGGGCGCCTGGACATCGATTCCACCGGCTTGCTGGTGCTGACCCAGGACGGCCGCGTGGCGCGCCAATTGATCGGCGAGGATTCGACGATCGAGAAGGAATACCTAGTGCGCGTCACCGGGACGCTCAGCGAAGAAGGGCTGAAAAAGCTCAATCACGGCCTGAGCCTGGATGGGGTCAAGCTCAAGCCCGCCAAGGTTTCCTGGCAGAACGAGGACCAGCTGCGCTTCGTGCTGCGCGAGGGGCGCAAGCGCCAGATCCGCCGCATGTGCGAACTGGTCGGGCTCACCGTGGTCGGACTCAAGCGCGTGCGTATCGGCAGCGTGGCCCTGGGCAAGCTGCCTGTGGGAACTTGGCGCTATTTGCGGCCTGGCGAGCGCTTCTAGGCGGGTTGCCTTATCGAGGAACATAAATGGGATTGTTTGACAGTATTGCAGGTTCGGTGATGGGCAAGCTCGCTGGCGGCAGCGGCAACCCGATGGTGCAGGCCGGGCTGGAGCTCATGAACAAGTCCGGCGGGCCGCAAGGCGTGCTCGACAAGCTGCGCGCCAATGGCCTGGGCGCCGAGGTCGAGTCATGGCTGGGCTCCGGCGGCAACCTGCCATTGAATCTGCAACAAGTGTTGCAGGTATTCGGCACGGAGTTGATCCAATCGATGGCGGCGCAGTTTTCCCTGCCTGTCGACGATTTCGGCCGCAAGCTGGCGGAATACCTGCCGCAGGCGATCGACAAGCTCAGCCCGGACGGCAAGCTGCCGAGCAGCCAGGCGGAACTGATGGCACGGGCATTTTCCTTGCTTAAGGAATAGCGGTTCCTGCGGGAGCGTCGGGGGGCGGTTCATCGCAGGGTCACAAGCATGCGGCATGATGATGCCGCCAATATCAACAACAAAGACAGCAGGACATGGATATCTTATTACTATTCAAGGCATTTATCCTCGGCGTCATCGAGGGGGCCACCGAATTTCTCCCCATCAGCAGCACGGGCCATCTCATCATCATCGGCGATTTGCTCGATTTCAACGACGACAAGGGCAAGGTGTTCGAGATCGTCATCCAGCTGGGCGCCATCCTCGCCGTATGCTGGGAATACCGCAGCCGCTTGACCGCGGTGGCAACCACCTTGCATACCAATACGTCGCAGCGTTTTATTCTCAACCTGTTCGTCGCATTCCTGCCTGCGGCCATCCTAGGCCTGCTGCTGCACGGCTTCATCAAGGAACACCTGTTCTCCTCGATTACCGTGGCGTGCGCCCTGATCATCGGCGGCTTCGTCATCCTGCTGGTGGAAAATCTCTATTCGCACGACAAGGCCCCTGCCGCCAAGGCATCGAACCTCAACGAGATTACGCCATGGCAGGCGCTCAAGGTCGGTTGCGCGCAATCGCTGGCGATCATGCCCGGCGTGTCGCGTTCCGGCGCCACCATCCTTGGCGGCATGATCTTCGGCCTCAACCGCAAGACGGCAACCGAGTTCTCCTTCTTCCTGGCAATCCCGGTGATGCTGGCGGCGACGGTCTATGATGTCTACAAGAATCGCGAACTGTTTGTCGCAGAAGACCTGGCGATGTTCGCCGTCGGTTTCATCACAGCCTTCCTCGCAGCGTTGGTGGCGATCAAGACCTTGATCCGCTACGTGGCCAACCACGATTTCAAGGGTTTTGCCTATTACCGCATCGTGCTCGGCATCATCGTGCTGGCTTATTACTGGTAATCGCCCGCATCCGTATCGCTGCCGGTCAGGCGCCGACAATGATACACTCATCCTCTTCGCGCGCAATCAAAACAGGATAGGTTAATGAATAAAATCCTTAAGTATTCCTTGTTTGGCCTCGGCGGAATCGTTCTGGTGCTGGTCATCATCGTGGCGGTGTTCGCCGCCACCTTCAACCCGAACGATTACAAACCCATGATCGTGAAACTGGTGCAGGACAAGAAGCAGCGCACCCTCAATATCGAGGGCGACATCAAGTTGGCGTTCTGGCCCAAGCTGGGTGCGGACCTGGGCAGGATTTCCCTGTCAGAGCACAACAGCGACAAGGAATTTGCCGCCGTGGAGGGGCTCAAGGTCTCCGTGGCGTTGATCCCGTTATTGAGGAAAGAGCTGGTGGTCGATGCGGTCTATGTGGACGGCGCGCTTGCCAATATCGTGCGCCACCAGGACGGCAGCACCAATTTCGACGATTTGCTGAGCGAGGACAAGGACGAGCCTTCGCAGGAAATCAATTTTGATATTTCCAGCATCAACGTCAGCAATTCCGCCGTGAGCTTTCATGACGAGGCCGCGGACAGCACCTATGCCGTCAAGCAGTTCAACCTCAAGACCGGGCGCGTTGCGCTTGCCACGCCATTCGACCTTGCGAGCGATTTCGAAGTGAGCGCAAGCGCGCCGAAGATGGAGGCTAAGGTCAAGCTGCAAGGTAGCTTCATGGCCGATGTCGAGAACCAGCATTTCGCCGCGCAAAAGCTGGATGCCGTGGTCAAGGGCAATATCGCGGATGTGCAGGATGCGGACATCCGCCTGACAGGCGACGTGGATGCGCGGCCTGAAAACATGGAATTCCTCGTCAACGGCCTCAAACTCGCGTTTTCCGGCCAGCTTGCCGATGCCAAGCTGGTGGCGGATTTCGCTGCGCCCAAGCTAATGGTGCGTCAGGATGAAGTGTCTAGCGAGAAGGCTGAACTGGCCTTCAGCCAAGAAAAAGCAGGCGACAGCATCAAGGCCCAACTGACGTTGGCGGACATCAAGGGTTCGCCAAGGGAGCTGCAAAGCAGCGGCATCAATGGCGAATTCAGCCTCAAGCAAACCGACCGCAGCGTGGAAAGCAAGTTCTCATCGCCATTCAAGGGCAACCTCGAAGACCTGGTGTTCGAGCTGCCCAAGCTGGCAGGCAAGATAGACATCAAGGACAAGGCCTTGCCGAAAGGCACTGCCCAGGGCGAGTTCGCCTTCAAGCTGCTGGCTGACGTCAAGCAGGAAAAGGTAGACAGCGATTTCAGCCTGGATGTCGAGGACACCAAGCTCAAGGGCGACGTGGCCGTGGCCGGCTTTGCCAGGCCAGATGTCCGCTTCAACCTCAGCGGCGACAAACTGGACTTGAACAAACTGCTGGGCAATAACGCAGCCAATGCCAAACCGACGCAGAAAGCCGCAAGCAAGCCGGCGGCCGAGCCGGCAGCGCCCGATCTTTCCGCATTGAAAGACCTGCTGTTGCAGGGCAATGTGAACATCGGCAGCATCGTCTACGAGAAATTCCGCCTGGCCGGGCTCAAGCTCGGCATCAAGGCCGACGGCAAGACGCTCAATGTCAGCCCGTTCAACGTGAGGCTGGATGAAACCACGATCAATGGTAAGTTCGGCATTAGCCGGTTCGAGCGGCCGATCTACCATTTCGACGTCGATATCGACAAGCTGGATGCGGACCGCTATATCACCGATTCCGAAGCGAAGCCTGCGAAACCGGCGCCAGCCACGGCGAGCAAGCCGCAGGAAGACGCCCCCATAGACCTGAGCGCATTGCGGCAATTGAATGCGGACGGCGAGCTGCGCATCGGCTCGCTCAAGGTGGCCAACGTCAAAAGCACCAATGTGCGCATCAAGCTAAAGGCGGACTCGGGGGTGGCCGAACTCGCCCCTTTTTCCGCTAATCTCTACGAGGGCTCCATGAACGGCGCCCTGACGGTCGACGCCCGCAGCACGCCGAATATCGCCATCAAGCAGGACATGAAGAGCATCGCGATCGGCCCCTTGCTGACAGACGCCATCAACAACGACATGCTCAACGGCAAAGGCAGCCTGAACCTGGACATCACCACCAGCGGCGATACCGTGAATTCCCTCAAGAAAGGGCTGAACGGCAAGGCTGCACTCAACCTCAAGGACGGTGCGGTCAAGGGCATCGATATTGCCGGGACGCTGCGCGGCGCCAAGGACAAGCTCAATGCGCTCAAGGGCAGCACCAGTGTTGCGGGCGACAAGAGCAAGCAGACGGATTTCAGCGAGATGTCCGCCAGCTTCAATATTCAGAACGGCGTGGCGCACAACGACGACCTCGACATGAAGGCACCGTTGTTCCGCATTGCGGGCAACGGCAGCGTCGACATTGTCAACGAAACCCTGGATTACCTTGCCAAGCCTACTGTCGTCGCCTCCCTCAAGGGCCAGGGCGGGGCCGGCTTGCAGGAGCTCAACGGCCTTACCGTGCCGGTCAAGCTCACCGGGACCTTCACTAAGCCGGCCTACGCCATCGACTTTGCCGGACTGGCTGCTGCCGTGGCCAAGAACAAATTGTTGGAAGGCGCCGGCGGCGCCAAGGGCGAGGCGGTCAAGAACCTGCTGGAAGGCAACCGTGAGGAGGCGGTGAAATCCCTGCTCAACAAGAAAAGCGACAAGAGCAAGGACGAAGCCGGCAGCGAGGCCCCGCCTGCCTCCTCTGAAGACAAGGTCAAGCAGAAACTCCAGAACCTGTTTGGCCGTTGAAATGAATCTCGCTGAGATGACCCTGACGCAATACCCTCCCATCGCCGACAGGCTGGTAGCCTGGCAGAAACAGCACGGCCGCCACGACCTGCCTTGGCAGAATACGCACGACCCGTATGCCATCTGGGTGTCGGAGATCATGCTGCAACAGACGCAAGTGGCGGCGGTGATCGGCTACTACCAGAAGTTCATGCGGCGTTTCCCGAGCATTGCCAGCCTTGCGGCGGCCAGCCAGGATGACGTCATGCAGCACTGGAGCGGCCTGGGCTACTACTCGCGCGCGCGCAACCTGCACAAGGCGGCGCAGCAGGTGGTGAGCCTGCATGCGGGCGAATTTCCGCGCGATTTCGATGCCATCCAGGCCTTGCCGGGGATCGGCCGCTCCACGGCAGCCGCTATTTCCTCGTTTGCCTTCGGGCTGCCGCAGCCGATCATGGACGGCAACGTAAAACGCGTATTTGCGCGGTATTTCCTGGTCGAGGGCTGGCCGGGCCTGCCCAGCGTCGAGAAAAAGCTGTGGCAGATCGCGGAAGCAATGCAGCCCCAGGCGGAAATGGGCACTTATGCGCAGGCCTTGATGGACCTGGGAGCCACGGTTTGCGTGCGCAGCCGTCCGCGTTGCGCCAATTGCCCATTGCAGGAGGATTGCGGCGCGCTGCTGGCGGAGCGCGTCAGCGAATTGCCTGCTTCCAAGCCGCGCAAGACCATCCCGGAGAAAGCCGTGCAGATGCTGGTGATGACGCATGAAGGCCGAGTCTTGCTGCAGAAACGCCCGGATAGCGGTATCTGGGGCGGGCTATGGAGCCTGCCTGAACTGGAGATCGGCCAGGACGGACGGGCATGGGGGAGTCAGGCATTCGGCTTGGAGGGAGCTGCGCCGGTTTCGCTTGTGCAGCTGACCCATGTATTCACGCATTTCAAGTTGCACATCACCGCCAACCATATGCCTGTGGACGCTGTGCCTTTACAGGCGCGGGAGCCGGGCCTGCAATGGATTGCGCTGGATGATGCGATCGACGCCGCGCTACCGGTGCCGGTGCGCAAGATACTGCAAGCCTTGGCTGCGCAGCAACAGGTTGCAAGCTCGGGCCAGCGGCAGCTGGCACTGGTTTGATGTAGAGCCGCTAATCCTTCTGTCGTTGTTGCCCTGCCGTGCTGTTTGTATTGCCCGAGGCAGAGCTTGGCCAGAATCGCTGCGCTTAATGCGAGTCTAGGCGGCTCTCCTGGCCCGCAGGTCCAGCCGTCGCGATTGCCGCTTGCGCAGCCAGATGATGATGCCTGTCACGCTCAGCATGGCGACAACCGCCCCCATGACCGAAATCAGGATGCGCCCCGGCAATCCCAGGATACGTCCGGAGTGCAGCGGAAACTGGGCTTGCATGAAGATATCCCCGGTGCTGCCTGTGCCGGGAATGCTTTCTCCGGCCATGCTGCCGTCCTTGCCGTCGAAATAGAGCCAGGGGTTGCCCAGGCCGCCGTCGCCATGGTCGTTGCCGGCCTCGAAGAATCCCACGCCATAGAGCCCGAACGCGGGCGAGTAGAACACGGCGCCAGCCGGTGCCGTCCAGCCGCGTTTGCGGGCCTCTGCACGCGCAATCTCCAGGACTTGCTCGCGCCGGATGCCCGGCAGCAACGGTTCGTCCTCGGGCTGCGGCATGCGGGATGCGAACGGGCTGGGGCTGAGGCTGGAGAAGGTTTCCACCAGCGGCCGCATGACCTGGAAATTCAGGTTCATGGAGACGGAGGTAACGGCTAGCATGAGCAACAGCAGCCATACCCAGACGCCGCCGGAGCGGTGCAGGTCGAAATTGAGTTTGTAGCCGCCCTGCTTCCAGCGAAAGGCGAACGATTTGCGCCAGGACTTGAAGTTGGGAAACGATATCCACAGCGCGATCAGGTTGTCGAACACCCAGATGATGGCGATGATGCCCATGAACAGCATGCCGAGTTCCAGGCCCCAGGCGTTGGGGATATGCATGCTGTAATGCAGCTTGTAGAGAAACGGCAGCAGGTTCTCGCGCGTCAGCGACACGGCGCCCCATTCGCGCTGGCCTTGGATTTCGCCATTGGCCGGGTTGAGGGCCACCTGGTTGTAACCCAGCGGTTTGGCCTTTCCAGTCACCGGATCCGGTGTGGCGCTGACGCTCATGCCCAGCGTATGGCCCGGTTCTATGGCAAGCGGCAGATACGTTACCATCAATTGCGGGCGCTCCTGTTCCAACTGGTTGGCAAGCGCCAGCGGGGATTGCGCGGTTCCTTCGCCGACTGCGTGGAACAATGCGGGGTTCAGCCATTCGTCCAGCTCGTGGTCCCAGGAGATCACGGCACCGGTCAGCCCGGCGATGAAGAGGAACACGGCCATGGCGAGGCCGAACCAGCGATGGATGACAACCAGGTATTTACGCATTGAAAAGCAATAATGGGTGGAGGTAAAAGTCGATATTTTATATAATAGATAATGAGTTTTATTAAAAATAATCAAGCACAACAGTAATTTTGTGCATCTTGTAGGCCGGAATTTCGACTGGCTGCATCAGTATCACCATATCCGATCGGGGAATTTGCACCGCTGGGCAATTCCCTGCCTCACGCCTTGCGTTCGCAGGCTTGCCCGGCATTGCTGAATTCAATGCGGGAGCATCATGAAATCCAAATCTACACATTACCGTATGTGCGGGTGGCTGGTCAGCCTTGCCATCATGCAGGCACACGCTGCCGAGGAGAAATTGCCGGAAGTGCAGGTGAGCAGCCACTTGGAAAAGGAAACCCC
Organism: Methylobacillus draconifructus; assembly: GCF_045984355.1. Classification (NCBI taxonomy): domain Bacteria; kingdom Pseudomonadati; phylum Pseudomonadota; class Betaproteobacteria; order Nitrosomonadales; family Methylophilaceae; genus Methylobacillus; species Methylobacillus draconifructus. The sequence goes on along the minus strand of NZ_JBJQII010000001.1, from coordinate 502,630 downwards.
CACAAGCGCCGTACGCGGCTATACCGCCAAGCGAAGCGCGACGGCGACCAAGACGGACACCAGCATCCTGGAGACGCCGCAATCCGTCTCCGTGATCACGGCAGACCAGATTGAAGACCAGCGCGCGCAATCGATACAGGAGGTTCTGCGCTACACTGCCGGGGTCGTGTCCGACCAGTACGGGCTGGATTCAAGGTCGGATTCCTATGCCATCCGCGGCATGGATGCCACGCAGTACCTGAATGGCCTGCGCCAGATCAACACCTTCTACTCCGAGACCGTACGTCCCGACCCTTATGCCATGGAGCGCATCGAGGTGTTGCGGGGGCCTTCTTCCATGCTGTACGGGGCGGGCGGCGTCGGCGGCGTGGTCAACCTGGTGTCCAAGCGCCCGCAGACGGAAACCAAGCGCGAAATGAGCGTCCTGCTCGGCAATTACCAGCGCAAGCAATTGCAGGCCGATTTCACTGGGCCGGTCGCGGATACAGACAATTTGTTCTACCGTTTGGTGCTGTTGGGGCGAGATAGCGAGAGCCAGGTCAAGCATGCGGGGGACGAGCGCACCCTGATCGCGCCTTCGCTGACCTGGAAGTCGAACGATCGCACCAGTGTGACCTTGCTGGCCCAGTACCAGCGCAATGACGGGCGGCCCACACCGCAATTCCTGCCTTGGTCCGGCGTGCTGCGCCCCAACCCGAACGGCAAGATTCCGTTCGACACCTATCTCGGCGATCCCGGCTTCGACCGCTACGTCTCTGAATCCACCCATCTGGGCTGGGCACTCGAGCATGCGTTCAGCGACCACCTGAAGTTCAGGCAAAACGCCCGCTACACCAGCAGCACGAACGATTACCGCAGCCTCTACCCCGACAGTTTCAGCGCCAACCCTTATATCGATGCCAACCAGCGCGTGCTGAACCGGTACGTGGATGTTTCCGAGACGAATTCCAAGACCGTCAATCTCGACAATCACCTGGAAGCCAGCTTCAATACCGGCGATTTTTCGCATACCTTGCTGCTGGGTTTTGATTACGGACGTTTTCGCCAAGCCAAGAACGCCGGTTTTTCCCTCAATCCCAATAACTCGATTGACGTCTACGACCCCATCTATAGCTTTGTAGATACGTCCGGCCTTGTATTGACGCCATCGTTCTCGCGCCTGACCCAGGCCGGGGTCTACGTGCAGGACCAAGTGCGCTACAAGCAATGGGTACTGACGGCCGGCGTACGCCGCGACGAGGCCAAGAATGAGGTCCAAGGGGCTGAAACCAAGCGGGATTACGCCACTACGGAGCGCTACGGCCTGAGCTATGTGACCGAGAACGGCTGGGCGCCTTATGTCAGCTATGCCGAATCCTTCTTGCCTGTTGCCGGAACAGACCGCTTGGGCGGCCTGTTCGAGGCGCAGCGCGGCAAGCAATGGGAGCTGGGGGTGAAGTACGAGCCGCCAGGGTCCCGTACGCGCCTGACTGCGGCAGTGTTCGATATGCGCGACCAGAACCGCCAGACGCCCGATCCCGTCAACCCCAGCTATTCAGTCCAGAGAGGCGAAATTCATACAAGAGGCCTCGAATTGGAAGCGACCAGCTCTTTGACCAACCACCTGAGCCTGATTGCAAGCTATAGCTACCTGGATGCGCGCTACAACAAGACCAACAACCCGGCCGAGCGAGACAATCAGGTCGAGACTATTCCCAAGCACCTGGCTTCTGCATGGGCGGTGCAGCGTTTTGCGCTGGGCGACCTGCACGGGTTCCGCGCCGGTCTAGGAGTGCGCTACATCGGCAGCAGCCAGGATGCCAACGAGCAGGTTAAGGCGCCCGACGTCACGCTGGTCGATGCCATGCTCGGGCTGGATTACGGGTCGTGGCGCTATGCGCTCAATGCCAGCAACCTGTTCGATAAGGAGTATGTATCCACTTGCATCTCGCGGGGCGATTGCTGGCTGGGGCCGCGCAGGCAAGTGATTGCCAGCGCCACCTATTATTGGTAAGCGCTTGCTTTCGATGATGAGGCAATAAAAAAGCCCGCTCAGCGGGCTTTTTAGAATGAAGCCAGGCTTAGATATCGCCCCAGCTTTCCTCCCACATGCAGTGCTTGATCTTGTGGCGGTTGGCGATGAGTTCGTCGATGGTCGGCTCATCGTTCAGGGCGCGCTTGATCGCGAGCTTGGTGGCTTCGTAGTTGTTCTTGTACATGTCGGCCTTGTCCAGCTTGCCTTCCTTCGCCAGCGGGCCGCAGCCTGGATCGATCCAGACCAGGCTGATGATGGCCAAGTCGTTGACCTGGTCCTTGGGGATGATGCCTTCGATCACACAGTCGAGGATCGCATCGGCAGTAGCGGCCTGCACTACGCCGCCGAACAGTTCGATGTTGATAGAATCCTTCAACGTCACCTTAGGCACCATCATGGTGGCGGGACGTACCAGCTGGTTGATGTCGCGTACGGCGAACATGGCGGAATGGCCCTTGGTCTGCGCCATCAGGTTGGCAAACGCCTGGCCGACAGGGCCGTCAACAGCGCCGATCACGATTTCTGGCATTGCGGCGGTGACGTCCTTGCCTTCGCTGAAAATAGTGGCTTCACCAGCCTTGAAAACGATTTTTGACATCTGGATATCCTTAAGGGAAGAGGTAAATAAACGAAACGCCATATTTTACCCAAGCGGCAGGGGCGGGGCAAACTTCCGGCATGTTCAGCCCCTTGCTAAAGTTTGCTAAAGGCGTCTGACAAAACTCAGTGAAGCCATCCTGGCTGGGCGGCTGTGCCGGGACACTAAAAAAGTGTCGGGACAAGGACGCCAGGAAAGTTTTTGGCAGCCGCTCTAAATGGCTAAATTCAGCTGAGCTGTGATCGTTATACCGTTTATCGGTGCAGCGCTTCCGTTTGTCGGAAGAATTGGCAAACGAGCAGGCTTGCACTGCATGATGCATTCTGGGTAAAAAAGGAGTTCTGATGAAACCTGGGCAAAAGGGCTTTACCTTGATCGAACTGATGATTGTGGTGGCCATTATCGCCATTCTGGCATCCATCGCCGTGCCTTCCTATTCGCGCTACGTGGCGCGTGCTAAGGTGGCCGAGGCCATTTCGCAATTGTCCGATATCCGCAACCGCATGGAGCGCAACTACCAGGATAAGCGCCGTTACAGCTGCGAGGATGTCGTCATGCCAGCCGCCCCTGCGGTGCAGTATTTTACTTACGCATGCGGCACGCCCAACGGAGACCAGACCTTCCTCATCACGGCTACTGGCGTGGCGGCGCAAGGCATGACCGGTTACGAATTCACCATTAACCAGGATAATGCACGCCGGACGACGGCGTTTCCCGATGCCACGGTGCCGGCGAATTGCTGGATCACCAAGCACGGCGGGAGTTGCTGAGGCATGAAGCAACGCGGCTTTACATTGGTGGAATTGATCGTGACCTTGACGGTATTGACGATTCTACTGGCGGTGGCCGTCCCCAGCTTCCGGGAAATGTTGCTGAACTTCCAGATACGCTCCGCTGCGGAAGGCTTGAATACCGGCTTGCAACTCGCGCGGGCCGAGGCTATCCGCCGCAACGTCAATGTCGTGTTCACCTTGAGCGGCAATGCCACCTGGACGATCGGCTGCCAGGTGGTGGTCGCCGATGCCGACAACGATGGCGTGGAGGATTGCCCCGAAGTCATCCAGAGCAAGGAAAGCACTGAAGGCGCGGTCAACGTCAATGTCGAAGTGGTGCCGGCAGGCGCCACCAGCGTGACCTTCAACGGGCTGGGCCGGGTCACGTTCAACAATGACGGCAGCAACGTCATGCGCCAGGTGGATATTGCCGCGAACGAAGGCAACGGCCGCAACCTGCGCATCCTGATCCGGGGCGGCAGCGTACATTTCTGCGACCCTGGCATTTCGACAGTTGGAGACCCACGCGTATGCGCCTAAGGCCTGTACATCAAAAGCTACGCGCTGCCCAGGGCGGCTCCATCCTGCTGGAGGGGCTGATCGCGATCCTGGTGTTTTCCATGGGCATATTGGCGATCATCGGCTTGCAGGCCGCTTCCATGAGGACCGTATCCGACGCGCAATACCGCTTGGAGGCAAGCTATCTTGCCAATCGCCTGGTTGCCAGCATCTGGACGGCCGGGCCATCCCAGATCGCGAACTACGGCCTGCCGGGAGGCAGCTCAGAAACGCTGGCGGAGTGGCTGGCCGACGTGAAAAAGCGTCTGCCCGGTGCCGAGACCAAAGCGCCCACGGTCGTGATCTCGGGAGACGCGACCGCAGGCTATACCGCGACGGTGACCGTATTCTGGCAGCCGCCTTCAGAAACCGAGCCGCATAGCCATACCACCGTGGCCTATATCAACAACAATCCAACGCCATGAAGACGAGCGCAATCTTGAAGCATCATGCCGGGTACAGCCTGGTGGAAATCATGGTCGGCATGACCATCGGCCTGCTGGGCCTGCTGGTGATCGCGCAGGTATTGTCCGTATCGCAGGACAGCAACCGCACGACCAACAGCGGCGGCACTGCCCAGCAGAATGGTGCGCTGGCCCTGTTGGCGATAGAGCGCGATATCCGCCAATCCGGCTACGGCATGAACGTATCGCAGAACCTGGGTTGCCAGGTGGTAGGCGTCGATAGCACCACAGGGCGAGATGTGCGTTTCCTGTTTACCCCGACGGTGATTACCCAGGGACTGGCCACGGCTCCGGATGAGATCCAGTTGACCTACAGCAATGCCAGCATGGTGACCAGCCCGTCTGCGCTCATGAAAGATTCAGCGGCTACCGGCACCAATACGGTATACACGGTCACCAATCGTTTCGGCTTTACTGTCGGCGATGTGGTTGTCGTGGCAGCGCCGGGCCTGGATTGCGATTTGGCCCAGATTACGGCTACGCCTGCCAACCCTTACCAGAACGACATCCAGGTCGCTGCCACGGCGCGTTATCGCGGCAGTCAGGTGTTCGGTGCCGGTGCGCAGGTCTACAACATGGGCAGGAATCCGGTCAGCAACCGGTATTCCATCGTGGATGGCGGGTTGCAGGTATTTTCCGAGCTCACTGGCGAGGTGGAACTGGTGGCGGATGGCATCGTCGATCTGCAGGCCGATTACGGCCTCAACTTGGATGGCGACACGGAAAACACCGTGGACGAGTATCGCGCGTCGGCAGATTTGGATAGCAATGGCGTGGTCAGCTGGGATGAGTGGGAGAAAGTCATTGCCATCCGTATCGGGCTAGTGAGCCGCAGCAGTAAAAAGGAAACAAGCGCAGTCACCACGGAAGTGCCGAGCTGGGCAGGTGGCACATTCAGCAACGTGTCCAACCTGGCGGATTGGCAGCAGTATCGCTACCGGGTGTTTGAAACCACCGTGGTGATCCGTAACATCTTATGGAAGCCTCCTTCATGAAGACGTCCTTGCTAACAAGTTCGAGCGTCATGCGCCAGCGGGGCGTCGTGCTCATGGTGGCGCTGATCGTGCTGATCGCCATGACGCTGGCAGGCCTGGCCTTATGGCGCGCCGTGGATTCCGGCAATGTCATTGCCGGCAATCTTGCCTTCAAGCAATCAGCCACCATGTCCGCCGACCGCGGTTTGCAGGCGGCGCTGGTTTGGCTGGATAACAACCGCAATGCGCTGAATGACAACAACACCTCCCATGGCTATATCGCCAACACCCTCACCACGGAGCCGGACTGGTATGGCAATGCGGTCTGGAGCAATGCCGTGGACCTGGGCACCGATGCAGCAGGCAACCGCGTACAGTACCTGATCCACCGACTCTGCCGTACCACGGGCGCTTATAACGGCGAGGACGGCACAGGCCAGGCAAATTCCTGCTCCACCTCTTTATCCAAGGCGCCAGTCACCAATGCCTCGCTGGGCAGCAGCCTGCAGATCGGCGCGGCTGTTTACCAGTCCAACCCGTCGGTGTATTACCGCATCACGGCCCGCGTGCTCGGACCAAGAAACACCGTCAGCATCGTGCAAGCCACGGTCATGGTGCCGGTATAAATAGAACCCCAGCATTTTCAGGGAGCAAGACAATGCAGCAACAAAAAAATCAAAGAGGTTTATGGAGGCAGGCTCTGCTGTTGGCGGGCTGGTTGATGGGGTTTGCATGGTCTGCCAATGCTGCGGTGACAGATATTTCCAGTAATCCGCTTTCCACAGCTTCCGGTACGGTAGTCAGGCCGAACGTGATGTTTGTGCTGGACGATTCGGGAAGTATGAATTTTAATTTCATGCCGGATTATGTTGGGTATTCGCAGCACAACTATAAGTGCCGCAAAGGCCAAAACGGGAGGACTAATTCTGGTAACGGTAGATGTGAAGGGGCTGTCACTGATGGACAAAATAAGATCACGGAGGGGGGGGATCCCCCTGTTTACAGCCATTATTTTAATGCTATCTATTATAACCCTAATGTGAGTTATACCCCTCCAGTCAGCCCGTGTGATGTTACCCAGTATTTACCATCCATGACGAGCGGGAATACAAACGGTTGGAAATCAGTCAGAGTAAATGGGCACAGTATCGATAATACCTGTACGCAGAATTCAGGTATTGCCAACCTGGTTACTGGGTATCCAGAGCTATATTATTGCACTACCAACTCTAATAGTAATTGCATGAGAAATGGAAAAGATAATCGTGTGCCAACGCCCAACAACGAATACGACAATCAGGAAGGAGACTATGATTGGCCGTTTGGAGACTACACAAGAGCAGTCACTAAACAAACCAGTAATCCACATTATTTTCAGATTTTTCCTAAAGAGCATTGCACAAACAACGAGCTGAGTGAGTGCACCTTAAGTGCTACTCCGACTGCAACGCATCCTGTACCTGCTTATGTCAGGTTCTGTCGCACCAGTAATTTTGCCGATGATTCTACATCTCAAGCTGTGAGTGGATTGAGTGGTGACATAAATAAATGCCAGTCTAAACTAGATGACAATCATTTATACGCACGTTACGGCAATTTCAAGCGTATTGATATTGTGTCAGGAGCTACCTATGCCAAGTCGGTAGACCGTATTGACTGCGCAGGAGCAAGTTGCAGTTATGCAGAGGAAATGACCAATTTTGCGAATTGGTATGCTTACTATCGCACGCGCATGATGACTATGAAAACCGCTGCAGGTGCGGCATTTTCAACCATTGATAATAGTTACCGCGTGGGGTTTGTGACGATTAACCCTAGTAGATCCGGTGAAGTGTGGAGTGAGAAATATCTCAAAATTGATAATTTTGAGCCTACGCATAAACAAAACTGGTATCAAAAGTTTTATGCATCAAAAGTGACTGCAAATGAAACCGGAAGTGGCACACCATTGAGGCAGGCATTATCCCGGGTTGGGAGGCATTATGCCGGGATTACAAGTGGCATTAATAATGGTATGGGAGATGACCCAGTGCAGTTTGCTTGTCAACAGAACTTCACGATTTTGACTACTGATGGGTACTGGAATGGAGCAGCTGGCGTGACAGTTGGCGGGCAAGACATCGGTAACCAAGATAACGAGGATTCCGAGTTCTCCAGGCGGGTAGATGGCGCCTTTGATGGTGCATTGTCAGGTGCGACTAATACGCTTGCAGATGTTTCAATGTATTACTACAAGACTGACCTGCGTCCCAATATGGATGACAAAGTGCCTACTACCAGCAAGGACAAAAACGCAAAACAACATATGAATACTTTCACGTTGGGTCTCGGACTTGATGGTGAAATGAATTATCGCTCTGACTATGAAATTGCAAATGATGGTGATTTTGCAATGATTAAACAAGGTGCTATTGATTGTCATTGGAACCCAGGAAACAATACTTGTAATTGGCCGGTTCCTCAAGCCAATGCTCCAAGTACTCTCGACGATCTCTGGCATGCCGCAGTCAATGGCCGTGGCTTGTATTTCAGCGCCAAACAGCCAAAAGAACTGATATCTGGATTGCGTAGTGCATTGGCTGGCGTATCAGATAGAACGGGTGCAGCGGCCGCATCTGCAACCAGTAGCCCCAATATTACCCAAACCGATAACTATATCTTCAGCTCCACTTACCGTAGCGTGCACTGGGACGGCGATGTGCAGGCGCAGACGATCAACCCGGCCGATGGAACCGTAAGCGAAGCGCATGTATGGAGCGCGCAGGCTCAGTTGAGCGGCGGACGGAGCATTTTCAAGTTTAACCGTGATACCAAAGCAATCGAGCCGTTTGCCTGGGACAACCTGAGCACAGAGGAAAAAGCCTATTTCAATAACAAGTGCGAATTGCTCTCGCAATGTAATGGTTTCAATGCGGAGACCAAAGAGGCTGCAAATTCGGGCGAGAACCTGCTGAATTACCTGCGCGGGCAGTCTGTCAATAGCGGCGAAGTGAGCCAGACGGACAAGGCATACCGTTTGCGCACGCATTTGCTGGGCGATATCGTGAATTCGGCGCCCGCATACGTGAAGCAGCCGCGATTCAACTTCATTGACAACGTGGCGCCTAATTATCAGACCTTCAAGAATGATCATGCCGATCGCCATGGCATGCTGTATGTCGGCGGCAATGACGGCATGCTGCACGCGTTCAACACCACCAACGGCAATGAGAGCTGGGCCTATGTGCCGCAGTCCGTCATGCCGAACTTGTACAAGCTGGCGGACAAGAACTATGGCGCCAATCACCAGTTCCTGGTGGATGGGTCGCCCCAGGTCATGGATGTTTACGATGCCGCTACTTCGGCCTGGCGCACGATTCTTGTCGGCGGGCTGAATGCTGGCGGGCGCGGATATTATGCTCTGGATGTGACCGATGAAGACAATCCGAAGGCGTTGTGGGAATTCTGCCATACCAACAGCTATTGCAACCGTTGGGATGAGGACCTGGGCCTGACATACGGCAATCCCATCATTACCAAGCTGCCCGAGGGGAATGCTCGTCCCGGCCGCTGGGTGGTGATTTTCACGTCGGGCTACAACAATGTCTCGCCAGGCAACGGCCAAGGGTATTTGTATATCGTCGATGCCATTACAGGCGAATTGCTTGATAAAGTCGGCACAGGTGTAGGGACGGCGGAAAGCCCGAGCGGTTTCGCCAAACTGGCCAGCAGTTCGGGCATCAACGGCAATGCCGATATCAATGCAACCTCCGTAGCGGTATATGGAGGCGATCTGGAAGGGAATTTATGGAAGGTGAATCTTGAGGCAACTTCTTTACAAGCTGTCCGGATGGCCAAGCTGACTGATCCCAATGGCTTGGGACAGCCCATTACTACAAGGCCGGAAATCGGTAAACTGCCCAAAGTGGCGGAGCCAGTGATTTTTGTGGCAACAGGCCGTTATTTGGGGTTAAGCGATGTGACGAATACCCAGGTGCAATCTGTCTATGCAATCCGTGACAATGGCGTAAGTTATAACGGGCGTGCTTTGACGCCAAGGACGATTACCCATGGTGATACGACCTCTTCGATTGCAGGCAGCGATCTGGATTGGGCAGGCGGAGGCTGGTATGTCGATTTGCCCGAATCGCGCGAGCGGGTGAATCTTGATCCCCAGTTGGCGTTAGGCACGCTGACGGTCAACAGCAATACGCCGCAGATCGACAACGTGAATTCAGATGGTTGCTCACTGGGCGGGACAACCCGGGTTTACCAGTTTGATTACAGGACGGGCTTGATGGTGCCCGGCGCGACGCATTTCGGTCAGAAGCTTGCAACGGGGTTGTCCGTGGGGATGGTGATTGTCCGGTTGCCGAACGGACAGCTCAAGGCCATCATTACCGACGCGCAAGGCCGGAAGACCACTATAGGCATTGATACGGCTGCATCTGATAGCGTGTCAAGACGTACAGGCTGGCGTGAGCTGACCAAATAGCGAGTGAGGGAAATAACCTCTTAAAGCCAGGATTGTTCCCTGGCTTTTTTATTTATTCCTGAGCCAATTTTTCCAGCCTGTCTAGCAGGATGCCGGCCGGGTTGCATTCTGTTTGTGCGGCAATTTCCACCATGCCGGTCGGGCTGGTGACGTTGATTTCGGTCAGGTGCTCGCCGATCACGTCCAGGCCGACCAGGAACAATCCCTTTTCCTTGAGCACCTTGCCGACGGCATTGGCGATTTCGTAGTCGCGCCCTGTCAGCGGCTGGGCCACGCCTTTGCCGCCTGCGGCCAGGTTGCCGCGCGTCTCGCCGTTTTGCGGGATGCGGGCCAGGGCGTAGGGCAGCGGTTCGCCGTCAATGACGATGATGCGTTTGTCGCCTTGCGTGATGGCGGGCAGGTAGCGCTGGGCCATGATGGTCTGGCTGCCGTGGCGCGTGATGGTTTCAAGGATGACGCCGAGGTTGGGGTCGCCTTGTTGGAGGCGGAACACGCTGCTGCCGCCCATGCCGTCCAGCGGTTTCACGACAATATCCTGGTGTTCCGCCAGGAAATTACGGATCAGTGCCTGCTCGCTGGAGACCAGGAACGCAGGGGCGAACTGCGGAAAGTTGAGCACCGCGAGCTTTTCGTTCCAGTCTCGAATGGAGCTTGGGTTGTTATAAACGCATGCGCCTTGCCTGGCGGCCTGTTCCAGCAGGTAGGTGCTGTAGAGATATTCGTTGTCGAACGGCGGATCCTTGCGCATGAGGATGGCATCGAATGCTTCGGGAGCTTCTTCATGGATGTCGCCTAGCGAATACCAAGGATCGCCCTTAATGAACCTGAAAGGCCGGGTACGCAGTTTGGCTTCATGATGGCGCAGCAAAAGGCCGTGCTGCAACGCCACGGAAAGGGAGTGCCCGCGCGACGCGGCTTCGCGCATGATGGCGAGGCTGGTGTCCTTGTACGGCTTGAGGCTGTCGAGCGGGTCGAGGATGAAGGCGATGCGCATTATTAGCCCCTAGTCAGTCCAGCAAGTCCGGGTCGGTTTCCTGCAGCTCGATGGTGGCGGCAAGCAAGGCCAGGCGCGCTACCACGCCGTAGGCATAGAAGCGGTTGGGTGCCGCATCCGGCGCGCCGGCACAGTCCGGCGTGGAGCATGGCGTCTCGAATGCCAGGGGTTCGAAATGCATGCCTGGCGCATTGAGGTTTTCGTCGGCGCCGCGTGAAGTATGGACGCGGTAGAAGCCGCCCACCACGAAGTGGTCCATCATGTAGACGACAGGCTCGGCCACGGCGTCGTTGAGGTGCTCGAAGGTATACACCCCCTCCTGCAGGATGACCTCGCTCACTTTGAGGCCCTCCTTCACCACGGACATTTTGTTGCGCTGCTTGCGGTTGAGGTCTCGGACGTCGTCAGCGCTTTTGACGGTCATGATGCCCATGCCATAGGTGCCGGCGTCGGCCTTGACGATGACGAAGGGCTCTTGGTTGACGCCATATTCCGCATATTTTTCGCGGATTCTAGCCAATAAGGCTTCCACTTTTTCGGCGAGTTGCTCTTCGCCGGTGCGGGCGTGGAAATCCAGCCCGCCACAGGTGTCGAAATAGGGATTGAGCAGCCACGGGTCTGTGCCGATCAACGGGGCGAATTCCTCCACCACGCGGTTATACGCGGCGAAATGCTTGGACTTGCGGCGGGTGGCCCAGCCTGCATGCAAGGGTGGGATCAGCGATTGTTCAAGGCCCTGCAGGATATCGGGAACGCCGCCGGAGAGGTCATTGTTGAGCAGGACGGCGCAGCTGTCGAAGTTATCCAGTAACAGGCGGTTGCCTTTGCGTTGCACGGGCTCCAGCAGGATGCTGTGGCCGTCGTGCGTTTCCAGGAAGGTGGGCCCGGTGATCTCGGGGGCAATGCTGCCGATGCGGACCTCCAGGCCGGCCTGGCGCAGGATGTGGGTGAGGGCATGGACATTGCGCAGGTAGAAGGTATTGCGCGTGTGGTTCTCCGGGATCAGCAGCAGGCGGCGCGCATCAGGGCAGATTTTTTCCACCGCCACCATGGCGGCCTGGATGCACAACGGCAGGAAGTCCGGGTTCAGGTTGTTGAAGCCGCCCGGGAACAGGTTGGTGTCCACCGGGGCGAGCTTGAAGCCCGCGTTGCGTAGATCCACCGAGGCATAGAACGGCGCGCCGTATTCCTGCCATTGGCTGCGGAACCAGTGTTCGATGCGCGGCATATTTTCCAGCAGGCGTTTTTCCAGGGTGAGCAATGGGCCGGTAAGGGCCGTCGTAAGGTGGGGAACCATCATGTTGTAAGGGGCACCTGATAAGCCAAGAGAGTAGGCGGAGATTTTAGCCTAAAGCAGGGGGGAGGCGAAAAAAAAAGGGCGCTAAAAGCGCCCTGAGGAGGAGGAGATAATGCATAAAACTAGGCAGTAAGATGTTCCTGGTCTTGCGACGTAAAGATCAAATTACGCTTGCTAATACATAAGCAATCACTGTGCCAGTTTTATAGGCTAGAATCAGCCCGGTTTAGGCTGGTTTAACGCCGGCATTGTGATGAAGTGGTGCAGGATTGCCCCGATTGGGTGCAATTGGATATTTTTTTATGCGCGATGCTGGCAGGGGAGTGTAAAAATACAAACGGGCGCTTATGCGCCCGTTTGTATCGAACCTAGAAGGTCTTAGTAGTGATAGGCACGTTCACCGTGCTCGGAGGTGTCCAGGCCCTCGCGTTCAGCCTCTTCGCTGGCACGCAGGCCGATGACCAGATCCACGATCTTGAACAGGATGTAACTGCCGATGCCGCCCCATACAATGGTTACGCCAATGGCCACCGCTTGTGCATAAAGCTGGCTGCCCATGGTCACGCCCTCTTCGTAGCCTATGCCACCGAAATCAGCGCTCATGAGGATGCCGGTGCCGATGGCGCCGATCAGGCCGGCTACGCCGTGGATGCCGAAGACATCCAGGGAGTCGTCATAGCCAAGCTTGACCTTGAGGCTGGTCACAGCCCAGAAGGCAATGACGCTGGCAATGAAGCCGAGCACGATGGAGCCGACAGGTCCGAGGAAGCCGCAAGCAGGCGTGATGGCAACCAAGCCGGCGATGGCACCGGAAACAGCGCCCAGCAGCGAAGGCTTGCCCTTGAACAGCCATTCGGCAAATACCCAGCCCAGTACTGCAGCACCGGTGGCTGCCTGGGTGTTGATCAATGCCAAGCCGGCAGTGCCATCGGCAGCCAGTTCACTGCCGACGTTGAAGCCGAACCAGCCTACCCACAGCATGGAAGCGCCTACCATGGTCAGCGTGATGCTGTGCGGAGGCATGGCTTCCTTGCCGTATCCGAGGCGCTTGCCGACGACGATGGCGCCTACCAGCGCTGCAATGCCGGCATTCATGTGAACGACGGTGCCGCCTGCGAAGTCAGCCGCGCCGAGGTCGCCCAGGAAGCCGCCGCCCCAGACCATGTGGGCGATCGGGATGTAGATGAATGTCACCCACAGTGCGAGGAACGCCAGCACTGCGGAGAATTTCATGCGCTCGGCAAAACCGCCCACAATCAGCGCAGGGGTGATCGCCGCAAAGGTCAATTGGAAGGTGACGAATACATATTCAGGAATGGTGCCGCCATCCAGCAAAGTGTCTGGCGTGATGCCGGACAACAGGGACTTGCTGAACCCGCCGATATAGGCGTTCAGGCTGCCGCCGTCGGTAAAGGCCAGGCTATAGCCGTAGACGACCCAGATCACGGACATCAGCGCTGTCGTCACGAACACTTGGGTCAGGACGGAAACCATGTTCTTGGTGCGAACCAGGCCGCCGTAGAACAAGGCGACGCCGGGAATGATCATCGCTAGCACTAACACAGTGGCGACGATGGTCCAGGCCGTATCGCCGGCGCTGAGCGACAGTACTGCTTCAGCCGTCGTTTCTACCGCTTCTGCGGCAGCGGGTGCAATTTCAGTGGCGACGGCTTCATCGACGATGACAGCTTCTTCTTCAGCCAGCGCAAAGCCGGAAAAACCCAGCGCGCCAACCAGTGCAATCATGGAAAGAATTTTTTTCATATCAAACCCCTTAAAGCGCATCTGTGCCGGTTTCGCCAGTACGGATGCGATAGACTTGTTCCAAGTCGAAGACAAAGATTTTGCCATCACCGATTTTGCCAGTTGTGGCAGATTTTTCGATAACTTCCACTACCTGGTCAAGTAATTCATCGGCGATCGCAACTTCCAGTTTGACCTTGGGCAAAAAGTCGACCACGTATTCTGCACCACGGTAAAGCTCAGTGTGGCCTTTCTGACGGCCAAAGCCTTTGACTTCAGTGACGGTGATCCCCTGCACGCCGATGGAGGAAAGGGCTTCACGCACTTCGTCAAGCTTGAAGGGCTTGATGATGGCGGATACGAGTTTCATGGTTATCTCCTCTAATAAAAAGCAGAAAGGCAAGGCGATCTGCCTTGCCTTCTATCATGTCTGTCTTCTTAGAAAGTCTTTTGGACGAAGAAAGTCCAGTTTTCCTTGCCGGAGAACACAGGGCCGTAAGTGAACGCGCCGCGGTCAGCATCGGTGTCGGTATAGTAGCCGCCGACGACGATGCCGTTATCCCAGGCCTTGCTCAGGCCAAGCTTCCAGTCGGTGTAGTCGAATTCGTTGGGACCGTTACCGAATTCCTGGCGGCCAACGTGGGCAATGGCGCTGTAGCCGCTTTCACCAAATGGAATTTCCAACGTAAGATCAATATAGCTGGCACCACGACCTTGGAAGCCGAAAGCGGACTTGCTCGGAGACCAGTAGTATTTGCCGGAGATCCATTTGTAGGAAAGGCCGCCGTAGATTTCGGTCGTATCGGCATTATAGGTGCCGCTTACGGAATTGCGGCGGCCAGGATAGATGTACTGGTTCACGCCGACGTCGTAGGTGATGCCGGTTTCGCCGATTTCAGACGTGTAGCCTGCATAAATATCCCATTCCATACTGGAACTGTTATAAGCGCGGCCATCACCTACTTCTGTATCTGCCAGCCAACTGATGCTGGAACCCCAGGTACCGGCATAGAAACCGCTGGCGTGGGAGTAGTCCACACCGCCTTGGATCGCTGGGCGGTCGCCGGATTGGCTGGTGCCGCGGAATATGTAGTTGCTTGTGAGGCCGATGTTGTATGTAATGGTGTGAGGAGAGGTTGCCTCAGCAGCTTCTTCGGCCATGACGGCGGCAGGTGCTGCAAAAGTGCCAACGATGGCGGCAAGTAGAAGCGAATTACGCATGATGTACCCTTTCAAGGTTTTGAAAAATAAAACAGCAACGAAAACTCTGCGTTGGGTAATAAGCAACACCTGTGCCATAAAAACAACATTCATATAAAACAACAGGTTAAGTGGTATTTTTTGGGAATTTTCCCGGTCTGGAATGGTGCATTGCTTGTTTTTTATTTGTAAGTGATTGAGTTTGTTATGTTTAATTTGGATTTTTGTAGGTGAAAAACTGCTAAACTGCGGATGTTTTGGGAGGTTTTTACGTAATGAGTACTCCGTTTATTGATGAATTATCCAATAAAATCAAAGAAATATATTCTTCCTTGCCAGCCGATGGCGCAGAGCGCAATTTGCATGCACTATTACAGGGCGCATTCACTAAACTGGAGCTTGTAACGCGTGAGGAGTTTGATATCCAGGCGGAAGTGCTGCGCAAGACCCGGGCTCAACTGGCTGATCTGGAAAAGCAATTAGCCGAGATTGAAACGAAGCTGGGGCAGTCTTCCTGAGCATGGCGCTGGCGGTTTTGCATAGCCGTGCCCTGGCCGGTATGGAGGCGCCGGAGGTCGCGGTGGAAGTCCACCTTGCCAACGGCTTGCCGAGCTTCACCATCGTCGGCTTGCCCGAAGCCGAGGTCAAGGAGAGCAAGGACAGGGTGCGTGCCGCCCTGCAAACGGCACAGTTTGAATTCCCGGCCCGCCGGATCACCGTCAACCTGGCGCCTGCGGACCTTCCCAAGGAAAGCGGCCGTTACGATTTACCGATCGCGCTGGGGATTTTGGCTGCCTCCGGGCAAATACCCGCAAAAGGGCTGGATCAATATGAGGTGGCGGGCGAGCTTGCGTTGACCGGCGAACTGCGCCCGATACGCGGTGCATTGGCCATGGCGTACAAGGCCAGGGAAAGCGGCCGTACCTTCATCCTGCCCCAGGAGAGCGCCGCCGAGGCGGCATTGGTGCAAGGCGCTACAGTCCTGCCTGCAGCTAGCCTGCTGCAAGTATGCGCCCATCTGGCAGGCCGTGAGTTGTTGGTGCCGCAACCAGTCAATATCCCGCAAAGCTTTGCAGTCGATGCCGATTTTGCCGAGGTCAAGGGGCAACTGCAGGCCAAGCGAGCATTGGAGATTGCAGCCGCAGGCGGGCACAGTGTGCTGATGTCCGGGCCGCCCGGCACGGGGAAATCCATGTTGGCCTCGCGTTTTGTCGGCTTGTTGCCCGCCATGACGGAGGCCGAGGCGTTGGAATCTGCCGCCATCCAGTCGTTGAGCAAGGGTTTCCGTGCCGGCGATTGGGGCAAGCGGCCTTATCGTGCGCCTCACCACACGGCTTCGGGCGTGGCGCTGGTGGGTGGCGGCGCGATTCCCAAGCCCGGCGAGATATCTTTGGCGCATTACGGAGTCTTGTTTCTGGACGAGCTTGCGGAGTTCGACCGCAAAGTGCTGGAGGTCTTGCGCGAACCCCTGGAATCCGGGCATATCACGGTCTCGCGCGCTGCGCGCCAGGCGGAGTTTCCCGCACGTTTTCAATTGATTGCCGCCATGAATCCGTGCCCATGCGGCTACTTCGGGCACCCCAATGGCAAGTGCCGATGCACGCCGGACCAGATAGCCCGCTACCGCCACCGCCTTTCCGGGCCGTTGCTGGACCGGATCGATATTCATATCCAAGTACCGGCGTTGAGCGAGGATGAATTAATGCACGCGCCGGCAGGAGAGGCGAGCGCCGCGATCAGGTCTAGGGCCGAGGCGGCAAGGCAGCGCCAGCTGGATCGGCAGGGGGTCTGCAACTATTTGCTCACAAGCCCGCAGGTGGACGAGCATTGCCAGCCGGACGAAGCAGGCGGCGCGCTGCTGAAGCAGGCGATCACCCGCCTTGACCTTTCCGCGCGCGCTTTTCACCGCATCCTCAAGGTGGCCCGCACGATTGCCGACCTGGCTGCCAGCGAAGCCGTGCAAAGCACGCATATCGCCGAAGCGGTGCAATACCGCAGGCTGGGGCTGTAGCCGCGGTGGATTTATTGCAAGGTTGGCGCGAAGAGCAGCGCTCCGCGTATTTATACAGGGAGTTGTCCCGGCGCGAGCCGGACAAGGCGCTTGCCGACATGTTTCAGGGCTTGGCTGCAGCCGCCGCTGAGCAGGCTGGAATCTGGGAGGCAAAGCTAGTTGCGGCAGGACATGTGGTGGAAACCTACCGGCCGGATTTGCGAACCAAAGTGGTCGTGTTGTTGCTGCGCAGCCTGGGGCCCAAGCGTATCCGCCCGGTGTTGGCGGCAAGCAAGGTGCGGGGCCTTTCGGCATATGGCGCCAAGAATATTGCATTGTCCTCGCATGCCATGCCGATGCAGGCCAATGAAGTGGGCGGCCGGCACAAGCTGGCTGGCAGCAACGGCGGATTGAGGGCTGCCGTGTTCGGCGTCAATGACGGCCTGGTATCGATTGCCTGCCTGGTGCTGGGGGTGGCGGGGGCGGCAAGCAATGCCTCGGTCATCCTGTTGTCAGGCGTCGCTGGGTTGTTGGCCGGGGCCTTTTCCATGGCGGCGGGCGAATATATTTCCATGCGTTCCCAGCGCGACTTGTTCGAGTACCAAATTGCGTTGGAGCGCGAAGAGCTGGACCTGTACCCGGAGCAGGAAGCAGCAGAGTTGGCGCTGATCTACGAAGCGCGAGGATTGACGCAGGACGAGGCGCGGCAACTCGCCGGCCGGCTGGTGGCTGACAAGGAGTTGGGGCTGGATATCCTGACCAGGGAAGAGCTGGGCCTCAACCCCGACGAATTGGGTTCGCCGTGGATGGCGGCCATATCCTCATTCGCATCGTTTCTGGTCGGGGGCACGATCCCGTTGCTGCCGTGGTTGCTGAATGTTTCATCCCATGCGTTGACGCTGGCGTTTGGCCTGACCGGCGGTGCCCTGTTCCTGGTGGGGGCCTTGCTTGCACTGTTCAGCGGGCGCAACATGATCTACGGCGGCGCCCGCATGCTGCTGATCGGCGCTGCGGCAGGCGGCATGACTTACTGGGTCGGCAGCCTGCTGGGCTCGGGCATACCTGTTTAACGGCAATCAAGAGCGATCCCGGTCAGGCACTGCAGAGGTATGGCAAAGCAACAGCGTCAGGAGAGTCTTATTGGCATGCCAGAATGTTGGGCATGTTATGCGCCATGCCGCTCCTGTTTTATAATCACGCCCTGAATATTCAATCACCTGGCAATTATCCGATTCGCCGGCATTAAGGTTCCGCATGAAACGTTACGAAATGTCCCCCACCGAGGTCTTGCTGCGAGAAATCCTCGCCAAGCGCATCATGATTCTGGATGGCGCGATGGGGACCATGATCCAGCAATACAAGCTGACCGAGGAGGATTACCGCGGCGGCCCGCAAGGGCGTTTTGCCGATTTTGCCGCGCCAGAGGGCGAGCGGGAGCTGTTCGTCAAGGGCAACAACGAGTTACTGACTTTCACCCAGCCGCGAATCATCCAGGAGATACACGAGCAATACCTGGCAGCCGGGGCGGACATTATCGAGACCAATACGTTCGGCGCGACCAGTGTGGCGCAGGAAGACTATTTCATGGCCCACCTGGCCTATGAAATGAACGTCGAGGCCGCCAAGCTGGCGCGTGCGGCGTGCGACAAGTACTCCACGCCGGACAAGCCGCGCTTCGTGGCGGGCGCGCTGGGCCCCACGCCCAAGACCGCCTCCATCTCCCCGGACGTGAACGACCCGGCGGCGCGCAACGTGACGTTCGACCAGCTGGTGGCGGCTTACCATGAGCAGACTCGCGGCCTGGTCGAGGGCGGCGCGGACATCCTGATGGTCGAGACCATCTTTGATACGCTCAACTGCAAGGCGGCCTTGTTCGCGATCGACCAGTATTTCGAGGAAGCCGGCAAGCGCCTGCCGATCATGATTTCCGGCACCGTGACGGATGCTTCCGGGCGCATTCTTTCCGGCCAGACCGTGCCCGCGTTCTGGAACTCCGTGCGCCATGCGCGTCCGCTGACGATAGGCCTCAACTGCGCCCTGGGCGCTGCCCTGATGCGGCCGTATGCCGAAGAGCTGAGCAAGATCGCGGATACCTTCGTCTGCATCTACCCGAACGCGGGCCTGCCCAACCCGATGTCGGACACCGGCTTTGACGAGAAGCCCGCGGATACTTCCGCCTTGCTCAAGGAGTTCGCCGAGAGCGGCTTCGTCAATATTGCCGGCGGCTGCTGCGGCACCACGCCGCCGCATATTGCCGCGATTGCCGAGACGGTCAAGGATATCCCGCCGCGCCGCATCCCGGAAATCCCTGTGGCGACCAGGCTGGCCGGGCTGGAGCCGTTCACGATCGATGAAAACTCCTTGTATGTGAATGTCGGCGAGCGGACCAACGTCACCGGCTCCAAGGCCTTTGCGCGCATGATCCTCAACGAGCAATACGAGGAAGCGCTGGTCGTGGCGCGCCAGCAGGTGGAGAACGGCGCGCAGGTGATCGACATCAACATGGACGAAGGCATGCTGGACGCCATCCATGCCATGACGCACTTCCTCAACCTGGTGGCTTCCGAGCCAGACATCGCCCGCGTGCCCATCATGATCGACTCGTCCAAGTGGGCGGTGATCGAGGCCGGGCTCAAGTGCGTGCAGGGCAAGTCCATCGTCAACTCCATCTCCATGAAGGAGGGCGAGGCCGAGTTCCTGCGCCAGGCCGCGTTGTGCCGCCGCTATGGCGCAGCGGTGATCGTCATGGCGTTCGACGAAGTCGGGCAGGCCGATACTTTCGAGCGCAAGGTCGAGATCTGCAAACGCGCTTACGACTTGCTGGTGGAAAAGCTGGATTTCCCGCCCGAGGATATCATTTTCGACCCTAACATCTTTGCCGTCGCGACCGGCATCGAAGAGCACAACAACTATGCCGTGGACTTCATCAACGCCACGCGCTGGATCAAGGAAAACCTGCCTTATGCGCGCATTTCCGGCGGCGTATCGAACGTGAGCTTCAGTTTCCGCGGCAACGAGGCCGCGCGGGAAGCGATACACACCGTGTTCCTCTATCACGCCATCCAGGCCGGCATGACCATGGGTATCGTCAACGCCGGCATGATAGGCGTGTACGACGACCTCGACCTCGAGCTGCGCGAGCGCGTGGAGGACGTGGTGCTCAACCGCCGCGAGGATGCCACCGAGCGCATGATCGAGTTTGCCGCCACGCTGGCGGCGGGCGGCAAGAAGCAGGAAGCCACGCTGGATTGGCGCGGCACGCCGGAAAGCCCGGTGACGGTGGAAAAGCGCCTGGAATATGCCATGGTGCACGGCATTACCGAATTCATCGTCGCGGATACCGAGGAGGCGCGGCAGAAGGTCATGGATGGTGGCGGACGCCCGATTCACGTTATCGAGGGGCCGCTCATGGACGGCATGAACGTGGTCGGCGACTTGTTCGGCCAGGGCAAGATGTTCCTGCCGCAGGTGGTGAAGTCGGCCCGCGTCATGAAGCAGGCGGTGGCGCACCTGGTGCCGTTCATCGAAGAAGAAAAGCGCGCCGAGGAAGCGCGCACGGGCATCGTGTCCAAGCCCAAGGGCAAGATGGTGATCGCCACCGTCAAGGGCGACGTGCACGACATCGGCAAGAATATCGTCTCGGTGGTGTTGCAGTGCAACAACTTCGAGGTAGTCAACATGGGCGTGATGGTGCCTTGCGCGGAGATCCTGGAGCAGGCAAAAGCCACAGGGGCAGATATCATCGGCCTTTCCGGCCTGATTACGCCTTCGCTAGAGGAAATGGCCTACGTGGCGCGGGAAATGCAGCGCGACCCGTATTTCCACGGACTCAAGATGCCGTTGCTGATCGGCGGAGCGACCACTTCGCGCGCGCATACCGCGGTCAAGATCGCGCCGCACTACGACGGCCCGGTGATTTACGTGCCGGACGCCTCGCGTTCGGTCTCCGTGATGCAATCCTTGCTGACGCCGGAGCAGCGCGACAGCTATATCGCCGAGCTGGAACAGGATTACGAGCGGGTGCGCACCCAGCATGCCAACAAAAAGGGCACGCCGATGCTCAGCCTGGCCGAGGCCAGGGCCAACAAGGCCAGGCTCGATTTCACCGGCGAATATGCCCCGGTCAAACCCAAGTTCATCGGGCGCCGCGTATTCAAGAATATCGATTTAGCCACCATCGCCCAATATATCGACTGGGGCCCGTTCTTCCAGACCTGGGACCTGGCGGGGCCTTATCCCGCCATCCTCAAGGATGAGGTTGTGGGAGAAGCGGCGACCAAATTATTCGCCGAAGGCCAGGCCATGCTCAAAAAGATCATCGACGGCCGCTGGCTTACGGCCAGCGGCGTAATCGCCCTGTTGCCGGCCAATACCGTCAATGACGACGATATCGAGATTTACACGGACGACACCCGCACCCAGGTAGCGTTCACTTACTACGGCATGCGCCAGCAGACGCAGAAGCCGGTGGTGAACGGCGAGCAGCGGCCCAACCAGTGCCTGGCGGATTTCATCGCGCCCAAGGACAGCGGCATTGCCGACTACATCGGCATGTTCGCCGTGACGGGCGGGCTGGGCATCGAGAAATACGAACAGCGTTTCGAGGCGGAGCATGACGATTACAGCAGCATCATGCTGAAGTCGCTGGCCGACCGCTTGGCGGAAGCGTTTGCCGAATACCTGCATGAGCGCGTGCGCAAGGACTTGTGGGGCTATGCGCCCGGGGAGGCATTGGGCAACGAGGCGCTCATCAAGGAGCAGTACCGCGGCATCCGTCCGGCGCCCGGGTATCCTGCGTGCCCTGACCACACCGTCAAGCCTGACATGTTCAACCTGATGAAATGCGAGGAAGTAGGCATACAACTTACCGATTCGTTTGCCATGATGCCGGGCGCCGCGGTTTCCGGTTTCTATTTCGCTCACCCGGAATCGAAGTATTTCAGCGTCGACAAGATCGGCGAGGACCAACTGCTGGACATGGCCAAGCGGCGCGGATTGCCGCGCGAATACCTGGAACGCTGGCTGGCGCCGAATTTGTCGTAAGCTTACGATGCTGCCGCTTTGCTACAATCAACCCTGATTCGAAAGTTTATTTAGCGTTATGCATATCCATATTCTCGGTATTTGTGGCACCTTCATGGGCGGCATCGCGGTGCTGGCGAAGGCGGCCGGGCATCGCGTGACCGGCTGCGACGCCAATGTCTACCCGCCCATGAGCACGCAGCTCGAGGCACAGGACATAGAACTGATCGAAGGCTTCGGCCCGGAACAGGTTTCCCTCAACCCCGACATCTACGTCGTGGGCAATGTGGTGGCGCGCGGCAACCCGTTGATGGAGGAAATTCTCAACCGCGGCCTGCCCTACATCTCCGGCCCGCAATGGCTGGCGGAAAACATCCTCTACGCCAGGCAAGGCGAGCAGGCAAAGTGGGTGCTTGCTGTTGCAGGTACGCACGGCAAGACCACGACCACTTCCATGCTGGCATGGATACTGGAATATGCCGGGCTTGCGCCTGGCTTCCTGATTGGCGGCGTGCCGGAGAATTTCGGCGTATCCGCGCGGCTGCCCGGCGTGCCGCACCAGGACGACAAGAGCATCTCGCCGTTTTTCGTGATCGAGGCGGATGAATACGACACGGCGTTTTTCGACAAGCGTTCCAAGTTCGTGCACTACCGTCCGCGCACGGTTATCCTCAACAACCTCGAGTTCGACCATGCCGACATTTTTGCCGACCTGCATGCGATAGAAACCCAGTTCCATCACCTGGTGCGCACCGTTCCCAGCAATGGCCTGGTGGTGGCGAACGGCAAGGAAGACAGCCTCAAGCGCGTGATCAAGCGCGGATGCTGGACGCCGGCGGAATATTTCGGTACCGATTGGCAGGCGGCGGATGTCGATGCGGAAGGCAGCTTCACGGTGCGCTTCAAGGACAAGGCGCAAGGCCGCGTGCAATGGCAATTATTGGGCGAGCATAACCGCATGAACGCCCTGGCTGCGCTGGCCGCGGCCCGGCATGCCGGGGTCGCCATCGATGCCGGGATAGAAGCCTTGTCCCAGTTCAGGAACGTCAAGCGCCGCATGGAGGTGCGGGGCGTGGCGAACGGCATCACGGTTTACGACGATTTTGCCCACCATCCCACGGCGATCGCCACCACGGTGGCCGGCTTGCGCGACAAGGTCGGCAAGGCGCGCATTCTTGCCGTGCTGGAGCCGCGTTCGAACACCATGAAGCTGGGCGTGATGAAGGATGCATTGCCCGGCAGCCTGGCCGACGCGGACCTGGTGTTTTGCTATGGCGAGCATTTGGGCTGGGATGCGGCAGCGGCCCTGCAGCCGATCCAGCACAAGGCGGCGGCGTTCGACAGCATGCCGGTGCTGATCGAGGCGATCGCCGCCGAGGCGCAGCCGGGCGACCATATCCTGGTCATGAGCAACGGCGGCTTTGGCGGCATTCATGAACGCTTGCTGGAGAGGCTGGCCTAGTGAAGCTGCAAGGCCTGAAAGAGATGGGCGTCCTCGGCTGGGCCTTGCTGCTTTCGGCCGTATTCCACGTCATCCTGATTCTTTCAGTCAATTTCGAGGCGCCCGACCTCAAGTTCCTCAAGGACAAAATCCCGCCGCTGGAGGTGGTCCTGGTCAATGCCAAGACCGAGTCCAAGCCGAAGAAGGCCGATGCCCTGGCGCAGGCCAACCTCGATAAGGGCGGAAATACCGACCAGGACAGGCAGATGAAGACTGCCCTGCCGCCGCCGAGGAAAAAGAAGACCGAGGTGGCTCCCAAGCAGGCGGTAGAAGCCTCGGCCGCCTCGCGGCCGGGCGAGGAAAAGCAGGAACAGACCCAGCAGGACAAGGTGGCGGAACTGGAGCGCCAGGCGCAGGAGCTCATGACACAGCTCAAGGAGCAGAAAAAGCTGGAGTCCGCGCCTGCGCAAAGCGCTGCGACTTCGACGCCCGACCACGGACAGCAGCAGGATGCGCCCAAAAACCTCAATGCACGCGACCTGATTGCCAGCAGCATGGATATTGCTCGGCTGGAAGCGCAGATCGCCAAGCAGCAGGATGAATACCAGAAGCGGCCCAAGCGCAAGGAGTTGGGCGGGCGTACGCAGGAATACCGCTTTGCCACTTATGTCGAGGCGTGGCGGCAGAAGGTGGAGAAAATCGGCAACCTCAATTATCCCGAGGCGGCCAAGGAACAAAAGCTTTACGGCAAGTTGCAGCTGTCGGTCGATATCCGTGCGGACGGCTCCATAGACAAGATCCAGGTTACGCGCAGCTCAGGCCACAAGATACTCGATGACGCGGCCAAACGGATCGTGGAGCTGGCGGCGCCTTATGCGGCGTTCCCCGAGGATATCCGCAAGGAGTACGACATCATCGGCATCACCCGCACCTGGACCTTCACCAAGGAAGACAGCCTGGCGACCCAGTGAGCGCTTAGCGATCTCTGTTACCGGAGACCTTGTCCTGTCATGGCAATGGCAAACCGTCATCCCGGCCCCAGAGCCGGGATCCCGTGGCGCTGAGGAATGGGCCAGGCGGCAGGGCATGGGGCGAGATACCGGGTCAAGCCCGGTATGACAAGGGGCCGGTATGATGAGGGGGCTGGTATGTTGCGGTGCCATGCATGCCTCATGATAAAGATCGTGAACAGGCTCTAAGAGCGAATAAACAAATCCGGCATAGCTATCTTTCTACTAAGAGCGGCTCACAACACCCAGGAAAGCGATCCTGACTAGCCGCTCTAAATGCCCATGAAAACGTGCTCGCCCTGGTCCAGCCGGACGGAAATCGCTTTCTTCAATGCGGCGCTACTGCCGTGGTCCAGTGTCTGCGGCAAGCTCTCGCGCTTGGCTTCCCCCCATATCGGGTTGGGAAAGTGGCGGTCGCGCTTGAAACGGGGAATTACATGCCAATGCACGTGCGGCGTCATGTTGCCGAGGCTGGCGAGGTTGATCTTGTCCGGGCGCATGACTTCACGCACGGCTTCTTCCACCGCAAACACGACCAGCATGAGATGGTCGCGTTCCGCAGGCCTGAGGTCGCTCATTTCCTTGACGTGGCGGTTGAGGATGACGCGGCAGAACCCAGGGTAATCCTGGTCTTCCACGCGCACGACCCTGCAGAGCTCGTCCTGCCAGAGGATTTCGCCTCCGGCGGTGGTACAGAGTTCACAATTCTTGTGGAAGGGCATTGTTCTGGTCATGAGGGGTTGTGAGACTTAAAATATTGGCACGTTTAATGCTGAGTGTTTGTATGGATATGATATTCAATGTGAAACTTTGTGCCCGCGTGCACAGTCATGCATTGGATTCGTTTTGGCCGCAAGTCGGCGGCTGCAGGTATTTTCAGGGATTATAAATCAGGATGTCCAGATTTCTGCCGGGCAAGCGCTTGGGCTTGCTGTTGATCATCATGGCTGCATTGCTGACCGTCGCTTACGCTTTCAGGCTGGAAGCCATCGCATGGCACTTGTGGGGCACGCAGCAGGTCAAGCACGATACATTGGGCCTTAAAAATTACACCGTCGAACATGAGGCGATCGAAATACCGGGAGTCGGGTCGGACCTTTCCGATTTGAGCTATAACCACGAAACCCATACCCTGTTCACCGTTTCCAACCAGCAGCCCTTGATTGTCGAATTATCCCTCACGGGCGAAGTGCTGCGTACAATCCATGTCAAGGGCATCAAGGACATGGAGGGTATCGCCCATATCGGCGGCAACCGCTTTGCCCTGCTCAACGAGGCCAAGCATAGCCTGGTGATTGCCGACCTTCACGCCGGCGTGGACGAGCTGGATGTCAGCGGGTCGCCTTCCCTCACGCTTGCGATGTATGCCCATGACAACAAGGGATTCGAGGGCATCGTCTGGGACAAGGAGCGCCAGCGCTTGCTGGTGGCGAAGGAACGTTCCCCCAAGCGCGTGATCGCCATTCATGGCTTCGTCGATGCGTTGCCAGGTCGGCCCGTGGATATCCATATCGAAAAACTGCAGGAAACCGCTTCCTGCGGCCTGAGGGATTTGTCCGCCGTGACTTACGACGCCAGCACAGGGCATGTCCTATTATTAAGTGATGATTCGCGTATGGTGGCGGAATACGATGCCGAGGGCAAAATGCTGGATACGCTCGCGTTGTGGCGCGGTTTCCAGGGCCTCTCCCGCAGCGTGCCGCAAGCTGAAGGCTTGGCCATCGGGCCGGACAAGCGCATTTACGTGATCAGCGAGCCCAACCTGTTTTATGTTTTCAAGCCGGGCTCCGCCGGCAGAAAGTCTACGATTTAGCTTGAGGATTTAGCCCGGGCCGCAAATTGCGCAAAACCTTGGACGAATTTCCCCAGCTCATCCTTGTGGCGCTGGTCAGTCAGGTTGCCTTGATCGTCAAACGACTCATGGGCGCGGGAAAGAAGCAATTTCCCACCGTTCCAGTATTGGACGCCGAGCTGGCGTAGCACAGTCAGCCAGGCATTTTGCGCCAAAATGGTGCCGAATCCCGAGGGCGTGGCGCCAACCACGGCAAAAGCGCGTCCCTGAAATACCTTGGGAATGTCCGCGGGCGGGCGCGACAGCCAGTCGACCGCGTTCTTCAACACGCCGGGAATGCTGCCGTTGTATTCAGGCGTGGCAATAATGACGCCGTCGCTGGCGATGATCTTTTGCTTCAATGCCGTCACGGCTTCCGGAATGCCGGATTGCCCTTCCAGGTCGCCGTCGTAAAGCGGTATGCCGTGCAAGGTGGCAATTTCAAGCTCGATACCTTCTGGCGCCAGCGTTTTGGCGGCGTTCAACAACGCCGTGTTGAATGATTGTTTGCGTAAACTGCCGGAAATCCCGAGTAGCTTTGCCATACCAGTCTCCTATGAGGTTGTGCTTTTCTGTCAGGCATTGCCTTTCATCACGAGTTCCCCATATTGCTCGGGTGAAATCGTGCCGCCCATGGAGGCCACCTTGGCGAGATCCTTCGGCTGCAGGACATCCTGCACGGCGTCAAGGCGCTTCCATTGAGGCGTCGGCGTGACGCAGCCCGGCTGCGGAACGTAAGGGGAGGCCTGCACGCGCTGGTGCTTGTGGATATAGCGCGGGCAATTGATGAAGATTTCCTCGATCTTGACTCTCACGACTAGTTCGGCTTCCTGGTATTCCGCAAGCAAGGGGTCGTCCGGCGTAATGCTGGCAGTGCCATGCACGCGGATGCGGTGCGGGGTTTCAAAGTCGATGAACAGCATGCCTATCTTGGGATTGAGCGAGAGATTGCCCATGGAGAGATACATGCTGTTGCCGTCCAGGCTGGGGAACGCCAATGTCGTGTCGTCCAGTATTTTCACAAACCCGGGCTGGCCGCCCTTGTGGGAGCAAGTGGGGAAGCCGCGGTGATCTATGGTGGAAAGGAAAAAGAAATCGCGGCTGCCGATAAAGGCAGCATGCTCTTCCGGGATGCTGGGCAGCACGATCAGGTCGCGCACCCGGTCCGCCATCGCTACCCCGTCGAATTGTTCCTGCCATTGCCTATGCTGCTCTCCGTAGAACTCGCCCATGTTCACCTCCTCCATCACTTTGTATTTACTGACCTGTATAGCGTCATGGTAGGGACAGTTCTTTCCATGAGTCAAGAGTCCTTGCCTGATAAATTGGCGCTAATATAAAATGAGAAATATTCTCATTAATTAATGGTCAAATGGAAACGCTTCCGGATTCGCAGCAACAAATGCTGGGCACGCTGTATACCGAGCATCACGGCTGGTTGCAGGGTTGGCTGCGCAAGAGGCTGGGCTGCGTATTCGAGGCGGCAGACCTGGCGCAGGACACCTTCGTGCGGATCGCCTTGCAGCGCGAGCTGGAAAACCTGCGCGAGCCGCGTGCCTACCTCACCACCGTCGCGCATGGGCTCATGGTCAACCAGTTGCGCAGGCGCAAGCTGGAGCAGAGCTATCTCGAAGCCTTGGCGCAGGCTCCCGCCAGCGAGGCGCCCTCGCCGGAAATGCAGGCCATGCTGCTGGAAACCCTTTTGGAAATCGACGCCATGCTGGACGGCCTTCCTGCCAAGGTGCGCATCGCTTTCCTCATGGTGCAGCTGGAAGGCGCCTCGCATGCGGACATTGCCCGCCGTCTTGACGTCTCGGTGAGCTCGGTGCGCAAATACATCATGCGTGCCCTGGCCCACTGCCTTTCCGTTGAAACGCCCGCAGTTTAGGTCCCTGCATGTCCATTATCCCGCCTTCAACCGAACAGGCCGCCTTGCAGGCTGCCATTGCCTGGTATGCCCAGTTGAGTTCGGGCGAGGCCAGCGAAGCCGATCATGCCGCATGGCAAGCCTGGCACGAACAAAGCGCCGAACACCAGGCCGCCTGGCAACGCGTGGAGGCCATCACCGGCAAGTTCGAACAAGTGCCGGGCAAGCTCGGCATGGCGACCCTGACCCCGCAAAAGCGCCTGGAGCGCCGCAAGGCGCTCAAGCAGCTTGCCGTACTGCTTGCCGTGGGCGCGGGCTGGCAGGCCTATCGGGAACTGCCTTGGCAAAGCTGGAATGCCGATATCCGCACTGCGGTTGGCGAGCAGCGCACATTGGCGTTGGCCGACGGCAGCCGATTGGTCGTCAATACCGATTCCGCGCTGGACGTAGCATTCGATGCCCGGCAGCGTCTGATTCGCCTGCACCGCGGCGAAATCATGATGGATACCGGCCAGGAAACCGGGCCATACCGGCCTTTTGTCGTCCAGACCAGCGAAGGGCTGCTGACCGCATTGGGCACGAAATTCAGCGTGCGCCAGACCGATGGCGGGACCTTGCTCAGCGTGCTGGCGCATGCCGTCAAGGTCGAGCCGCAGTCCGCGCCTGGGCAGGCTTATACCGTCAGCGAAGGCATGGCCAGCCTGTTTTCTGCCCATGGGCAGATCACCCTGGGCCCGTTGTCGCCACAAGCGTCGAGCTGGGCCGATGGGTTTATCTATGCCGACAATCTGCCCTTGCCGCAATTCATCGCAGAACTGCAACGCTACCGCAAAGGCTGGCTGCGCTTGGACCCTGAATTGCATGGGTTGAAGATTTCCGGCTCCTTCCCGGTCAAGGATACCGATGCCGTATTGCACAGCATTGCCAGGACCCTGCCGGTCGATATCATCATGTTCACCCGCTACATCGTGCTGCTGGAGCCTCGCGCAACATAAAGCCTGACCTCCGGTTCGGGCAAGCCCGCCAAAATAATTTTCATTTTCGATTGTCACTTTTCGATTTTCGTTTGGCAAAGCAGATAGAGACGTTCAATCACTATCCAGGGAGCATCATGCCAGAAGAAAACAAAACCCATGCATTCAAGCGCAGCACCATCTCGTTGCTCTTGCAGGCCAGCCTTGCAACAGGCGCATTGATGCCGATGCATATGACACATGCCGCCGAAGCGATTTCGGCAGAAGCAAAAACCTACGCTATCGCAGCAGGCCCTCTGGGCGCGGCGCTTTCCACGTTTGCCACCCAGGCTGGCGTGCTGCTGTCTTTTGATCCAGTGGTAACCCAAGGAAAAACGGCGACAGGCCTCAATGGCAGCTACACCATCAGCCAGGGATTTGATGTTTTGTTGAAAGGAAGTGGCCTTGCCGCGAGGCAAGAACGTGATGGTGGCTATGCCTTGACCAAAGCATTGAGTCCACAGGCAAAAGGTGAGGATATTCTGCCTGAGGTGAGTGTGAGGACGAGGCGTGAAAAAGCGAATGACAGGCTGGTCACGGAAGGTACAGGATCTTATACAGCATCAGGCGCAAGCATCTTGAAAGGAGTGGATTCGCTGAAAGATATTCCCCAGTCAGTGACCGTGATGACGAGGCAGAGAATAGACGACCAGCGACTGGATACGCTGGCGGATGTACTGGCCAATACGCCTGGAGTGACGTTGGTCAAGCGCACGGGCGGCGGCAGCGATATTTATTCGCGGGGGTTTCAAACCAACATCATCCAATATGACGGGGTGCCCTTGTCCCGCAGTTACACTAACGGCAACCTGCTGTTGGCAAGTTCTGTCTACCTGGACCGGGTGGAAGTGTTGCGAGGGGCGCAGGGCTTGCTGGAAGGGGCAGGCAGCCCTGCTGGCGCGATTAATTTGGTGCGCAAGCGCGGATTGGCTGAAACTTCGATCATGGCTGAAGGCCGTGCGGGTTCCTGGGATAATTATGGTGCGCGAATCGATGCCGGAGGCGCGCTGAATGAGGCAGGAAGTATCCGTGGCCGTGCCGTGCTGGATTATGAGGATAAAAATTCATTTATAGACAAAGTGTGGGATCGCAATCTGAACGCCTATGCCGCTATAGATGTTGATCTGACTCCAGATACTACGATCGGGGCAGGTATCGCTTTCTCGCGTTTGAATGGAAATAGCAGCCTCTATTACGGGTTGCCGCGCTATGCCGATGGCACGACATTGCCCATTTCCAGAAAAGCCAATCTCGATGCCGACTGGAGCGAGGCGACGCGTCGGGAAACGCAGTTGTTCCTCGACCTTGAGCACAGGTTCAATGCGGATTGGACGTTAAAGGCGGCCGGGGTGTATACTGATGAGGAATATGATGCCGTGACTGCCCTTTCGTATTTCAGGTTGATTCCTGTGAATGGAAACTCGATGACGGCCCCCGGTTTTGAATATGATTTCGGCGGTAAGAGCAAAGGGTTCAATGCCAACGTCAATGGCAAATTGCAGGCGTTTGGCATGACACACGAGGTGGTGCTTGGCGCGAATTATTCAGATCAGGAGCGTCGTGATGCCTTTAATGAATATGCGAATACGACGGTCAACGTCTTTGACCATCAGGCGGCTATTTCTACACTTGATTCGCGGGTATTGAGCCGTACTGAGCTCTGACACTACCCAGAAAGGCATCTACGCGCTTTGGCGTACTCATTTGACGGAGCGCATGACGTTGATAGTCGGCGGACGTGCCAGTTGGTACAAGTATGCATCTTCCATCGTCAACCCTGTAAATGGCGCGATTGTAACCAGTTCCAACGAGAAAGAGAGTGGCGAGGTCACGCCGTATGGCAGGCTGGTATATGCGCTGACGCCACAGTGGTCGCTGTATGCGAGTTATACGGAGATATTCGAGCCGCAAAGTGCATTGGATACCCAGTTGAAAGTCCTGCAACCGATGACGGGCGTCAATTACGAGGCGGGGGTCAAGGGCGAGTTGTTCGATGGCGCCTTGAATGCATCCTTGGCCATTTTCCGTGTCGATCAGAAGAATCGGGCTGTCATAGACTATGACACTCCCATGATATGCGGCGGATCATATTGCTCCCGCTCGGCAGGAAAAGTCCGCAGCGAAGGTTTCGAGATCGAAGCGCATGGACTGGTGGCAAGCGGTTGGCAGGTCAGCGGCAGTTATACATACAATCGTAACAAGTACCTGGAAGACAGCGACGAGAGCCTGGTCGGCAAGCCGTTCAGTTACGAAACGCCCAGACATATGCTGCGCCTGTGGTCTGATTATCAATTACAGGGAGCGCTCGATAAATGGCGCGTTGGCCTGGGCGTCAATTACCGCAATGAACAGAAGACAGACAGCGATACCATGCTGAACCCTGTGCAAGGAAGTTATGCAGTGTGGAATGCGCGGGTCGGTTACCAAATCGATAAAAACTGGTCGGCATCTATGAACGCCGACAACTTGTTCAATAAAGAGTACTACTCTTTTATCTCGAACAACTATTTGAACAATTATGTAGGCGAGCCGCGGAAAGTTTTATTGACCTTAAGGTATAAATTCTGACGTTCGGTTAACGCTCTGGACATTACATCTGACCACTGCCGGTTTTCTACGGCAGTGGTTTTTTGTATTAGTCATTCCGCTATCCAGTTTTCCAGAAACAGGCCGGGCACTCGCTGGAATTCGCGCTGGTTGTCGGTGACCAGCGTAGCGTCGATCGCAAGGGCCTGGGCGGCGATCCAGAGGTCGTTGGCGCCGATGGGGGTGCCTTGCCGCTCGAGCAGGGCGCGGATACGGCCATAGTGTTGTGCGGTGTCGTGATCGACGCCGATTGGTTGCAGGCGATGGGTGAGTTCAGCCAGCCTGGTGTGGTTGCGTTCGGCGAAAACACTTTTTTCCGCACCGAACTCCAGCTCTCCCAGTACGATGCTGGAAAGCCGCAGGCTGCTAAGCGGCGTGTTTTCCAGATGCCGCTGGACCGTGGGATGGGCTTTTAGCGCTGCAATCAGGATGTTGGTATCGAGCAGGTAAATGACAGCCATGCATTAATCATCCAGCGAGGCGACATCTTCGGCAGGATTGTCACTGGGGGCTTGCAGGTCGTTTTCCTTGTCGGCCCAGAGGTCGCGGAAGGCTTCTGCGGCCATGCGCGGCCGATCCGGCACCAGGCGGGCGACCACCTTTCCGTGTCGTGTCACTGCGATTTCCTCACCGGCTTCGACTTCTGCGAGCAGTGAGGAAAAGCGGCTCTTGGCTTCCACTACCGAGATGTTTTTCATGAGGCCTCCAATTTGACTGGTTAATTATGACTATAAGGTCATATTATCAGCGGGAGTGCATCATGTCATCTTTAACCTTGCTATTTCATAATGCTATGTATGCCGCTGGATGAGTTTCTGCAAAGGGGAAAACAAGCGGGAAGCAGGTTGCGGATTCAATCCCAATGCATAGCGGATGACTTCCCGCTTGAGCGGGCCGTCGTGATCTGCAAGCTTGAGCCCGAGATTGCGTAAGGCGCGCAAAGGGGCGATATCGTTGCTGAAGCCATAACTGAACGCATCCATGGCGCGCTGCATGACGAGGTTGGCGAGCTTGCGCTGGCGTTCATAGCCTTGAAGGCGGGATAGTGCGGCAAGGTCGCCGCCGTCTTGCCAGGCCTGCTGCAGAATCTCGCTGAGCACGGCGGCATCCTGGAAACCGAGATTGACGCCCTGGCCTGCAAGCGGATGGATGGTATGGGCGGCGTCGCCGATCAGCACGACGCCTTGGCGAGTGTAAGCCTGCGCATGGCTGCGCGCGAGCGGGAAGCTGCCGCGTTGCACCAATTCCGTGATCTCGGGCAATGCGGCGGGGAAGTGCTGGCGGAACGCGTCCAGCAGCGCATCGTCGTCCAGCGCCAGCAACCGGCGCACTTCGCTCGGGCGGTGGTACCAGACCAGCGAGGCATAGTCACCGGGCAGGGGCAGCAGCGATTGCGGCCCGTCAGGGGTGAAGCGCTGCCAAGTGATGTCGCGTTCGCCGCCTTGGATGCGGACGGTGGCGACCAGCGCATGCATGGGGTATTGCCGGCTGTCCAATGCAATACCGGCGGCCTTGCGCACTTGCGAGTTGGCGCCGTCGGCACCGATGAGGAGTCTTGCCTCGAAGGCCTGGCCGCTTTTCAGGCGGATGTGGCTGCCTTCGGGCCGATAGGCGATCTGATCTATTTCGTCCGGGCACAGTAAGGTGACGTTGTCATGACCTTGAAGCGCCTCCAGGCAGGCGAGCTGCACCAGCCTGTTCTCGACGATATGGCCGAGCCAGTGCGCATCGACTTCCGCGGCATCAAACAAGGTGCCCTGGTCCCGGCGGTTTTCCCAGACCTGCATGCGCTTGAACGGCGCAGTGCGCATGGCTTGTATCGCCGGCCATGCGTGGGATTGATCAAGAAAGCCGATAGAGGTGGGGCTCAGGGCCGATACGCGCAAATCGGGCGTGCTTGACGCGTCAAAAGCGGCGGGCGGATGGTTCTCCAGCAGGGCGATCCGCATGCCGCTAGGCGCGAGCCTGGCAGCCAGTGCGCTTCCTATCATGCCGCCGCCGACGATGAACAGATCGACTTTTTGCAGGCCGTTCAACTCGGGTGCGGTATCACTCATCATGCTTCTGCTTCGGGTGGATGCGGATCAGGATGATGCGCGGGCCGTTCATTTTCTTGACGACGATGTCGAATTGCTCGAAGGCGATGCTCTCGCCCTCCTTGGGGATGTAGCCTAGCTTGGACAGCACCAGCCCACCGACGGAATCGACTTCGTCGTCGTTCTCAATCTCGATGCCCAGGGCGCGTTCCAGCGTGAAGATAGGCAGGCTGCCCTTGCCGATCAGCGTGCCGTCGTCGAGTTTGGTCCAGTCGTTCTGGCTCTGGCGGAACTCGTCGCGGATCTCGCCGACCAATGCCCCCAGCATATTGTCCAGGGTGATGAAGCCCTGGGGTTCCTGTCCCTTGCGGCCGACGATGGCGAAGTGGCTGGCCTTGCCCTCGCGGAAGCGGCGGAACAGTTCTATCGCAGGCAGGTCGGGAGCGACAAACGGGGCAGGGTGCACAAAGCGGCTCAGGTCCTGCAGTTCGTCCTCTTCGAACTTGGCGAGGAACAGGCTCTTGAGGTGGATGACGCCCTTGACCTTGCCGTCCTGCTCCACGAAAGGATAACGGCTGTAGCGGTGCTGGGAGATGATTTCCAGGTTTTCCTCGAAGCTGTTTTTTGCCGATAGGGAAATGGCCTCGTTGAAGGGCCGCATGAGGTCGGCGACTTCCAGGTCGCTGAAATCCAGCGTATGGGCGAGGATGTTCCATTCATCCTTGGTGAGCTCTTCCGAGGCACGGCTGCTGCGCAGGATCAGCTTCAGCTCGTCAGCCGAATAATGGGCGTCGCTGGCATGGCCGGTGCTGAGGCCGAATTTGCGCAATATCCAGTTGGAGCTGGCATTGAGCAGCCAGATGGCGGGGTACATGACCCAGTAGAAAACATACAGGGGCGCGGCCGTCCATAGGCCGACCGTTTCCGACTGGCGAATCGCCATGGATTTGGGGGCGAGCTCTCCCAGTACGATATGCAGGTAGGAGATGGTGAAGAAGGCGACCACGAATGAGATGCCGTGCACGAGTTCGGGCGCAGTGACGCCAACGCTGAACAGCAAAGGCTCCAGCAATTGGGCGAACGCCGGTTCGCCAACCCAGCCCAGGCCGAGCGAGGCCAGCGTAATGCCCAACTGGCAGGCGGACAGGTAGGCGTCGAGCTGGCTATGAACCTTGGCGAGGATGCGGCCGCGCCAGCCGTGGGTCTTGGCAATCGCCTTGACGCGGGTTTGCCGGAGTTTGACCAGCCCGAACTCGGCTGCCACGAAGAAGCCGTTGAGCAGGACCAGGAAGAATGCGAGCAGGATGAGTAGAAGGTTGCTTTCCATGATGGCGGAACGTTAGAAACTGACTCCCGCTTGTTGCGCCTGGTTGTCGGCATGGTAGGAGGAGCGCACCATGGGGCCGCAGGCCGCATGGGTGAAGCCCATGGCGAGCGCTTGCTGCTCGAATTCGACAAAACGCTGCGGCGTGACGAAGCGCTTGACCGGCAGGTGGTGCGGGCTAGGCTGCAGATACTGGCCCAGGGTGAGCATGGTGACGTTGTGCGCGCGCAGGTCGCGCATCACTTCCAGGATTTCCTCGTCGGTTTCGCCCAGCCCGAGCATCAGGCCGGACTTGGTCGGCACTTCCGGGTGCAGTTCGCCGAATTCCTTGAGCAAATCCAGCGAGTTCTGGTAGTCGGAACCTGGACGGGCTTCCTTGTAGAGTCGCGGCACGGTTTCCAGGTTGTGGTTCATGACGTCTGGCGGCGCGGCCTTGAGGATATTGATGGCGCGGTCGAGGCGACCGCGGAAGTCGGGCACCAGGATTTCCACCTTGATATTGGGTGAGTGGGTGCGCACTGATGCGATGCAGTCGACAAAATGCTGGGCGCCGCCGTCGCGCAAGTCGTCGCGATCCACGCTGGTGATCACCACATACTTGAGACGCATCTGGGCGATGGTGCGGCCCAGGTTCTCGGGTTCGTTGGCATCGGGCGGCAGCGGTTTGCCGTGCGATACGTCGCAGAACGGGCAGCGGCGCGTGCAGATGTCGCCGAGGATCATGAAGGTGGCGGTGCCGCCGCTGAAGCATTCGCCGATATTGGGGCACGATGCTTCTTCGCAGACAGTATGCAGGTTGTTCTCGCGCAGCACCTGCTTGATTTCGCGGAAACGAGCGCTATCCGGCACTTTCATGCGTATCCATTCCGGCTTGCGCATGGCCGGCATGGGAATGATCTTGATCGGGATGCGCGCCATCTTCTCGGCGCTGGTTTCCTTCACGCCCGCGACCTTGCGCGGCGGCGGGACGATGCGTTCTGTCGTTTCTGTCATAAGGTGTTCTCGGTGGGGTCTGTTCCCGTTTTATTCGTGTCTGCGTTGCTGTGGCAAATGGCGTCAGGCAAGACGCGGGACGCAGGCAATGGTTACTCCCTTGCCAAGTCCCGCAACACAGCATGGCGCCATTTGCCACAACAACCCTAAAGGGCCGGCACCGGTTTTTGCACGGTACTGCGTTATTCGTCGTTCATTTGGAATGACCAAACTTCTCTCCTCATGCCTTGCTCCGCACAAAAACCGGTGTCGGCGCGGACTCGAATAAAACGGGAACAGACCCCGGGCCTTCAGTATAGCCTAACTGTGATGTCAATTTATCAAGCAGCTTTTGTGCCGCCTCTTCGGGTGTCAGGCCGATTCCGAGGTCGCGGGCCTGGGTGACCTGCAATCCCTGGTAGCCGCAAGGGTCGATGGCGAGGAACGGGGCCAGGTCCATATCGATGTTCAGCGCCAGGCCATGATAGCTGCACTGGTTCTTGAGGCGTAGGCCAAGCGAGGCGATCTTGGCGCCGTTGACGTATACGCCGGGTGCATCAGCCTGTGCTACTGCCGTGACGCCGTGCTCTGCGAGCAGGGCGATGATACTGTTTTCCATCGCGCTGACCAGCGAGCGCACGCTCATGCCACGACGCTTGAGGTCGAGCAACACGTAGATGACGACCTGGCCCGGGCCATGGTAGGTGATCTTGCCGCCCCTATCCACCTCGATCAATGGAATATCATCCCGGCCCGGCGGGCGCACGGCCTTGCGGTTCAAGCCCAGGGTGTAGACGGGGGCGTGCTCGGTGAGCCAGAATTCATCATTGCTGTATTCGGTCCTGGACTGTGTGTAGGCCTGCATGGCCTGCCAGGTGGCGAGGTAATCGGTGCGGCCCAGTGTACGGATGACCAAAGGCCGGTTCATGCGCTCATGCTGCATGGGGTATCGCTGCCGCCGTCATCAAAGTACGTATTTCACCTTGGGGTGCGATGTGAGCGAGCGGTAGATGTCGTCCAGCTGCGGCTTGGAGTGCACGAGCACGGTGCAGGTCAGGCTGACGTATTTGCCGCCGGTGCTGGCCCGCATCTCGATGCGCGTGGCGTCGAAATCCGGCAGGTGCTGCTGGATCACGGCCAGGATCAGGTTGGCGAATTCCTCGTGTGCCTCGCCCATTACCTTGATGGGAAAGTCGCAGGGGAATTCGATCAGCGTTTCCTGATCGTCGGGCTTGTTGTCATTGGGCGCATTTGCCATATTGCTTACCTCGCGGGCCTCATTACTTGGTTCTTGAACGCCTGGTACAGCGCATGCATGCGCTTGAATACCGGGCCGGGCTTGCCGTCATTGACCGTCACGCCGTCCAGCGCGACTACGGCAAGCACTTCCTTCGTGGACGAGGTGAGCCAGATTTCATCCGCCGCGCGCAATTGCGCCTCGCTTACCGGGCCGACCTTGGTCGGCATGCCGTTTGCCTGCGCGAGCTCCAGCACCACGTCATAGGTGATGCCGGGAAGCATGAACTGGTTCTTGGGCGGTGCCAGCAATATGCCTTCTTTCACGACAAAGATATTGCTGCTGCTGCCCTCGGTGAGATAGCCGTCGCGCAGCATCAGGGTTTCCGCAACGCCATGATCCACGGCTTCCTGCCGCAACAATACGTTGGCAAGCAGGGAGATGGCTTTTAT
This sequence comes from Methylobacillus draconifructus, assembly GCF_045984355.1. Lineage (NCBI taxonomy): Bacteria > Pseudomonadati > Pseudomonadota > Betaproteobacteria > Nitrosomonadales > Methylophilaceae > Methylobacillus > Methylobacillus draconifructus. The sequence goes on along the minus strand of NZ_JBJQII010000001.1, from coordinate 464,760 downwards.
ATTGCAGCGCTGCCAGCGAATATCAAGTGCCGTGATCGCGCTCACGCCGGATTCCACCAGTTCGCGCGATGGCGTCACCAGGGGCATGCTCATCGCCAACACGGTTGGGCTGACTTCCGGCTGGGGAAATGCCTGGTCGCGAGGTGCGACGCCGCGCGTGACCTGAATATAGAGCGATTGGTCGGCCAGCCCGGCATTGGCGGCGACCAGGCGCGTGCAGACGTCATGCCATCCGGCCGTATTGAGCGGGTTGCGGATGCGGACCGCTTCCAGGCTCTGGGCCAGCCGGGCGAGGTGTTCGTCAAGGCGAAACGGTTGTCCCGAATACACCGGGACGACTTCATACACGCCATCGCCAAAGATAAAGCCACGGTCCAGCACCGGGACCGTGGCCTGAGCCAATGACAGGAATGAGCCGTTGAGGTAGACGGTTTCATCCATGCGCTGCGGGATTACTCGAACCAGAGCTTGATCGTGTCCAGCAGGCGGCCGAAGATGCCGGCCACTTCCACGCCCTTGGCGGCGACCAGCTTGTGCTCGGCAATCACTTTATCATCCAGGATGAACTGGATGGTGCCCACCTGCTGTCCGGCGCTTACCGGGGCCACCAAAGGCTGCTGGCTCACCACCTTGGCCTTGACGCGGGCATATTCGCCCTTGGGCAGGGTGATGGAGACATTCCTGGCCACGGTCGCCACGACGTTGTTCTCTGCGCCCTTCCATACCTTGAGGCTGCTGACTTCCGCGCCGCGCTTGTACACCAGCTTGGATTCGTAGAACTGGAAGCCGTAGTTGAGCAGCTTCTGGCTCTCGGTCGCACGCGCGGAATCGGACGGAGCGCCGAGCACGACCGAGATCATGCGGGTGTCGCCGCGCTTGGCCGAGGTGACCAGGCAGTAGCCCGCGCTCTTGGTATGGCCGGTTTTCATGCCGTCAACGTAAGGGTCCAGCCACAGCAGGCGGTTGCGGTTAGGCTGGCTGATCTTGTTATAGGTGTATTCCTTCATGGAATACAGGCGCTTGTACTGATCGGGGAAGTCGCGGATCAACGCGGCCGCGAGCAGGGCCAGGTCATGCGCGGTGGTGTAATGCTGCGGGTCGGGCAGGCCGGTGGCGTTGACGTAATGGGTCTCTCGCATGCCCAGGCGCGCAGCCTCCTTGTTCATGAGTTCGGCAAAGCCCTCCTCGGAGCCGGCAATGCCTTCGGCCAGCGTGATGGAGGCATCGTTGCCGGACTGGATGATCATGCCGTGCAGCAGTTCATCGACGGTTACGGGCTTGTTGGGTTCGATGAACATCTTGGAGCCTTCCACCTTCCAGGCCTTGACGCTGACCGGCAGGGTCTGCGTCAGGGTCAGGTGGCCGTTCTTGATGGCCTTGAATGCCAGGTAGGCCGTCATGATCTTGGTGAGCGAAGCCGGCTCGACACGGGAGCTGCCATCCTGTTCCGCAATCACGCGCTCGCTGTTGAAGTCATAGAGCTGGTAGGACTTGACGGCCAGCGCCGGGGGTTGGGGGATGTCTGCCGCTTGCGCCGTCAGGGCGCTGGTCACAAAGGCGGTCACTGCAGCGATGAGGATCGCTGGCTTGCGGGTGGAAAGATAGGACATAGAATCTCTTTAACTCAATGATTTAGGGTTCAAGCCGGTAGCCAACAAACTCACTGGTATACCACGATCGCGTTGGTATTGAGTGTTTGCTTGATTTTTGCCGCCGCTGCCTCGGCCTGCTGGCGGCTGCTATATGGCCCGAGGCGCACGCGATAAGTTCCGGCATTATACCAATTCTCTACCTGGACATTGTCCGCGAGCTGGTTTTGCTGCAAGGTCTCGACCAGCCGGTCGCCGTTGGCCTTGACCGAGAAGGCGCCAACCTGCACATAGGCGCCGGTGATCGGCTGGTTGGTGACGGTTTCATTCATGGCGTTGGTGAGGCTGCCGTTGCCTGCCTCCGCAGCAGCGGGCTTGGCCTGTTGCTCGACAGTGGCCCCGGCTGGGTTTGAGATCGGCCTGCCATTTTCGTCCAGCGCCTCCACATCGACAATGCCGCTGCCTTTTTCGACCAGGCGCAGCTTGTAGGCTGCAGCGTAGGAAAGGTCTATCAGCCGGTTGTCATGGAACGGGCCGCGGTCATTGATGCGTACGATGACGGAGCGGCCGTTCTCCGGGTTGGTGACGCGTACGTAGCTCGGCAGCGGCAGAATGGTATGCGCGCCGGTCATGGCGTACATATCGTAGACTTCGCCGCTCGAGGTCTTTTGCCCGTGGTAGCGCTTGCCATACCAGGAAGCGATGCCGCGTTGCTTGTAAGGGGTGTGCTCCGTCAGCGGGGTATAGCGGCGTCCCAGCGCGCTGTACGGGCGCATGGCGCGCGGCAGCGGCGTTTCGGCGCGTGGCTTGGCATCCGGAATGCTGTCGATGTCGGCGGGCGGGTTGTCGCCAGGGCCGTCATCCAGGTAGTAGCCGCCTTTCTTGGGCGCGGGCTGTGTCGTCGGGGCAGGCTTGCCCGCTTCCGGTTTGACGCTGGTGCCGCCACCACAGGCCACCAGGGTGAGGGCAATCATGCCAGGAATCAGGTTGCGTATCAGTTTCATGAGGTCTGCAGGCTTTCGACGGCCCGACTCGCTCCTTTCTTTCCTATGAGGTAACAAGCTTCTTATGCGTATGGATACTCATGAGTATGCCAAAACCGACCAGCAAGGTGACCAGCGAAGTGCCGCCATAGCTGATGAGCGGCAAGGGCACGCCCACTACCGGCAGGATGCCGCTGACCATGCCGATGTTAACAAACACATAAGTGAAGAAGGTCAATGTAATGCTGCCTGCCAGCAAGCGGCTGAACGTGCCTTGCGCCTGTGCCGCGATCACGAGGCCGCGGCCGATGATGACGGTGAACAGCAGGATCAGCAAGACGTTGCCCAGCAGGCCGAACTCTTCGCCGAACACCGCGAAAATGAAGTCGGTGGTGCGTTCCGGCAGGAAATCGAGCTGCGACTGGGTGCCGTTGAGCCAGCCCTTGCCGGCGAGGCCGCCGGAGCCGAGCGCAATGCTGGCCTGGATGGTATGGTAGCCGGCGCCTAATGGGTCCTGGTACGGATCGAAAAGGATTTCAATGCGCCGCCGCTGGTAATCATGCAGCATGGACCAGAGAATGGGGGCCATGACGGCCACGCTGACCGCCGCGCCGATCAGGATGCGCCAGCTCAAGCCGGCCAGGAACAGGACATAGAAGCCGGAGGCGGCGATCATCAGCGAGGTGCCGAGGTCGGGCTGCTTCATGATCAGGCCGACCGGGATGGCAAGCAACACGGCGCCAATGACATGGTCCTTGAACGTCGCGGCGGATTCGCGGCGGGAAAAATACCAGGCCAGCAGCATGGGCACGGCGATTTTCATCAGTTCCGAAGGCTGTATTTTGGCGACGCCGATATGCAGCCAGCGCCTGGCGCCGTGGCTGATCTCGCCGAACAGCGCAACGCTGATCAGCAGCAGCACGCCCAGCACATAGGCGGGCAAAGCGATGCGTTCCAGTATCTGGGGGGAGATATTGGCGGCGATCCACATCAGGCTGAGCGCTACCGTGATGTTGACCAATTGGTTGCTGATCTTGCCCATGCTCTGCCCGGAAGCGCTATAGAGGACGCACAGGGCAAGCACGATGGTGACGATCAGGCAGCTCATCAGGAAGCCGTCGATATGCTTCATCAGGCGTTTCATCAATTTACTCATCATGGCTTTGGGCCTCCGGGGTGACGGGCGCGCCAACGCTGGCATCTTCCACGGCTGGTTTTGCCGAAGGAGGCTCCTTGCCCAGCAAGTAGTAATCCATCACGCGCCGTGCGATCGGCCCGGCGGTGGAGCCGCCATGGCGGCCGTTTTCCACGATCACGGCAATCGCGATCTTGGGGTCTTCCGCCGGCGCGTAAGTGATGAACAAGGCGTGGTCAAGGTGCCGCTCGTGCATCCTGCTTTCATTGTACTTCTCATTCTGCTTGATCCCGACCACCTGGGCAGTGCCGGTCTTGGATGCCATGAGGTATTGGCTGTCGGCTCCCAGCCGTGCCGCGGTACCGCCCGGCAGGGTGACGTCCATCATGCCTTGTTTCACGATCTCGATATTTTTGGGGTTGAGCGCAACCTGGTCGACGACTTCGGGCGAAATGGAGTGGACATGGCCGCCCTTGCTCTCCTGGATCGCAGCGACCAGGTGCGGCTTCATGGCCTTGCCGTTGTTGGCGAGAATGGCGGTTGCCTGCGCCAATTGCATGGGGGTCGCGAGCATATAACCCTGGCCGATGCCGACAATCACGGTTTCGCCCGGGAACCATTTCTGCTTGAAGCGCCGGCCTTTCCATTCCGGGGTCGGCAGCAGGCCGCTCATCTCACCCTTGATGTCGATGCCGGACGGCTTGCCGAAGCCGAAGTGGCTGACGAACGAAGCGAGCCTTTCTATGCCCAGCTCCATGGCCAGCCCGTAAAAGAACGTGTCGCAGGAGACCGCAATGGCCTTGCGCATATCCACGGTGCCATGGCCGCTGGGCTTCCAGTCGCGGTAACGGTGTGTATTGCCCGGCAATGTGAAAAAGCCCGGGTCGCTGATGCTGAACGGGGGTGCGCGTTTTCCCGCTTCGAGCCCGGCCATGGCGACGAACGGCTTGAAGGTGGAACCCGGAGGGTAGACGCCGCGTAACGGACGGTTGATCAAGGGCTTGTCCAGCGATTCGTTGAGTTCTTTCCAGCTTTCGCTATCGATGCCGTCGACGAAAAGATTGGGGTCGTAACCGGGCTGGCTGACGTATGCGAGCACTTCCCCCGTGCTGGGCTCGATCGCCACCAGGGCGCCGCGGTAGTCGCCGAACGCTTCTTCGGCGATGCGCTGCAATTTGCTGTCCACGGAGAGGATCAGGTTATTGCCCGGGATGGGCGGGGTGCTGGATAGCACGCGCACTGCATGGCCGCCCGCGTCGATTTCCACTTGCTGGAAACCGGTGATGCCGTGCAGCTGCGACTCGTAATACTGCTCCAAGCCGCTCTTGCCGATATGGTCCGAGCCCTTGTAGTTCGAGAGGTCACCGGACTCCTTGAGGTTCTCCAGGTCGCGGTCGTTGATGCGGCCTATGTAGCCGATGATGTGGGAGCCTGACTTGCCTTGCGGATATTGGCGGAACAGGCGGGAGCGGATCTCCACTCCCGGGAGGCGGAAGCGATGGACGGCGATCTTGGCTGCTTCATCCTCATTCAGGTGCGTACGGATGGGCACGCTCTCGAAACTATGGGTCTGGGCGCGCAGCTTCTTGAAGCGCTTGCGGTCATTGGTGCTGACTTCGATCAGTTTCGCCAGTTCATCGATGGTTTCTTCCACGGTGTTGGCGACCTTGGCCGGCGTGATTTCCAATGTGTACACAAAGGAGTTCTGCGCCAGCACCACCCCGTTCCGGTCCAGGATCAGCCCGCGGTTGGGCACGATGGGAACCAGAGAAATGCGGTTGTTCTCGGCCATGGTCTGGTAATGGTCGTACTTCGCGTATTGCAGGTAGACGAAGCGGCCGATGAGGATGCCGAAGCACGTGATGACCAGCAATGCGCCGGCCGCCAGCCGCGCACGGAAATCGTGCTGCTCCTTCTGGTAGTTCTTGAGTTCTGAACGGCGGGATCTCATGGGCAGGGATCAGGCCTGGTTGGAGCGGCTGTCGATACGAAGGCGCGAGAAGATGACGAACTGCCAAAGCAGGATGCCGCTGACGCTGGGCAGGAAATATTGCCAGCCTGGCAGTTCTCCGCCTGCGAACAGCTTGAGCACGAGCGTAATGACTTGGGTAAATAGCAATAATAGGAATACATAACCGGCTTGCTGCCAGATATTGAACAATGCCAGGCGTCGCTGATAAGCCACTGCGAAATACGACGTGATGGAGTAGGCGAGTGCAAACTGACCAAACAGTCCGCCCGAGATCAGGTCCATGAGCAATCCTGCAAACCAGGCGGTGCCGATGTTGCACAGGTGCGGCGCCCTCAGGGTCCAGTACAGTACGGTCACCAGGAGGAACTCGGGACGTACCGTCAGCAGGCTGCCGGACCATGGCAGGATTTGCAGTATCAATGCCAGCAGCAACGACAGGTATACAGGTTTGAAGCTAGTTGTTGACATGGCGTTTTGGCGGCGTTGTTTTTTTGGGGGCAGGCTTGGCCTTCACTGTATTGCTGTCCGCCGGGCGCTCGGCCTGGGGTATGCTGACCAACAGGAGCTGTCTGTGGTGTTCGATGCCTGCAAGAGGCTTGCCGATAATATGGGCAAATGGCGAGTCGGCATTGGTATCCACCTGGACGACTTCCGCGACGGCGAGTCCTGGAGGGTAGATGCCGTCAATGCCGGAGGTGACCAACTTGTCGCCTGCCCGGATATCGACATTGGCTGGCAGCGAAGGCAATTCCACCGTGGCATTGCGGCCTTGTCCGAATGCGATTGCACGCAGGCCGTTGCGCTCGACCTGCACTGGGATGGAAAGCTCCTTGTCGGTAATGAGCGTTACCTCGCTGCTGAAGGGGTAAACGCGCGTGACTTGCCCGATCACGCCATTCTCATCAATTGCCGCTTGGCCTGCCACGATGCTCTGGCGCGATCCCAGGTTGACGACGATCTTGTGGCTGAATGGATCGCGCCCCATATGTAATATCTCAGCGAGGCGGGCTGGCTGGCTGGAAAGCTGGGCGGCTCCCAGCAAGCTGCGCAGGCGCTCGTTTTCAGACGCCAGTGCCTTGAATCGCTGCAGTTCCGCTGCATGTTCCAGCGCCTGGTGGCGCAAGCGGGTGTTCTCTTCGGTGAGCGTGGTCTGCGTATGCAGGTATGCGCTCACATCCTGGGCGAGATTGAGCGGTGCGTTGGCAATGATCTGCAAGGGATGCAGCAGCGCGATGAATCCCTGGCGGACTTCGACAAGGTAGTTCAGTCGTGCGTCCGTGGCAATCAATACCAGGGAAAGCACGGAGAAGAAGAATAAGCGCGCCGTAGGGCTCGGGCCGCGAACAAAGAAGCCAGTGTGGTGTTGGTGTTCTAAGGCGCGTGGCATGAGGAGTGTGTGATGGTTGTCTGGTCTAGTGTGCTAGTGGTGTTCCGGAACCTGCGAAGCTCCTGATGATAAAAAACAGGCCATCGTGACATGGCCTGATTCTGTTCTCATGATAACGCAATTTACTCGTAGGCAAACACATTGCCCAGCTTGTCCATTTCTTCCAGCGCACGGCCACAGCCGCGGGCGACACAACTCAATGGATCTTCCGCCACGATCACCGGAAGGCCGGTTTCTTCCAGCAGCAGGCGGTCGAGGTCGCGCAGCAATGCGCCGCCGCCGGTCAGCACCATGCCCTTTTCGGCGATGTCGGCGCCGAGCTCAGGCGGCGTTTGCTCTAATGCCGACTTCACTGCGCCGACAATCGCGTTGAGCGGTTCGGTCAATGCCTCGAGGATTTCATTGCTGGAGATGGTGAACTTGCGCGGCAGACCTTCAGCCAGGTTGCGGCCGGTCACTTCCAGCTCAAGCACCTCGGAGCCTGGGAATGCGGAGCCGATCTGCTTCTTGATCAATTCCGCAGTAGGTTCGGAAATCTGCATGCCGTAATTGCGGCGGATGTAGTCGATGATGGCCTGGTCGAACTTGTCGCCGCCGACGCGCTCGGATTTCGCATAGACAATGCCGCCCAGCGAGATCACGCCGACCTCGGTGGTGCCGCCGCCGATGTCCACCACCATGGAGCCTGTGGCTTCCGCGACTGGCATGTTGGCGCCGATCGCCGCGGCCATCGGTTCCTCGATCAGGTAAACCTGGCGCGCGCCGGCCATCTCGGCGGATTCCTTGATCGCGCGGCGCTCCACCTGGGTGGAGCCGACGGGAACACAGATAATGATGCGGGGATTGGGGCTGAACAGGCGGGATTCGTGAATCTTGCGGATAAAGTACTTGAGCATCTGCTCGGTGATGGTGAAATCGGCAATCACGCCATCCTTCATCGGGCGGATCGCCGTGATGTTGGCCGGCGCGCGGCCCAGCATGCGCTTGGCTTCCAGGCCGACCGCCAGCAAGGTTTTCTTGCCGGTGGGGCCGCCTTCCTGGCGAATCGCCACCACGGATGGCTCGTCGAGGACGATACCCTTGCCACGTACGTAAATCAGGGTGTTTGCTGTGCCAAGGTCAATGGCGAGATCGTTAGAAAAGTAACTGTTTAAAAGACCGAACATTATTTGTATCCTGACGAGCTGCCGCAGGCTGTGTGGGCCTTATGTCGCGGCTGAAGATGTGCGTAAAATCAAGGTATAATACCTGATATCTCCTAGAAATTTAAGATTTGGATTGGATAAATGTCACTCAACACACATGACGTCAAAAGGATCGCGCACCTGGCGCGGATCGCCGTCAGCGAGGAAGAGGCCGAAGCGACCCTGGTCAAGCTTTCCGGAATTCTTGGCCTGATCGAGGAAATGCAGGCGGTGGATACCAGCGGGATCGCCCCCATGTCCCACTCCCAGGACGTGACCCAGCGCCTGCGCGAGGACGTGGTCACCGAAAGCGACCAGCGAGAATTGCTGCAATCCATCGCGCCTGCCGTCGAGAACGGCCTCTACCTCGTTCCCAAAGTCATCGAATAAGTCCTGTCATGATCAATCATAGTTTGAAGCACCTGGCCGGCATGCTGGCCAGCAGGGAGATTTCCAGTGTCGAGCTGACGCAGGAATACCTCAACCGCATCGCGCGTCTCAACCCCGAGATCAATGCCTATATCACAGTCAATCCCGAGTTGAGCCTGGCCCAGGCCAAGGCGGCCGACCAGCGTATCGCCCATGGCGACGCGGGTCCGTTGACCGGCATCCCGGTCGCGCAGAAAGACATTTTCTGTGCCAAGGGCTGGAAAACCACCTGCGGCTCCAAGATGCTGGAAACCTTTATTGCCCCTTACGACGCAGGCGTCGTCGAGCGCTTCAATGCCGCCGGCGCCGTCAACCTGGGCAAGACCAATATGGACGAGTTCGCGATGGGCTCCTCCAACGAGACTTCCTATTTCGGCAAGGTGCAGAACCCGTGGGACAGGACGCGGGTCCCGGGCGGCAGCTCGGGCGGCAGCGCAGCCGCAGTGGCGGCGCGCCTCTGCGCTGCGGCGACGGGTACGGATACCGGCGGCTCGATTCGCCAGCCCGCGTCATTGTGCGGCCTTTCGGGCCTTAAGCCCACCTACGGCCTGGCTTCCCGCTACGGCATGATCGCGTTTGCCTCCAGCCTGGACCAGGCCGGCCCCATGGCGCATTCGTCCGAGGACATGGCGCTGATGATGAATGTGATGACCGGTTTCGACGAGCGGGATTCCACCAGCCTGCAGCGCGAGAAGGAAGACTATACCCGCGAGCTGGGCAAGTCGCTGGCAGGCCTCAGGATAGGCTTGCCCAAGGAATATTTCGCCGAAGGCCTGGACGCCGGCGTGGCGAAGGTGATCGAGGCGGCGGTGGACGAATACCGCAAGCTGGGCGCGGAGATCGTCGAGGTCAGCCTGCCCAATACCATGCTGTCCATCCCTGTCTATTACGTGCTCGCACCGGCCGAGGCCTCCAGCAACCTGTCGCGCTATGACGGCGTGCGTTTCGGCCACCGTGCCGCCGAGTACGACGACCTCATGGACATGTACTGCAAGAGCCGCGCGGAAGGCTTTGGCGCGGAGGTGAAGCGCCGCATCCTGATCGGCACTTATGTGCTGAGCGCGGGCTACTACGATGCCTACTACCTCAAGGCGCAGCAGATCCGCCGGCTGATCGCCGAGGATTTTGCGCGCGCATTCGAGCAATGCGACCTGATCCTGGGCCCGACGGCGCCTTCCACCGCGTTCAAGTCCGGCGAGAAGGCGGATGATCCGGTCGCGATGTACCTGCAGGATATCTACACCATTGCCGTCAACCTCGCCGGGTTGCCGGGCATGAGCATCCCTGCCGGTTTTGCGCCTGCTGCAGACGGCAAGGAGCTGCCCGTGGGCCTGCAGATCATCGGCAACTATTTCGACGAAGCGCGCATGCTCAATGCCGGGCATGCCTATCAACAAGTCACAGACTGGCACATCCGCATGCCGGAAGGAATTGCATAATGAGTAGTTGGGAAGTCGTCATCGGGCTGGAGACGCACGTCCAGCTCAATACCAAGTCCAAGATATTCTCCGGCAGCAGCACTGCGTTCGGCGCAGAGCCCAATACCCAGGCCAACGTGGTCGATATCGCCCTGCCGGGCGTATTGCCGGTGTTGAACAAGGAAGCCGTGCAATGCGCGATCCGCTTCGGCCTTGCGGTGAATGCCGAGATTGCGCCGCGCTCGGTGTTTGCGCGCAAGAACTACTTCTACCCCGACCTGCCCAAGGGCTACCAGATCAGCCAGTATGAACTGCCGGTGGTCGGCAAGGGTTCGCTGACGGTCCAGGTCGGCGATAGCGAGAAAACCGTCAACATCACGCGTGCCCATCTTGAGGAAGACGCAGGCAAGTCCGTGCATGGCGCCAGCCCGGGCCAATCCGGTATCGACCTCAACCGTGCGGGGACGCCCTTGCTGGAAATTGTCACCGAACCGGACATGCGTTCCGCCGCCGAGGCCGTAGCCTACGCGCGCAAGCTGCACGAGCTGGTGCAGTGGATCAATATCTGCGACGGCAACATGCAGGAAGGCAGTTTCCGCTGCGACGTCAACGTTTCCGTGCGCCGCAGGGGCGAGGAAAAGCTCGGCACGCGCCGCGAGATCAAGAACCTCAATTCCTTCCGCTTCATGCAGCAGGCGATCGAATACGAAACCCGCTGGCAGATCGAAACGCTGGAAGATGGCGGCAAGATCGAGCAGGCAACGGTGCTTTTCAACCCCGATACCGGCGAGACCCGCGCCATGCGCAGCAAGGAAGAAGCCAACGACTACCGCTATTTTCCCGATCCCGACCTGTTGCCATTGGCGATCTCGGCGGAAGACATCGACGCCATCCGCGGTACCTTGCCCGAATTGCCATCCGCCATGAAGGCGCGCTTCGAGCGCGACCACGGCTTGTCGGCCTACGATGCCTCTGCACTGACCGCCTCGCGCGGCGTGGCGGATTACTTCACTGCGGCATTGGTTGAGTTCGGCGGCGAAGCCAAGCTGGTGGCCAACTGGGTGATGGGCGGCGTGAGCGCCAAGCTGAACGAAGAAGGCCGCGAGATTGCCGATGCGCCCGTATCGCCGGTCCTGCTTGCAGGCTTGCTGAAGCGGATTGCCGATAACACCATCTCCAGCAAGATCGCCAAGGATGTATTCGAGGCGATGTGGGCAGGCGAAGGCGACGCGGACGCCATCATCGAGCGCAAGGGCCTGAAGCAGGTGACCGATAGCGGCGCCATCGAGGCCATCGTGGACGAGGTGCTGGCCGCCAATGCCGCCATGGTGGAAGAATTCCGCGCCGGCAAGGAAAAGGCGTTCAACGCCTTGGTGGGCCAAACCATGAAGGCTTCCAAGGGCAAGGCGAACCCTGCCCAGGTCAATGAAATTCTCAAGCGCAAGCTCGCAGGCTAACGCAATCTAGGTTTAGTGTGCCGGGCTGGCGCCCTCGCCAGCCGGCACGCCTGTCTTCAATTCAATGAAACGCTTCTTGTCGTTGTCGAAGCGCAAGCGCATGGTCTCCATATGGTGTTTGCGCTCTGCGATTTGCTCATCTATCTTGTCGATGTCGAGCAGGGCGGCCTTGAAATCCTTTTTGAAATCTTTCGGCAGCGGCTGGCCGCGCTTGATGTAGCCGGCTTCTAGATTCTTGAGTTCCTGCAGGCGCGCCGTGACGCTGAGCTTGCGCTGTTCCAGTCCTTCCAGCATGGCCTGGTCCATTTGCAGATTGCGGTCTCGCGCGAGGTCGATTTCGTGTTCCGAGCTGTAGACCGCTTGCAAGGTCCTGTCTCGCCTTGTCTGTTCGCTCTCTTTGCCCGGGGTTTCCGATGCTGTGCTGTTTGCCGTGTCGGTTTGCGGCATGCCGCGCGGGCTGATATTGCTTTCCTTGCCCGAATATTGCGGTGGCAGGGTATCTCCATAATGGGTAGTGCCTTGCTCGTCCACCCACTTCATGATCTTGCCGCTGGGCTGCTTGGATTCCGTAGCTGCCCATACTGTGCTGGCGTTCAGCGTCAATAGCAGGTATGCCATGACATTCGCAGGCAGATGCAATCTGCGTATCATGCCTTTCCTCCCTTGTGGAATGATCGTGATTATTTTTTGCTAACTATCGCATGATTTTGCGCCGGATTATACCCTTTGCCAAAACATGGGAATTCTTCAGTCGGAGATCACGGCAGTGATCTGCTGCCACTGCGCAAGCTTGTGTTCCTTCTTGATCGAGGCATTGGCAGGGCTGGTGGAAGGCAGCCTGTGGTAATGCAGGTGGGCCGGAATTATTTGCCGCTTGAGCACATGGCGGCGAAACGCCTGCTCGGCCTTGCTGCCGTTGAAAAAAATGTGGCGGATGTGGGGAAATTGCGCGAACAGGGCGCTGAAATCATTGGCGACGATGGAGGCTTCCTCGATGTCGCCGTCCAGGCTGCTGATGCGTATGCACTCCTTGAGCACATCCCATATGCCGATATGCTGCTGGTTCAGCAGCCGCAGCCTTTCCTGGTATGCGGTCTCGGCTGGAATGTTGAAAATGTGGTTGATGAACGGCCAGAACAGGTTCTGCGGATGGGCGTAGTAAGCCTGCATTTCCAGTGACCGCTTGCCGGGCATGGAGCCCAGTATCAATACCTGGCAAGGTGGGGTGACGGCTGGAGGGAAGCTATGAACCAGCATGTGCCGCCGAGGCTTTACTTAGAGCGGTTAACAAACCCAGCGCAGCGGTCCTGGCTAGGCGCGCTGCCGCAGGCAGTACAAGTCGTACGGCAAGGCAGCGCAACAATGCCAGGAGAGTTTTGTTAGCTGCGCTTAATCTATTCAACACCATATGCGCTGCGGTATGCGGCAATGGCAGGGCGGTATGCTGCCAACTCGCTGCTTTGGTCCAGGTACTCGATCAGGTCACGCAGGTTGGCGATGCTGATCACGGGCAATTGGTGCTGCTGCTCGACTTCCTGCACGGCGGATAGCGCGCCCAGGCCGCGCTCCTGGCGGTCGAGCGCAATCGCGACGCCGCACGGCGTGGCGCCGCTGGCGGTGATGATATTGACCGATTCGCGCACCGAGGTGCCGGCCGAGATCACGTCGTCCACAATCAGCACCCTGCCTTGCAGGGAAGCGCCTACAATGGTGCCGCCTTCGCCATGATCCTTGGCTTCCTTGCGGTTGAAGGCATAAGGCATGTTGCGGCCTTGCCTTGCCAGGGCGATCACGATGCTGGCGGCCAGGGTGATGCCCTTGTAGGCCGGCCCGAACAGCATGTCGAACTGCACGCCGGAGCGCACGATGGCGGCGGCGTAGAACTCGCCCAGGCGCATCAGGCTTTCGCCGTCGTTGAACAGGCCCGCATTGAAGAAGTAGGGGCTGAGACGTCCGGCCTTGGTGGTGAACTCGCCGAAACGTAATACCTGCTTTTGGATGGCGAATTGGATAAAATCTTGCGTTGAATCTGACATGATGAGTGAAGAAAGGTTGTAGTGTTGCGTATTATATCCCTGAATCTCAATGGCATCCGTTCCGCTGCCAGCAAAGGCTTTTATCCGTGGATGCAGCAACAGCAGGCCGATATCGTCTGCTTGCAGGAGCTGAAGGCGCAGGAAGCCGACATGACGGCGGAAATGCTGCAACCCGAAGGTTATTACGGCTATTTCCATTACGCCGACAAGAAAGGATACAGCGGTGTGGGCATTTACTCGCGGCAGAAGGCCGATGCGGTGATCGTGGGCCTGGGCATTGCCGATATCGATAGCGAAGGCCGCTACCTGGAGGCGCGCTACGGCAAATTGAGCGTAGTGTCGCTTTACCTGCCTTCCGGTTCCAGCGGGGAAGAGCGGCAGGCATTCAAGTTCAGCGTCATGGAGCGATTCATGCCGCACCTCGAGTCATTGATCCGCGATGGCCGCGACGTCGTCATCTGCGGCGATTGGAATATCGCCCACCAGGAAGCCGACCTCAAGAATTGGCGCGGCAACCGCAAGAACTCTGGCTTCCTGCCGGAAGAGCGCGCCTGGCTCACGGATTTGTTCGGCCGCATCGGCTGGGTGGACGTTTACCGCTTGCTGCATCCGGATACTACCGATGCCTGCTATACATGGTGGAGCAACCGCGGGCAGGCGTGGGCGAAGAATGTCGGTTGGCGCATCGATTACCAGGTGGCGACGCCGGCATTGGCGGCCCGGGCGGTAGGCGCCTCGATATACAAGGATGCGCGCTTCAGCGACCATGCGCCGCTTACCGTCGATTACCAATAGTGTTTGGTAGGTCAGTCATTTGACAAGTCAGGATACACAATGATCAAGCAAGGCTGGGGGGCTGCCCTCAAGGCCGTGGTAAGCGGGCGCATGCTGGTGGCGCTGATGATGGGGTTCGCGTCGGGATTGCCCCTGCTCCTGACCGGTTCCACCATGCAGGCCTGGCTCAAGGAGTCAGGCGTCGATCTCGCCATGATAGGCGCTGCGGCGATGATAGGCCTGCCGTATACGCTCAAGTTCCTATGGGCGCCGCTGTTCGACCGTTACACCATCCCGCTGTTCGGGCGGCGGCGCGGCTGGCTGGCCCTGAGTCAATTGGCGTTGGTGCTCGCCTTGCTGGCCTTGAGTATGAGCGACCCGGCCAGCAGCTTGTGGGGCGTGGCGCTTGCTGCATTGCTGGTGACCTTTTTCTCGGCGTCGCAGGATATCGTCATCGATGCCTATCGCCGTGAAAGCCTGTCGGACCAGGAGCTGGGCCTGGGTTCCGCCATGTTCGTCAACGGCTACCGCGTCGGCATGCTGCTCGCGGGCGGCGGCGGCCTGATCCTCGCCGACCTGCTGACTTTCTCCAAGATGTACCAGCTGATGGCCCTGTTCATGGGCTTGTGCATCCTGGTGACGCTGTTCTCCCCCGAGCCCAGGGAAGCCGCAGGCAGCCCACGCACCTTGCGCGAAGCCGTGGTGGAGCCGTTCCTGGAATTCTTCAAGCGGCCAGAGGCCGTTACCATCCTGGCCTTCATCCTGCTCTACAAGCTGGGCGATACCCTGGCTTCTGCCATCAATGTGCCGTTCTATCTCGACCTGGGTTTCAGCAAGAGCGAGATCGGCGCTATCGCCAAACTGTTCGGCTTCTGGGCTACGCTGATAGGCGGCACCCTGGGCGGCATCTGGATATTGCGCATCGGCCTGTATCGTTCCCTCTGGCTGTTCGGCTTCCTGCAAATGGCATCGACTTTCGGCTTTGTGCTGCTGGCGCAGGTGGGATACAACCTGCCCATGCTGACCGGCGTCATCGCGGTGGAAAACTTTACCGGCGGCCTGGGCACCGCTGCTTTCGTCGGCTTCATGGGCGCCATGACCGACAGGCGATTCACGGCAACCCAGTATGCCTTGCTGTCCAGCCTCATGGGTGTGCCGCGCGTGATTCTCTCCACGCCGACGGGATGGATGGCGGGGGAAATGGGGTGGACCATGTTCTTCCTCTTGTGCACCGTGCTTGCCATACCCGGTTTGCTCATGATCCGGCGCTTCAGGGGCTGGGAGCCGCATGCCTGAACTCAGCCTCTTCGCTGCCTTGCTGGTTGGCCTGTTGGGCGGCGGGCATTGCGCGGGCATGTGCGGCGGTATCGTGGGTGCGGTAAGTATGAGCATGCCGGGCAGCCGCCCGCAATGGCGCTTGCTGCTGGCCTATAACCTCGGGCGCATCGGCAGCTACGGCGTCGCCGGGGCGATTGCCGGGGCCGTAGGGGCCAGCAGTTTCTTTTTGCAACACCTCCTGCCGGTCGGCAAGGTGCTGTATGCACTGGCGAATATCATATTGATTCTGCTGGGCCTGTACCTTGCCAATCTCTGGCATGGCGTGATTGCCTTGGAGCGTATCGGCGCGGTGTTGTGGAAGCGGCTGCAGCCGTTCAGCAAGCGTTGGCTGCCGGTACGCAATATTGCCCAGGCGGGCATGCTGGGCGCGATCTGGGGCTGGCTGCCTTGCGGACTCGTCTATAGCGTGCTGATTGCCGCTCTGGCGACAGGCAGTCCGGTGCAAGGCGGATTGCTGATGCTGGCTTTCGGAGTGGGAACATTGCCCACCCTGCTGGCGATGGGCATGGCTGCAGTGCGCCTAAAGGCGTGGTTGCAGCAGCTATGGATCCGGCGTATCAGTGGCCTGACCGTGTTGTTTTTTGGCGTGCTTGGCTTGGTGCGTCTCTGGTTTTGAATCTGTAACTCAGGATTGGGATTCAATAACTAATCGGCCAGCCAGCCTGTTCAAAACGGTAGATGGCCAGGCTGCCCAGCAGGTTGGGCATGAAGCTGACGGTATCGCCTTCGTTGATGACGATGCGGTCGGTGATGCGGATATTCATCTTGGCGCACAACGCCTCGAAGTCGTCGATGGTGCACAGGTGGAGGTTGGGCGTGTTGTACCATTGGTGCGGGATGTTGTCCGACACCGGCATATGTCCCGCCATGAGCTGGATGCGGTGGCGCCAGTAGCCGAAATTGGGGAAGGTGATGATGCCCTGCTTGCCCACGCGCAGCATTTCGCGCAGCACGCCCTCGGTGTTGACCATGGCCTGCAGGGTCTGGGATAGGATGACGTAGTCGAACGACAGGGAGTCAAAGCCCGCCAGTCCGGCTTCAAGGTCCATCTGGATCACATTCACGCCATGCCCGATGCAGGCGAGCACGTTATTGTCGTCCTTGTCCACGCCGTAGCCCTTGACTTCAAGCTTCTCGCGCAGGAAGGACAATAGGGAGCCGTTGCCGCAACCCAGGTCCAGTACCTTGGACTGGGGCTGTATCCATTTTGCGATTAACGCAAAGTCATGGCGGTTTTCTGCTTCTCTCACAATTTCCGTTGTACTCATGAGCTGGCTCCTGTATCGATTTTGGCGAGATAGGCGCGCAGAATCTGGTGGTAATGCGGGTCGGGCATCAGGAATGCATCGTGTCCGTGCGCGGCGGTGACTTCCGCATAGCTGACGCTCAATTCGTTGTCCAGCAGGGCCTTGACGATCTCGCGCGAACGGGCAGGCGAGAAGCGCCAGTCACTGGTGAACGACACGACCAGGAAGTCCGCCTTGGCCTTGGCGAGCGCCAGGCTGAGGTCGCCGCCATGCGCAAAGGCCGGGTCGAAGTAATCGAGCGCCTTGGTCATGCGAAGGTAGCTGTTGGCGTCGAACGCGGTGGCAAACTTGTCACCCTGGTAGCGCAGGTAGGATTCCATTTCGAACTCCACCTCGAAGTTGTACTTCAGGCTGCCATTGCGTAGCTTGCGGCCGAATTTCGCGCCCATGGCATCATCGGAAAGATAGGTGATGTGGCCGAGCATGCGTGCAATGCGCAGGCCGCGATTGGGCACCGCGTTGTGTTCGTAATAATCGCCGTTATGGAATTCCGGATCGGTCATGATGGCCTGGCGCGCGACCTCGTTGAAAGCCACGTTCTGCGCCGTGAGGTTGGGGGCGGAGGCGATTACCAGCGCATGGCGTACGCGCTCGGGGAAATCCAGCGTCCATTGCATGGCTTGCATCCCGCCCAGGCTGCCGCCGACGACGGCGGCCAGCTGCGTAATGCCGAGCTGGTCGAGCAGCAGGGCTTGCGACTTGACCCAGTCCTCTACCGTCAGCATGGGAAATTTCGAGCCCCATGGCTTGCCGGTGGCCGGGTTGATGCTGGCCGGGCCGGTGCTGCCGTGGCATCCGCCCAGGTTGTTGAGCGCAATGACGAAGAACTTGTTGGTATCCAGCGGCCGGCCGGGGCCGATGAGGTTATCCCACCAGCCGGGGTGCTTGTCGTCTTCCTTGTGCTTGCCTGCTGCATGATGGTTGCCTGACAGCGCGTGGCAGATCAGCACGGCATTGGATTTGCTGCTGTTCAGTGTGCCGTAGGTTTCGTAGACGATGTCGAATGCGGGTAGCGCTTCGCCGCTTTTCAGGGTGAGCGGTTGCTGGAAATGGGCGGTTTGCGGGGCGACGATGCCGACGGATGAAGAATCTTGCATGGATGGGATTATACTATGGCTTATGTCAGCCTATCATACCCCGCAAGCGGGTTCTGTGCTTGCCGCTTATCAGGGCATCTCGCCGCAAATCGGGAGGGAAGTTTACATCCATCCTTCTGCCGTGATCATTGGGGATGTGGCGTTGGGCGACCATGCCTCGGTATGGCCGGGCACCGTGGTTCGCGGCGACGTCAACCATATCCGCATCGGCGAGGGCAGCAATATCCAGGACGGCTCCATCCTGCATGTCAGCCATAAATCCAGCTGGGAGCCGGAGGGCTGCCCCTTGGTCGTGGGTTCCAATGTGACGGTGGGGCACAAGGTGATCCTGCATGGTTGCACGCTGGAGGACGAATGCCTGATCGGCATGGGCAGCATCGTCATGGACAAGGTTGTCGTACAGAAGCACGTATTGCTCGGCGCAGGCAGCTTGGTGCCGGAAGGCAAGGTGCTGGAAAGCGGATTCCTCTACCTGGGCAGCCCGGCGAAAAAGATCAGGCCGCTGACGGAAAAGGAAATCGCCCATTTCATGTATTCGGCCCAGCATTACATGCGCCTGAAGCAGCATTACCTGATGGCTGCCGGCAATGCGCTGTAGACAGCAGCTCTGCCGTCGCCTAAAGTAGCAAGCATCATGAATGCCTTCAATCTTCTGCTGATTCTGCGACTGTGGCGGCTGCCTGCCATTGCCCGGCGCGTCGGATCATTACATTGAGTTGTTGATCTTCAGATGGCGATGCGGGCCTTGTCCCGTTGTTGCTGTCTTTCCGTGATAAGGCCTGTGTTTTTAGATGATTGGTACAGGTTCTTCTGGTTTTCCTTATGCATCCGTTTCTTGCAAAATTCTTTTCCTCGCGGCAGCAGGCGTTGGGCGTGTTGTTTGCGCTGGTGTCGGCGATTGGCTTTTCCGCCAAGGCGATTTTCGTCAAGCTAGCCTATGTCGAGCCTGTCGATGCGGTGACGCTGCTGGCCTTGCGCATGGCATTTTCGGTGCCGTTCTTCATCGTTGCCATGTTTTACGGACAGGAAAAAGCAGCGGAGATGCAGCGGCGCGATTGGCTTGCGGTGCTGGTCCTGGGCTTCGTCGGATATTATCTTGCCAGCTTCCTGGACTTTCTCGGCCTGCAATACATCAGCGCCGGGCTGGAGCGCCTGATCCTGTTCCTCTACCCGACCATGGTGGTGCTCATCAGCGCGCTGGTGTTCCGCGAGCGTATCGGCAGGACGGTGATGGTTGCGCTCTTGCTGAGCTATGCCGGCATTGTGCTGGTGTTCGTGCATGATTTCAGCCTGAATGGCGATGGCCTGTTCCTGGGCGGCAGCCTGGTGTTTGCCAGCGCGTTCGCCTATGCGGTCTACCTGGTCGGAGCCGGGCATACCATTGCCCGCATCGGGGCCATGCGTTTCACGGCCTATGCAATGACGGTGGCTTGCCTGGCCTGCATAGTCCAGTTCCTGCTGACGCATCCATTGGATGCGTTGCGACAATCAGGCCGGGTTTACGTCTTGACGGTCAATATGGCGCTTTTTTCCACCGTGTTGCCGGCATTTGCCTTGGCGGCCGCCATGAAGCGGATAGGCTCGATGCAGACATCGATGATAGGCGCGCTTGGGCCGGTGGCGACGATTTACCTGGCATATGTCTTCCTCGGCGAGCAATTGTCGCTGATCCAGTTGTTGGGGTCGGCGCTGGTGCTGGTCGGGGTGATGATGATCAGCCTGCGCAAGCGCAAGGCTTGAAAAAGAGTTGTCAGGTTAGCTGGCCAAGCGTCACGCGGTCATGCCCGGCAAGGTCCTGCACGGTGTGTACATTGGCAAAATGGTGCCCGCTGAAAATCGATCGTACGGCTTCGCCTTGGTTGTAACCGTGCTCGATGATGAGCCAGCCTGAAGATTTCAAGTGCATAGGCGCATGGGCAATAATCCTGCGGATGTCGTCCAGGCCATCCATGCCCGATGCCAGTGCCGTGATGGGTTCGAAGCGCAGGTCGCCTTGCTGCAGGTGCGGATCGTCTGCTTCGACATAGGGCGGATTGCTGACGATGAGGTCGAAGCGCTGGCCTTGCACGGCGCTGAACCAGTCGCTGTGCAGCGCTGCGACATTGTGAGCGGATAATTGTCGGGCGTTCTCCCTGGCAATCGCGAGGGCGGCTTCCGAATAATCCAGTATTGTGACCTTGTCGTGCGGCCGTTCGAGCGCCAGCGTAATGCCGATCGCCCCCGTGCCGGTGCCCATGTCGAGAATCTCGCATGCCTGGTCAGGCGGGATGCGGTCAAGGGCGGTTTCCACCAAGATTTCGGTATCGGGCCGCGGGATCAGGGTGTCTGGCGTTACCGCGAAATCGCGGCCGTAGAATTCGCGCCGGCCCAGGATGTGGGCAACGGGCTCGCCCTGGATGCGCCGGGCAAGCAGGGATTCAAACCGGACGCGAAGCGCGTCTGTCACCGTGTCGTCGCCATGCGCAATCAGCCAGGCATGGTTTACACCGCCCAGGCTGTGCTGCATGAGGGCGCGGATTTCAATGCGCGCCTCAGTCTGGTCCAGGCCGCTGGCTTGCTGCAGGCGGTTGGCGGCGCAGGAGATGAGGCTCTTGAGCTTGGCCATGGCTGGGCTGGCTAGCGATGATGGCGCCAGAGAATGGCCACGATCACTATATTGGCGGCAAACACTCCGAACCCAAGCCAGCTGAAATGCGCGAGCAATTCCAGTATCTCGAAGGGCAGGTAAAGGCCTGCGCTTGCCATGCCGAGGATAACGGCCCAGTGCCGGCCCAGCCATAAGCCGTAGGCTTCCAGCAGGCGGACGGCGGCATAGAATATGGCGCCGAATGCCAAGGCCATCAGCCTGGGCTCGGTGATATTGCCGGCCCAGTGCAACAGGATGCGCGGGTAATGGTTGGCAGGGTTGAGGTGCAAGTGGCGAACCAGGGTTTCCGCATACGCCTGCCAGTCCGTGTTGATGAAGCGGAACAAGGCGAGCGATGCACCCAATACCAATACCCCCTTGCTGGCCTCAAACAGGGCAATAGTACGTAGACTGGCGGCCATGAAATCAGGCGTCCTCGCCCAGGGTGGCGAGCAGGTCGGCCTGGTGTTCTGCCGCCAGGGCATTGATCAGTTCGTCCATGTCGCCTTCGGTGATGGCGTCGATCTTGTACAGCGTCAGGTTGATGCGGTGGTCGGTGATGCGGCCTTGCGGATAGTTGTAGGTACGTATGCGCTCACTGCGGTCGCCGGAACCGATCAGGCTGCGGCGCTCGCTCGCGATCTTGCTTTGCTGTTCGTCCACTTGCTTGGCCTTGATGCGCGCGGCAAGCACTTGCATCGCCTGGGCCTTGTTGGAGTGCTGGCTGCGGCCGTCCTGGCATTCCACTACGATGCCGGTGGGGAAGTGGGTGATGCGGACTGCGGAATCGGTCTTGTTGATGTGCTGTCCGCCCGCGCCCGAGGCGCGGAAAGTGTCGATACGGATGTCCGCCGGGTTGATGGTGACGTCGCTGACCTCGTCCACTTCCGGCAATACCGCCACGGTACAGGCTGAGGTGTGGATGCGGCCCTGGGTCTCGGTTTCCGGTACACGTTGCACGCGGTGGCCGCCCGACTCGAACTTGAGCCTGGAGTATGCGCCGAGCCCCTCGATCTTGGCGATGATTTCCTTGTAGCCGCCCACTTCGGACTCGCTGGCGGATACGATCTCGACTTTCCAGCGCTGGCGTTCCGCGTAGCGTGAATACATGCGGAACAGGTCGCCCGCGAACAGGGCGGATTCATCGCCGCCGGTGCCGGCGCGGATTTCCAGGAAGATGTTGCGTTCGTCGTTGGGGTCCTTGGGCAGCAGGAGTTTTTGCAGCTCCTCGGCAATATCCTCAAGCCTCTGCTTGCCGGCTTCGAGCTCTTCCTGGGCGAACTCCTTCATCTCCGGGTCGGAGAGCATGGCTTGGGCTTCCTTGATGTCGTTGCCGGCTTGCTCGTAGGCGCGGAACTGCTCGACGATAGGCGTGATCTCGGCATGCTCGCGCGTGATCTTGCGGTAGTTGTCGATGTCGTTGGTCGCATCCTCGCTCGACAGCAGGCGGTTCAGTTCGTCCAGGCGCTCGCTCAAGGTGGCGAGCTTTTTAATCATTGAAGGTTTCATTGCTGGGAAAATTGGAACACTAAAGGTTGAATGTCAGGGTTGGATTAATGGTGAATCTGGTACAGCTGGCGCAGCATGGCTTCAAGTTGGTCGCGGTCTTCGCCGCTGACATTGTTGAGCGCGTGGCTGGGCCCGTGCAGCAGCTTGTTGGTAAGCGCGTTGCTCAATGCGTCCAGCACCTGCGCCGGGTCGTCCCCGCGGGCCAGCAGTTTGCGCGCTTTTTCCAGCTCGCTCAGGCGGTGGCGCTCTGCCTGCTCGCGCAATGCGCGGATGGTCGGCACCGCGCTGCGGGTTTTCAGCCACTGCATGAAATTGTCCACGCGCATGTCGATGATGGCCTCGGCTTCTGCGGCGGCTTCCTGCCTGTTCTCCAGGCCTTCCTGCACCACTTGCGCGAGGTCGTCCACGGTGTAAAGGAACACGTCGTCGAGTTCGCCCGCTTCCGGTTCGATATCGCGCGGGACCGCCAGGTCCACCATGAACATGGGCTTGTGCTTGCGGTTGCGGATCGCGCGTTCCACCATGCCCAGGCCCACGATGGGCAATTGGCTGGCGGTGGAAGTGATGACGATGTCGAATTCCGCCAGGCGGTCTGGCAGGTCGGCCAGCAGCATGCTGTTGCCGCCGATGCTGGCAGCGAGCTCCTGGCCGCGCTCCAGCGTGCGGTTGGCCACCGTCAGCGATAAAGGCCTATGGGCGGCAAAGTGCTCGGCGCAGAGCTCTATCATCTCGCCTGCGCCAATGAACAGCACGTGCTGGTTGTTGAGCGCGCCGAAAATGCGCTGCGCAAGACGGGTGCTGGCGGCGGCCAGCGAAACCGAATTGGCGCCGATATTGGTGTTAGTACGCACTTCCTTGGCAACCGAGAAGGTGCGCTGGAACAGCTTGTGCAGCAGGGTGCCCAGCGTGCCGGCGTTTTCTGCAATGCGGACTGCCTGCTTCATCTGGCCCAGGATCTGGGCTTCGCCCAGCACCATGGAGTCGAGTCCTGAGGCCACGCGGAAGGCGTGCTTGACGGCGTCTTCCTGGGGCAGGGTATACATGTAGGGAGCAATGGCCTGCGGTTGCAGCTGATGGTAACCCGCCAGCCATTCCAGGGCTTTTTGCGGGTTGTCGGTGTTGCAATAGAGTTCGGTGCGGTTGCAGGTAGACAGGATGGCGGCTTCGCGGATGCCGTAAGAGTTCAGGTCGCGCAGCGCGCCGCCGAGATGCTCGTTCTGGAAAGCGACGTTCTCACGTATGGAAACTGGTGCGGTCGTGTGATTAACGCCGACTGTAAATAAATGCATCCTGCAATTTTCCTGTATCGCGGCAACTTGAGCAACAATTTCAAGCAATTAAGCTGATGCATTGCATGCCCGGCAGGCCGCTATCATACTCTCATTTGACGGCATTGAATGAAGCTGTTCATTAGCGGGCGAAATATTGGTGCCCGAATTTTCCTGTCGCCATGGTGCTGAAGCGCCTCGTATCCTAAGTATAAACCTGATTCCAGTATGGATTTTGCAATAAGCGTTGCTGAGGCCGGGTGCGTTGACACATTTTCAGTTAAAATAAGCATTTTTTACGCTATACAACCTCAATATCATGGCCAAACCATTCAGAATTGCCCCTAGTATCCTTTCCGCCAACTTCGCCAAGCTGGGCCAGGAAATCACCGACGTGATCACTTCCGGCGCGGATATTGTCCACTTTGACGTGATGGACAACCATTATGTTCCCAACCTGACCATCGGCCCATTGGTCTGCGAGGCGATTCGCCCGGTGACCGACGCCATCATCGACGTGCACCTGATGGTGAAGCCGGTTGACCGCATCATCCCCGATTTCGCCAAGGCGGGCGCCAACATCATCACCTTCCACCCGGAAGCTTCCGACCATATCGACCGCAGCCTGTCCCTGATCCGCGACCAGGGCTGTAAGTCCGGCCTGGTGTTCAATCCGGCAACCCCGCTGTCCTACCTGGACTACGTCATGGATAAGGTCGACATGGTGTTGCTGATGTCCGTGAACCCCGGCTTCGGCGGCCAGAAGTTCATTCCCGGCACGCTGGACAAGCTGCGCGAAGCGAGGGCGCGTATCGATGCCTACACTGAGAAGACCGGCCGTGAAATCTGGCTGGAAATCGACGGCGGCGTGAACCCTGCCAATATTGCCGATATCGCCCGCGCTGGTGCCGATACGTTCGTGGCAGGCTCTGCCGTGTTCGGCGCAGGCAAGGATACCGATCCCAACCGTTACGACACTGTCATCAGCGCATTGCGCGCCGAGCTGGCCAAAGTATAGGCGGCATGCAGATGAACACCCGAATCCTGAGCTATCGCAGCAGCTGGCGATGGTGGCGCTGAAGTAGCTACCGCTACCCATGAAGATGCATAGGTGCCACTCAATTAGAAAATCATCAGGATTCGGGAGTTTTTATGCTGCAAACCATCAGTCAACAGGAGTTTGATGCCCTGGCGAGCCAGGGTTATAACCGTATTCCCCTGGTCATCGAGACATTCGCCGATCTCGATACTCCGCTTTCACTTTACCTGAAACTCGCTAACCAGCCCTATTCCTACCTGCTTGAGTCGGTGCAGGGCGGAGAACGCTTCGGCCGCTACTCCATCATCGGCCTGCCTGCCCATGTGCGCATAGAGGCGCGCGGCCAGGCGGTCAAGGTGCTGGACCGCGACACGGTGATCGAAGAGGCGCAGGATGTGAATCCGCTGGATTTCATCCAGGCCTACCAGGCCAGGTTCCGCATCCCTCCCTATCAGGGACTGCCGCGCTTTACCGGCGGCCTGGCGGGATACTTCGGCTACGACACCATCCGCTATATCGAGCGCCGCCTGGCGGGCAACGCCAAACAGGATGCGCTCGGCGTGCCGGATATTCTGCTCATGGTATCGGAAGAGATTGCGGTGGTGGACAACCTTTCCGGCAAGCTGTATTTCATCGTGTATGCCGACCCGGCAATTGCAGAAGCTTACTCCAAGGGCATACAGCGCCTCAATGCATTGGTGCAGCGCTTGCGCCAGCCGGTGGCTATTCCCCATGCCGCCGCCATGCCGGCCACCGAGGCGCATTCGGAGTTCGGCGAGGCGAGCTTCAAGGAGGCGGTGGCCAAGTCCAAGCAGTACATTTTTGATGGCGACATCATGCAGGTGGTGCTGTCTCAGCGCATGGCCAAGCCTTTCACGGCGCCGCCCTTGTCGCTCTACCGTGCCTTGCGCAGTCTCAATCCCTCGCCCTACATGTTCTATTACGACATGGGAGACCACCATGTCGTCGGCGCTTCCCCGGAAATCCTGGTGCGCCTGGAGGAAGACACGGTGACCTCGCGGCCGATTGCCGGCACGCGCCCTCGCGGCAAGACCCGCGAGGAAGATGTCGCGCTGGCGGAAGAGTTGCTGGCTGATCCCAAGGAAATTGCCGAGCACGTACAGCTGATGGACCTGGGGCGCAACGATGTCGGCCGTGTGGCGCAAGTGGGCAGCGTGGCGGTGACGGACAAGATGGTGATCGAGCGTTATTCGCACGTCATGCATATCGTCTCGAATGTCGAAGGCAGACTGAAGCCTGGCTTGCATGCCATCGACGTGCTCAAGGCGACTTTTCCCGCCGGCACGCTGAGCGGCGCGCCCAAGGTGCGCGCCATGGAAATCATCGATGAGTTGGAACCGAGCAAGCGTGGTATTTATGGCGGCGCCGTCGGCTACCTCGGCTTCAATGGCGACATGGACCTCGCCATTGCCATCCGCACCGGCGTGATCAAGGATGGCATGTTGTATTCCCAGGCCGGCGCCGGCATCGTCGCCGATTCCGTACCGGAAAACGAGTGGGTGGAAACCCAGAACAAGGCGCGTGCGGTATTGCGCGCAGCGGAGATCGTACAGGCAGGGCTCGATAACAAGGAGTAGGCATGGCGGCAGCAAACAGCCGGATTTTGCTCCGGCTTATCATTCTGGCACTCGGGTGTTTTGCTGTTGGCATGCTGGGCAAAGTGCTGCCGTTCTCCGTCTTGCAAGCTAACCTTGTCTGGTTGTCCGGAGGTGTGGCGGTAGCTGCCTTGCTCCGCTGGGGAATGGCGTATTGGCCTGCCATTCTGGGGGCGCAACTGGCACTGGCTCTCACGACTTACGACCCTGTTTCCGCCAATGCGCTCCTGATTGCCGCGCTGTCAATAGCCAGCACCATGACCTATGCCTTCGCCGCATGGATATTGCGGCTCAGCGGGTTCCATCACGCACTGGACCGGATTCGCGACATTCCCATCATGATCCTGGGCGTTGCCGTGGGGATGCTGGTATGTACCGTGGTTAACGTGGCCATCCTGCGCCAGGCACAATTGGTAAGTCTGGAAAGCGTGCTGCCGGCCTTGCTGTTTGGCTGGATCGTCAACGTGCTTGGTGTGTTGCTGCTGCTGCCTTTGTTGTTGAA
Organism: Methylobacillus draconifructus; assembly: GCF_045984355.1. Classification (NCBI taxonomy): domain Bacteria; kingdom Pseudomonadati; phylum Pseudomonadota; class Betaproteobacteria; order Nitrosomonadales; family Methylophilaceae; genus Methylobacillus; species Methylobacillus draconifructus. The sequence continues at coordinate 438,094 of NZ_JBJQII010000001.1, read as the reverse complement.
CGTCACCTGGGCGGAGATACAGAGTTTCTGGCAGCGGCGCGCGCGTTTCAGCTTGCTGGCTGTGGTCGCGGTGGCGGTGGAGTGGGCGATCTTCCAGTTGGCACCGGATTATGCAGATCAATACATGTGGTTTGCTTTCCTGGTCTTGCCGCTGGTGGTACTGGTCTCTATGCGCATGGGCATCACCGGCGCTTCCGTCGTTGTGCTGGCCTTGTCCATAGTGGCGATGGCATCGGCTCGGGTTGATTATCAGGTAGGACTGGAGCATCCTGGATACCAGCCGGTATGGGCGCTATGGGTGTTGATGAGTACGCTTTCCATCGTCGGCATGCTGATTGCCGCACTGCAATCCTCGCGCGAGGTGACCGAAAAGGCATTGCGCAACAGCGAGACCAAGTTCAGGGCGGTGATCGAGAATGCCCAGGACGGGATTGTCAGCATTGACGAACAAGGCAGGCTGGTGGAATTCAATCATGCGGCAGAGGTCATGTTCGGCTACCGCCGCGAAGACGTGCTGGGCAAGATGCTGGCGGATACCTTGATTCCGCCCGCGATGCGCGAGGCGCACAGGCAGGGCCACCAGCGCTACCTGACTTCTGGCGTCAGCAAGATGCTTGACCGCAGGCTGGAGTTGAGCGCCTTGCGTGCTGACGGCACCGAGTTCCCGGTCGAGCTGACCATCACCTCGCTCAAGGAGCAGGGCGTGCCGCTCTTGACGGGGTTCTTCCGCGATCTGACTGAGCGACGCAAGGTCGAGTCCGAGATCCGCAACCTGGCTTTCTACGACGCGCTGACCACTTTGCCGAACCGCCGCCTGCTGCTGGACAGGTTGCAACAGGCGATTGCGGCAAGCGTCAGGCATGGCAAGCATGGCGCGGTGTTGTTTATCGACCTGGATAATTTCAAGGCGCTCAATGATTCGCGCGGACATGATGTCGGCGACCTGTTGCTGGTGGAAGTGGCGCGCCGCCTGCGTCAGTGCGTCCGCAATGAGGATACGGTAGCCCGTCTCGGCGGCGACGAATTCGTGATCGTGCTGGAGGACCTGAGCCTCAACCTGGAGCAGGCTATCGCGCAAACCAGGCAGGTCGCGCAAAAGGTCTTGGAAATCATCAATCATCCGTACGAGTTGGGAGAGATCGAGCACCACAATTCATCCAGCATCGGCATTGTCCTGTTCAATGGCAATTTCGTTACCATGGAGGAACTGCTCAAACGGTCCGATACCGCCATGTACGAAGCCAAGGCGGCTGGACGCAATACCCTGCGTTTCTTCGATCCCGCCATGCAGGCGGCCCTGGAGAGACGGGTAGATATGGAGTTGCAGCTGCGCCTGGCGATCGTACAGAAGCAGCTCAGGCTGTTTTGCCAGGTGCAGGTGGATACCGAGCGCAAGGTCTTTAGTGCAGAAATCTTGTTGCGATGGCAACATCCGGAGCATGGGCTGCTTTCGCCCAAGGAGTTCGTCGGCATTGCCGAGGATAGCGGGCTGATCGTGTCGATAGGCCATTGGGTGCTATACAACGCCTGCCTGCAGCTCAAGGCCTGGGAGGGCCGTCCGGGGTTCGATGGCTTGCAGCTGGCGGTGAATGTGAGCGCGCGTCAGTTCCGCCAGGTTGATTTCGTCGATGAAGTCAGGAAAATCCTGCAAAGCACAGGGGCTGACCCAAGCCTGCTCAAGCTGGAGCTGACAGAGAGCGTGGTGCTGGACAATATAGCGGATGCGGTTGCCAAAATGAACGCCTTGCGGGAGCTCGGGGTGCGTTTCTCCATGGATGATTTTGGCACGGGATATTCTTCTTTGGCCTACTTAAAGCGCTTGCCGCTTAGCCAAGTCAAGATTGACCGGTCATTCGTGCGTGACATTGCCGAGGATGCCAGCGATGCGGCGATTGTGCAGGCGATACTTGCGATGAGCAATTCGCTTGGACTGAAGGTGATTGCAGAAGGCGTAGAGACCGAGGTGCAGTTTGAATTGCTGCAAAGCTATGGTTGCCAGTTCTTCCAGGGATATCTGTTTGCCAGGCCCATGCTGATCCAGGATTTTGAGCAACTGGCGCAGGAGAAGGACTTTTTTTTATGATGAATTGCGCCCACAATAACAGGTTCGCCCGGGTGCAAGATGAAGGATGCACATTATGCTGTTGATGCTCGATAACTATGATTCATTTACCTACAACCTCGTACAGTATCTTGGCGAGCTTGGACAGGATGTGCAGGTGTACCGCAACGATGAGATTGACTTGGCTGGCGTGGCTGCGCTCAACCCCAGGCATATCGTCATTTCGCCAGGCCCCTGCACGCCTAACGAGGCTGGCATTTCCGTGCCGCTGATCCACGAGTTCGCAGGCAAGATTCCCATACTGGGCGTTTGCCTGGGCCACCAGAGCATAGGCCAGGCATTCGGCGGCAAGATCGTTCACGCCAAGCAGCTCATGCACGGCAAGACTTCTGAAATCCACCATGCCGACCTTGGCGTGTTCAAGGGCTTGCCCAATCCCTACACGGCGACGCGCTATCACTCGCTGGTGATCGAGCGCGAGTCGATGCCGGATTGCCTGGAAATTACCGCCTGGACCGAAGACGGCGAGATCATGGGCGTGCGTCATAAGACATTGCCGATCGAGGGCGTGCAATTCCACCCCGAATCCATTCTTACCCAGTACGGACACGAGCTGCTGAACAATTTCCTGAAAGCGTATTGATGAGCATTACCCCCAAGATTGCCTTGCAAAGGCTGATCGACCATGCCGATTTCACGCATGAGGAAATGCTGGACGTGATGCAGCAGATCATGGGCGGCGCCTTCACCCCGATACAGATTGCCGGCTTCCTTGCCGGCTTGCGCGTCAAGGGCGAGACCGTCACGGAGATCGCGGCAGCGGCGCAAGTGATGCGCGAGCTTTCCAGCAAGGTGCAGGTAGAAGACGGCAGCCACTTGATCGATACCTGCGGTACCGGCGGCGCGCCCAACAAGGCGTTCAACGTCTCCACGGCGTCGGCCTTCGTGGCTGCCGGGGCGGGTGCGCGTATCGCCAAGCACGGCGGGCGCGCGGCTTCCTCCAAGAGCGGCTCCGCTGATGTGCTGGAGGCGCTCGGCGTCAATATCAGCCTGACGCCCGAGCAGGTGGCACGTTGCGTGAACGAGGCAGGGATAGGCTTCATGTTCGCTCCCAACCACCATGCGGCGATGAAATATGCAGCGCCGGTACGGCGCGAGCTCGGCGTGCGCACCATGTTCAATCTGCTGGGGCCGATGACCAATCCGGCAGGGGCCAAGCGCCAGGTGATGGGGGTGTTCCACCGCGACTTGGTCAGCCTGTTGGCGCATACGTTACAGAAGCTCGGCAGCGAGCATGTGATGGTGGTGCACAGCGCGGACGAGATGGATGAAATTTCCTTTTCCGCGGATACCTACGTTGCCGAGCTCAAGCATGGCGAGGTGAATGAATATACGCTCAATCCTGCCCAGTTCGGCATGCCTTTGCACGACATCGACAGCATCCATGTGGAAAACGCCCAGCAGTCCAGCGAGATTATCCTGGGCGTGCTGTCAGGTGTGCATGGCCCGGCGCGCGACATCGTCCTGTTGAACGCGGGCGCCGCCATTTACGTGTCGGGCATTGCAGGCGACTTGCAGGACGGCATAGCGCGGGCTGCCGATTCGCTGGATTCCGGTGCGGCATTGAACAAGCTGCAGCAGCTCAAGGCGCTGAGCCAGGCGGCATGAGAGCCTGTTCATGCCCTTCGGGTTGTCCCGGCAGCGCAGCCGCTGCCGCGTTGCAAATCCTCGCCGGGCAATCAGCACGGCTTCGGTTTGCGCCTTGCATCGACTACACCGCCGGGGCAACGCGCCCTATGAAAAGATCGTGAACAGGCTCTTATGGCTGGTGGCTGCCATTGCAGTCGCCTATACCTTTTTCCATTTCACGCAGCCTGGACCGCATGCTGTTCCCGCTGCCGAGGTGCAGGCGATACCGGCAGCATCCCATGCTGCGGCAAACCGGCGCATAGCGCAGGCGTTCAGCCAGCGTGAGCATGCCGTGGCAATACAATCCGCTGGCGTCGTGAGCAAGGTGATGCCGGACGATAATGACGGATCGCGTCACCAGCGCTTTATCCTTGAGCTGGATAACGGCATGACGGTGCTGGTGGCGCATAATATCGATCTTGCCCCCAGACTGGATGGCCTCCGGGCTGGCGATGCCGTGGAATTCAACGGTGTTTATGAATGGAATGCCAAGGGCGGTGTCGTACATTGGACCCATCATGACCCTCGCGGCCAGCATGCGGGCGGATGGCTGCGCTATCAAGGCAGGCTGTATCAATAGATTAGAGTGAACGAAAGCGATTGCAAGGCAATGTCAGACATACTCAATAAAATTCTGGAAGTGAAGCGGGCGGAAATCGATGCCGCGCAACAACGCAAGCCACTAGCCGAGATCGAGGCGGAAGCCCTGGCCCAGCCTGCGCCGCGCTCATTCCTCAGCGCAATTCAGGACAAGATCGCGGCAGGCAAGGCGGCCGTGATTGCGGAAATCAAGAAGGCCAGCCCCTCCAAGGGCGTGATCCGGGAAGATTTCCGGCCCGCCGAGATTGCCGCCAGTTATGCCAGCCATGGCGCGGCCTGTCTTTCCGTATTGACTGACGAGCAGTTCTTCCAGGGCAGTGCCGAATATCTCGAGGCGGCGCGCGCCGCCTGCGATATTCCCGTATTGCGCAAGGACTTCATGATAGACCCCTACCAGGTGTTCGAGGCACGCGCGATGGGCGCAGATTGCATCCTGCTGATCGCGGCAGCGCTTGACCTGTCCCAGATGCGTGAGCTGGAAAACATCGCCCACCGGCTCGGCATGAGCGTGCTGGTGGAAGTGCACAACGGCGAGGAGCTGGAGCAGGCCTTGCAACTGGAGACGCCGTTGCTGGGCATCAACAACCGCAACCTGCGCACGTTCGAGGTGACGCTGGACACGACATTGTCGCTGCTGCCCCGTATCCCCGCAGGCAAGACCGTCGTCACCGAGTCGGGCATCTTCACTGCCGAGGACGTTGCCTTGATGCGCCGCCATGAGGTGCATACCTTCCTCGTCGGCGAGGCGTTCATGCGCCAGCCTGATCCCGGTCTGGCGTTGGCCAAGGTATTCGCATAAGGAATCGTATGACCTCATCATCACGCCAGTTTCTTGCCATTCGCCCACGCCGCATGCGGCGGGACGATTTCTCGCGCCGGTTGATGCGTGAGCATGTGCTCACTGCCAACGACCTGATCTACCCTGTATTCGTGCTGGAAGGGGAAAACCGCATTGAAGAGGTTGCTTCCATGCCCGGCGTGCAACGCCAAAGCATAGACCGCCTGCTGGATACTGCCGGGCAATGCGTGGCGCTGGGCATTCCCGCGCTGGCGCTGTTTCCCGTTGTAGACCAGCAATACAAGAGCCTGACCGCGGATGAGGCATGGAATCCCGACGGGTTGGTGCCGCGCACCGTGCGTGCGCTCAAGGCGGCATACCCGCAACTGGGCGTCATCACCGATGTCGCGCTCGACCCTTACACCACGCATGGGCAGGACGGCGTCATCGACGATACCGGCTATGTGCTTAACGACGAGACCGTGGCGATCCTGGTGAAGCAGGCGCTTTGCCATGCGCAGGCAGGCGCGGACGTGGTGGCGCCCTCGGATATGATGGACGGCCGTATCGGCGCGATCCGCGATGCGTTGGAAGAAGCCGGGCACATCCATACCCGTATCTTGGCATACTCGGCCAAATACGCCTCCGCCTTCTATGGTCCTTTCCGAGACGCGGTGGGTTCATCCGCCAACCTGGGCAAGGGCAATAAATACAATTACCAGATGGATCCCGGCAATTCGGACGAAGCGTTGCGCGAAGTGGCGCTCGACCTCGAGGAGGGCGCGGATATGGTCATGGTCAAGCCCGGCATGCCATACCTCGACATCGTGCGCCGCGTAAAGCAGGAATTCGGCGTGCCGACCTATGCCTATCACGTGAGCGGCGAATACGCCATGCTCAAGGCCGCCGTGCAGAATGGCTGGCTGGATGAGAAAGCGGTAGTGCTGGAGGCTATGCTGGGCTTCAAGCGCGCGGGGGCGGACGGCATCCTGACCTATTACGCCATGGATATTGCCCGCTGGCTGCGCGAGGCTTAGCGCCGCTAACAAAACCCTTCTGTCGTCGTTGCTCTGCCTTGCCGTAATAGTTTGTACTGTCTGCGACAGAGCGCCTAGCCAGAATCGCTGCGCCGGCTTTTGTTAGCGGTTCTTGATCAGGAATACATAGCGACTAGGCGCTTTTAATACCGCTTAAATCTCAGGATAAGGACTCGCTCTGCTGTATCAGGCTGGCGAGCGCTTCGATATTGGCCCGGCTGGCGTTGCTGCCATTGACCGGGCTTTTTGTCGGCATGCGCATGTCATCGACCTCGAACACGCTGAGCCTGATCAGCCCGTGCGGGCCTTCCAGGGTGAACACCGGCACCTTCTTGCGCTCCATGCTGCGGCGTTCGCTGATGCGGTAGGATTTCTCATCCGTGGCATAGGGGATTTGCTGGTTGAGCAGGAATATCTCGACTTCCTTCAAGCTATCCGCAAACAGGTGGATATGCGTTTCTGCGTATTTTCCTGCCGTGCCGTCCAGCACCGCGCCGGTCAGGTGCGGGTTGAAGCGTTCCAGCAGTTGCATGACCAGCAATGCGTCCTTGCGTAGTTGCAGCAATGCTTCGGGCTGGTCGTCGCTATTGTAGATTTCGTGATAAACGCGGATTTCTTCTTCAATCTCGCTATTGGTCGGCATGCATTGCGAGTCGGTGACGCCAAGCTGGCGGCCTGCCTTGCGCTTGGCGTGGGCGTAATCGGAGATGCCCTCTTCCGCCATCATGCGGGCAGCCAGCTGCGCAATCAGCTGGCGCAACTGGGATTGGCGATTGCTGCTGTCTTTTGCCATGGTGCAAACGCCCTTCTGAAAATTAAGCTGGCCGCCCGCTCGAGAAAATACGAACGGGCAGGCTCCTAAAACAGTTGATCCGGCCTCGGCGGGGTATTGTCCTGCTTCTCCGTAGGCGGGGGCGAGCCATGCCCGGGAATAGGGAAGCCGGGAATGATGGAGAAGATGGATTCCTCGGGTTCGGGCGGCGGAAATTCATGATAGAAATATTCCACGACGCCTTCGCCATCCCCCTTCGCCTGCATGCCCGTTGCCGGGTCGATGCGGATGGCGCTGACGCCGGCCGGCAATTCCGGCACGACTTCCGGCACGCCCTTGAGGGCGGAGCTCATATAGTCGATCCAGATCGGCAGCGCCGCCTTGCCGCCGGTTTCCAGACTGCCCAGCGATTTGGGCTTGTCATACCCCATCCAGGAGATTGCGACATGTTTCGGGCTGTAGCCTGCGAACCAGGCGTCGATCTGGTTGTTGGTGGTGCCGGTTTTACCCGCCAGGTCGGAGCGGCCCAGGCTGCGCGCGCGTGTGGCGGTTCCCAGGCGTACCACGTCCTGCAGCATGGAGTTCATGATAAAGGCGTTGCGGCCGTCAATCACGCGCGCGGCGCCCTTGCCGGCCAGCAACGGCTTGGATTGCTCCAGCACCTTGCCGCGGCTGTCGACGACCTTGTCGATGATATACGGCTTGACGCGATATCCCCCGTTGGCGAACACCGAGTAGGCCCCGGCCATCTGCCATGCGGTCACCGAGCCGGCGCCCAGCGCCATCGCCAGGTAAGGCGGATGGTCCTTGGGCGAGAAGCCGAAGCGGGTAATGTAGTCCTGCGCATAGTTGACGCCTATGCCTTCCAGGATGCGGATGGATACCATGTTCTTGGACTTGGTCAAAGCCGTGCGCATGCGCATCGGGCCTTCGTACTTGCGGTCGTAGTTCTTGGGCTCCCAAGCCGAGCCGCTGCCGGTTTCCCGCGCCGAGACCGAGATGGGCTCGTCTTCTATCATGCTGGCCGGGGTAAAGCCCTTCTCCAGCGATGCGGAATAGATGAAGGGCTTGAAGCTGGAGCCGGGCTGGCGCCATGCCTGCGTCACGTGGTTGAACTTGTTGCGGTTGAAGTCGAAGCCGCCGACCAGGGCCTTGACCGCGCCAGTCTCTGGGTCCATCGCCACCAAGGCCGCTTCTGCCTGGGGCAGTTGCACGATGTGCCAATTGTCGCCCTGGCGCATGATGCGGATGACGGCGCCTGGCTTGATGGTGCGTTTGGCCGCATCTTTCTCGGCAAGCTGCTTCTGCACGAATGCCAATCCGTCGCCGCTGATCTCGATATTGTTGCCGTCTTTGGCATAGACGCTCACCACTTTAGGCGTGACCTTGGTCACGACGGCAGGCATCATGCCCTGGAAGCTTTCCAGGTCGTCCATGGCGTTATCCAGCCAGTTGCCGCTGCCCGCCTCGTTGGCGCCGGGCGTGACGGTCTTTTCCGGGCCTCGGTAGCCGTGGCGGCGGTCATAGTCGATGATGCCCTGCAGGATGGCGCGATTGGCGGCTTCCTGGTTGCTCTTGCGGATCGTGGTGTAGATCTTGAGGCCGCTGCTGTAGATGTCATCCTTGTAGCGCTCGTACATCGCCTGGCGCACGATTTCCGCGACATAGTCCGCAGAGAGGTCGCGCATCTTGCGCGACTTGCGGAAGCGGTGCGGCTCCTGCAGCGCTGCTTCGTATTGTTTCTGGTCGATGAAGTGCAAATCCTTCATGCGGCGCAGCACGTAGCGCTGGCGCGCTTCTGCGCGCTTGGGGTTGGCGAAGGGATTGTAGCGTGAAGGGGCCTTGGGCAGGCCGGCCAGGATGGCCACTTCCGCAATGCTGAGCTGGTCCAGCGGCTTGCCATAGTAGACCTGCGAGGCGGCTGCGAAGCCATACGAGCGATGTCCCAGGTAGATCTGGTTGATGTAAAGCTCCAGGATCTGGTCCTTGCTCAGGTTGTGCTCTATCTTGATCGAGAGCAATGCCTCGCTGAGCTTGCGGGTGGCGGTCTTTTCGCTGGAAAGGAAGAAGTTGCGGGCCACCTGCATGGTGATGGTGCTGGCGCCTTCCTTGAAGCTGCCGGAAGTCACGTTGGAGATGGCGGCGCGCAGGATGCCTAGCGTATCGATGCCGCCATGCTGGTAGAAGCGCTCGTCTTCGGCGGCGAGAATGGCTTGTTTCAATGCCTTCGGCGTCTCGTTGATGCCGATGAAGGCGCGGCGCTCCTCGCCGAATTCGCCTATCAGGTGTCCATCCTCGGAATAGACGCGCATGGGGACCTTGGGCTTGTAGTCGGTCAAGGCTTCAAGGGAGGGGAGTTCGGGATAGATCAATGTGGCAGCCAGTGCCACCAGCGCAGTTGTCACCAATCCCAGGATAATGCCGGTGAGGATCAGGAACTGCCACCATTTTTTCGGGAGCATTGATTAGGGTTCAGTATTGGTAACAGACGCCGTTATTATAAGTGTCATTACCGTGATTTTAAAATCAATTAATCTGCTTTGACTTCACAGATGCTTGTTGCTAGCATCTAAAGTAAATTATTAGAAATAATTGTAAATAACCGTATTGGAAAGGGAATTTCGTTTGAAATTCGACTTTTTCTCAGAGCGCACACCGCCTCTGATAGGCGTGGACATCAGTTCCAGTTCGGTCAAGATGGTCGAGCTGACACAGGGGAACAAGGGAGCTTATCACCTGCAGGGCTATGCCATTGCCTCCATGGCAAGGGATGCGGTCGTGGATGGCAATATCGTCGGCCTCGACCTGGTGGCGGATGCGGTCAAGCGCGCCTGGAAGCTGCTGGCTTCCCGCGAAAAACGCGTCGCCCTCGCTTTGCCGGCCACTGCCGTGATTACCAAGAAAGTCATCATGCAGGGCGGCATGCGCGAGGAGGATATGGAGTTCCAGGTCGAGGCCGAGGCCAACCAATACATCCCTTTCCCGCTTGATGAAGTCAACATTGATTTCCAGGTGCTGGGCCCGGCACCCAGCAGCGCCGACGAAGTCGAAGTGTTGATTGCCGCCTCGCGCAAGGAGAAGATCGAAGATAGGGTCGCTGCGGCAGAAGGGGCGGGACTCAAGGTGCTGGTTGTCGATGTCGAGTCCTACGCGACCGAGGCGGCCTATGCGCTTGCGGCCACCGAATTGCCGAAATCCGGCAAGGGACAAACCGTCATGGTGGTGGACGTAGGAAGCGCCATGACCCATGTGCACGTCTTCCATGACGGACAACTCGTGCATAGCCGCGAACAAGCCTTCGGCGGCAACCAGCTGACGCTGGAAATCCAGCGCCGCTTCGGCGTTTCCAGCGAGGAAGCCGAGATTGCCAAACGTAACGGCGGATTGCCGGAGAGCTACGAGAGCGAGGTGCTGCAGCCCTTCGTGCAGTCGTTGGCGCAGGAGGTGGTGCGCAGCCTGCAATTGTTCACCAACTCGACCCAGTACAATAAAGTGGACCATATCCTGCTCGCAGGAGGGTGTGCCGCGATTCCAGGCCTGGCAGCGCTGATCCAGGAAAAAACCCAGGCTAATACCCTGATCGCCAATCCGTTCAACCATATGTCCGTCAATCCGCGCCTCAAACAATTGCAAGTGATTGCGGATGCGCCGGCGTTGATGATCGCCTGCGGCCTGGCATTGCGGAGGTTCGACTAATGGTCAGAATCAACCTCCTCCCCCACCGCCAGATCCGCCGCGCCGAACGGCAGCGCGAATTCAACCTCATGCTGGCATTCGCTGCGGCTGCCGGCGTTGCCATCGTGTTCCTCGGCAGCACCATCCTGGGCAGCAAGCTGGATGAGCAGGTGAATCGCAATGCGCGGCTTGAAACGGCCAGCGCCAACCTCGACAAGCAGATCGAGGAAATCAAGGAACTCAAGTCCCAGATCCGCAACGTACTGGACCGCAAGCAGATCGTGGAAAACCTGCAAGTCAACCGCAGCCAGTCCGTCATGATGCTGGACGAAATCAGCCGTCAGATGCCGGAGGGCATGTACCTCAAGGCCTTGAAGCAACAAGGCCGCCTGGTGACGCTGGAGGGCGTGGCGGATACCAATGCCCGGGTCGCTACTCTGGTGCGCAACCTCTCGGGTTCCGAGTGGCTGCAATCCCCCAACCTGGTGGAAATCAAGTCCGCGACGGTGAATGGCATCAGGCAGAATAACTTTACGGTTAATGCGCAGCTCAAGGCGCCGCCATCACCCGAGGATGAGGTGGCAGGCGCACAGAAGGGCGGTGCACTGTGAACCTGCAGGATTTCAACAATATCGACTTGAAGAATGCCGGCAGCCTGCCTTGGCCTGTCAAAGGGGTCTTGCTGGGCTTGCTGCTGGTGGTGATTGTGATTGCTGGGTATTGGTTTTTCTGGAGCCCTGCGATGGAAGAACTGGAGCAGGCGCGGGCGAAGGAAAACGAGTTGCGCGAAACCTTCCTCGCCAAGAAGCGCCAGGCGATCAACCTCGAAGCCTATAAGCAGCAAATGGTGGAAATCGAGCGCACGTTCGGCGCGCTGGTCAAGCAGTTGCCCGACCGCTCGCAGATGGATGGGCTGCTTACCGATATTAACCAGGCTGGCCTTGAGCGCGGGCTGGAGTTTGAGTTGTTCAAGCCCGGCCAGGAAGTCATTGCCGATTTCTACGCCGAAATGCCGATTTCCATCAAGGTGACTGGTTCCTATCACGACCTTGGCGAGTTCGCAGGCGATATCGCGAGGCTGCCTCGCATCGTCACCTTGAACGACATCGTGATCAATACGGCAGGCAAGGACAGCAAGGACGGTCGGCTGGTCATCGAGGCGGTGGCCCGCACCTACCGTTACCTGGATGCCAGCGAGATTGCCAGCAAGAAGCAGGCGGAAAAGAAAGAGGTGCGCAAATGAGCATGAATATTTGGCGTGAGCGCGGACAATATGCCTCTACTCTTATGCTCGGCCTGTGCCTATTGCTGAGCGCATGCGGCGACGGGCAAGGCGATGACCTTGACCGCTTTATCCGCGAAGCGGGCAACGACATGCATGCGCGGGTAGAGCCGTTGCCTGAGGTCAAGCCGTATACCGCGGCGACCTATAATGCCGACGGCATGCTGAACGACCCGTTCAAGGCGCGCAAGATCGTCAGTTCGCGCAGCAGCCTGCAACCCAACATGAACCGGCCGCGCGAGCCGCTCGAGGCTTTTCCGCTGGAAAGCCTAAAGTTTGTTGGCTCCTTGTCGAAGGAGAAATTGAAGTACGCCCTGATCCTGACCCCGGATAACCTGGTTCAGCAAATCAAGGTGGGCGGATACATGGGGCAGAATTTTGGCATGGTGACCGAGATCAGCGAAGGCGGCGTGACGATCAAGGAAATCATACAGGATGAGTTAAGCGGCGACTGGATAGAGCGTGTCTCCAGTATTGAGTTGCAGGATTGAGGGTGAACACATGAATATTATAAAGTGGGCCGCTGGGCTGGTTTTTCTGCTGCTGGTGCCGCTGGCGCAGGCGGCCGAGGAGCAGGCTGAGTTTGCCAACAAGATCGAGAAGATAGACTTCGTCGCCATGTCGGGAGGCAGGGTGGCGATACAGGTGCAGACAACCACCCCGTTGGCAAATCCGCCGGCCGGTTTTACTCTCAATAACCCTTCGCGCATCGCACTGGATTTTCCTGCGGTAGGCAACGGGCTCGGCAAGAATAGCGTGCAGGCGGGGCAGGGCGTGCTCAAGGGCGTGAACCTTGCGCAGGCCAGGGACCGTACCCGCGTCGTGCTGAACCTTGCCAAGATGGTGGCATACAACGCCACCACCCAGGGGCGTGAAACCACGATCATCCTGCAGGCGAATGAAGCGAGTGCGGCCAATAGCAATACCGTTGCCCGTTTTGCCGAAGCCAAGGCCGGGGAGAAATTCCACACCTTGAACAATATTGATTTCATGCGTGGCAAAAATGGCGAAGGCCGCATTGTGGTCGATCTTTCCGATGCCTCTGCCGGGATCGATATCCGCCAGCAGGGCAAGACCGTGGTCGTGGATTTTCACAATACCGAGTTGCCGCAAAATCTGCAGCGCCGGCTCAATGTCATCAACTTCAATACCCCGGTCTTGTATGTCGATGCCATCAAGCAGGGGAATAACACCCGCCTGGTCATCGAGCCCAAGGGGCTGTGGGAACAGTCGGCCTACCAGGCGGACAAGCGTTTCATCATCGATATCCGCCCTGTCGTGGAAGACCCGAACAAGCTGGTGCAGGGTTCCAAGCCAGGCTATGCGGGCGAGAAGCTTTCGCTGAATTTCCAGAATATCGACGTGCGTTCGGTATTGCAGGTAATCGCCGACTTCACCGGCCTCAATATCGTCACCAGCGATACCGTGACGGGCAACCTGACCTTGCGCCTCAAGGACGTACCCTGGGATCAGGCGCTGGACATCATCATGTCCAGCAAAGGACTGACCCAGCGCAAGACAGGCAATGTGATCTGGGTGGCGCCTTCTGACGAAGTGGCCGCCAAGGAAAAGCTCTTGCTGGAAGCCAGCCAGCAGATTGAAGAGCTGGAGCCGATGCGTACCGAAGTCTTCACCTTGCGCTATCAAAAGGCCGAGAACTTCAAGAATATCATCAGCGACAGCAAACAAAAGATCCTGTCCAAGCGCGGCAGCGCCGTGGTGGATGCACGGACCAATACGGTATTCGTGCAGGATACGGTCAAGCACCTGGAGGAAATCCAGAGCATCATCAACAAGATCGATATCCCGGTGAAGCAGGTGATGATCGAGTCGCGCCTGGTTATTGCGGATGAGAAGTTCGGCCGCAGCCTGGGCGCGCGTTTCGGCGTGCAGAAACAGCAGGCGAGCGGGGATACCCGTTACGGCTCCAGCGGTACATTGGGCAATACCATCACCCAGCGCACCATAGACCCGACGACGGGCGTCATTACTGAAACCATCGCCAACCGGGTAGGCTCCTCCACCTTGGCTACCACTTCCATTCCCGGCACGGTCGGCGTGGGTGTCAGCGCCGATGGCGCGCAGGACTTGAACGTCAACCTTCCGGTTGCGAATGCTTTCGGTAACTTTGCCTTCAGCTTGTTCCGCCTGCCCGCAGGATTCCTGCTTAACCTCGAACTGTCCGCGCTGGAAACGGACCAGCGCGGCAAGATCGTTTCCAGTCCGCGTGTGACAACGGCCAACCAGCAAAAAGCCATCATCGAGCAGGGTACGCAGATCCCGTACCAGCAATCAACCAGCAGCGGCGCTACTGCGGTGCAGTTCAAGAACGCCTCCCTGAGCCTGGAGGTCACGCCGCAAATTACGCCGGACGAGAAGATCATCATGGACCTGGAGGTGAAGAAAGATAGAGTCGGTACAGTCTTCAATACGGTGCCCTCCATCGATACCCAGCGTGTGCAGACCCAGGTGCTGGTGGCAAACGGCGAAACGGCCGTGCTTGGCGGTATCTATGAACAGACCGAGCGTAACGACGTGGACAAGGTGCCGTTCTTCGGCGACCTGCCGTTTGTTGGCAACGTCTTCAAGCGCCGCATCAAGCAAAGCGACAAGACCGAGTTGCTGATCTTCATCACTCCCAAAGTCATGGACGAAAGCCTGTCATTGCGTTAGCCATATCTGACAGTTAAGCCAGATTCCCTTAAAATGCTCGCTTGCGTATGGCGGGCATTTTTTATGGCAGCAAATATTTTCTTTGTCGGGTTGATGGGGGCGGGCAAGACCACCATAGGCCGTATTATTGCCAAGCATCTCAACAAGACCTTTTACGATAGCGATCATGAGATCGAGCGCCGCACGGGCGTCAGCATCCCTGTCATCTTCGAATTGGAGAAGGAGGACGGTTTCCGCAAGCGCGAAGCCGCGGTGATAGAAGAATTGAGCCGCATGCAGGATATCGTCCTGGCGACGGGCGGCGGGGCGGTTTTATTGCCCCAGAACCGCAAGCAGCTCATGGAAAATGGTACAGTGATTTATTTGCGCGCCAACGTGCAGGAACTCTGGCAACGCACCCGCAACGACAAGAACCGCCCGCTGCTGCAAAACGACAACCCGCGAAAAAAACTGGAACAATTGTTTGCCCAGCGTGATCCCTTGTACCGCGAAGTGGCCTCCATTATTGTAGATACCGGCGGGCAGCCGGTGAATGCCATCGTCCACCAGATCGAACAGAAACTTTTATCTTTATAACCATGCAAACTTTACACGTAGACTTGGGCGAGCGCTCTTATCCTATCCATATCGGCCGCGGCCTGCTGACTCAGCCAGAGCTGATTTTGCAGCACCTCAAGCGCAAGCAGGTGGCGATTGTCACCAATACCACAGTGGCCCCCTTGTATCTGGAAAAGCTGGCCCAGTCTTTGCGGGATGCCGGCGTCAAGGTCATTCCCATCGTGCTGCCGGATGGCGAGGCCTATAAAAATGCCGCTACGCTCAACCTGATTTATGATGCCTTGCTAGAAAACCGCTGCGAGCGCAGCACCACCGTCATTGCCTTGGGCGGCGGGGTGATTGGCGACTTGGCCGGCTATGCTGCAGCGACGTATTTGCGCGGCGTGCCTTTCATCCAAGTACCGACAACCCTTTTATCGCAGGTGGATTCCTCTGTCGGCGGCAAGACCGGCATCAACCACCCGCTTGGCAAGAACATGATCGGCGCGTTTTACCAACCGCAAGTGGTGCTGGCCGATATCGATACCTTATCTACATTGCCCGAGCGTGAGCTATCAGCTGGCCTTGCCGAGGTGATCAAATATGGCCTGATCCGCGACGAGCCATTCTTCGCATGGCAGGAAGCCAATATGCAGAAGCTCCTTGCGCTGGAGACGGAAGCCATGAGCTATGCCATCTACCGCTCATGCGAGAACAAGGCGGAAGTGGTGGCGGCCGACGAGCGCGAGTCTGGCGAGCGGGCCTTGCTCAACCTGGGCCATACCTTTGGCCATGCCATCGAAAATGCCATGGGCTATGGCGTTTGGCTGCATGGCGAAGCCGTGGCGGCAGGCACCATCTTGGCTGCCGATCTGTCGCATCGCCTGGGCTGGCTCAATGACGGGGACATCGACCGCATTAAAGCTATCTTCAAGGAAGCCAGGCTGCCGATAGAGGCGCCGGCGCTGGGCGTGGATCGCTACCTCGACCTGATGGGGCTGGACAAGAAAGTCGTTGACGGCCAGATTCGCCTGGTTCTGCAGCAAGGCATCGGCAAATCGCTGGTGACCAGCGACTACGATGCCAACCTGCTGAAAGAAACCTTGGCGATCGCTGCATGATAGCACTGGCGCCTTATGCCGCCGACCCGGCCCTGACCAAAGGGCGGGTCCATGAAGAGCCGGCGCCGGCAACGCGCAACCATTTCCAGCGCGACCGGGACCGCATCATCCATTCCGGCGCTTTCCGCCGGCTGGAATACAAAACCCAGGTATTCATCAACCATGAAGGCGACCTGTTCCGCACCCGGCTGACGCACAGTCTGGAAGTGGCGCAGATAGGCCGCGCGATTGCACGCAACCTCAACCTGCATGAAGACCTGATCGAGGCGGTGGCGCTTGCGCACGACCTGGGGCACACGCCGTTCGGCCATGCCGGGCAGGATCAGCTCAATGAATGCATGCGCGAATACGGCGGGTTTGAGCATAACCTGCAGTCATTACGCGTCGTAGACCATCTGGAATTGCGCTATGCCGAGTTCGACGGCCTTAACCTGACGTTCGAGGTGCGCGAAGGCATACTCAAGCATTGCTCCCTACCCAATGCAAGACTGCTCGGCGAAATAGGGGAGCGCTTCATCAACAAGCAGCAGCCCTCACTCGAGGCGCAAGTGGCGAACCTGGCCGACGAGATCGCCTATAACAACCATGATGTCGACGACGGCTTGCGCTCCGGCTTGATCACGATGCAGCAGCTTGCCGAGGTGCGGCTGTTTGCCGAGCAGTTTTCCCTGGTGCAGCGACAATATCCCGCGTTGGCCGGCCGCCGCCTGATTCATGAAACCGTCAGGCGCATGATCCATATCCTTGTGACGGATTTATGCGAGCAAAGCCGCAGGAATATCGCAGACCATGCTCCCAAGACACTGGACGATGTTCGGGCGCTTCCGCCGTTGATCGGCTTCAGTCCGGCCATCGACGAGCAGCAGCTTGAGTTGAAGCGCTTCCTCAGGGCCAACCTCTACCGGCATTACCGCGTCAACCGCATGACTTCCAAGGCCAGGCGCATCATTGCGGAGTTATTCAACGCCTTTCTATCAGATCCCACCCTGCTACCTGATGAGTACCAGGTTGCAGATGGCGAGGCACAGCCGCGGGTGATTGCAGACTACATTGCGGGCATGACGGACCGTTATGCCATCCGTGAGCATCAGCGGCTGTTCTCCATTTCTGAATAAAAGCTTTAGCATTCTTTTCTAACTGTTTAGCAGAGAAGAAGTTTTCCCGGGAAGTATTGGCTATAGCATTAATGTGTTGCGTAATTGCAACACAATCCCCAGCTCAGCATAAAAAAACCACAAGATTGCTTGCAGCCTCTGAATCGCCTTTGGCATACTGCCCATAACTTCTTTAACAAGAAGTAGGCGAAATACTCTCGAAGCGGTGGTTACAAACTGCACGAGAGCAAACTAAAACGCATTAGGAGATATACATGAACAAGAAACTAGGCTTGGCAGTTGCCGGCGCCGTCATGGCGTTTGGCGCTTCCGCTGCAAACGCAGGTATCATCATCCCAGCAGGCGACTGGACCATCGATATTGGTGGTAACGTCAACGCTTACTACACTAACACCCGTTATAGCGGTAGTCTTTTTAATGGTTCTGCTGGTCCTGGTACAGATTTGGCTCGTAGCAACCAAGTTCAAACAGGTCTGTTGCCATCCGCTATCGGTATCGGCGGTAAGACTCGTCAGAATGATCTGGATATCGCATTCCAGTTCACATTCTTCACTGGTACTAACTCTAGCGATGGTGTTCGTGAAAGTCGTGCTGGTGACTATAACAGCATCAACGTTCGTCAATCTTACTTGACTTTTGGTGACGCTAGCTGGGGTACTATCAAGGCTGGTCGTGACCTCGGCCTGTTCGGTTCCGACGCTATCCTTTCCGACATGACTCTGTTGGGCGTTGGTGTAGGTGCTGGTAACCCAGGCAACTCCACACTGGGCCGTATCGGTTCCGGTTATGTCTACGCTGACTGGATCGGTCAAATTCAATACGCATCCCCTAACTGGAATGGTTTCAGCTTTGCTGTAGCTGCTCGCGAAGGTCTGCGTAACGGTACTCTGGCAACTAGCCCAGTAACTGGTGAAGATAAGACTGAGCTCGGCTACGATGGTAAATTGAGCTATGAGTGGGCTGGGGATTTTTCCGGTAAGGTTTGGGCTGGTTTCATTACTCAACAGCACAAGAATGATACAGTAGCTGCGGGTAACTATCGTTCACGTGGTTATGAACTGGGCGGTAAAATTAACGTAGCAGACTTCGGTTTGGTTGGTTATTACTACGATGGTAAGGGTCTGGACGGTCAGACTGGTGGTCAATTGGGTGGCTTGCAATTCTTGAGCAATAGCAAGACTGATGACAAGGGTGGCTACGTACAAGCTACTTACAAGTTGCCTACAGTTGGTACCAAGCTAGGTGTATCCTACGGTATTTCGAAGTCTGATGACGTAGTCTTGGCGACTGGTGCTACTGATATTGAGAACAAGTCCTGGATTGTTGGTGCTTACCACCCTCTGACTAAGAGCCTGAATCTGGTCGCTGAATATGCACAACAAAAGATTGATGCAAATGGCCAGGCAGTAGGTGCTTTGGATGGTAATGGCAAGGCTCGTACTATCAGCTTGGGCGCGATCCTGTTCTTCTAGGATTTAAATCGCAAGATTTAGCTTAGAAAGCAATCGTAAAAACGGCACCTTCGGGTGCCGTTTTTTATTGCGCGAAAGATGTGGAAGGGGTTGCTGGAGGGGATGTCCAAGACTTGCATTGAAAGAGTTTATATTTCTGGTGCTGATCTGAAGATTTCCTTGGCTATATCAATTTCGTATTGATTAACGCAGTGGAGCATGAATGCATAAATCTCTTCCATTTTGATATCAAGTTGAATGGAATTGAATCCCTCGTCATCTGCATCAATCGGCGCTGCACCCAATAGAACATCTTTGGCAAACTCTATACTGTAGGAAGCATCTGCTGCAAGTCCTGCATCAAAGATATCTCTTACTGTTTTGCCGTAATCCCGTAACAGTATCATTAAGTCGTAAAGGTCTCTGGAGCGTATGCGTTTTGAAATGAGCCATGCCTTCATTTCAAAAATGGCGTTGATATCCATGATCTGGAAATTTGTATCCGGGGTTTGATGACGGCCTAATGTTGCAAAATGCTGATAGGGGGCATCATTTCTTGCAAAAAAGGTAACCTTGACTCCATTGATAGAGTAATCCCGGGATAGTGAGAGAAGGTCTTGATTGTTGATTCTGGCTTGGGTAATTCTCCAGGCCGGTGTAGCTAACTGGATATGATGGCCATTGCTTTTTAAATCTTCGACGATGGCATCAATGCGTGTACTCGACATCTGTTCTGCTGGGAGCCAGAAATCTAGGTCTTCACTTAGGCGGTGACCGATTTGCAAGGATAGCGCCGTGCCGCCGATTAGGTTGAAGCCGGACATCAGTGGTTGTCTGGCCAATGCTTGAAAGACTTCAGCAGTTCTAGGAGGTGCAAACTCCAAATTAAGCATGGCTCAAGGCTGCCTGCAAATTCTCAAGCATACGGTTGATATTGGCTGCAGCATGAGGGATATTGCTGATGACGGTTTTTGCCCTGGCTGATATTGCCTGTATTCCGTAGGCTGCGGTTATACGGGCAATATCTTCATAAATGCCTCTTTCCAACACACGATCAATCAATAATTCATCTGGCAGACTGGGATTGCTCCAATCGTAGGGGAAGGATAAACCCAGTTTTTCAGATTTTCTTTTTGATGCTTGCAGGCTCATTCCCTTTGTCTTGGGTTGGAGGGCATTTGCAGTGCGAATAATCGCTGAAAGCCGATTGACGCCTATTTCTTTGATAGTGCCTTTCTCAAGCGCATTAATGGTTGCCCGCGATACGCCGGAGCGAGCCGCAAGTTCGGCTTGGCTTAACCCGCTTTTAATGCGACGGTGCCTGATGCTGGACCCTATTTCCAAGATATTGATCATGAATGATATTTTACATAGCTTGAACTTTATATCAAATATATTCTACATTTTGATTTTATTCGTCTATCCCCAGTTCCTGAATCTTGCGTGTCAGCGTATTGCGGCCCATCCCCAGTTGCGTAGCGGCTTCGATACGGCGTCCTCCGGTATGTTGTAGTGCCTTGGTGATCAGGATGCGCTCGAATTGCTGGGTACGGCTATCGAGGATATCGTGTTCGCCGCGGTTGAGGGCATCCGTGACCTCGGAAGCGAGGGCATTCTGCCAAGAGGTGGCGCTGGCGGGTTTGGCGGCATCTTCCTTGAGTTCAGGCGGCAGGTCGGCGATGTCGATGTTCTGGCCCGGCGCCATGACGGTGAGCCAGTGGCATACGTTCTCCAGTTGGCGCACGTTGCCGCTCCAGCTCAGCGTGCCGAGATAACGCAGGGCCGCAGTGGATGGCTGCTTGGCTTCGACGCCCAGCTCGCGGGCGCTATGTTGCAGAAAATGCTTGACCAGCAACGGGATGTCTTCGCGGCGTTCGCGCAGCGGCGGCAGGCGCAGGCGGATGACGTTGAGGCGGTGGAACAAATCCTCGCGGAACAGCCCGAGCTTGACCCTTTCCTCCAAATCCTGGTGGGTGGCGGCAATGATGCGCACATTGACCTTGACTGGCTGGTGGCCGCCCACGCGGTAGAACTGGCCGTCGCATAGCACGCGCAACAAGCGCGTTTGCAGGTCGGAAGGCATGTCGCCGATTTCGTCGAGGAACAAGGTGCCGCCGTCGGCTTGTTCGAAGCGCCCGCGCCTGGCGGCTTGCGCGCCGGTAAATGCGCCACGTTCATGGCCGAACAATTCGGACTCGAGCAGATCCTTGGGGATGGCTGCGGTATTGATGGCGATGAATGGCTTGTCGAAACGCGGGCTGTGGCGGTGCAGCGCGCTTGCCACCAATTCCTTGCCGGTGCCGGATTCGCCGTTGATCAATACGGTGGAGTGCGAGCGGCTCAGGCGGCCGATGGCGCGAAAGACCTCCTGCATGGCAGGCGCCTGGCCGATGATTTCCGGCGTCTCTTCTTGAATCACGACTTCCGTGGCCTGACGCATGCTCTCATCGACGGCACGGCGGATGATTTCAATCGCCTGGTCTACGTCGAAAGGCTTGGCTAGGTACTCAAATGCCCCTCCTTGAAAGGCGGCAACCGCACTTTCCAAATCGGAGTAGGCTGTCATGATGATGACGGGGATATCTGGATGTCTTTGCTTTACTTCGTGGAGGAAATCCAGGCCGGAACCATTGGGCATGCGGATGTCGCTGACAATGACTTGCGGTTCTTCCCTGTTGAGGGCATTCAAGGCTTCTGGTACGGATGCGAAGGTCTTGAAATCCATATCGGTGCGTGCCAGGGCCTTTTCAAATACCCAGCGTATGGATTTGTCGTCGTCTATGATCCAGATTGGTTTCATGATGGTTACCTGTGTAGTCTGTCTTTTATTAGAAGTAATTGTTCTTGTGCACGCGTTATTGTCGTGCAATGTAAGACTTCATCGCCGTGCTTTCAATGGGCAGCAATATGGTGAAGCTGGTGTGGCCTGGCTCGCTCTCACACTCGATCATGCCGTGGTGCTGGGTAATGAAGGTCTGGGCCAGGGTCAGGCCGAGCCCGGTGCCGCCATCGTGGCCTGACACCAGAGGGTAGAAAATACGCTCACGGATATCAGGCGGGATGCCGGGGCCGTTATCGATGATCTGCAGCTTGATGGCGACCCGGTAGCGTTTTTTTGCCAGTGTGACTTGGCGGGCGGCACGGGTGCGCAGGATGATCTCCGGCGTTTCTGCTCCAGGGTTGTTCTGCATGGCCTGCACCGCATTACGGGCAATGTTCAATACGGCCTGGATGAGTTTCTCGCGATCTCCGATCAACTCGGGCAGGCTGGTGTCGTAATCCCTGCGGATGTGTATGCCGCGCGGAGATTCGGCCAGCAACAGGCTGCGCACGCGCTCCAGTACTTCGTGGATATTGGTAGGTTCGTACTTCGGTACGCGGTGCGGCACCAACAGCCTGTCCATCAGCAATTGCAGCCGGTCGGCTTCCTTGATGATGACCTGGGTGTATTCGCGCAGGCCGACTTGCGGCAATTCATGTTCCAGCAATTGCGCCGCGCCGCGCAACCCGCCTAGCGGATTGCGGATTTCATGGGCCAGGTTGCGCAATAGCTCGGCATTGGCTTGTTGCTGGATGAGCATGCGCTCTTCGCGCGCAATGCGCAGCTGTTGGTCCATATGCTGGAATTCCAGGACCAGGCAGGCGGGAGCCAGTTCCACCGGCGTCACGGTACAGGTGACGGCGAAAGATTGCTGACGCAGCGTGGTGATCGGGAACTCGTGCTCGCGGAACGGGCTGTGGTGCTTGATCGCATGTTCCATGGCGGAGTCGAGAATGTCGCAGCCGGGAAATACCTGTGAGACGGGCAAGCCTGCGATCTGCTTGGCGCTGATGGCAAATAATACCTCGGCACCGGGATTGGCATATACGACGCGACGTTGCTTATCGAGCAGGATGACCGCAGTGGATAGATGTTCCAATCCTGCGAATGAGGGGGGGATTTTATGTTCCATGGCTTCTCTTAAGCAAAAGCCAGGCCAGTTACTTCAGCAGAGCAGAAGCCTTTTATTTAAAAGCTTCCAGCTCTTTTTGCAGAAGCTGCACATTGCGCTCGTGTGCATCGACGTCGGCCTGCAATCGCTGCATTTTTTCCTCGAATTTTGCGACGTTGCGATAGGTTTTTCCGTTGGCGCCACGGTATACCTCAGGCTTGGACTCGCCTTCGGCATAGGCTTTCTTGGCTTCTTCCAGAGCCGCTTTTTCTGCTTCCAGTTCCTCAAGCAGGATTTTCTTGCGCTGGTCGTCGCGCTTTTTCTGCGTCTGGCTGTCTACCCGCGGGAAATTGCTGGGCGTAGCCTGGGTCTTGGGTTTGGGGGCTGCCGTTGTCGCTGGAGGCGGTGGGTCTATCTCCAGCTTGATCGCTCCTTTGCTGGGGACGTTGGAGTAAGTGACATGGCCGTTCTCGTCGACGCTTTTATAGATTTCGGCATGGGCGCTGCCACAGGTGAATGCATATGCAAGCCAAGTAAAAAGGGACAGGCGAATTCTTTTCATGAGATTCAGTGTAGAGCAGAAGTCTGGTGCAGGCAATTGCCGCCGAGGCGGATTCCAGGCATAAAAAAAGCGGGTTTCCCCGCTTTTTTTATGCAATGCGCTGATTAAACGCTGTAGTACAGGCTGAACTCGACCGGGTGCGGAGTCTGGCGCAACTTCGTCACTTCTTCCATCTTCAGGTCGATGTAGGCATTGATCCAGTCGTCGGAGAACACGCCGCCGCGGGTCAGGAACTCGCGATCCTTGTCCAGGGCTTCCAGCGCTTGCTCCAGGGAAGAAGCGACAGTTGGGATCGCTGCATCTTCTTCTGGCGGCAAGTGGTAGAGATCCTTGGTGGCAGGCTCGCCGGGGTGGATCTTGTTCTGCACGCCATCCAGGCCCGCCATCAGCAATGCGCTGAATGCCAGGTATGGGTTGGCGGTTGGGTCAGGGAAACGTGCCTCGATACGGCGCGCCTTGTCGGATTGCACGAAAGGAACGCGGATGGACGCGGAGCGGTTCTTCGCGGAGTAAGCCAGCTTCACGGGGGCTTCGAAGCCAGGAACCAGGCGCTTGTAGGAGTTGGTGCCTGGGTTGGTGATGGCGTTCAGCGCGCGCGCGTGCTTGATGATGCCGCCGATATAGTAGAGCGCGAATTCGCTCAGGCCGGCGTAGCCGTTGCCTGCGAACAGGTTCTTGCCGTCTTTCCATACGGATTGGTGCACGTGCATGCCGGAACCGTTGTCGCCGAAGATAGGCTTGGGCATGAAGGTGGCTGTCTTGCCGTATGCATGTGCCGTGTTCAATACGACGTACTTGAGGATCTGGGTCCAGTCGGCGCGTTGAACCAGGGTGCTGAACTTGGTGCCGATCTCACATTGGCCGGCGGTCGCCACTTCATGGTGGTGAACTTCTACAGGCACGCCCAGCTCTTCCAGGGCTACTACCATGGCGGAGCGGATATCGTGCAGGGAGTCGATTGGAGGCACAGGGAAGTAGCCGCCCTTGACGCCTGGACGGTGGCCGGTGTTGCCGCCTTCGAACTTCTCGTTGGAAGCCCATGCGGCCTCTTCGGAGTTGATCTTCACGGAGCTGCCGCTCATGTCCACGGACCAGTTGATGGAGTCGAAAATGAAGAATTCCGGCTCTGGGCCGAAGAAGGCCGCATCACCGATGCCGCTGGACTTCAGATAAGCTTCAGCGCGCTTGGCGATGCTGCGCGGGCAGCGGTCATAACCCTTGCCGTCGGTAGGGTCCACGACGTCACAGGTGAGGAACAGGGTGGGCTCGTCCATGAAAGGGTCGATGTTGGCAGTCTCCGGATCGGGGATCAGCAGCATGTCGGATGCCTGGATGCCCTTCCAGCCTGCAATGGAAGACCCGTCGAAAGCGTGGCCTTCAGTAAACTTGTCTTCGTCGAATGCGGAAATCGGCACGGTTACGTGCTGTTCCTTGCCCTTGGTGTCAGTAAAGCGAAAATCGACAAACTTGATGTCGTTTTCCTTCACAAGCTTTAATACGTCGGCCACCGCCATTTGATTCTCCTAGCTCTTTTTGGATTAAGAAGTTAATTAAGCACTATGCTTGACACTAAGGTGAAGCAGGAACTGTGCCATTGAATTCGCGCAAATTCCCATTTTCACACATAAGGTTATAAAAGAGAAACGCTATGTGTGCACCAAAATATTGCGTTCACTCGGTTTTGTGCACCATTAATGTGCATTGAAGATTGTGGCAAAATTTAACGCTATACTCCGCATTTCTGAGGGGTAAAGGAGAGAGCAATGGAAACGTTGAATGCCATTTTGCTGAATGCAAAACAGCGTGCCGAGCAGCACGGGCTTCCCTATGCCGGAGCATTGACGCCACGGGAGGCGCAGAAGGTCCTGGAACTGGCCCCTTCGGCCAAGCTGGTGGATGTGCGCACCAAAGCGGAGCTTGAACTGGTGGGCCGCGTGCCCAATGCGACGCACATCGAATGGGCGTTTTATCCCGGCATGGTGGCTAATCCGGATTTCCTGTCCCAATTGGACAAGCAGGTCGACCACGAGGCGTTGGTGATGTTCCTCTGCCGTACCGGCGGGCGTTCCCATAACGCAGCCGTCTTGGCCGCCCAGGCCGGATATGCTGAGGCCTACAACGTGCTCGAAGGTTTTGAAGGCGAGTCCACGCCGGACACCAAGCAGCGCGGCAGGATCAACGGCTGGAAGGCTGCCGGCCTGCCCTGGACCAACGCCTGAGGATTTGCATGGATCGTTATGCCGTGATCGGCCACCCGGTGGAGCACAGTAAGTCCCCTTTGATCCATGTTGCATTTGCTCAACAGACGGGACAGCAGATCGAATACGGCAAGGTGCAGGCGCCCCTGGACGGGTTTGTTGCCACTGTGGCCGGTTTGCAGGCGCAGGGCTATTGCGGGGCCAATGTCACCGTGCCTTTCAAGTTCGAGGCCTATTCATTGGCAACCGAATTGAGCGAACGAGCGCGTGATGCAGGCGCGGTGAATACGCTGAGCTTCAAGAATGGCGGCATCCATGGTGACAATACGGATGGTGCCGGGCTGGTGCGCGACATCCTGCAAAACCTGGAGTTCTCCCTGGCAGGCAAGCGTGTATTGCTGTTGGGAGCGGGAGGCGCCGCGGAAGGCGTGTTGGGGCCGTTGCTGCAAGCATCTCCTGCATTGCTGTGCATTGCCAACCGCAGCGTGGAAAAGGCCGAGGCGATGGCAGCGCGTGCCAGGCCTGTTGATGCCGAGCTGGATGCATGCAGTTTCGACGCCTTGGCCGGCAAGGCGTTCGATGTCGTGATCAATGCGACTTCCAGCGGCTTGAGCAACGAGCGGCTGCCGTTGCCGTCAGGACTGTTTGCCGCTGATGCCTTGGCGTACGACATGATGTATGGGCGCGAAACGCCTTTCATGCAGTATGCGCGTGAAGAAGGCGTGCAGAAAATTGCCGACGGGCTGGGCATGCTGGTGGAGCAGGCGGCAGAAGCTTTTTATGTCTGGCGTCAAATACGGCCGGACACTGCATCCGTGATTGCCGCATTGCGGACATCATGATCAAGCGGTTGTTGTGGCGCGGGTTGCTGCTGGCCCTGGTGCTGGTGGTGCTGTACCAGCTTTGGATATTCATGCATATCCTCTGGTGGGTGGAGCATAACCCCTCAAGCAGTGCTTTCATGCGCACCAGCTTGGCGACGTTGCGGCAAGACAACCCCGAGGCGACGCTCAAGCACCAGTGGGTGGAGTACCAGAAGATTTCCCGCAACCTCAAGCGCGCGGTGATTGCGTCCGAGGACGCCAAGTTCGTCGGCCATGAGGGATTCGATTGGGACGGCATCCAGAAGGCATATGAAAAGAACTGGCAAAAAGGCAAGATCGTCGCGGGCGGCTCCACCATCAGCCAGCAGCTTGCCAAGAACCTGTTCCTTTCCACCGGGCGCACGCCCTGGCGCAAGTTGGAAGAGGCCGCGATCACCTGGATGCTCGAGCGCATGATGAGCAAGCGCAGGATTTTCGAGATTTACCTCAATGTGATCGAGTGGGGCAATGGCGTGTTCGGCGCCGAGGCTGCCGCGCGGCATTACTACAAGACCAGCGCTGCCAGCCTGAGCGCCGCCCAGGCCGCCAAGCTGGCGGCGATGATCCCGAATCCGCGCTATTACGACAAGCATCGTGAAGCGCGAGGCCTGATCCGCAAGGCAGGCATCATCGAATCGCGCATGCGCTACGCGGAAGTGCCCTGACGGCATTGCCGAAGCCGAGATAGCCTTGTGTTAAAATAATCTCTTTGCATCCAAACAATATGCGCTTCTGCTTCCTGATCCTGATTGCAAGCCTAGCCCTTGCCGCATGCGGCACCAAGGGCGACCTTTATATCCCGGAAAAACAGTATCCGCAGGAACCGCAGCCGCAACAACAACCTTCCCGATGAGTTGTCCGTGAATCCATTTCAATTGAAGAATGGCATCCTGCATGCCGAAAACGTGCCGTTGACCCGTATTGCCGAAGAGTTCGGCACGCCGAGCTACGTCTATTCCCGCGCCGCCCTGGAAAACGCCTATACCCGTTTTGCAGCGGGGTTTGCAGGCACGGACCATCTTGTCTGCTTCGCGGTGAAGTCCAACCCCAGCCTGGCGGTGCTCAACCTGTTCGCCCGCCTGGGCGCCGGCTTTGACATTGTCTCCGGCGGCGAACTGGCGCGGGTGCTGGCTGCGGGCGGCGACCCTGCGAAGGTGGTGTTCTCCGGCGTGGGCAAGACCGAAGCGGAAATGCAGGCGGCATTGGATGCGGGGATTTTCTGCTTCAATGTGGAATCCGCCAGCGAGCTGGACCGGCTCAATGACGTTGCTGCCCGCTTGGGCAAGACGGCGCCGGTTTCATTGCGCGTCAACCCGAACGTGGACGCCAGGACGCACCCCTACATTTCCACCGGGCTCAAGAACAACAAGTTCGGAGTTGCGTATGAGGATGCCTTCAGCCTGTACAAGCATGCAGCCAGCTTGCCTAACATTGCCGTACATGGCGTGGATTGCCATATCGGCTCGCAATTGACCGAGCTGTCGCCGTTCCTGGATGCGTTCGACCGGGTATTGGCGCTGGTGGACCAGCTGGAAGCCGAAGGCATCAGGGTTGAGCATATCGATCTCGGCGGCGGTATCGGCATATGCTATGCCGACGAGACGCCGCCTGATTTTGCAGCGTACGCCGCCGCCATGCTGCAAAAGCTGGGCGACCGCAAGGTCAAGCTGGTGTTCGAGCCTGGGCGTGCCTTGGTGGGGAATGCCGGTGCGTTGATTACCAAGGTGGAATACCTCAAGCATACCGAAGCCAAGAACTTTGCCATTGTGGATGCAGCCATGAACGACCTCATGCGCCCGGCGCTCTACGATGCCTATCATGAGATCGCGGCGGTCGAGCCTGCTGAAGACCAAACTGCCGCCCAGGTTTACGAGATTGTCGGCCCGGTTTGCGAAAGCGGCGATTTTCTCGGCCATGACCGCAGGCTGGCATTGCAGCAAGGCGACTTGCTTGCGGTGTTGTCCGCCGGTGCCTACGGCATGAGCATGAGTTCCAACTACAACACCCGCCCCCGCGCTGCCGAAATCATGGTGGATGGCGACAAAGTTCACCTGATCCGCGAGCGCGAGACCATCGCGCAACTGTTCGCCCTGGAAAAGATTCTGGGCTAAACTGTTGCAACAAGTTTAAAAGACAAAGAGGAGATTGAAATGCGCCTGATTCTTGCCATTTTCCTGCCTTGGTTGCAGTTCTTCACGATTGGCCGTCCGATTGCAGGCATCATCTGCCTGATCCTGCAAATCACCATCATCGGCTGGCTGCCAGCGGCGATCTGGTCCGTGTATGCGCTGAGCGAATATAAAACCGACCAGAAAATCCAGCGGGCATTGCAAAAGTAGGAAACACCCAAAATAAAAAAGCCAGCAATCGCTGGCTTTTTTATTGCCGTTTGATTGATCAAGCGGAACGCAGCAGTCTTTCTTTCGGCCCGTCGGCTGCGATTTTGCCGCCGTCCAGGGCAATGATGCGCTGAACCGCCGTCATCATGGCGGCACTGTGACTGATCATGATCAGGTTGCCGTTGCCCACCACCTGCGGCAGGCGTTGCGCCAGAAGCTGTTCGCCTTCCGGGTCCAGCCCCAGGCTGGGTTCGTCGAGCAGCAGGATGTTGCTGCTCTGGGCGAAAGCACGCGCGAGGGCAACCTTTTGGCGTTGCCCGCCGGAAAGGTTGCTGCCGCGGTCGGCAATCGCCATGGTGAGGGTGAGGCGGCCTTGCTTGAGTTCTTCCTCCAGGCCGGAGGCCCATAGCGCGCGTTCCATGCGTTCGCTGTTCGGTTTGCTGCCCGCCAATAGCAAGTTGGCTTCCAGCGTGCCTGCAAACAGCACGGGCTCCTGCGGCTTGTAAGCCAGCCAGCGCGCACGGTCTGCGGGGGAAATGGCATGCAGTTCGTAGCCGTCGATCAACACTTCGCCTTCATCCGCAATGCTCAGGCCGGCGATCAGCTTGAGCAAGGTGCTCTTGCCTGCGCCCGGACGTCCCAGGAGGCCGATTTTCTCGCCTGCGGCGATATTGAGCGTGACGTTGTCCAGCGCGGCAGGGCGGTCGGGATAGCGCTTGCTTAAGCGCAGCAGTGTGATGTCGCCCCTCGCCTCCGGCTTGCTGACCTTGAATGAAGCATGCGGGGCGGATTGTTCGATGTCATGGCTGACCCCGTGCGCGGCCTTGCCGGATTCCAGCAAGGCATCCATGCGTTTGGCGGAGCGGGCGAAGTCTTCCCATTTGCCCAACACCAAGTACAGCGACGTGACCAGCATCATGGCGCGCGCAGCCAGCAATGAGCAGGCGATGAGGCCGCCCACGGACAGCATGCGCGCCTCGATCAGGTAGGCGCCAAGCGTCAACACGGCGACGGTGGTGAACGTCATCATGCCGGCGGAAAGCGTGTTGCTGTGGCTGGCGGAAAGCCTGCGTGCCGCTTCCAGGTCGCTGACCTTTTCGGATTGCGTGCGCCAGCCGTGCAGCAACCCTGTGACGCCCGGAACGGTGCGCACCACCTCCATCCCTTGCAAGACTTCGCCGATATAGGCCATGCGCTGGGTGGAGGTTTGCTCGGCATCGCGGTTGAGGCGCAATGTCTGGCGTTGCACGAGATAACCGATGCCGGCGTAAACCAAGGTCAGCACGCCGACCAGGATCATGATCGGCCAGGCAATGAAGCCGATCACCAGCATATAGAGCAGGTAGAACGGCAGGTCGGCAATCGCGAGTAAATAAGTGGAGGAAACAAAATTGAGTGCATTGGTCAGGTCGCGGTAATGCGCCAGGAACGTCGCGACGCCGCCCGCCGGCATGTCGCGGTCCGCGAGCAGCTTGTGCCACAGCCCTTCATCCGTCTTGCGCGCCATATCCGCCGCCACCCGCTCCACCGTCCAGTTTCGGGTGACGCGCATGCCCACGTCCAGCGCGATGAAGATCAGCATGCCGATCACCAGCGCCCATAACGTCTCGAATACGCCATTGCTGACGATCTTGTCGTACACCAGCATGGAGAACAGCGGCAGCAGGATCTGGCCGCTGTTGATCAATAGGCTGGAGAGTCCGACTTCAAGCCATTGTTGGCGTAAAAGCGCCCACAAACTGGATAACGGGGAAAATACCTTCGATTGTTCCTTACTCACACTAGGCCACTACTGTCCAGTTCACTTGTGCGACGATGTTGTTGCTTGCGTCATGAATCGCATAGATGCCGGCATTGGTCAAATCAATGGCTGACCCTAGCTGTACCCCGCCAAACCAGACGGTTTCGCCTGTCCCCAGGCTGAAGCTCAGCTTGTCCGTATTATCGCCAGTGATATTGATGAGAGGGCTGTTGCTATTGATACCTGTACTTCCCATCAATCCCTGGATGCTTTGGCTGCTGACTGTCATATTGGTTGAGCTTGCCTGCAGGCCGTAGGCCTGCTGGGAAATATCGATGGTCTCGATATTGCGCACCAGGCCTACCAGCGTCGCCAGTTCATAGGCTGCGCCATTGATAAAACCTTCCAGCGCCAGCGTGTCGTTGCCGGCTTGCCCATCAACCAGGGCGAACCGGTCGCTCCAGTTGTTGGCAACATTGCCGGTAATGGCATCGACTGATGCAACAACCGTATCATCACCCGCACCTCCATATACCGTATCCTTACCGCCATTGTTGATGAAAATCAGGTCATTGCCATTACCTGCATCGATATAGTTGCTACCGGAGGAACCTCTGATTGTATCGGCAAATCCGGAACCAATAACATGCTGAATGTTAAGCAAAGTATCAGTACCTACGGAGTTCCCTGAGCCAGTAATCGTGGCCGAACCGGTACTCAAGTTAACATTCACTCCAGTACCGCCAGTCGTATATTGGTACGTGACAAAATTCGATCCGCCGCCGCCATCAAGGGTGTCATTACCGCCCATACCGGCCAAGGTGTCGTTCCCGGAGCCGCCTTTGATGTAATTGTCTTGCGCGTCGCCAATTAATCGGTTGTTGCCAGTGGTGGCTTCAAGGTTTCGGATATTGATAAATACGTCCCCTGCGGCATCCCCACTTGCTGTAATCAATCCGGGAGTCAACGATACATTGACCTGGGTCGTATAAAGCGCGGTATTAACGCCTCCACCGCCATCCAAAGTATCGGCACCAGCGCCGCCTTGCAGGGTATCATTCAAATTACCACCTACCAGTAGATTGGCATTGCCATTACCAGTGATCGTGTTGGAATGGTTTACTGCTCCGATGACGGTATCGAAATTGCTGAGGCTGTCGCGCTCATATCCAGCAATCTGGCCATAACTCTGAGCCAAGTTGACTGTCACATTGCCTTCCGCATGCGCATAACTCACGGTATTGGAGCCAGTACCTCCATCTAGAGTATCGCCGCCGTTACCGATTGTGTTGCCTATGCCCTCAATTGTGTCGTTCCCGTCGCCACCAAAAATATGGTTGGCATTCCTGTCTCCGA
This sequence comes from Methylobacillus draconifructus, assembly GCF_045984355.1. Taxonomy (NCBI): domain Bacteria; kingdom Pseudomonadati; phylum Pseudomonadota; class Betaproteobacteria; order Nitrosomonadales; family Methylophilaceae; genus Methylobacillus; species Methylobacillus draconifructus. The sequence goes on along the minus strand of NZ_JBJQII010000001.1, from coordinate 406,311 downwards.
TCAAATGGTCAGCATATTGCGAACCTACTAGGTTTTCTATGCTGTCAAACTGGTCCCCAGCCGCATTGCCGCTTTGCGCAACATTCAGGATATTGGTGATGTTGTTGACTTGGTTATCCAGCAAATTGACAACCACGCCGCTTCCTGCATTTTCATACGTCACGGTATCCTTGCCAGTGTCGCCAAAAAATTTGTTGGCACCAGAGCCGCCTTGCAGCGTATCGTTCCCGGCTCCGCCATAAAGCTCGTTATTACCGTTACCTGAGGTGATGAGGTCATTACCGGCACCACCATGGACGATGTTGTCGCCTTCACCTGCATGGATGTCATACCCAATACCTCGCGCAGGCAATATCAACCAGGGCTTTCCGTCGACGATGACGTTGAAGTCATTAGCTTCTGTGGCGTCGCGATAACTAAAATTGAGGTCCTTGGATACTTGGAAGGCGAAAGGCCCTACTTGGCCGTGAATAATTGCTTGCAAAACAAAATCAACAGGTGTGACAGCGACACCGTCTGCTGTTAAGTCATATACCAGCTCAAGATCAACGCCATATGAACCATCTGCCTGAAGTTGCAATGCATCAGCGGAAATAACCCAATTACCATTACTATCTTTACCAATTGTGCCGGTACTGGCAGGGTTAAGTTTCAGATCAAAGCCAGCGGGTAAGTTTCCGTTCGCCATGATGACGAATGAATCAATGGAATTAAATCCATTGGTACTGATATAGAGATTTTTGGACCATTCGCCGGTTGCAGCGAAGTTAGAATTCAAATTGATGTTGTCATTACCTGCGGTACCAGTAATCACTTCGCGATGGGCTTGGGCAGCAGGAGTTGCAGGGTTATGCGATGGATTGCTTGAGTCGACGGCACCGCGTGCACCCAGTGGCAAGTCATTTCTGAAATCCGCCCCGGTTTTTAATTCAGGGCTGACATATAACTGTCCATCGATAACTGGTAAACCAAGATTCTGTATATCGCGCAAGGTTTCTGCAGACTCAACCCGGTTTCCCAAGCGATAAGTCGACGGCTGGTCCACCCGAGGTGGCACGATCGCGTCCATGAATTCGCCGCTATTGTTGCCGCGGCCGTTGATGCTGCCGCGCTGTACTTGCGCGGCTTGAGGCAAGGTGGGCGCTTGCGGCAATGGGGCAGCAGGCGCTGTAGGTGCCGATGTATGGTTGTTCAGCGCCATGAACAGGGAGGCGTAGTCGATTTCGTCCGGCTGCAGTTCGGTGAGGCGGGTATCGATGTTCTCGCTGATGATGCGCAGGTTGCCGGCATCTGCGGCATCGACGGTGCCGACCTGTTGGAACAGCTCGGTCAGGCTGGTGTTGAATTTGTCGCCGTCGAACTCGACCTTGGGAGCATCGACTTCCAGCGCGTCGAGCGCGCCGTTGGGGATGATGATGTAGCTGCCATTGGCAAAGCCCAGCACCAGGTCGACGTCGGCAACGTCTACCGATTTGAGGGCGCCATGGCTTTCCGTCAGGCGGATGATGCCGTCCGCGTCCGCATGCACGCGCGTGACGTTGGTCACGTGGTTCTGCTTGGTGCTCGGGCCGTTGCGCTGTTCGGTGACTGCGGGTTGGGTGATTGCCATGGTAGTGCTCCTTCTTTAATTTGCTGCCCGGCCATTGCCGGGACACTCAAAGCTTAAGACCGGGCCGTCGTCATCAACGGCGTTGTTTTCCTGCCTCTTCCAGCAGTGTGGCTAACAATGCGCGTTGCTCGGCAGGCGAGAATCTGTCCATCATGTTGGTGATGTTGGTGCGCAGTTCCATCGAGTCGTCCGTCATACGCGTCATCATGTCGCTCATGCGCGAGAGATCGGTTCCCTGCCGTGCGGTGGTCTGGATCAACTCGGAGAAGTGGTCGTTGAGCTGGGAGAGCATATCGGCGTTGCCGCGCTCCATCATGCTCAAGATGGTGCCGAGCTGGCGGCCCACGCGTTGCAATTCGCCGCGGAATTGCGAGACGGATTCGTTGTGGTCCGCCATGGCGCGCATCATCTCGCTGCGTTGCTTGTTGAAGTTGTCCAGCTCGGCCTGCAAGGCACGGTCCTGCAGGCGCGAGGACTCGCTCAGGCGTTCTTCTATGCGGCGCAGCACGCGGATTTCCTCGGTGGCCACTTCACGGCGGAACTTGAGTTCCGCAGGGTCCATGTTGGCAAGATAGCCAGCGCCGCCGGCAGTGCCGGACTCGACGACCACTGTTTCGCCTTCTGTTGCCGTTGCGACATTGCCAGCCTGGCCGTTGTTGGCAAGGCGTGCAATTGCTTGTTCGATGTGCTGAGCCACTTCGGAGCCGAGGATGGAGAGGACTTCCTGGGTACAGCGGCGCACGGCCACCATCATGAAACCCAATATGATGGAGCCGAGCAGGCCGAACAGGGAGGCTGAGAAGGCGATGCCCATGGAGCGCATCGGGGCGCGCATGCGCGATACCATGTCGCGGAAGACTTCGACTGGGCTGTCTACCCCGACGTTGATGGTGGCGAAGCTGGAAATCAGCACCGCAATGTCGTCCAGGGTCGCCAGCAAGCCGATGAACGTGCCCAGCAGGCCGAGGCCGACTAGCAGGCTGGTGAGGAACTGCGGCAGGGCGTTGCGGTTGGTCAGGCGGCGGCCGGCGCTATTGAGTTCGGCATCGATGGCGACCTGTTCCTGGTGGGCGATGCCGCGGCCGCTGGAGGAGGCCATCATGCGCAGCACGTAGGCGATGTCGCCATCGTAGGCTTGTGCCCTATCCTGCAGTTGCGCCGGGCTCTCGCCGGATTGCACGGCGCCGGTATAGTCCTCCAGCTTGCTTGCTTCCTTCAGCAGGCGGCGCACGTTGAACAGGATCAGGATGCCGCCGAGGATGGTGATAAAGAAGATGGCGTAATTGATCTGCGGATGCGGGTTCTCGACCAGCGTCTTGAGGATGGCCTCGTGATAGACGGCAGCCCCCAGCAAAAGCAGCACAAATGGCAAAGCCGCGTAAAAGTAATAAATTCTTAGTCGCTTCAGCATGTGGAACTTACCTTTAACAAAAAATCTTTATCTCGGATCGCGGAATACGCGATCCCCAAAACGCATCATCGGCGACAGCAGGTAGGAAAGCACGGTGCGCTTCCCCACGACAATATCCGCCGTCACTGACATCCCCGGCGAGATCGGGCCGGCGGTTTTTGCCAGCTTGATTTCGCTGATGCTCCCTACATCTACCCTCACCCGGTAGTAATAGCCTTCACGCTCGTCGAACAGCGTATCCGCGCTCACTTCGGTGACCTTGCCGGGCAAGGCGCCGTAAGTGGCATAGTCGAATGCGCCGATGCGCACCCGCGCCGGCAAGCCGTTGCGCAGGTTGGCGCGGTCGTCCGGCCTGGAGCGTGTTTCCACCACGATGTGCTCGTCTTCCGGGGTGATTTCCAGCAACGGCTCTCCCGGCCTGATCACGCCCCCCACCGTCGACAGCATCATGCGGTTGACGAATCCTGCCATCGGCGCGCGTACGATGTTGCGGTCCAGGCGGTCCACATTGGTCTCGAATTCCAGCGTGGACCTTTGCAGTTCTGCCCGCACATCCGTCAGTTGGGCCGTGGCATCCGCACGGAAGCGCGCCCAAAGCTCGCCTATCTTGGACTCGATCTCCGCTTGCGCCGCCTTCAGGCGGGGCAACGCCGCTTCTGCTTCGCGCAGTTGCGACTCCATGCGTTGCAAGCGGCTTTCCGCATCCAGCAACTCCATCTTCGAAGCTGCGCCGTTCTTGTTCAGGCCTTCGATCAGCCTGTGCTGCTGGCGCGCCAGCTCTATCTCCGAAACCAGGTTCCTGCGCCGGGTCTCGATCTCGGCAATCTCACCGCGGCGCTGGGCGCTTTGGTCGCGCAACACGCGGGATTCTTCATTCACGCTGGAAACCCGCGCCTGCAGCGCCGCGGCTTCCACTTGCTTCACTTCTGCGTCATGCAGGTCGGCAGGGAATTCGATGCTGCTCTTGCCGCGTGCTTCTGCCAGCAACCGCGCCTCGCGGCCTCGCAGGGCGTCGCGCTTGGTGCGCTCCTGGCCGAGGTCGGAGCGTGCCTTGATGTCGGAAAGCTCGATCAACGGCTGGCCTGCCTTGACGACTTCGCCTTCCTGCACCAGGATGGTCCTGACAATCCCGCCTTCGAGGTGCTGCACGATCTGCGCCTTGCCTGCAGGCACTACGCGGCCCACCGTGCGCACTATCAGGTCAACCCGCGCCAGGGCTGCCCAGGCGATCAGCGCCACGACTGCGAGGACACTGACCAGGACGAAGGCTCGGGAAGGCGTCATGGCATTCCATTGTTTGCATAGCCAGCTCATGCCGCTCAACGACCCGCTTAAGGCGTGTTGCCAGCCGGTACGACCGATACCAGCGAGCTGTCCGACCTGGCGTTGCCATCTACGATGGAAACGCGGATCCGGTCTGCGGGCAGCTTCATTTCGATCAACAGGTTGCGTACCGCCATCGCGCGATAGAACGCCAGGCGCCGCGCTTCAGTGAAGCCCGGAGGCACGCTGACTTCCAGGGTCGCGCCGCCGCTTTCCACGATGGCCTGCAATGGACCGCGCAATTCGTCGGCCTCGTTGGTGGAGATCGTGATGGCGTCATCGACAAAATCGACGACCAGGCCGCCTTGAGAGCCGGTGATGGTCATATCGGGCTCTTCGGCGCGGATGGTGGCGGAAACCACGCGGCGCGGACTGTCGCGGCCGGCAGACTTCTCGTGTTGCAATGCGGCCAGCTCCTCCTTGAGGCGGCGGGCTTCATCGTCCTTGCCCTTGAGCGCTGCAAGTTGCTTTTGCAGTGCGTCGACCTGCAGGCGCAGGCGGGCGGCATCGTCATCGGATTGATGCGAGGTGGATTCCACCGCCTCCATATCGGAAGGCGTCAGCTGGGAGACCAGTTGCTGTTCCTCGGCCGGAGGGGCCACCGGCGTTTCGGCGCTGATATGGCGGCGTCCCAGTTCCATGGCGAAGATGAACACGGCAATGGTGAGGATCACCACGACAAACAGCAGGTTCAGCACCAGGTTGCTGACTGCATCGACGTAGCCGGGCCAGAAAATGCCTGAGTCTTCCTGTTCGTTATCAAGCTGCATGGCGTTCTCTCACTATTCCTTGGGCAGCGGCGTGGCCGTGCCTTCTTCCTGCGGGTTCAACGGCATTGTCACGGCGTCGTCCGTGCTATTGCTGGCCGGGCCGAAGCCAGGCGTCTTGCTGGCGGCGACCACGGTCATGGGCTGCGATTGGCCGAGCAGGCGGTTGATCTGCGACAAGGCGTCGATTTCCTGCGCATGCAGCGTCACCAGGCGGGTACGCGCCTGGTACTGGCGGTCGTAGACATCCAGCAGGTCCAGCAGGGATTGGTTGCCCGCGAACATCTTCTCCGACATGGCGTTGGCGGCCGACGTGATGGCGTTCAGTTCGCGATACCCTGCCACCAGTTGCTCGCGGGAGGATTCGAGGATGGCGTATTGCGAGATCATGGCCTGGCTGATACGGCGCTGCAGGTCGTCGAGGCGGTAGCGCACTTCCTCGATGCGCGAGAGCTTTTCCTTGGTCATGTAGTAATCGCTGCCGCCGTTGAGCAGGTTCCAGTTCAATACCACCATGAAGCGCTTGTCGTCCTGTTCGCCTACGGGGCCGCCGGCGTTATCGGTGGTCCACCTAGAAAGCTCGAGGTCCAGGCGCGGCGCATAACGGGAACGCGCGACGTTCTGGTCGATCTGGGAAGCGCGCAGCTCTTCGCGTATCGAGGCGATGTCCGGGTTGTTGTTCATCGCGATCTTGATGGCATCGGCAGCCGTGGACGGGATGACGCCCATGTCCTCGCGCTCAGGCAGGCGGATGTTTTGCGGCGCGACGTTGGTCAGGCGCAGGAATTCAATGCTGGCGGCCGAGTGGGCGGCTTCCTGCTGGGTGCGTGCCGAACGGGCGGACAGGCTGCGCGCACGCACGCGCTCGCGGTCGGCATCGCTGGAAGCGCCCGCGGTGGCGCGCTTGTCCACGTAGGTGAACAGCTCGTTGAGCTGGTTCTCGTAACCCAGCGACAGGTCGGCGATTAGCCGGCTGGTGGTCAGGCCGAGGTAGGCGTTGACGGTGGAAAGCCAGGCATCGCCCTGGCTGCCGCGGCGGCTTTCCTCGCGCGAGTTGATGACGGCCTGGCGGCGCTTCCAGTCATAGATGCTGGGCAGGTCCATCAACGGCTGGCGCAGTGTGATCACGCGGTCGGTGCGGGTATGGTGCGACTCTTCCATGCGGGAGCCGGTGCGTGCGTCGATGGCGGAGGAGGGCGACGATATTTCGCGTCCCTTGCCGTAGCGCACGGAAAGATTGGGCAGCAGCAGGCCGCGTGCCTGCTTGGATTGCGCTTCTGCCTGGTTCACGCGTTCGTCGGCGATATGCACGTCGCGGCTGAAGTCCACCGCGGCATCGGTGGCCGCGCGGATATCCATGGTGTCGGTGACGGTAGCCGGCAATTGCGCGGAGTGGACTTGCTCCGCGTATTCGCTGCTCAGGTATTCATTGTGGATTTCATTGGCAACCGCCACGGGAATGGTGCTGATGCCGAACAGGCGCGATAAGTGCAGTTCATCGACTGCGGTCGCTGACTGGGCTTGGGTCGGCAGGTCCAGGTTGAGCGATTGCAGGCCAATCGGAGCGACAGGGGCCTGGGCGGCTGCCTGTTGTTGCTGGATTGTGCTGCCAACAGGCGCGGGCGCTGCGGCAGCAGGAGGCGCGGCCAGTTGTTCGGGTGTTGTCGGCGCGACTACCAGCTGCGGCTGTTTCAGGCCCTGCTCGGTCGCCTTGACCGCTTCGCTGGCTGCATTAGCCGCCGCGGTAGCGGCACTGGCTGCGGCCGTCGCGGCTGCGGCAGCTGCATTGGCGGCTTCAACCGCCGCATGTGCGGCGCTCGAAGCAGTCTGCAATGCGCTGGCAGGTGCATTAGTGATTTCCCCTTGCGGTTCGGCAGCCCAGGCTGCTGTCACCACTAACATAGGCCATGTACATTTAAACATGAAGTGTTTGCGGTTGTTTGACACGTTCAACCCTTAATGATTTTTATAGATACCGGGTTGGAATTTTTTCCACCCTTGTTTCAATCTAGCTCAAAACACATTTCTTGAATGTCAACCATTGTGAATTGCATTTAGTTTTTGGCATTCCATATGGATAACAATCGGTTCATCACCAGCATTTATTGCGCCACTGTGGTGAACCGCGGGCTAGTCTAATGATGTGCTAATTAAATGTCATTGTTTTTATGGGGTTTTTAGTCCTATCGGACTATAGCTGCCGTGTTGAAGGCGACGCGGAAGAGGGAGGGAGGCAGTAAAATTCAGCGACGGGAATGTCGATGTCCCGTCACTATTGTCGGTTTCTTGGCAGTTCTGTCGATCAATCGAAAATGACGGTTTTGTTCGCGTAGAGCAGGATGCGGTTTTCGATGTGCCAGCGCACGGCACGGGATAATACGACGCGCTCAAGGTCGCGACCTTTCTGGATCAGGTCTTCGACCTGGTCGCGGTGGGAAATGCGGGCGATATCCTGCTCGATGATGGGGCCTTCGTCCAGGACTTCCGTGACATAGTGGCTGGTGGCGCCGATCAGCTTGACCCCGCGCTCGAAAGCGCGGTGATAGGGACGGGCGCCGATGAATGCTGGAAGGAATGAGTGGTGGATGTTGATGACGCGGTGCGGGTAGCGTTTGACGAAATCCGGCGAGAGAATCTGCATGTAGCGCGCCAGTACAATGAGGTCGACCTGGTATTCGTCGAATAAGGTGAATTGCCGCGCTTCTGCCTCGGCCTTGTTTTCCTTGGAGACTTCGATATGGAAGAAAGGAATGCCGTAGAACTTGGCGAGGTTTTCAGTATCGCGATGGTTGCTGATGATGAGCGGGATGTCGCAATCCAGTTCGCCGCTTTGGTGGCGGTGCAGCAGGTCGACCAGGCAGTGGTCGTATTGCGAGACCATGATGGCCATGCGCGCGCGGCGCTGGGAGCCCTTGAGTTCCCAATCCATGCTGAACTGGCCGGCAATCGGCGAAAAATGTTCGTTGAAGTTGTCGAGGTCGACTTTTGCGCCGTCCAGGTCGAATTCGACGCGCATCAGGAACAGGCTGTTCTCGGCATCCTGGTGCTGGTCCGCATGCAGGATGTTGGCATCGTGGCGGTAGAGAAAATCGGCAATCGATGCGACGATGCCCTTGCGGTCGGGACATGTCACAAGTAGGGTTGCGGTGTTTTTCATCGTGGCTCTGGCGGCATTAAACGCAAAAGCCGCCATTATACTGGGATTTGATGCGCATTGTCCGGCGGCGATTTGTCGCTTGCCTCTCTGGCGAAAATATCGTGAACAGCCTCTCATGCAGGCAATCCGGCCTGCCTGCGGAGGATTGAAAGTTATGATGAAGACAAGCTGTGTCTGTGGTATCGTTTGCCAGTAACAATAACAGTAGCCTCAGCCTGTTGTTCAGGCCCGCAAGGCGCGTTGCGGACAATTGTCTGATGGTGTGGTCAAGACCGTGAAAAAACAATTACCTTATTTCCTGCTGGTATTCCTGATTCCTGTGACCCTGGTGCTGTGGTGGTGGGGTTTGTTTTCATCTGCCGATGTCGAGATCGCCGAGCGCGGCAATTACCGTTACGCCTACCTGGAAGCCGAAGGGCCGTATTCCAAGCTTTCCAGCAAGCAGGAAGAAGTGCTGCACGAACTGGTGGAGCAGAATATAAAGCCCGGCCCGGAAATCACCCTGATCTTCAGCGATCCGCGCACCACGCCTTACAAGGAGCTGCATGCGCGCGCAGGGTTCATCATTGACGCCGACGCCAAGCCGGCCGCACCGATCCAGGTGGATACCGTGCCTGTGCGCAAGGTGTTTGTCGCGAGCATCAAGGCACATCCCTTGCTTGCTTACGGCAAGACGTATTCCAAAGTGCTGGATTTCGTCAAAGCCAAGGATACGACCTTGAACCTGCCCACAGTGGAGATTGTGGATGATAGCGTGCTGAGTGTCGAAATGCCGTTGGAGCCGGTCGAGGAAGCGGAACAGAATACGGAACGCAATGCGGGAGAATCGCCTTGAACTTCATTGCACTGATTGGCGCGCTGGCGTTGACTTACTACCGGCCGCATCGCAAGCTGGACTGGTTGCAGGAAATCGTCGCGCCCTTGGTCCAGCTGCTCGAGCGTAACTTCAACGGCGGCAACCGCCTGCAGGGCATGACGGCCTGGGCGCTGGTCGTGCTGTTGCCCAGCCTGCTGGTCGGCGCGGTCTATTACGTGCTGCTGCAGGTGAACGCGATTCTCGGCATCGTATTCGGCGTGGCGCTGCTTTACTTCACCTTGCGCTTGAGCCAGTTCGGCCCGCGTGCAGAGGAGATCATTGCCGCATTGCGCACCGGCAATATCGACGAGGCCCGCCTCTTGCTGGGGCAGTGGGAGAAAATCGACAGCGACAGCTTCACGCTGACCCAGGTAGCGCAGGTGAGCGTGGAGACGGTCTTGTCGCGCTCCCATTACGGCCTGTTTGCGCCGATTTTCTGGTTTGTCATCCTCGGCCCTGCTGGCGCGTTGTTCTACCGGTTATCCCATATCGTTACCATGGAGTGGCAACCGAATGAGGCGACGCCCTTCAATGACTGGGCGCGCAAGGTGTTCGGCTGGCTCAATTGGCCGCCTGCATTCGTGACCGCGGGCAGTTTTGCGATCGTGGGGGATTTCGAGGACGCGATCTATTGCTGGCGCTCCCAGGCCGAGACCTGGCCGGACAAGGCGATGGGCATGATCCTCGCGAGCGGCGCAGGCGCATTGGGCGTGAGGATAGGCGAGCCGTTGCCGATGAACGGCATTCTGGTGTTCCGCCCTGAAATCGGCTTGGGCGATGCCGCCGATGCGGACTACCTGCGCAGCGCGGTGGGCCTCGTCTGGCGCGTGCTGGTATTGCTGATCGGATTATTGCTGCTGCTGACGTTTGCCCACTGGCTGGGCCAGTGACAAGCGTTGCAGCGAGCGACATTGTAGAGAGACTATGGATATTGTATTAGCCAACCCGCGCGGGTTCTGTGCAGGCGTAGACCGCGCGATCATTATCGTCGAACAGGCGCTGGAGAAATTCGGCGCGCCTATCTATGTGCGCCACGAAGTGGTGCACAACAAGTTCGTGGTGGATGACCTCAAGAAAAAAGGCGCGATCTTCGTCGAGGAACTGGACGAGGTGCCCGCCGGCAATACCGTGATCTTCAGCGCGCACGGGGTTTCCAAGGACGTGCGTGCCGAGGCGGAAGCCCGCGGCCTGCAGGTGTTCGACGCCACTTGCCCGTTGGTGACCAAGGTGCATATCGAGGTGGCCAAGATGCGCGCCTCCGGCAAGGAAATCATCATGATCGGCCATAAGGGGCATCCCGAGGTGGAAGGCACCATGGGCCAATCCGAGGGCGGCATGTACCTGGTGGAGTCGCCGGAGGATGTGGCGACGCTGCAGGTGAAAGACCCGGCGCAATTGGCCTATGTGACGCAGACGACCTTGTCGATCGACGATGCCGCATCGATCGTGAGCGCGCTCAAGGCCAGGTTCCCCGAGATCACCCCGCCGCGCAGCGATTCCATCTGCTACGCGACGCAGAACCGCCAGGATGCTGTCAAGGTCATGGCGCGGGATTGCGATCTCGTGATCGTGGTGGGCTCGCCCAACAGCTCCAATTCCAACCGTTTGCGCGAAGTGGCGCAGAACCAGGGGATCGAGTCCTACATGATCGATAACGCCTCTTTCCTCGATCCTGCCTGGATCGCCGGCAAGAAGCGCGTAGGCGTATCTGCGGGCGCTTCCGCACCCGAGGTATTGGTGCAGGAAGTGATCAACAAGCTCAGGGAGCTGGGGGCTGCCGAGGTGCAGGAACTCAACGGCGTGGTGGAAAACGTGGTGTTCAAGATACCGCGCAACTTGGCCGAGGCTTGAATATCGAAATTAAAAATAAAAAAGGGCGGTCAAACCGCCCTTTTTTGTGTGCATGAGCTGCCGTCAGGATTGTTTGCGCAGGTTGTCCAGGCTGAATGCCGTCGGCGCGTGCAAGGCCAGGGTGATATAGCCTCCGGCCAGGGCAAGGTACTGCATCAGGCCGATCAAGCCGCTGCCGGGGGTAGGGTCGGGCAGCTTGAGGAAGATGGCGACGAAGATCGCATAGATTGCCAGCACATAGGCGGACAGCTTGGTCTTGAAGCCCAGCAATAGGCTCAGGCCAAAAATCAACTGCACCAGGATCATCAAGGGCGCGAAAACGCCCGGCAAGCCGAAGTGGCCGAGATACATCTGATATTGCTCGTAGCCGCTGGGGTTTTGAAAGATGATCGCCAGCTGGAACAGGATGGCGACCAGGAAAATTTGCGCCAATAGAATACGTCCAAGGAAACCTAAAAACTTCGTCATCGTCTTACCTTCTCGTCCAAGTACACAAACATGTGTCTACGTTAATTTTTATATCGATTTCATCAATCGAGGCGAGCATAGATGATGCCTGTAAGCGCCATGCACCGCAATACTTGTGATCGCTGCATGGCTGGGCCGGCATGAATTTCCCTCACAAGAAAAGAAAGAACACTGACATGAGCTTTTATGTAAGGCAGGCTGACTGGGAAAGCGATCAAACGCAGATATCGGCGATTCGCCAGCAAGTTTTCATTGACGAGCAGCATGTGCCGGCCGAGCTGGAGTGGGACGGCTTGGACGAGACGGCCCTGCATTTGCTTGCCGTCGCAGAGGACGGCAAGTCGATCGGTTGTGCGCGTATCCTCAGCGACGGCAGCATTGGCCGCATGGCCGTCTTGCAGGCCTGGCGGAGGCAAGGCGTCGGCCAAGCGCTATTGCAGGCAGCCATCGAGTCGTGCCGGCAAAACGGCTGGTTCGATATCCACGTCTCCGCCCAAACCCATGCGCTGGCTTTTTATGAGCAGGCCGGATTCCACGGCGTCGGCGAAGAGTACATGGATGCGGGCATCCCGCATCAAGCCATGAAGCTGCACATCAGCAACTAATTATCTTTTCTTATCAAGTTGCTATTCGACCGCATTGCGTCGGCGAATGTGGCACATTTTCTTTCTTCATTTTAAAGGCAAATAGTCTCTCGAGCCTGTTTTCAAGACTAGGTGAAGGACTATGCATGTCTTCATCCTGTTGTCTTTCGCCGTCTGCAATATTCCCTCCGCTTGATCACTATCAACAATATTTGCATCACCATTTTTAGGGGAATTTCAAATGATTGCGCGTACTCTAGTGCTCCTTGCCGGGCTTTCCATGTCTGCCCTGGCATTTGCCCAACCTTCTCTCAACCTTTCCGACTATACCCTGGGTTACAGATTCAACCTGCCCGGCCAGATAGGCATGGTAGGCGAAGCCTCGGCCATTACCTACAACTGGGATACCGGCACCTTGTTCGTCGTCGGCGATGAGGCCGAAGCCATCGTCGAAGTGACCAAGACCGGCGAAGTCGTCGGTCATATGACACTGAATTTTGGCTCTAATTTCGACGCCGAATCCTTGACTTATATCGGCAACGGCCAGTTCGCATTGGGCGAAGAGCGTACCCAGAGCGTGTACAAGATTGATTACCAGGCTGGCACGACGCTGAGCCTTTCCTCAGTTACACCTGCCTACTCTTTCGGTAGCTACAGCAATAACGAGGGCCTGGAGGGCTTGAGCTGGGATCCGCGTACTAACTCCTTGATTGCCGTGAAGGAAAAGAATCCTCAGGCAATTTACGAGGCTGAAGTTGATTTCGATGCCCGCACAGGCAGCCAGAGCATTTTGTTCAATGCCGCGCTGCTTGGCTTGCAGGACCTTTCCGATGTGCAAGTGCTTGCTACCGTGCCTTCATTCCTCGGAACCGGCCTGGACGACAACCTGCTGATCATCAGCCAGGAGTCACGCCTGCTGCTGGAAGTGACTCGTACCGGCGAAATACTGGGCTCCATCGATCTCCGCCGTCTGAGTGGCACTGCCGAAGGCGTGACGATTGATGAACTGGGCAATATTTATATTTCTGATGAACAGCCTCGCGTGTTTGTATTCCTGCGTCCGACGCCTGCCGTGCCTGAACCTGATACCTATGCACTGCTGCTGGCCGGCCTGGGTCTGCTTGGTCTCGCTGCGCGTCGCCGCCGTGTTGCATAAAGCGTTTTCTGTAGTGCCTGTGTTGTTGTTCCTTAAATAATATTTCAAATCAGAGAGGTTAATCATGAATGTCATCAATAAATTGATTGCTGCCGGTGTTCTCGCTGCCAGCGCTTTTACCGCCGTTCCTGCTTTCGCGGCTAACGCCTACAACGTCTATATCACCGAGTGGAACTACCAGAGCCGCGTTGCGGATGAAAAGGGCGAGTACATCGAGCTTACCAACCTTGGCCAATTCGATGTCGATTTCACTTACTGGAGCTACGACGACGACAGCCGTCAAAGCTTTACTTTCGACCTGTCCGATTTTGGTATCGTCAAGGCCGGCGAGTCCGTCATCCTGACCGAAATCAGCGCTGACTTGTTCCGTACCCGCTGGGGCCTGGATGACTCCGTCAAGATCATCGGCGACTTTAACCCCAATCTGGGCCGCGCTGATGAAATCAACATCTACGATGCCGATGAAAACCTGGTGGACCGCCTGACCTATGGCGACAATACCATTGGTGGTATTCGCGCCCGCTACAACAGCGGTATTCCTGGCAGCGTGGACGTGCTGGGTGAAAACAACGTACACGGTTGGGTGTTGTCGCAAGTGGGCGATTCCGAAGGCTCCTGGCGTTCCACAGTGGGCGATATCGGCAGCCCTGGCCAGACCAACCTGACGATTGCGGCTGTGCCGGAACCAGAAACTTATGCCTTGCTGCTGGCCGGCCTTGGCTTGGTAGGTTTTGCAGCACGCCGCCGTAAGGCAGCTTGAGCAGTAAAGCTAAAAGTACTATCTAAATGAAAACGGCTCTCCATAAGGAAGGCCGTTTTTTTTTTATTAGGGCGAGCGCAGCGAAGCCAAGTGCGGGTTTGACGTTGCTTTCCCCGTCTGGCTGCGCCGAGTAGCGCAGCTTTTAATGGATTAAGGACTGGCGTCTGTCTGAGCGTTAGCGAGTTCAGCCAGTCCCCATTAAAAGCGAGCAACGCAGGTTGCCCGGAACAACGTTCCGGGTCGCAGACAATCGGGTCGCCTTTTCTTTCGTATCTTTCTTTTGGCGAAACAAAAGAAAGATACTCGCCCGGCGGGGCGAAACCCATCCTCCCGCCAATTGCAGTATTGATGAAGACGGAAAATCGTTGAGCTTGATGGGATTGGGATGTTGAAGGATCAATGGTCTTGACCACTGTTGCAGACCATTGGCCCGTTGCCTTTCGCTTGTCAGCGAGTTACTTTCATTTGCTTCGCCAAATAAAAGTAACCAAAGCAAAGGCGACCCCGGAGTCTGCGCCGGGAGCAAGCTCCCGGTTCCCTGCGTTGCTCAATCTGTCTGGGAGCTTGCTGAACTCGCTTCGCTCAGACAGACGCAAGCTCTTTTTCCAGACAGATTTCCGCTACTCGGCGCAGCCAGACGGGGAAACCAAACCCAAGGTCAAAAGCAACAGCGACTTGGCTTCGCTGCGCTCGCCCTTTCGGAGATGGTATGCCGTTTCAGCGCTTGAGCATCGGCTTCAGGTACTTGCCTGTATAGCTGGCCTTGGTATCAGCAACTTCTTCCGGCGTGCCGCAGGCAATCATGGTGCCGCCGCCATCGCCGCCTTCCGGGCCCATGTCGATGATCCAGTCCGCGGTCTTGATGACGTCCAGGTTGTGCTCGATGATGACGATGGTGTTGCCGTGGTCGCGCAGACGGTGCAATACGTCGAGCAGCAATTGGATGTCGGCAAAATGCAGGCCAGTGGTGGGTTCGTCGAGGATATAGAGGGTCCTGCCGGTATCGCGCTTGGATAGTTCCAGCGCCAGCTTTACGCGCTGCGCCTCGCCGCCCGACAGCGTGGTCGCGGACTGGCCCAGCGTGATGTAGCCGAGGCCGACATCGAGCAGCGTCTGCAGTTTGCGGGCGACCACGGGCACGGCATCGAAGAATTCACGCGCCTGTTCCACGGTCATTTCCAGCACTTCGTGGATGTTCTTGCCCTTGTAATGGATTTCCAGTGTTTCCCGGTTGTAGCGGTGGCCCTTGCAGACGTCGCAAGGCACGTAGACATCCGGCAGGAAATGCATCTCGACGCGGATCACGCCATCGCCCTGGCAGGCTTCGCAACGTCCGCCCTTGACGTTGAAGGAATAGCGGCCGGGGCCGTAGCCGCGGGCGCGGCTTTCCGGCACGCCGGCAAACAGGTCGCGGATCGGCGTGAATACGCCGGTATAGGTGGCCGGGTTGGAGCGCGGTGTACGGCCGATCGGGCTTTGGTCGACATCCACCACCTTGTCGAAGAATTCCAGGCCGGAGATTTCCTCGAAAGGCGCTGGCTCGGTCGAGCTGCCGTAAAGATGCCGTGCGACCACGCGGTACAAGGTATCGTTGATGAGCGTGGACTTGCCCGAGCCTGATACGCCGGTGACGCAAGTGAGCAGGCCGACCGGCAACGCGAGGTCCACGTTCTTGAGGTTGTTGCCGCTGGCCTGCGTCAGCTTGAGCCAGCGCTTGGGATCAGGGACGTGGCGCTTCTTGGGGACGGCAATTTCCTTGGCGCCGCTGAGATATTGCCCGGTAAGCGATTGTGGGTTGTTCTGGATTTCGGCCGGGGTGCCTGCGGCCACGATGTTGCCGCCATGCTCGCCTGCCCCGGGGCCGATATCCACTACATAATCCGCTTCCATGATGGCATCCTGGTCGTGCTCGACGACGATGACGCTGTTGCCGATGTCGCGCAGGCGCACCAAGGTCTGCAGCAGGCGGTCGTTGTCGCGCTGGTGCAGGCCGATGGAAGGTTCGTCAAGCACATACATGACGCCGGTAAGGCCGGAGCCGATCTGCGAGGCCAGGCGGATGCGCTGCGCCTCGCCGCCCGAAAGGGTTTCGGCGGAACGGGACAGGGAGAGGTATTCCAGCCCGACATTGGTGAGGAATTTCAGCCGGCTGCCGATTTCCTGCACGATCTTGTCCGCAATGGCGAGCTTTTGCCCTGTCAGCTCGATATGCTCGAAGAAATGCAGTGCCTGGCGCAGCGGGGCTTCGCACACCTCATGGATGTTCTTGCCGCCTACCTTGACGTGGCGCGCCTCGCGGCGCAAGCGCGTGCCGCCGCAATCCGGGCAGGCTTGCGAGTTGAGGTATTTGGACAGCTCCTCGCGCACCGTGATGGAATCGGTTTCATGATAACGCCGTTGCAAGTTGTTGAGGATGCCCTCGAAGGTATGGGATTTTTCATAGAGCTTGCCGCGCTCGTTGAGGTACTGGAAAGTGATCGCTTCCTTGCCGCTGCCGTTGAGCAGCACCTGCTGCACTTCATCGGGCAATGCCTCGAAAGCCGTCTCCAGGTCGAATCCGTAATGCTGAGCCAGGCTTTGCAGCATCTGGAAATAGAACTGGTTGCGCTTGTCCCAGCCCTTGATCGCGCCGCTGGCAAGCGAGAGGTGCGGAAAGGCGACCACGCGCTTGGGATCGAAGAAGCTGATCTGGCCCAGGCCGTCGCACTTGGGGCAGGCGCCCATCGGGTTGTTGAAGGAGAACAGGCGCGGCTCCAGCTCCGCAAGTGAGTAGTCGCACACCGGGCAGGAGAACTTGGCGGAGAACAGGTGTTCCTTGCCGCTGTCCATTTCCAGCGCCACGGCCTTGCCGTCGGCAAGGCGCAGCGCGGTTTCGAAGGATTCCGCAATGCGCTGCTTGACGTCCGCGCGCACCTTGAGGCGGTCCACGACGACGTCGACGTTATGCTTCACGGTCTTGGCCAGCTTGGGCACGCTGTCGAGCTCGTGAATCTCGCCATCGACGCGCACGCGCACGAAGCCCTGCGCCTTGAGCTCCTCGAATAGGTCCAGCTGCTCGCCCTTGCGGTTGCTCACTACCGGCGCGAGGATCATGAGCCTGGTGTCCTCCGGCAGCAGCAGGACGCTGTCCACCATCTGCGAGACGGTTTGCGCCTCCAGCTTGATGCCGTGGTCCGGGCATTCCGGATCGCCCGCGCGCGCATAGAGCAGGCGCAGGTAGTCGTGGATTTCCGTGACCGTGCCCACAGTTGAGCGTGGGTTGTGCGAGGTGGATTTCTGCTCGATGGAAATGGCGGGCGACAGGCCTTCGATCAGGTCGACATCGGGCTTGTCCATGCGCGCGAGGAACTGGCGGGCGTAGGCGGAGAGGGATTCCACATAGCGGCGCTGCCCTTCGGCATACAGGGTGTCGAACGCCAGCGAGGATTTGCCGGAGCCGGACAGGCCGGTAATCACGATCAGCTTGTTGCGGGGCAAGTCCAGCGAAACATTTTTCAGGTTGTGCGTGCGTGCGCCGCGTATACGTATGTAGTCCATGGGGGTAGGGGCTGTTTACCTTGAGTTTGGTTAACGTCTGATGGGGCAACCTGTTAATATACGCAACTTCGCGTGTTGAATTCAATGATTTTTAATGTCACAGCCTGAACGCATGTCCCCGGTTGAACTACGGTCCACCCTGAGCCTGGCCTCGATCTACGGCCTGCGCATGCTGGGCATGTTCCTGATCCTGCCGATCTTCGCCATCTATGCGGAAACCCTGCCGTCCGGGCATGACCATTTTTATATCGGCCTGGCGCTGGGCGCCTATGGGTTGACGCAGGCCTTGTTCCAGCTGCCGTTCGGCATGGCGTCCGACCGTTTCGGCCGCAAGACCATGATTTACATCGGCCTGCTGATCTTTGCAGTCGGCAGCTTCGTCGCCGGCACGGCGGACGACATCCACACCATCATCATCGGCCGCGCTATCCAGGGCGCGGGCGCGGTATCCGCCGCGGTGACGGCATTGGTGGCCGACCTCACGCGCGAGGAGCACCGCACCAAGGCGATGGCGATGATAGGCGGCAGCATCGGCATCACCTTTGCGCTGTCGCTGATCCTCGGGCCTACCCTCAACCAGTGGATCGGGGTTTCCGGCATTTTCGTGCTCACCGGCATTCTGGCCTTGCTGGCGATGCTGGATATTAAATACCTGGTGCCCAATCCCGAAGTCAGCCGGTTCCATTCCGATACCCAGGCCGCGCCGGCCAAGCTGGGGCCTGTATTGCAGGACACGCAGCTGTTGCGGCTCAATTTCGGCATTTTTGCATTGCATGCCTCGCATATGGCGATGTTCGTCGTGGTGCCGTTCGCGATCAAGCAGACCAGCGGACTGAGCGAGAACGACCATTGGATGATCTACCTGCCGATCATGGTGATCTCCCTTGTCCTCATGGTGCCTGCCATCATCGTCGGCGAGAAAAAGGCCAAGCTCAAGCAGGTGTTCGTCATCAGTGTCGCCGTGATGCTGCTGGCAGAACTCGCATTCGGCCTCATGATCGACAGTTTCTGGGGCATCATGGCGGCGCTGACCACCTTCTTCATCGCCTTCAACGTGCTGGAAGCGATCATGCCTTCCACTATTTCCAAGCAGGCGCCTGCCGCAGCCAAGGGCACGGCGATCGGGGTGTTCAACACGGCGCAGTCATTGGGCATATTCGTCGGCGGCGTGTCGGGCGGCTGGCTGTCCAGCCAATACGGATATACGGCGGTGTTCGCCTTCTGCGGCGCGCTCATGGTGCTATGGCTGGTCAGCGTGACGACAATGCGCGCACCTGCGGCGGTACGTAGTAGAATGTACCACCTGCCGGAAGGGCACGCGTATGATGCGGCGCAATTGTCGCGGCATCTGGCGGCGTTGCCCGGCGTGAAGGAGTCGGTTGTCTTGCCCGCAGAGGGCATGGTGATATTGAAAGTGGATATGCAGGCGGACTGGGATGATTCCGCAGCGCTGCAATTGATAAGGGGTTAAGGATGGCATCGGTCAATAAAGTAATCTTGGTAGGCAACCTGGGCCGCGACCCGGAAGTGCGCTATATGCCCAACGGTGAAGCGGTGGCCAATTTCAGCATTGCCACCACCGACAACTGGAAAGACAAGAACGGCCAGCGCCAGGAGCGCACCGAGTGGCACAATATCGTCATGTATCGCCGGCTCGCGGAAATTGCGGGCGAGTACCTGAAGAAGGGACGCCCGGTCTACATCGAGGGCCGCCTGCAAACCCGCAAGTGGCAGACCAAGGAAGGTCAGGACCGCTATACCACCGAGATCATTGCCGACCAGATGCAGATGCTGGGCGGTCGCGACGGTGGAGGCAGCGGCGGAGCGAGCTATGACGGCGGCGGCGATGACTTCAACCAGGACTACGGCCAGTCTGCTCCAAGGCAGCAAGCTGCACCTGCCCAGCGTCCAGCGCCCGCTCCGGCTTCCAAGCCCGCTGGCGGTGGCAACTTCGATGATTTCGAGGACGACATTCCGTTCTGATGTAAGGCAATGCTGAAATTCCAAGGCCCCGTTTCTACGGGGCTTTTTATTTGGAGTGCAGTGAAGCGAAGCATTTGCCTATAAAATAATATTGAGAATCATTATTGATAAAATATATAATGATTCTCAATAATGATTTTCGGAATTGCATCATGCATTCACTGCACAAATCCCTGAAAGCAGCCTTGTTCGCCGGTCTTGCCTTGGTCTCAAGCTCGGCCCATGCGCTCGATATCATTTTTGATTACCGGTTTGATCGCAACGGTTGGTTCAGCACCGATAGCGATGCGGGTTTGATGCGGCGCGGCGTGTTGCAGCAGGTGGCCTCGGTATTCAGCGGATTGGCCGACAACCTGTCGGCGATCCAGCCTGGCGCAGGCGATGGCTGGAGCGTGAGGTTCCAGCATCCCAGCTGGAACAGCTGGATCGAGAATGTCACGGTGACGGACTTGCTTGTACCGGAAAACAGCCTGGTGATTTTCGTGGGCGCATCCTCCTTCAACGGCTCTGTGCTTGGCGCTGCCGGTTCCGGCACTGTACGTGCCCAGGGCAGCCAGGATTTCCTGGATACCGTGGCGGTGCGCGGCCAGGAAGGCGCGCTGGATGAAATTGCCACGGATTTCGGTCCATGGGGTGGTTCCATCTGGTTCAATAGTCATCATGACTGGTATCTTGGGTTGGACGACGACGGCTTGTCCGCAGGGCAACCGGATTTTTTGACGACGGCAACGCATGAGTTGGCGCACTTGCTGGGATTCGGCGCCTCTCCTGCCTGGCGGGCCCTATTGCAGCAAGGTGACGGTGGATGGGTCTTTACTGGTGGGCACGCGGTTGCGGTATACGGCGACGCCGTACCCGTGGATGGCGCAGGCGCCCACTGGGCCTATGGCGTGTATGGAACCATGGATGGTGTTCCTGTTGCCAACCTGATGGATCCCGGAACTGCACCGGGAAATCGGGAATATATGAGCGATCTTGATTATGCGGCGCTGGCCGACATCGGTTGGCAGGTGAGCGCGGTGCCCGAGCCTTCGACTTTCTGGATGCTGCTGCTGGGGCTGGTCGGGGTGTTCGGCCGCTGGCATCGCAAGCAGCCGCGCGCCATCGTCAAGAAGTAAACCCGCCTATATATTCGCCAGCGAATGCTGGCTGGCCTGGTATTTGTATTCCGTCACCCAGCGCGTGAATTTTTCTGCCGGCAGCGGCTGGGAAAAGCGGTAGCCCTGTACGAATGTGCAACCGCTGCTTTCCGCCCAATGCAGCTCCACGTCCGTCTCCACGCCTTCGGCCACCAGTTCCAGCGACATGCTGCGCGCCAATGCCGCGATCGTCTTGACGATTTCCACATTGATCGGCTCGTGTTCTATGCCCTTGATGAAGGACTGGTCGACCTTGAGGCGGTCGATCGGGAATTTGCGCAGGTAGCTGAGGTTGGAGTAGCCGGTGCCGAAATCGTCAATCGCCAGTTTGATGCCGAGCCCGTGCAGCTTGCGCAACGTGCGCACCACGGCATCCGCATCCTGCATGAACATGCTCTCGGTCAGTTCGAACTCAAGATAGGCTGGGTCGATCCCCGTTTCGGTGACGATGTTTTCCACCATCTCGCAGAAGTCGCTCTGGTAGAACTGCATCGCGGAAATATTGACGGAGATACGCATGGGCTGGAACCCGGCCTGCAGCCAAGCTTGGTGCTGACGGCAGGCTTCGCTGATCACCCATTGGCCGATCGCCACGATCAGGCCGGTTTCCTCGGCAATCTCGATGAAGTGGATTGGCGTGAGCAGCCCGCGTTGCGGATGGTGCCAACGGATCAGGGCTTCCTTGCCGACCACCCTGCCGCTGTCGAGCGCAATTTGCGGCTGGTAATACAGTTCGAACTCGTTGCGCTCGATGGCCAGGCGCAGGTCGGTTTCCAGCGACATGCGGTCTAGCGAGTACAGCTGCATGCCCGCGGCATAATGGCGATAAGTGTTGCGCCCACTGCGCTTGGCTTCGTACATGGCCGCATCTGCCTTGACCAGCAGGTTGTTGGCGTCTTCGTCGTCGAGCGGGTAGATGGCGGTGCCGATGCTGGCGGAGATGAAGACTTCGCGCCCCATGATCTGCTGCGGCAGCTTCAAGGTGTCGAGGATGCGCCAGCATAAGCTGTCCAAATCCTTCTGGCTACTGATGTTGTCCACGATGATAGTGAACTCGTCCCCCGAGAGGCGGGCCACGGTGTCCATCTCGCGCGAGCATCGGGTCAGGATGCCTGCCAGCGCGATCAGCAATTGGTCTCCAAAGGCGTGCCCCATGGAATCGTTGAAGTGCTTGAACTTGTCGAGGTCGATGAACAGCAGGCCGACTTGCGTATTGGTGCGGCAGGCTTCCGCCAGCGTCATCGACAGCCGGTCCATGAACAACACCCGGTTGGGCAATTTGGTGAGCTGGTCGAAATGGGCCAGGTAGAACAAATTGGCCTGCTTGCGTTGCGTGATTTCATCGAGCAGGTCGTGACCGTTGGCGATGCCGGCGTATCTGCCCTGCTCCGTGACAATGAAGCCGCTCACCATATGCTGCATGCCCGCATCGATGATGATGCGAGAGATGTCGTCAATCGAGGTGTGACTGCTGACGATCAGCGGTTTCTGGTTCATGAATTCGGCAACCGGCTTCTTGCCGTAGATCTCATGGGTATATGGCTTGATGAAGATTTCCATGAAGGCGTGCCGTTCCACTATTCCTACGGGCTGGTGCTGCGCGTTGACCACGGGCAGGGCAAAAATATGCTGGTTTTCCTGGAAGATGGCCAGTACCTGCAGGCAGGGCATGTCGTCCGGTACGGGCGCCACCGTCCGCAACAGGCGTTTGACGGTGGGATTGTCGTCACTGTGGCTGAATCTGAAATGGGTTGCAGTGTTCATGAGGCAGGGTGCCGGGCCTTCGTATGGGCAAATCAAAGCGACCAAGTGATCACGATGTGCCGCCCAGATTATGCACGTTAAGGTTGCAGAATTATGACAGCCGGCTGCAACGGAAGGCTTGATTGGCGCCAGCAACTGCCTGGGTTGGGTTTAATGAAAACGTCATAAATCGTGGCTATGCTGGGCATCAAATCTTATGTATGAACGCCGGGTGGAACCTGGCAATGCCGCTATGAAGAACCCCTATTCAATGAATCAGCGCCAGGCAGGGTTTACCTTGCTGGAGTTGCTGGTGGTACTGGTCATCCTGGGTTTGCTGGTCGGTTACGTGGCGCCCAAGTATTTTGCCCAGCTCGGCAAATCCGAGGTCAAGACGGCGCGCGCGCAGATCGGCGCGCTGGAAAAGGCGCTGGATCAATACCGCCTCGATGTCGGGCATTATCCCACCACCGAGCAAGGCCTGCTTGCCTTGAACACCGCGCCTGCGGGCGAAAGCAAATGGGCAGGGCCCTACCTGCAGAAGAGCGTGCCGAACGACCCTTGGGGGCGGCCTTATCAGTTCAAGTCGCCCGGAGAGCATGGGGATTTCGACCTCTATTCCCTGGGCAAGGACGGCCAGCCCGGCGGTAGCGATGACAACGTCGATATCGTGAACTGGTAATATGCGCTATCAGGTACGGGCGATAAGCGCGGGCCGCCTGGTGTCGCTGGAGTTCGAAGCCCAGCATGCGGAAGAGGCGGCGGCCAAGGCGCGCAGCCAGGGATATGAAGTCCTGGCGACCACGTCGGGCGCGCAAGGCTTGGTCCGGGGTAAGCGCACACGTTTCCCCTTGCTGCTGTTCAGCCGGGAGTTATTGTCGCTGCTCAAGGCGGGCCTGGGGCTGGTAGAGTCCCTTGAGGGCATTGCCGAGAAGGAGCAGCGCCCGGAAATCGCCCAGGTGCTCAAGGGCGTGCTGGACGCGTTATACCGCGGGCAGACCTTCTCGGCTGCGCTCGCGGCTTACCCGTCCGCATTCCCCGGCCTGTATGCCTCCATGGTCAAGGCCAGCGAGCGCACCGGGGATTTGCCCGAGGCCTTGTTGCGCTATATCGGTTACGAGCAACAGGTGGAAGTGCTGCGCAAGAAACTGATCGCTTCCTCCATTTATCCCTTCCTCCTCATCACCGTGGGCGGCCTGGTCGTCCTGTTCCTGCTCGGCTACGTGGTGCCGCGCTTTTCCCAGATCTATGCCGATGCCGGCGAGAACCAGGCCTGGATGCTCAGGCTGGTATTGGGCTGGGCCGACATCATGGAGGTCCATGGGCAGAGCCTGTTGCTCGGGGGCGTGGTTTTTCTTGGATTGACGGTGGCGGCGCTCATGCGCCCAGGCGTACGCGGGCGCATCATGACCATGCTATGGCGCTTGCCGGCGATAGGCGAGCAAATGCGCGTGTTCCAGCTGGCGCGTTTCTACCGCACGCTAGGCATGCTGTTGGAGGGCGGCATCACCATCAAACAGGCATTGGAAATGGCGCGCGGCCTGTTGACGGCCTCCATGCACCAGAGCCTGGACAAGGCGGCGGCATTGATCCGCGAGGGGAGGGCGATTTCAGAGGCGATGGAAGCCGCCGGGCTGGTGACGCCGGTATCGCTGCGCATGCTGCGCGTCGGCGAGAAAAGCGGCGAGATGGGCAAGATGATGGAGCATATCGCCACGCTGCACGACGAGGAAATCGCGCGCTGGCTGGAGTGGTTCACCCGCCTGTTCGAGCCGCTGCTCATGATCTTCATCGGGCTCATCATCGGCGCCGTCGTGGTCATGCTCTACATGCCGATCTTCGAGCTTGCCGGGAGCCTGCAATGAGCGCGGCGAACGCCATGTTCAGCCAGGCGCGCATGGCCGAGGCCCGCAGCCTGGCGATGAGCAACAACCGCAGCATGATGGACATGCTGCAGGGCTTGTCCGCCCTGGATGACCAGGCATATGCGGAAGCCCTGGCCGGGGCCGTGCAATTGCGGCTTTTCAGCATGGAAGCCCTGCATGCCATGCAGCCCGCATTCGAGGTCATGAGCTTTACCATGGCCAGCCGCCTGCAGTGCCTGCCCTTGCGTGAGAACGGCACGCTCTGGCTCGTGCTTTCCGACCCATTCGACCAGGCCGTGCTGGACTGGGCCGCGGAATGGATAGCGGAGAACTTCAACACCGGGCTGGCGCATTTCCGCGATATCCAGGCTTACCTGAGCCGGCATGAGGAAGACCTGCGCGCCATGGATGGCAACCTGGTCGCCGTGGGCGAGGTCAATGAGGCGAACAGGGAGGATGTGGAGCACCTGAGCCTGCAGAGCATCAATGCCGACAGCAGCCCGGTGATCCGCATGGTGAATTCCACGTTGTACGACGCCTTGAAGGCCGGGGTGAGCGATATCCATATGGAAAGCGTGGCGGCCGGCCTGGTGATCAAGTACCGCATCGACGGCGTCCTGTCCCATGTCGGCAGCATGCAGGGCGCGGACATGGCCGAGCAGGCCGTGTCGCGCGTGAAGATTCTTGCCGAGCTCGACATCGCCGAGCGCCGCGTGCCGCAGGACGGCCGCTTCAAGGTGATGATGCAGGGGCGCGACGTGGATTTCCGCGTGTCCATCATGCCGAGCATTTATGGCGAGGATGCCGTGCTGCGGGTGCTGGATAGGAAATCCCTCTCCGACCAGGCCAAGGGGCTGTCGCTCAAGCAACTGGGCTTTGACGACTACATCATCGAGGATTTCCGCCGGCTGGTGCGCGAGCCTTACGGCATGGTGCTGGTGACCGGGCCGACCGGCTCCGGCAAGACCACTTCGCTGTATGCGGCCATCAGCGAGGTCAACCACGGGCACGACAAGATCATCACGATCGAAGACCCGGTGGAATACCAGTTGCCCGGCGTATTGCAGATTCCCGTCAACGAGAAGAAGGGGCTCACCTTCGCGCGCGGCTTGCGCTCCATCCTGCGCCATGACCCGGACAAGATCATGGTGGGCGAGATCCGCGACCCTGAGACGGCGCAGATCGCGGTGCAGTCGGCACTGACCGGGCATTTGGTGTTCACCACCCTGCATGCGAACAATGTCTTCGACGTCATCAGCCGTTTCCTGCATATGAACGTCGAGGCCTACAGCCTGGTGGCGGCGCTGAACGGCGTGATGGCGCAACGCCTGGTGCGCCTGGTGTGCCCGCATTGTGCCGAAACGGTGGAGGCCAGCGATGAGCTGCTGTTGCAATCCAGGATCACGCGCGAGCAGATAGCCCATTACCAATTGCGCCAGGGCAAGGGCTGCGGGCACTGCCGGGGCAGCGGCTACAAGGGGCGCAAGGCGGTTGCCGAATTGCTGGCGCTGGACGACGAGCTGCGCGAGATGATCATTGCGCGCGAACCGCTGCGCAAGCTCAAGGAGGCCGGCCGTGCGCGTGGCATGAAGAGCCTGCGCGCGGCGGCGCTGGAAGCCGTCGCGCGCGGCGAGACCACACTGGAGGAGATCAACCGTGTCACTTTCGTGGCGTGAGTTCCTGTTGCCAGGCTGGTGGCGGCCCAGAGTGGTCATTCACATTCAGCCTCGGCATATTGCCTGGTCCCGCCACCGCGGCGGGCTAAAACCCAAAATGCTGGATCAAGGAGTGATGCATGTTGAACACCATGGCAAGGATTTGCAGCCATTGCTCGCGGCATTGCCGCAAGTGATGCGTGAGACCCGCGCCGCAGGGGCAAGGGTCGAACTGGTGCTGTCGAATGCCTTCATGCGCTACGCCATCGTCCCCAACCCGGACGGGGCAGCCAATGGGGAAGAGCTGGCGCTATTGTGCCGCCATGCTTTCCAGCGGGTGCATGGGGATGTCGTCGCGCAATGGAGTATCCAGCTCAGCCTGGCCGCGCTGGGCGGCAACGGGCTTGCCAGCGCGGTGGATCAGGATTGGCTGGATGCCCTGGCGCAGCATGTCAAAGCGGAAAAGGGGCAAATGACCAGCGTGCAACCTGTGTTGGCGCATGCCTTCAACCGTTTTGCCAAGGCCGGGCAAGACGGTATTTTCGTGCTGCGCGAACCCGGGCGGCTGTGCCTGCTGGCCTGGCAAAACCGCAGCTGGTCTGCCGTGCAGCTGCAACCCGTGCTTGCCGACTGGCAGGCAACGCTGGACGCAGGCTTGCGCAGGCTGCGCCTGCAGCTGGCGTTGCCGGAAAGCACGCCGGTGCAATTATGCGAGCTTGTACAAGGGGATGTGCAGCTCAGCATGACGCCCTGGCGGGCGGATTGGTCCATGGCCGGAGGCATCGCATGAGGCTGGAGCTCAACCATGTGGCTCCAGCGGGCCAGGGCTCCCGTTACCAGGCGGGCCTGACCGTTGCTGCGGTTGTGGCCTTGCTATGTGGCTGGCAGCTGATGAACATGCGCGCCGAGCGCATGGATATCGAGCAGAAGCTGCAGCAAATACAGGAGGCACGCAAGCCGGTGCAGGTAGCTGCAATCCAGCCGCAGGCATTGTCGGCCGTGCAAAAAGCAGAAATCAAGGAAGCCAACGGCATACTGGACGAGCTGGGCAGGCCATGGCCTGCCTTGCTGAACCGGCTGGAGCAGGTGGCCCAGCCGGAAATCGCCTTGCTGGCGATACGTCCTGACGCTGCCAAGGGCAAGCTGCGCCTCAAGGGGGAAGCCAAGGATATCGCCTCCCTGCTCGCTTATCTGCAACGGCTGGAAGGCGTGCCGGAAATGCATGACGTCGTGCTCGACGAGCATGAAATGATGGAAAGGCCGGAAGGCGGCGGCATGGCGCATTTTATCCGTTTCGGCATCACGGCCAGGTGGGGGGCTGTGTGATGCAGCTTGGGATGGCCGCGTCTGTGGACTTCAAGTGGCTGCAATGGGCCATGCGCCGCGTGCAGTACCGGTTGGGGTGGCCCGGGATGGTCTTGGCCGCGCTGCTGGCGGCGACGGTTTGCCTGGTGGCGGTGTGGCTGGTGCCATTGCAAGCCGAAGTTGCGCAACTCCAGCAGCAATTGCAAGCGCAGGAGGCGGCGTTGCGCTTGCATCCCCAGCCGCAGCGCCAGCCCGTGAGTTCGCCGGAACAGGCATTGGCTCACGAGCTGGCCGAGTTTGACGCGCGCTTTTCCGGCATCCAGCAATTGCCGGACGAGCTGGGCGTGTTGTTCCGCCTTGCGGAAGGCCATGGCCTGCAAGTGGTCAAGGGCGATTATTCACTTTCGGAGAAAAAGCAAGGCAGCGTGCGGCGCTTCGAGGCCAACGTGCCGGTGCATGGCAGCTACCAGTCGGTGAAGGCGCTGGTGCTCGACATATTGGACGCCTTGCCGAACGTGGCATTGGCCGAGCTTGGTTTCGAGCGCGGCGAGGCGATGGAGAATGAGGTCAAGACGCGCCTGCGCCTGGTGTTCTTCATCAGGAAGCGCGCCGCATGAAGCTGCAATTCAAGCGGCATGGATTGCTGGCGCTGGGCTTGCTGGCGACCCTGGCCTTGGTGTTCAGCATGGAGGGCGAAGAGGATGCCGGATTGTTGCCAACCGCCCGGCCCGCGCGCTCCCAGGCTGCGCCATCAGCGCAGTCTCCTGTCAGCCGACATATCGAAACCCGGCAGCATTACCTTGACTGGGGCTTGCTGCAAGGCCGTTCCGTCGCGGCGGGAGCCGGACAGGCGCGGGCGGATTTGTTCAGGCCCCAGCGCTGGTATGTTCCGCCGCCCAAGACGGCAGCCGAGCTGGCTCCGCCACCGCCAACGGCGCCTCAGCCAGGGTTTGCCTATATAGGAAAATTGGAGGACGGGCCGCAAGGCACCGTCATTCTGCTGGCGAGCGCCAGCCAGCTCTATTCCGTCAGCGTCGGCGGGAATGTGGACCGTGCCTGGCGCCTGGACAAGGAGGACGACCAGAACCTCTACCTGACCTATTTGCCGCTCAACCTGCCCAAGACGCTGCTCAAGAAGAGCAAACTGGCGCCGGCTGTCAATCCTGCCAGCCATTTGCCGGGCGATCCGGATGATTTACAGGGGAATCTTTAAATGTTGTCGAGTTATGCATGGCGCGTCACTGGCCTTGTCAATGTAGTGCTGGTGTTGTCTTCATGCGCGCTGGCGCCCTGGCCCAAGCCTGGATTCCCGGGAGATACGCCCGAGGAGAAAATCACCAACACGCAGGCGGAACGCGAGAAAAAGCCTGAAGGCGTGAAAGAGCTGCAGCGCGTGCGTGTGGCGACCGAGCAGGGCGTCAACCAACTGCTGACCGAAGCCGAGGCGGCATTGCGCGACAGGCGCATGGCGGATGCGGGGGAATTGTTCCGCCGTGTGTTGGCGATCGAGCCCGACAATCCTAGGGCGCAATCCGGGCAATTGCTCATCGAGAGCACGCGCAAGCATGCGGAGCAGGTGCAGCACGCACGCCAGTTGCTGGAAAAGGGCGAGACAGACGCCGCGCGTGACATCCTGCACCAGGTGCTGCTGGAAGTGCCCCAGCATGAGGATGCCCTGCGTTTGCAGCGGGAGATTCGCCAGCAGCGCGCCCATGTGCGCATGGAGCCGCCCAAGCTGAAGCCTGCCTTCAATAAGCCGGTGAGCCTGGAATTGCGCGATGCCAATATCAAGATGGTGTTCGAGGCGTTGTCGCGTGCCACGGGCATCAATTTTATCCTCGACAAGGACATCAAGCCCGAGACCAAGGCCACGGTCTTCATCAAGAAATCGCCTATTGATGAGGCGATCGAGATGGTGCTGGCGACCAACGGCTTGCAGAAAAAGGTGTTATCCGAGAACACCGCACTGGTGTTCCCCAACACTGCCGCAAAACTCAAGGATTACCAAGACCTGGTGATACGCAACTTCTATCTCACCAACGCCAAGGCCAAGGATGTGTCCGCCATGGTGAAAACCATGCTCAAGACCAAGGACATTCACACCGATGAGCGGCTCAACATGATCGTGATCCGCGATACGCCGGAAGTGGTGCGCATCGCCGAAAAGCTGGTAGCAGCGAACGACCTGGCCGACCCGGAAGTGATGCTGGAGATCGAGGTGATGGAGGTGACGCGCGATAGGCTGCAAGAATTGGGAATTAACTATCCAACTAGACTTACTGCATCTGCAGGAGCACTACCTTCGGGATCTGTATCTATAGATTCACTGAGAAATAATAACTCTAGTACTTTAAATTTCAATACAACACTCTCTGCAGACTTTAAGAAACAAACAGGAGATGTGAATATTCTGGCTAATCCGCGTATTCGAGTACGGAATAATGATAAAGCTCAAATTATGGTGGGAGAGAAAGTACCCGTTATTACAACAGTTGCAACTGCTGGAGTAGGTTCTTCTCAAACAGTACAGTATCTTGATGTTGGGCTTAAATTGGAAGCGGAACCTCGTATTACGTTAGATGATTTTGTCAACATTAAGATAGCGCTCGAAGTTTCCTCTCTAGGATCGGCAACTGAGCTTACAGGGCGAGAGGGGGAGCGTACTGGTGTGGTATACCGTATTGGTACACGCAATGCTAGTACATTGCTACGTCTCAAAGATGGTGAAACGCAAATATTGGCTGGATTAATTAATGACGAAGAGCGCAAGAATACAAATCGCATACCTGGGATAGGGGATATACCACTACTAGGAAGGTTGTTTTCTTTTCAGAAGGATGAACGCAAAAAGACTGAAATTGTACTCGCTATTACGCCTCGTTTAGTCAACAACATCAGCCGTCCTGAATCCGAAGTGATGGAATATTGGTCCGGCACTGAAAATGGCATTACCGACCATCCGCAGATCAATGTCCCGGGTACTGGCCCTGCTGCCAATATGAGTCCACGCGAAATGATGATGCAGCGCTTGCGGCCTGAACCTGTTGCAGCACCTGCCCCAGAACCCGAGCCAACTCCGGCAGTAGTTGAGGAGACTCAGCCGGCGCAGGATAACTTCATGTCCACCCAGCCCAAGCCGGTGGTTCCCCTGGTGACGCCGGAGGTCGTGGTGCCCAAGGCTGCGCCGCAGCAGGCCCAATAGCATGATGCCGCGCCAGGCCGGGTTTACCTTGATCGAGCTGGTGGTGACGCTGACCATTGTCAGTATTCTTGCCAGCGCGTTGATCCCGCTTGGGCAGTGGAGCGTGAAGCGCCAGCAGGAGGCCGAATTGCGGCAGGCATTGCGTGATATCCGCAGCGCGATCGACGCCTACAAGAAAGCAGTGGAAGACGGCAAAATCATCGTCAATGCGGATGCCTCCGGCTATCCGCCCAGCCTGGAAGTGCTTGCCAATGGCGTGCCGGATGCCAGCAGCGAAAAGAAGCGCCTCATCCGCTTCCTGCGCCGCCTGCCGCGCGATCCGATGTTCCCGCAAAAAGACGTGCCCGCGCAGGACACCTGGGGCAAGCGCAGCTATGCCAGTCCACCGGACGCGCCACAGGCGGGCGCAGATGTATTCGATGTATATTCCCTTAGCAGCGGCACTGGCCTCAACGGCATTGCCTACCGGGAGTGGTGATGCCATTTAAGCATAAGCGGGGATTCACTCTGGTCGAGCTGCTGGTGGTGATGGCTATCCTCATGTTGTTGCTGACGGTCGCGGCACCCAAGTATTTCAACGGCATTGAGCGTGCCAAGGAATCCGCGTTGAAGCAGACCCTGGTAGTGGTGCGCGACGCAATCGACAAGTTTCATGCGGATAACGCGCGCTATCCCGATTCGCTGGAGGAACTGGCCGAGCGCAAATATATCCGTGCAATCCCCATCGACCCGATCACAGAAAGCAGTGAAACCTGGCAGCTAGTGGCCCCGGAGGAGGAAATGCCGGGCGAACTGTACGACCTGCATAGCGGCGCGGAAGGACAGGCGTCGGATGGCACCTTCTATGCCGAGTGGTAGCGTACAGCGCGGCTTCACTTATATCGGCCTGCTCATGATGATCGCGGTGATCGGCATCGGCCTCGCAGCCCTCGGAGAAGCCTGGCATACCGCATCGCAGCGCGAGAAGGAAAAGGAGTTGCTGTTCGCCGGCGGGCAGATACAGGCCGCAATCACGCGTTATTACCGAGAGACCCCCAGCCCGGTCAAGCAATATCCGGCAAGGCTTGACGACCTGCTGCTCGACAAGCGCGGTCCCAAGCCGCAACACCATTTGCGCAGGATTTATATCGACCCGATGACTGCCAGCAAGGACTGGGGCCTGGTTAAGGAGCAGGAGCGCATCGTTGGCGTCTACAGCCGCTCCAATGCCCGGCCGTTCAAGCAGGACGGTTTTGACGAGGCGCAGCAGGCCTTCTCTGGGGCGGAGAGTTACCAGGACTGGGAATTCTCCGCCAAGCAGGGGGCCGACAATGGCGGCGGCAATGCCAATGCCCGCAGCCCGGTCAATGCCGAAATGCCATCAGCTTCCGCATCGGCGGCTGCTCCTGCCAGCTCGCCTGTGGCAGCAGGCAATGGCAGTGGCGGGAACCCGGAGAAATATGCCAATTGCGGGGCCGCGCTTGATGCGGCCAACCTGGCCTGCCATAGCGGTTGCGGTTTGCTGACTTCGCCGGCTTGCCAGAGTTGCCTGGGAGCGGCGTTTAATAGTTATCGGCAGTGTTTGCGATAGCAACAAGGGCGAGCGTAGCGAAGCCAAGCCGCTGTTGTTTTTGACCTTGGGTTTGGTTTCCCCGTCTGGCTGCGCCGAGTAGCGCAGATCTGTCTGGATCAAGAGCTTGCGTCTGTCTGAGCGAAGCGAGTTCAGCAAGCTCCCAGACAGATTGAGCAACGCAGGGAACCGGGAGCTTTGCTCCCGGCGCAGACTCCGGGGTCGCCTTTTGTTTGGTTCCTTTATTTTGGCGAAGCAAAATAAAGGGACTCGCTGACAAGCGAAAGGCAACGGGCCAATGGTCTGCAACAGTGGTCAAGACCATTGTTCCTTCAACATCCCCATCCCATCAGGCTCAACGATTTTCCGTCTTCATCAAAACTGCGATTGGCGCGAGGATGGGTTTCGCCCCGCCGGGCGAGTATCTTTCTTTTGTTTCGCCAAAAGAAAGATACGAAAGAAAACGCAGTTTCGGCGGAGCCAAAAGGCGACCCGATTGTCTGCGTCCCGGAACGTTGTTCCGGGCAACCTGCGTTGCTCGCTTTTAATGGGGACTGGCTGAACTCGCTAGCGCTCAGACAGACGCCAGTCCTTAATCCATTAAAAGCTGCGCTACTCGGCGCAGCCAGACGGGGAATTCAAACCCAACGTCAAAAGCAACAGCAACTTGGCTTCGCTGCGCTCGCCCTTGGTTTTGTGTTAATTCATGTTTTTGCTGATGCGCCGGTATGCCTGCAACACCCTGGGCACATAAGCCTGGGTTTCCGCATAAGGCGGAATGACATTGCCATGCCGTTTTACCGTGGCCGGGCCGGCATTGTAGGCGGCAAGCGCCAGGCTGATGTCGCCGTTGAATTCGCGTTGCAATTGACTGAGGTAGCGCGCGCCGGCCATGACGTTCTGTTCAGGATCGTACGTATTGCGCACTCCCAGTCGGCGTGCCGTGGCTGGCATCAGTTGCATGAGCCCGATCGCACCGCGGGAGGAGACTGCCATCGGCCGGTAGCTGGATTCAGCGTTGATGACGGCGTGGAGCAGGGCCGGGTCAAGCTGGGTGGCATGCGCGGCAGCCGCGACCGCGTCGTGGAAAGGCAATGTGCTGGCGTTGGCCGAAGGCGGCGTGGCGGCGGATTCGCTGATGTGCCATGCGCAATCGTGCGATACCCCTGTATTGGAAATATACAGCGCCTCCTCGCTATCGCCATGCAGGCAGATATCGGCACGCGATTCCGGTATCAGGGATAACCAGCTCCAGAAAGCCAGGATGAATATCAAGCCAAGTTTGCTCATGTCTGCCAGGGTGCCGAATCGATATGACATGCCCATGACGTTTGCAGCATGCGGGACTAGTTCTTTGTGACTACGGCGGGCCGATATTTTGTCATGTGTTGTTGCTATAACCCTATGGGTCGATTGAAGGGATATGCCGTAGGCAGCATATCTTTTGACATTGAAATAAGAATGCCACGCCGTTTTCACGGGATTGAAACCTGAGTGCCAGAGAATGCACGCTGGGGAGGACGGTATTTTGCTGCAACTACAATCAATCGGGGTTATGGACAACTATAACAAGGATCTCACGCCGGATCAGGCGAGCGCCTTTCTGGAAGTGGTCGATGCGTCCCTGCGTATTAAGAAGAAGGCGCAATTTTTTTCTTGGCTGCAAGGTCATTTTCAATTCCTGCTGCCGCATGAGGTATTGTTATGCGGCTTTGCCATCGGCGCGGGGCGGGTGTTTTCGCTGGAGACGTTCAGCAGCACGCGCTATGTGACAGATGCGCATGTGACGATTGCCATGCAGGAGGAATCCGGCGTAGTGATGAGGGCCATACGGGCCTGGCAGCAGACATCCCAGCCCGTGTTGGTGGACCCTTACCTCAAGGACGGCCATTTCGGCAGTTTCACCGTACCCAGGATCGACCATGGCAACCTGCAGGAAAGCGAACTGCGCAATATTGCGGCTTACGGATTATCCTCCGCCGATGGCAGTATCTCCTCCTTCTTCTGTTTTTCGCGCGTTTCCGGCGAGCTGAACGCCAACCACGCCTACATGCTGGAGCTGCTGGTGCCTTATCTGCATTCCGTGCTGATGCGCGTCAGCGATAGCGTGGCCAATATCGGCGAGGTGCTGGGGGATGGAGCCACCGCAGGCCTGATTACTGCCCGGGAAAAGGAAATCCTGCAATGGGTGCACACCGGCAAGAGCAATTGGGAAATCGCCACCATTCTTGAAATCAGTCCGTTGACCGTCAAAAACCACATGCAGAACATCCTGCGCAAGCTGGATGTGCAGAACCGCAGCCATGCGGCTGCCAAGGCCTTTCGCCTGGGGCTGATCCGCCACCAGTCCTGATTTCCCTGTGCTGCGCTGTGATCTGCTGCGCGCCATTTCCAGAGCGTTTTTCATCCCGGGTTTTTGCTCAGGCGCTGCCTAGTCCTAAAGAACTAGGTCGGCACCATATCCACTTCACATTCTATTTTTAAGATGCCTCAAGTCGCGAATTTTGAGAAGGCGCAGTTGAGTACGTTCGGTAGTGTGCGGCGTGACGAATGTAGCGGCTCAAAGAGGTTTCGTTCAGTTTTTATGTCAATTTTCGGGAGTTATGACAATGAATATCAAGATGAAGGCTTTGGTTGCTGCCGCTGTTGCAGCAATGAGCGTTTCTGGCGCGGCGAATGCTGCATTGCAAACTAGCGCATCAGGTAATAGTAGTTTGGTTTTGACTGTAATAGATAAAGTGGATGGAAAGTCAGCAACCTTTGATCTGGGTTTTAGTTATTCAGATTTCGCAGTTGGTGCGGCTGGTTCTTCTGCAAGTTTTAGCTGGGATTTGAATTCTGGAAATTATGCTGATGCATGGAATGCATTGGTTGGTGCAAATGATCTGGTTTGGGGTGTTCTTGCCGCGGATAACGTAGGGAGCATCAATGAGGCTGGTTCGATGGGTTTCATTACTACTGTT
The DNA here is from genome assembly GCF_045984355.1 of Methylobacillus draconifructus. NCBI lineage: Bacteria > Pseudomonadati > Pseudomonadota > Betaproteobacteria > Nitrosomonadales > Methylophilaceae > Methylobacillus > Methylobacillus draconifructus. The sequence goes on along the minus strand of NZ_JBJQII010000001.1, from coordinate 371,428 downwards.
CGTGATGGTCAAGTTCTGCCAACTAATTTGCGTATGGCTCAGTTCTCTACGCCAATGGCTCAGTTTGATAATTATCTAAATGGAAACAATAGGTTGGGAAATCATGGCACCGTTGAAAATGGTGCGAGTGTTGCTGAGCTTCAAGATGGCAATGCATATGGTGGAAATTACTACAGTCAGGACAAACTTAAAGGCTTTGGTCCCCTTGCTGTAAGTGCTGTGGGTGTTGAGCAAGATGTTGTGCAGTACTTCAGTGCTGTTGGTGCATTAGGCTCTCTGACCTACGTTCAATACGATGCTACTTTCAAGCTCGATGCCAACGGTCTTTTAACATACACCGTAGCTGCCGTACCTGAGCCAGAAACCTATGCCTTGTTATTGGCAGGCCTTGGCCTCGTAGGTGCTGCCGCACGCCGCCGCAAATCTGCTTAATTGCAGTCCCGGCTCCGTCTCAAAAGGGCGGAGCAGCCTTCCGTAGTTTTATTCAATAGATATCAATATTGGGAGATTCAAATGCAAATCAAACAGTTGATCCTGGCCGTTGCGGCCACTTTCGCCGCCGGTTCCGTGCTGGCTGCCCCTGTCACCCCTGCCCAGATCGGCGCTGCCCGCACTGCCGGTACATTGCAGGAAACCTGGATTTCCGGCGCTTCCGCTCCGACTTTCAACATCTACAGCGGCTTTGCGCTGGGTTGCGACGCCGATTCCATTTCCCTGTTCTCCAACTCCAGCTCCGACAGCAACGTGCGTCCTGGTTCCCTGGGTAACTATGCTGCCTATGCCTGTACCCGTGGCGGCGTGGTTTCCGTGGTTTACCACACTGTGGCCGATGGTTCCTGGAACGCTTATGCGCCTCACATTGACGGCACCCAGTTGCAGCGCCTGCGCCGCCTGGACCAGGCCAACTGCCAGGTTGCTACCGGTGCTTTCCCCGGCCATGTCAACTACAAGAGCTGCCAATTGGTCAATCCGGCTGCAACGCCTGATGGCGCAGTAGTCAGGCCTGCCGGCGGTTTCTCAGATGTCGAGGCTTCCCTGTTCGGTTTCGACGTATCTTCCGCAGGTACTGAAGCAGAAGCTTATGTCGGCCAGACTTTTGGCGTGGCCGTCAGCTTGCCGCTCTACCGTGCTTTGCAGGCTGCACAAGGCTTGACTCAGAATGATGATCCAGCCAATGCGCCTAATATCTCTTCTGCTCAATACACTTCCATTGTTGCGCGATTCTCTGGATACCAGACTGATTGGTCTCCAATCCTGGGCGCTGCAGGGGCAGGCAAGGCGATTTACCTGGAGCGTCGTGTATCAACTTCCGGTACACAAGCCAGTTCCAATGCTCATTTCCTGAAGAACCCTTGTTCCAGTGGGTTAAATGCTGATTTGGAACCTGCTGGCGCTGGTGATTCTACAAGTACATTCGTAGTGACTGAACATAGCGGTTCCGGCAATGTTAAAGGTGCCTTGACGACGCGCGGTAACAATGGCGAGTTCGCCATCGGCGTATTGTCCATGGAAAACAACTGGCGTGTGGACAGCCCTGCCAACGAGGGTTATCGCTATGTGAAGCTGGACGGCGTGCATCCTGAGGCTGGCACGTTCAACGGCAACGGCAACGCCCTTGCTGATGGTATCGAGTTTGCCCGTGAAACTGCCATCAACGGCGATTACGCATTCCATATCGAAATGCGCTCCTTCGTTGCCAACACGGCTGATGCTTTCGGCGCGCAGTTGATTCCTGAAATCACTGCCGCGCTGGGTAACCCAGCCAGTTGCTCCGACGTGCCACGCGGCCTGACCCTGAACCCGCTCGGCGGCTCCATCTGCAACAGCGCTGCTGTTGAAGGCGAGCTGCAAGTGGTTGCCAAGGGTACGCGTTTCGGCAACAACTGCGCTCCTCAGCAAATGTTCTTCTAAGTTGGTCATCACCAGGGTGTAAACCCAAGTCGTGCCCGAGCACTTCCCTGCGTAAACAGGGAAGTGCTTTTTACTCTGGATTCCGTCATGGGTGTGTCATATGGGCTTCATATGATAGGCGCGCCCGGCTTGCGCGGATTCAGGTCATGCAAGCCGAGAGCGGCTAATAAAGCAATTGGCGCTGGAACAAAGGCTCCGCCTGTTTTATTAGCCATTTTCCATATGTGAATTTCCAGGAAAGTATCAAGCGTGCGTTTATTTTTGTTATGTATGGCCGGGCTGCTGTACCTTGCGTCGATGTCCGGGCTTGCCGCCGCGGCTGATGGCGGTTTGCCAGGCGAGGAGGCATCCGCGGAAACGGTGGAAGAGCAGGCCGGGGAGGATCAGGCCAGGTTCGACATCATGGAGTTCAGCGTGAGCGGCAATACCGTATTGGCCGCAGGCAGGATAGAAGAGGCGGTGTATCCGTTTCTCGGCGAGGGCAAGACCATCGATGACGTCGAAGGCGCGCGGGCGGCCCTGGAAAAGGCTTTCCACGATGCGGGCTATCTGACTGTATTCGTCAACACGCCGGAGCAGGAGGTCGCCGACAAGACGGTCAAGCTGGAAGTACTCGAAGGCAAGGTGGAAAAGCTGCGGGTGGTGGGGGCTAAGTATTATTCGCTGGGCGTGATCAAGCAACGGGCGCCCGATTTGGCCGAAGGCAAGGTGCCTTATTTCCCCGATGTGCAGCGCCAGCTTGCCCGGTTGAATGCCCAGCCTGACCGGCAGGTGGCGCCTGTGCTGCGGCCGGGTAAGTCGCCCGGCAAGGTGGAAGTCGATCTCAAGGTGGAGGACAAGCTGCCGCTGCATGCCAGCCTGGAGCTGAACAATCGCTATATCGCTAACACCACGCATACGCGGCTCAATGGCTCCATTCGTTATGACAATCTGTGGCAGCTCGACCACAGCCTGAGTTTGAGTTTTCAGGTGACGCCGGAAGATACCAATGAAACGAGGGTGCTGTCCGCGACTTATCTGATTCCGACATTGGCGGGGGATTATTGGGCGTTCTACGGCGTGGTGTCGCGCAGCGACGTCAGCGCTATCGGGGATGTGAACGTGATCGGCAACGGTAATATTTTCGGCCTGCGCTACATTCATCCCTTGCCCGCGCCTGCGCTTTCCGGCTATTTCCACAATGTGACGCTGGGAGTCGATTACAAGGATTTCAAAGAGTCTACGCGCCTGATCGGCGAGGGGTTCAATACGCCCATCAGCTACATGCCTTTTTTTGCGGGATACGACAGTACCTTGCAGACGGCAAAAGGCACGACCCAGATCAACCTGGGCCTGACGTTCGCCGTCCGCGACCTCGGGTCGGATGAAGAGGAGTTCGCCATGAAGCGCTCCAGGGCCCAGGGCAGCTTTGCCTATTTGCGCGCGGACATCAAGCATACGCACACGCTGCCCAGGGAGTGGAAGTTGTTCGGCCGTTTGTCCGGGCAGGCGGCAGGCGCGCCCATTATCGCCAACGAGCAGTTTTTCGTCGGCGGCGCGGATACGGTGCGCGGCTATTACGAGGCCAGCGCGCTGGGCGACAAGGGGCTGTTCGGCACTGCCGAGCTGCGCACGCCCTCGTTGGCGAAATATCTCAACATGGATGGCGAACTGGTGGGTTCGGTGTTCTACAGCGCGGGCCAGGTGCGCATATTGCGGCCCCTGGACGAGCAGCAAAGCGTGTTCAATCTGGCATCCGTCGGCGTGGGCCTGCAGTTGAAGAATTGGCACGGATTGACGGCAGGGTTTGATTTCGCCCGCGCGTTGCGGACGGCGGGAATGGTCGATAAGGGCGATTCCCTGCTGCATTTCAGGCTGGCGTACGACTGGTAAGCAAGGGTTTAGGAGGTTGGCATGAATCGAGGATTATTCCGTTTGGTGTTCAACAAGCGTCTGGGGGCATATGTTCCGGCGCACGAGTTGGCGGTGACGGCCGCCAGCGCAGGCCAGGGACGGCGCGCCCGCAGGCGCACGCTGGCCGCGGCGCTGTCTCTCGTTGCTTCAGGCAGCGCGCTGGCGGCAGATCTGGCACCTTTGCCAGTTTCCGGCCTCGTCATGGGCGGCGGCGCATGGAGTAATGCGCAGATTTCCGGCGCCACGCCCACGGTGACCACGATCCAGCAGCTGGCGCCGCAGGCCATCGCCAACTGGAGCCAGTTCAACCTGGCGAGCGGCCATACGCTCAACATCAACCAGGAGGCGACCTGGTCCATGCTGCACCGCATTCATGACAACAGCCCCAGCGTGATCGCCGGGACGATCAATGCGCCGGGCACCAATTATTTCGTCAATACCAATGGCATTATTTTTGCCCAGGGCGCGCAGGTGAACGTGGGCTCGCTGTGGGCCATGACCTCGGCCGACATGATGACCACGGACGCCTTGTTCACCAACGGGTTGCTCGCCAGCCTCAGCAATACGCCGGTATTCCGCAATACCGGGGGCTTCATCAAGGTGGAGAAGGGCGCCGCGCTCACAGCGGCCAGCGGCGGCCGTATTGCCCTGTTTGCCAAGGATGTGGAGAACAGCGGCATCATCAAGACGCCGGACGGGCAGACGATATTGGCCGCTGGCGAGCAGGTGTACCTGAAGTCCAGCACCGACCCCGCCGGGCTGCTGGTGGAAGTGAATGCGGGCGGGACGGCCGCCAACCTGGGCGAGATTATTGCCGACCGTGGCAATGTGACGCTGGTGGGGCTGGCCGTCAATCAGCAAGGGCGAATTTCCGCCAGCACGTCGGTGCGCGCCAATGGTTCCATCCATTTGCTGGCAAGGGATACCGTCACCGCCGTTAATTCTTCAGGCGGTTATCAGTATGTGCCGCAACGCCATGGCACGGTGACCATAGGCAAGGACAGCGTCACCGAGGTGCGTGTCGAGACGGATGACAAGGAGGAGGTGCTGGCCAGCCAGACCCTGGCGCCATCGCGGATCAATGTCGAGGGCCGCACCATCAATATCGACGGCCTGCTGCGGGCCAAGGGCGGCGAGATCAATATTACGGCGAGCGTTGGCAATGGGGTCGGCCAGACTGCCGAGCAAGACCCTGTGCGGGTGTTCCTGGACGAGCACGCCACCCTGGATGTTTCCGGCGTGGATGCCCGGGCGGCCATGGAAAAGAACCAGCTTTCGGTGGAACTGTATTCCGACCAGTTGAAGGATACGCCGGTCCTGCGCGGCAGCGCGCTGTTCGGCGAAAGGGTTTATATCGACGCGCGCAAGGGCACGGATATGTTCGATATCTCTCCGTTGCTGGCCATGCGTACCCAGACGATTGCCGAAAAAATGAGCAAGGCCGGCACGGTGAATATCGTTTCCGCTGGCGATGTCGTGACCAAGGCCGGGTCGGTGATCGATGTTTCCGGCGGCGTGATCGATTACGACGCCGGGTTTATCCGCGAGAGCCGGTTGTTGTACCAGGGCCGCGCCGTCGCCATCTCGGATGCGAACAGCTACACCGATTACGAGGGGCTGACCGATGTCTACAAGAAAATGGATCCCAAATGGGGCTGGACCGATAGAAAAGAGCTGAACCCGAATGGCAAGGGCACCTGGCAGGCAGCCTATCGCGAAGGCCAGGATGCCGGCACCATCAACATCAGCACTACGCGCCCGGCCTTGCTGAATGGCGACATGCAGGCCAGCACGCGCACCGACGTGACGCAGCGCGGCAATTTTCCTGAGGGTGGTAAATTCAACCTGACCACAAGCGCAGGGGTGACGCGCATACAGGAAGCCTCTGCAGTGGTCCCCGCCGATTTTACTGTCAACGACGCCAATACCAGCACTGAAACCATACTCGGCACCGCGCTGCTGAGCCATGGGTTCAACCATATCGGCGTGGATAGCGGCGGGGCGATCGTGGTGGATGCCGATATCGTGACCGACCCCAATGGATCGGTGAATCTCCAGGGCGGCGGCGTTGATATCCGTCACGATATCGTCACGCCGGGCGGCGATATTACCGTGGCGACCAAGGTTGCCAACCAGTCGGTCACCGTCAGGGACGGCGTGCGCCTGATCACGGCAGGAAATTGGAACAACGATAACCCACAGTTGGCCGGGGCCATGCAGACGCCGGTCGCGTTGGACGGCGGCAGCATCAGCCTGACCGCGAGCCAGGATGTGGTGCTCGGGCAAGGCACGCTGCTTGACGCCAGCGCGGGCGCGTGGCTGAGCAGCACCGGCACGCTGCGGACGGGCGACGGCGGCGATATCAGCCTGCAAGGGCGGGCGGTGGAGATCGGCGGGCAGCTGCAATCCTATGGCTTCAGCCAGGGCGGCGCGTTCTCTGTCTCGACATCGCAGGATGTGCAGATCGGCGGCCAGCCAGCCGGGCCTGCTGATTTCTGGCTGCAGGAAGCCTTTTTCGAGCAAGGCGGGTTTTCCTCCTATACCGTCCGTAATACGGCCAATGGCGGCGAATTCGTGGTCGGCGACGCTTCGGGCGGGGAAACGCTGATCCATCCCAAGATGCAGACACTGCTGCTGAAAGCGGGCTACAGCACTGTGGCCAGCGGCGCAAGCATGAGCCAGGTGGCCGCGCCGGTATTGCTGCCAGAGGGGCAGCGCGCGCCAGCCTCGTTGAGCTTTTCGGCTTACGGCGGCCAGACGTCACTGGCCGACCTGACCATCTTGCCCAATACGGTGATCCGCACCGACGCGCCCAATCTTGCGGCGCAGGTAGGCGCCATCAGCCTTGAGGCGAGCCGCCAGCTCACCATGCTGGGCAGCCTGTTTTCGCCATCCGGCGCTATCAGCCTGCTGCTGCGCGGCGATGCGGACCAGTTGCCCTATGACAACCAGCAGAGCATCTGGATAGGCGGCGATTCGATCATCAGCGCGACCGGCAGCTATGTCACGCCGGCTGGTTCCGCGCGAACGTTGAGCAGCGCCAAGGTGCTGGACGGCGGCAGTATCGCGATCAATGCCGGAAGAGGCTTCGTGGTCGCCGAGGAAGGCAGCCTGCTCGATGTTTCAGGCGCCTCGGGCAAAGTGGATGTGGATACCGGCAGAGGCGTACAGCGCCAGACCTTGCATGGGGCGGCGGGTAGTATCGATATCACGGCGCGGGAAGGCATGATTCTGGATGGCGACTTCCGCGGCGGCGCGAGCGGCAGCGGCGAGGGCGGCACATTGAACATTGCGCTGAGGGGAGATTTGAATGGGGCTACCCAAGTGCCCCCCACGCCGTCCGTCCAGCGCGTACTGACGGTGACCAGCAGCAAACAGGCGCAGGGCGATGGCCTGAATCCGCGCGACAGCCTGGCGGCTTTTGAAGGCAAGGCGCAGATTTCCACGGAGCAGATCAATGCCGGGGAGTTCGATCATGTCAGCCTGGAAAGCACGACGGAAGGCCGTGCGGCCAATGCCGCCCAGCGCGACCGCATCGTGCTGGAGGATGGCGTCCGGCTGAGCGCGCCGGAGACATTGGCCTTGACTTCGGCCTCGTTTGAAGTGGCGGATAACGGGATTGCCGAGGTGCAGTCGTCCCATGTCACCCTGGCAGCTCCGCAGGTCAGCAATACGGTGCAGGCCGGCAGCGGCGCCTTCAGGGTGACGGCCGATTTCATCGACCTGAATGGCACTGTCAACCTGTCTGGCATCAATCAGGCCGAACTGAACAGCCGCCTGGATATCCGCATGCGCGGCCTGACCTTTGACAATGCGGGATCATTGCGCACCAACGGCAACCTGCTCATGACAGCGCGCCAGATTTATCCTGTGAGCAACAGCAGCTTCAATATCGAAGCGCTGGGCGCGGACAGCAATATTACCATCCGCTCCAGCGGCGAGGCCTACCGGCCGGTGTTCAGCGCGGGCGGCAAGCTCGGCTTCAAGGCGGATACCATCAACCAGGAAGGCGTGCTGCTGGCGCCCCTGGGCCAGATATCCCTGGATGCCGAAAGCGATCTGGTGCTGGGTGGAAACAGCCGGACGTCGGTTTCGGCCGAGGGCTTGAGCATTCCTTATGGTACGACCATAGAGGGCGGGACGTCATGGGTGTTGCCCAATGGTTTTGGCAATACCCCGGCGGAAAAACGCATTTCCTATACCGCGAAGGATGTCGATCTGCGGGAAGGGGCCGTGATCGATATTTCGGGAGGCGGCGACACTTTTGCGTATGAATGGATCGACGGCATAGGCGGCTCCACCGATGTGCTGTCGCAGCCGGGCTATTACGCCGTCGCGCCCGGCATGAAAAACGAATATGCGCCTTTCGATTATGACTATGTCAAGGACAATGCGCCGCAGATCGGCGATGCGGTGTATCTCTCCGGCATTCCGGGGCTGGAGCCGGGGTATTACACATTGCTTCCGGCGCATTACGCCCTGCTTGAGGGGGCGTATCTGCTGCAGGCCGGCCCGGGGCAGAATCTCCGCCAGGGAACCAATACCATGCTGCATGACGGCTCCTACCTGGTTTCCGGCTACCAGACCAATATCAACAGGAGCAGCCGCAATGCCGTCTGGGAAACCTTCCGCGTGACCAATGGCAACGTATTCCGCACGCCTGCCGGATCCGTGACGCGCGCGCCTGCCGAATACATGATCAGCGGCGGCAACACCTTCTTTGCCGCACAAGCGGAAGCGGCCGGGCTGACTCCTCCGCGGCTGGCCGGGGATGCCGGGCAACTGGTGCTGTCGGCGACCGATACCCTCCTGCTCAACGCCACCTTGAATACCAGCAGGGCCGCAAACGCCCGTGGCGCGATGGTGGATATCGTTTCCAGCAAGATCAGCGTCGTTGCCGAACTCGGGGCCGATGACGGCACCCTGCAGCTCAAGGCGGGCTCGCTCAATGACATGAATGCGGAAAGCATTCTGCTGGGCGGCCAGCGCAGCCAGGGTGATGAGGCGACGGAAATCACGACCATATCGAGCGAGGTCCGGTTCGCCAATGACGCCAGCCATGCGCTCAAGGTGAACCAGCTGATTGCCACGGCCTCGGATACCTTGACTGTGCAAAGCGGCGCGGTGATCGAAACCACGGCTTCGCCTGACCGGGGCAGCGCCAGTTTGAGGGTCAATGGCGACGGCGCCTTGCTGGCGGTATCCGGCGACAGCGATCTGGCGTTCGACCGCGTCGGGACATCCGGCAGCCCCACGCGCGGCGTGCTGGATATCCAGGCTGGCAGCCAGATCAAGGCCGCGCGCTCCCTGGTGCTGGATGCGACGCGGCAATCCACCCTGGACGGCACGGTCAACGTCGATGACGGCGGCTCCGTCACACTCGGCGCGCAGAGCATCGTGCTGGGCAACCCTGCGGCTTCCGTGGCAGGCATGCAGGTGGATAACGCCTTGCTGGCAAGCCTGGGCAACCTCGGGCAGGTGACCTTGAACAGCCATGGCAACCTCGACCTGTATGGCGAGGTGGATTTCGGCAGCAGGAACCTGGATGTCACCCTCAATGCCGCTGGCATTGTCGGCCATGAGACGAGCGCGGATGGCGCTGCCAGCCTGCAGGCCAACCACCTGGTGCTCAGGAACTCGGCGGGCGCGGCGTTGACGCCGGCGGCTTCCGGCAGCGGCAAGCTGCTGATAGAGGCCAACAGCATTCGCGTCGAAGGCAGGAATGAGGCCGCCAGCGGCAATGCCGCGAATGCGGGCAACTTTGCCGTCAGCGGATATGAGAATGTGGATATCGCCAGCGCGCGGGACGTGACGTTCAGCGGCAGCGGCAGCCTCAACCTCGACGCGGCGCAAGCCCATATCAGCAGCGCATTGGTCACGGCGGATACCGGCGCCGAATACAGCCTGAACGCGGCAGGCAACCTCATCACCGTGGCCAATGGCGCCAGCCTGCAACAGTCCGCAGACGGGCTCGGCGGCAAGCTGAGCATCGTGGCGCAGCAGATGACCCTGGGCGGCAATATCGAGCTGGCGTCTGGACAGTTCGCCGCGCGCACGACGCAGGGCGATCTCAATGTCACTGCCGATATCGACACCTCGTCGCGCGCGGTGCGTTTTGACCGGTTTACGCGTTATACCCCGGGCGGCACCGTCATCCTGCAGTCCGAGCAGGGTGATCTCAATGTGGCGAGCGGCGCTTCGATCGACGTGAGCGGCGGCGAAGGCGGCAACGCGGGAACCGTGAAGGCGCTGGCGGCAGGGACGGTCGATATCGCCGCGGGCGCACTGCGCGGTGAGGCCGCGGCGGGCAATACCGGCGGCAGTTTCGTGCTGGACAGCGGCAGCCTGGGCAATTTCTCCGTCCTGAACGAGGCATTGAACCAGGGCGGCTTCGACGCGTCGCGCGAGCTGCGCATCCGCAATGGCGATGTCACGATTGCGGGCAACGATGTCGTTAGGGCGGACCGTTTCGTACTGAGTGCGGATGGCGGCGGTATCGAAATAGCGGGAACCGTGGATGCCAGCGGCGGCAATGGCGGCGATATCAAGATATATTCGCGTGACGACTTGACGCTGCGGGCTGGCGGACAATTGCTCGCCAGGGGCGAGGCTGACGGCAAGGGCGGCGACATTCTGCTGGCCAGCGAGCGCGGCAGCGTGAAGGCTGAAGTGTTCGAGGCCGACGGCAACACCCGCCTGGCGGATGCCGCCTTGATCGACGTGGGCGGCGGCGAGCGCGGCCAGGTGAATATGCGCGCAGGGCGCGAGGGCGCGTCCGGCCTCAAGGTGGACGAGGCTGCGACGGCTGCCGTAGCCGGGGCCGGCAAGATATTGCTCGAATCGGTCAGTGTCATGGATATGGGCGGCGGCAGCACGCTGAACAATGCGACGTTGGCCGCCATCAAGGCGGATACCGACGCCTTCTATGCAGGCGCGGAAAGCGCGGCGGCGGCCTACAAGGCCAGCAGCGACGGCGTGAGCGCGATTGTGGCGCCGCATACGGAAGTGCGCGTCGATGGCAATACAACCTTGTCCAATGATTGGAATCTGAATACCCTGTCGCAGGGGCGCGATGGCGCGCTGACGATTCGCAGCGCAGGCAACCTGCAGTTGAACGGCAGTATTAGCGAGGGCTTCAATGGTGTTGCGACGACGTCGGCATTGGCCGCTGGCGATTCGTGGTCGATCAATCTGATATCCGGCGCCGATATGGCTGCAGTCAATACCTTATCGACCATCAAGAATGATGCCTCTGGCAACCTGACGTTGGCGAATGCCAAGCTGGTGCGTACCGGGACCGGGGATATCAACATCGCCACCGGCGGCAACCTGACGCTGGGTAATGCGGCGTCTGTCATTTATACCGCAGGCAATGCCGCCGCACCTCTGGATGGGTTTGTCGCGCCAACTACAGGCGACGGTTTTGGCAATAATGGCGCGCAGTACCTGACCAATGGCGGCGATCTGAACATTGCTTCGCAAGGCGATATTACCGGGGCCTTGGTGAATGCGAGTGGTACGCAGCAGGTCGTGAACAATTGGCTGTTCCGCCAGGCTGGGGGTACAGGAAACAAGCATCCGACCTGGTGGTTGCGTACCGATTTGTTCCAGCAGGGTGTCGCGGCATTTGGCGGCGGCGACGTACAGATCAGCGCTGGCGGCAATATTACTAATTTCTCGGCGTCAGTCCCGACGACTGCCCGCTATGCGCCTGATGCGGCAGTGGTGGATGGCGGCGGCAATCTCAGCATATCATCGGGCGGCGATATCCTGAATGGCATGTATTTCGTCGGCAAGGGCGAGATGGAGGTGTACGCTGGCGGCGAGATCGGACGCACTTTCAATGCGCAGGGCAATGCCGTGACCTTGGGCACAACCCTGGCGTTGCAAGATGCGACAGCCAGTGTATCGGCTCTGGGCAATGTTTATATTGAATCCGTATTCAACCCCACGCTGTTTGCCCAGACAACGACCAATGCCCAGAGCGTCTTGAACGCGACTGGACGCAGCGCCTTTTTCAATACCTATTCCGATCAGGCGGCGATTGATGTGGCTTCACTGGGCGGCAACGTAACCTTCGGCGTTAAAGCGACCAGCGCTTCCAGTCTCACTGGCAAATTCACCGGCCTGGCGACGCCTGCCAACTCCGTCATGAGCCTGACTTACTATCCCGGGACAGTGAGCGCCACGTCTTTTGGCGGCGATATCGTGGTCGGCGACATGAAATTGATGCCCAATTCTGATGGGAACCTGAGCCTGCTCGCCGCGGGCAGCATCCTGGCTGACCAGGTTGTCGTGTCGGATGCCGATCCTGGCCTGATACCCAGTCCCAGGTCTCCGCTGCAGAATCCGCAAAATGTGCTGGAAGCGCGTATCGTGGACACCCATGCCGCCATCCCGCTCCATCTCAATAACGCGACGCCTATTGCGATCGTGGCGCGGGAGGGCTCGCTGACGAGCTGGACGGCCTCCGTGGTCAACCTCACATTGCCCAAGCAGTCGGTCGTGGTCGCGGGGCAGGATATCCGTGACCTCAATGCCAACCTGCAGAACATCCGCGCTGGCGACCTGAGCGTCATCCGGGCAGGCCGCGACATCGACTATACCGGCACGGCGGGCGGCATCAATATCGGCGGGCCGGGCAACCTGCTGGTGGAAGCCGGCCGCAACCTTGACCTTGGTTCCAGCCAGGGCATCAACAGCCTGGCGAACACGGCCAACCAGTATCTGCCGGACCAGGGCGGCTCGGTCACGGTGCTGGCCGGTGTGGGAGAAGGGGCGAACCTGGAGGATTACATCGATCGCTACATCCAGCCCGACGGCAGCGGCCCCTCGGTACTGCAAGACAATGCTTCCGGGCTGGCTGAGTACCGTGCCGACACCGCAAAGGCATTGACGGATTACATGCGCGGACTGACCGGCGACGAGACGCTTTCCGAAGCGGATGCCTTGACCGCCTACCTGGCGCTGGAGCAGGACCAGCAGGCGGTGTTCGTCTATCGGCATTTCTCGTCTGAATTGCTGGCGTCCGGCAAGGCATATGCGACGACGCAAAATCACGAGCGCGGCGATGCGGCGATTGCTTCGCTTTGGCAGGCCGACAGCTATCAGGGGGATATGAGCCTGTTCAAGAGCCGTATCCGCACCGTACGCGACGGCAGCATAGACTTGCTGGCGCCGGGCGGCATGATCAATGTCGGCGTCCCAGGCGGGGATGGTTCCGGCGACATCGGGGTGGTGACCGAAAGCGGCGGCGATATCCGCGCCTTTGCGGAAACCGGCTTCCAGGTCAACCAGTCGCGTGTGATCACTCAGTACGGCAGCGATATCACCGTATGGGTGAATCATGGCGACATCGATGCTGGACGCGGTTCCAAGACGGCATTATCCATTCCCGAGATTGAAGTCAGCACGGACAGCTACGGCCGTACCACCCGCAGGGTCAAGGGCGCGGCTGCAGGCAGCGGCATCCAGGCGCAGACATATGACGCGGACGGCCCCGACGGCCCCATGCAGGCGCCCAGGCTTGGGACAGTCTCGCTGATGGCGCCGCGCGGCGTGCTCAATGCCAGTGAGGCCGGTATTGTGGCAGGCGACTTCCTCGCGGTGGCGCCCGTGATGCTGGGAACCAACAATATCAGCGTCAGCGGCCAATCCACAGGATTGAGCATGGCCAGCACTGTGTCGTTGGCGAGTTCCGTGGTCGGCGCTTCTGGCGCGGCATCGTCGGCGACCAGCACGATGGCGGACTTCGGCAAATTGCCTGTGAGCCAGGATTTCAATCCAAGAAGCATGCTGCCGTCGTTCGTGTCGGTCGAAGTGCTGGGCCTGGGCAATATCGTCAAGTAAGGCGGGTTTGCGCATGGGTTGGGAACGGCACGGGATGCCGGGTCAAGCCCGGCATGACAGGCGTGAGGCGCGCAGATGGCTGGCAAGGGGGACTAGTCAAGACTAGTCCCTTTTACATTTTTATGACTCGACAATTTCACATATGGGTCACTGATGTGTCACATGTGACATCTATATTACGCGCTTTGTCCTGGAGCGCGGTTCGATGTTGAGAAAGTGTGGTTTTCTGCTGTTGCTGTTCATGCTGCCTAGCCTGGCGCATGCAGTCTGGAACGAGGCATGGGACAGCCGCGCTAAGGTATCGGTGAATGCTGCTGGCATTCCGGCTGCGGAAACCAACGTGCCGGTGTTGTTGCGTTTGCATTCCGGCAATTTCGATTTCTCTTCCGCCAGCCTAGATGGCTCCGATCTGCGCGTCATTGCCTCGGACGACAAGACCGAACTCAAGTTCCACATCGAGAAGTTCGATTCAATTAATGAGCTTGCCGTGATCTGGGTATTGCTGCCCAAGGTTGATCCGGCAGACAAGAATGCGCATTTCTGGCTTTACTCCGGCAATGAATCTGCAACGTCCGCTTCCGATAGCCAGGGCAGTTTTGACGATGCCACGGCGGCAGTGTTCCACTTTGCCGAGCAGTCCTTGTTGCAAGACAGCAAGCGCGGCCTGGTGGCAAGTGGCAATGCCACGGTGCAGAAGGCTGCGTTGATCGGCGAGGCGGCTGTGTTGACGGGTGAGCCATTGGCATTGGCGGCGGATTCGACCCTTGCGCTCAGCGATGCGCGTGGTTTCAGTTTCAGCGCCTGGGTGAAACCTGCGACGCTGGATGGCATGCTCTATCAGCAAGGCAATGCGGCACTGGAAATTGCAGGCGGCAGACTGAAGTTCCGCAGTGCCGGTGCGAGCATTGCAGGCGGTGAGGTCAAGGCAGGCAGTTGGCAGCATGTGGCGGTGACGGCAGGTGCTGGCAAGGCGGCTATTTACCTAGATGGCGTGGAAGTTGCGAGCGGTGATGTTGCCCTGGCTGATGTGCAGGATACGGTGCAAGTAGGCGCTGGCTATCAGGGCGAGCTGGATGAAGTCGTGCTTGCGAGTGCAGCGCGTAGCGCTGCCTGGGTCAAGATGGCAGCTGCTGGTCAAAGCATGGATGGGCAGTTGATCAAGGTGCATGCTGCCGATGAGGGTGACGGGGAAGAGGGCAGCAGTTCGCACTTCATGGTGTTGTTCCACAGCCTGACCGTGGACGCATGGGTGGTCATCATCATCCTGACCGTCATGTTTGCCATCAGCGTTGCCGTGATGGCGGCCAAGGCAAGGCAGGTCGCCCGCAACGACAAGGCCAACCGCGAGTTCCTGCAACGTTTCAACGATGCCAGCAATGCGCAGTTGCTGCAGCTCGACCAAGGCGCCAATACCACGGACTCCACATTAGCCAGGCTGTATATGGCCGGCTTGCGTGAAATCCGCAAGCGTTATGCCGAGGACGGCTCGCTGGCGCTCAGCGGCGCTTCCATGGATGCGATCAAGGCGGCGATCGATGCCGATTTGATCCGCGAGAACAAGAGCCTGAATGCCAATATCGTGCTGCTGACGATCGCGATTTCCGGCGGCCCGTTCCTCGGTCTGCTGGGGACCGTGATCGGCGTCATGATCACCTTTGCCGAAATTGCGGCGGCGGGCGACGTGAACGTCAACGCGATTGCGCCGGGCATCGCCGCCGCCCTGATGGCGACCGTGGCGGGCCTTGCCGTCGCGATTCCCGCCTTGTTCGGCTACAACTACCTCTCCAGCCGCATCAAGAACATCAACACCGACATGCAGATATTCGTCGATGAGTACGTCACCCGCGTCGCTGAACTCTACGGGAAGTAGGCATGGCGGACATCAAGGAAGACAACCAGCCGTATGACGAGATCAACATCACGCCGATGCTCGACCTCGCCTATGTGCTGCTGGTGATCTTCATCATCATGACCACGGCATCGGTACAGGGCGTCAAGGTGGACATCCCACTCACGAGCGAGACCGGCAACCTTGCCAAGCCGGATATCCGCGGCATCACCATTACCAGTGAGGGTGATGTTTACCTGGATGCTTATCCGGTCGATTTGGCATCGTTGGAGCAGCGACTCGGCGAATACAAGGCCAACAATCCCGACTTGCCCGTGGTGCTGAAGGGCGATGCCGCCGCGCACTATGAAAAAGTGTCTGCCGTGCTGGAAATATGCAAGAAGCTGGGCATTACCGAGGTGGGCCTGGTAACGAAGAAAGCAGGAGGATAAGCCATGCAAGTGCAAGACGACAGCAAGCCTTATGACTCCATCAATATCACGCCGATGCTCGACCTCGCCTATGTGCTGCTGGTGATTTTCATCCTCATGACCACTGCCTCGGTGCAGGGCCTCACCATGAATTTACCCAAGCCTTCCAACAAGCCGAGCACGGAGCAGCACGAAGTCAAGATCGTGCAGGTGCAAGAGGGCGGCGCCATGCTCATGAATGGCATGGGTATCAGTATTGCCGAGTTGGAAAGCCAGCTCAAATCGGCCAAGGCGCGCGACCCGAAATTCTCCGTGATGATCAAGGGCGATGCGCGTGCGCCTTATGCCGGGATCATTGCCGTGGTGGACTTGGTGACGAGGCTGGAGATTGAAAACGTCGGCTTGGTGACTTCAAGGATAGGCACCTGAATGGCGGTAGAGCAAATGCAGCAAGAACAAACTGTTCCGGCGTGGAAACGGTTTGGCGGCGCCGGGTTGGTGATCATGCTGTTGGCAGTGCTTGGTTATGGCATCTACAGCCTGATCTCAAGCAAGCCCGGCCCGAAAAAGCCGCCGGTGACGACGATCAAGATCATGCCGGATACGCCACCGCCTCCGCCGCCACCTCCCAAGGAGCCACCGAAAGAGCAGCCCAAGGAAGAACCGAAGGAAATCAAGGTGGAGCAGCCCAAGCCGGTTGAAGCGCCGCCCGAGCCGCAGAACCTCAAGATGGAGGGGGACGCGGGCGATGCGCCCAGCGCGTTCGGTGCAGGCAAGGTCACCAACGAGTATAGCGGCGGCGACGTGGGCGTGAAAATCGGTGGCAACAAGAGCCTGGCGGCCTATGCCTGGTACACCGGCAAGATCAAGGCCAGCATCGAGGCGGCGATCGCGGAGCAAAAGGAGTTGGCGAAGGAGCAATACAAGATCGTGGTCGAGTTATGGCTGGCCAAGGATGGGCAGGTGGAAAGAGTCGAGCTGGTGAACGGCAGCGGAGACCAGAAGAAGGACGAATTGCTGCGGCAGGCGTTGCGCTCGGTAAAACGCATTCCCGAACCGCCGCCGGAAGATATGCCGCAGCCGGTGAAATTGCGGATCACCGCCAAGAGCATGGGCGGCTGAGCGTCCTGAATGCGGCGAAAGATGTTGTTGGCGGCGATTGGCCGGTTTGGATATGCATGGGCCTGATAGACGGGCCGGATGAAGACTAGAGAACGGATGATGAATAAACCAAGAATGATGAAACCCGCGATACTGGCGCTGGCGATGGCAGGCGTGTTCGCATCGTCTGCCGGGGCGGGCGAGCGCGAGTCGCTGGAGCAGTTGCGTAGCACCACGGTCGGCTTGATCGAGGCGTTGGTGCAGGAAGGCATACTCTCCAAGGAAAAGGCGGATGCTTTGATCAGGAAGGCGGAAGAAGCCAGGCAGGCGCCCGTTTCGACTGCCGGAGCCGAGGAAACGCAGGCCACCCCAGCTGCGGCGCAAGGCGACAGCAATGTCGTCCGCGTCCAGTACGTGCCGGAATTCGTCAAGCAGCAATTGCGGGCCGACATCGAGAAAGATGTGATGGCCAAGCTCAACTACCATGTGGAAGAAGAACGGCTGAAATTGCCAGGCTGGTTGGACCGCCTATCGTTCGAAGGTGATGTGCGCCTGCGCTACGAACCTGCCAGGTTCTCTGACGGCAATGCGCAGGAGTTCTGGTTTGCCGGCGATGTGTCCCGTCAGGCGCTGATACCCAACACTACTGAAGACCAGAACCGTTACCGGGTCAGGGCGCGGTTCGGCGTCAATGCCAGGATCAGCGATTCCATCACGGCAGGCATCCGCATGACGACTGGACATATGGATAATCCGCTTTCGCCGAATCAGTCCATAGAAATCAGGCAGGCCAAGCTGGATTGGGGGCTGGATCGGGTCTTCGTGACGGCAAAGCCTTACGAGTGGCTCACGGTAAGCGCAGGGCGTTTTGCCAACCCTTTCTTCTCCACGGATATGGTGTGGGACCGCTCGCTGGCGTTCGACGGCGTGGCGGCGACCTTCATGCCGAAGTTCGGGGATAGCGTGAGAGGCTTCGGCACCATAGGCGCCTTCCCGATCGACCAGGTGCAGAAAGGCGATGTCAACAAGGCCAAGGATAAATGGATCGCGGGCGCCCAGGCCGGTATCGAATGGATCAGCCCCAACAAGTCGTCTGCCAAGATCGGGCTGGCGTTTTATGATTTCAAGAATGTGCATGGCATCCCGAATAACCAGGACGGTTTTGACCGGCGTTATGACGGAACGGTGATGCCTTACCGGCAGAAGGGCAACAATACCTTTGAAATCTACAAGGGTGGCGCGGGGTCTTATGATGGCGCAGGTAATTTGACATTATTCAATACCTGCGGCGAAGTGTCGCCATCCACTGGTCTATATACCGACGCAGGTTGCGGCCTGGCCTCCAAGTTTCGTGTGGTCAACCTGACGGCCCAGCTCGATCTGGCAACCTTCGATCCCGTGCATGTCATCCTGCAGGGCGATTACGCCGTGAATATTGGTTTCGACCAGCGCGAAATCCTGCGTCGCACCCATGTGCTGTATGAAAAGGAAAACCAGGCTTACCAACTCAAGCTGACCGTTGGCATGCCTGAAATGCAGAAACGCCACGATTGGCAGGTGTTCGGGGCCTACAAGAAGCTGGAGGCCGATTCCGTGATGGATGCCTTCACCGATTCCGACTTCCACCTCGGGGGAACCAATGCCAAGGGCTTTATTCTCGGCGGGCTGTACGGCCTGGACAAAAATACCTGGCTGACAGCGCGTTGGCTGAGCACGCAGGAAGTGAGCGGGGTATTGCCGTTGCGGATCGACCTGTTCCAGCTTGACCTCACTGCCAGGTTCTGATGATGAAGCCAGCGAGAATATTGGCAGTATGGCTGATAGCGGCAATCCTGGCGGCAGCCGCGCCGCTGGCATGGCCAGCGGCTGACAAGGACAAAGCCGCCAAGCAGCAAGAGCGCCGCATGCGCCAGATGATGCAACAGGTGCAGGCGGAAAAAGAGCAATTGCAGAGCCAGTTCGAGCAGGAAAAGGCCAAGCTCAAACAGGAGGCGGAGGCTGAGCAGGCCAAGAGCAATGAGTTGAAGAGCAGCGTTGCCAGCGTCAGCCGCCGCAACGCCGTTTTGAATGCCGAGATCGAGGCGTTGCGCAAGGAAAAGGCGGATACCCAGGCGAGCAACCAGGCCTTGCAGGCCAAGCTCGAGGAAGTTCAGCAGCAGCTTGCCAATGCGCAGGATGCCATACGCAAGGGAGAGGCCGAGCGCGGCAATATGCAGGCCGTGATCGTGAAAAAGCAGCAGCAGTTGAATGCCAGCAGGGAGAAGAACGACAGGCTCTATGACTTCGGCCTGCAGTTGATCAAGATTTATGAAAAGCCCAGCCTGTACCAGAAAGTCATGCGCGACGAGCCCTTTACCCAGCTAAAGCGCGTCGAGCTGGAGAATATCCTGCAGGACTACAAGGATAAGATAGACGAAGCCCGGCTGGGCGCGGGCGATATCGCGCCCTAGTTTTGCCCGGTGATTGAGCTAAGCGCATTGCCCCGGCCTGAGGCCGGGATTTTTTTGTCCGGTGTTTTTGACAGTATTGATATCGGCACTATTTTGTTTATTGTCCGATTGGCCTATGGCGGCACATCGAATTGTCATATTGCGCTCCTAGAATACTTGGCAATGGGAGCTGCTTAGCAGCGTGTGACTCAAGCCGATGACAGGGAATCAAAAATGAAAAAAAGCATGATATCTGCCGCCATTGCGCTGGCATTGTTGCCAGTTGCCGTCAACGCAGCCAGTCCATTGAATGCGCTGGAAAAGCTCTGGACCTACGACCATGCAAGCACCGGCGTCGCTGGTCAATCTTCCGAAATCGTTGCTTTCGACTCACTGACCAACTCGCTGTGGGTTGCTGGCGTCTCAGGCGTGGATGTGCTCGATGCGGGCAGCGGCAGCCTGATCCAGCACATCAACACCAGCATATACGGCAGTATCAATAGTGTGGCGATTCACAACGGCATTGCGGCCTTTGCTATCGAAAACACCACCGACCGTACCCAGTCAGGCGTCGTTAAGTTATTTGATACCACGACACGCACATTGAGTACTGGCGTCAATTCCATCGCAGTCGGCGCTTTGCCCGATATGCTGACATTCAGCCCGGACGGCAACCGGCTCCTGGTTGCAAACGAAGGTACTCCCACCGACTATGCAGGCTATGACCCCGTCGGCAGCGTCAGCATCATTGATATGGGGTCACGTACGGTCGCGGCAACCGTCAACTTCAACAATGCGCCGGTATCGGGCAGTGACTTGCGTCCCCAATCCATTGCCGGCATGGATTATGAGCCGGAGTATATTGCGGTGAGCCGTGATGGCACCAAGGCATTTGTTTCACTGCAGGAGGCCAATGGCTTGGGCGTGATCAACCTCAATACCAATCAGGCCGAGCAGGTCATTGGTCTGGGTGCCAAGGATTTCAGTGCGCCGGGCAACTATATCGATCCATCCGACCGTGATGGGCGTATCGAGCTGCGTCCAGTCAATGCGCGTGGCCTATACCAGCCTGACGGCATCGCAGCTTACGAGGCCAACGGGCAGACTTTCATCGTGCTGGCCAACGAGGGGGATACCCGTGAAGACGAGGCGGATAAACAGCGCCTGGGAGGAAATGGCGATGCCAACCGTCTGAATATTTCCGTTCCAGATACGACGTCGGATGATGTCGTCACATTCGGTGCGCGTTCCTTTTCCATTCGCGACCAGTACGGCAACCTGGTTTTCGATAGCGGCAACCAACTGGATGCCAAGGCAATCGAGCTGGGCATTTACGATGATGGCCGCAGCGATGACAAAGGTGTCGAGCCTGAAGGCGTCGAACTGCTTGAAATCAACGGCCGCACCATTGCGTTCATCGGGCTGGAGCGTACGCTCCAATCAGCCGTTGCGGTATATGACATCACCGACCCCCTCAACGTCAGCTATATCGACATGATCGTCACCGATGGCGATGTGGCGCCTGAAGGCATGAAGGGTTACTTCCACGATGGCCAATACTACCTTTCGATTGCAAATGAAGGGACCGCAACCACGTCGCTCTATCGCCTCGCTATTGCCGCCGTCCCGGAGCCGTCAACATATGCCATGCTGCTGGCCGGCTTCATATTGATGGGCTTTGTCAGCTACCGCCGCCGCCGTGAAAAATTCAAGCTGTAATGATAATCAGTATGGATTAGTCCTAACGGACTAATCCAAAAGCACTGAAACCCAGTGCTTGCCAGCATGGGCTCATTTATAATGAACCTAGTTCCAAAGTAATAAATAGCGGTTGTCTTTCATTTCCATTTTTAGGGGATTTTCCATGAAGTTCATCAAGACTTTCCTGGCTTCCGTAGCGCTCATAGCTATGGCTTCCAGTGCAAATGCAGCATCGTACGATTGGGGCGTGTTGAGCGTAGACGACGCCGATCCTTATCAGGTATATACCGTTGCTGCGGGCAATTTCACCGACACCATTACTTTCACAATCAGCGAAGATGTCGTGGCTGATTTCGGCGCTGGCGTATTGAACGTCGTCGTCGGCAAGAAGCAGTTCGAATTCATCGACAGCTTGGCATTCTCTCTTCTCGATATTGAAAATAATGTGATTGATTCCGGCCTCAATTTCACAGTTCCATCGCTTTCTGCAGGCACATATGTATTGCAAATCAGTGGTTTCGCATCCGGTATCAATGAAGATGCTGGCCGCTATGGCGTAGGCGTTTCCATCGCTGCTGTGCCAGAACCAAGCAGCGTCGCCCTGTTGCTGGTCGGTTTTGCCGCTCTTGGCGCTGTAGCACGTCGTCGCAAGAGCCTGTAATTCATCATTCGATGAATGCTGAGAACGGCACCGTAAGGTGCCGTTTTTATTTTTTTATATCCTTTAATTTGTATAAGCTTATTCCAAGAAATTTCCCGGATTAGTCCGTTCGGACTCAAGACAAAAAAAACTGGCTTGTTATAATTTGCCTACGTTGTAGAACAATAAGTTTTCTCTCATAACCATTTATAGGGGATTTACCATGAAGTTCATCAAGGCTTTTCTGGCTTCCGTAGCGCTCATAGTTGCGGCTTCCAGTGCTAATGCTGCTCCTGAAGTAAAGGGCGATTTTGGTCTGATTACTGACCTCACATTCACAGAGCTTCCAGTAACTGTTGGTTCTGGTGCTACTTTTGATCATATCTTCAAGTTTGAGTTGGATTCGACAGCTGCTGATTTCTCTGTTAGCAAGTTGGTTCTTACTCATGGTCCTGCAACAATTTGGGATTTCTCTTCGATTACATTCAATGTTTTTTCTGGTGAATTTTCATCGGATATTACAGATGGAGTATTGCTGAGGGTGACTCCAATCGTAACTGCAGATACTGTTGAGTTTACTCTTAACGGTTTGAGCGCTGGTGATTACTTCATTCAAGTCGCTGGTGATGCAAGTGGTATCGCTGGTGGTGCTTATACCTTCGCCATCACTCCAGTACCAGAACCAAGCAGCGTTGCCATGTTGCTGATCGGTTTTGCTGCGCTGGGTGCTGTTGCTCGCCGTCGCAAGACTCTGTAATTTCTGTATCAGATTTTTTAATAAATCTGAAAAATAAAAACGGCGCCGATGGCGCCGTTTTTATTTTATAAATCAGCTATATCGCTTATATGGGAATAACTATAAATTCTTTGAAATTTGAGTTCTTGATGTATAATTCGCAGTGGGGGGAATATCATCGACATTAATCAGAAAAAGGAGTTTGTATGAATATTCTCAAAAGCGTACTGGTTCCTGCAGCGTTCTTAGTTGCAGCCTCTAGTTCTTATGCTGATGTAGTAGATCTTGGCGAACTCAATGCGGGTATCAATACGTATACCGGTACTGTGGCTGCTGATACTACTTTCAGCACTAACTACACTTTCAGTCTTGCTGATGTTAGCAGCGGCATTTTCTCTTTGAGCCAATTGCCATTATCTAACGGTGGCGTCAGTGTGCTGGATTTCAGCAACCTGACTTTCAATCTGTATAGTTCTACTGACGCTTGGTTGGCTGGTGCCGTTGCTGGTGGCGAGTTCACATTCAGCAGCCTGGCTGCTGGCGACTACTACATCACAGTTGCTGGTACTAGCAGCGGTGTATCTGGCGGCATCTACAGCGGCGCGATCAATATTGCTGCCGTGCCAGAACCAAGCAGCGTTGCCATGCTGATGATCGGTTTTGCTGCGCTGGGTGCAGTGGCTCGTCGTCGCAATACCAAGCTGTAATTTGGTTTTATACTGAAGTACAAACGGCGCTCGGTGAGCGCCGTTTTTTTATGTGCTCGAGGCAGCCAGCTTTTCACTCAGGATGGCGTGGCAAGGTAAGGCGGAAACAGGTGCCTTGGCCAAGTTCGCTACGCACAATTAATTGTCCGCCATGGTTTTCTGCAATCCTTCTTGCAACATGCAGGCCCAGGCCGGTGCCGTGTATGGTCATGTTGCCTTCGATTCTGACGTATTTTTCAAAAATACTTTCTTGCCGTTCTGGTGCGATGCCAGGTCCAAAATCCTGGATTTCGACATGGCAAAAATGCTGTCCATGAAATACACGGGCGATGATGTCGGTGCCTGCCGGCGAGTATTTCAACGCATTATCAATGAGGTTAGAAATGACCAGGTTGATCAAGTACTGGTCGCCTGAGATGTCGGCCGGCGTGGCGCCCGATTCCATAATGATGTTGCGATCGCTGAAGTCCCGGTAATGCTCGATTGTTGTCTGTACCACTTGACATAAATCGAGTGGTTTTTGGCTGAAGCTTTGATTGACATGCACGCCTTCAAGCCTGTCCATGCTCAGGAAGTTGTCGATGATACGGCTCATGCGCTGTGTTGCACGCCGGATTTTACGTAATGCCGGAGTAAGCATGGTGCTGGTATCAAGATCGGGGTGGGATTGTAGTAACGACAGCCTTTGCGAGGTGGTATCAATGATGGCGAGCGGAGTGCGGAATTCGTGGGATGCCATCGCAAAGAACTCCCGCTGGGCTTGCATAAGTTCTTTTTGTTGTTCTAGGGAGTTTTCCAGCTTTACCTGCAGTGTTTGGCGCTCTTTGACTTCCTCGTTTAATTTCGCGTTGGCGAGGGCCAGCTGCGTGGTTCTTTCCTGCACGCGCTGGTCAAGTTGCCTCTCGCTTTCCTGCGATAGCTCCAAGGCAAGTTCTTTCGCTTGCAGTTTCTTTTCGGCTTCTCTTTTTGCTATATTGACCATGCCGAGGGTTACCAGTATGAGCGACAGCAGGGACCAGGCGATGGATATGTCCATGGATGTCGTCGGCGGACCCAGTTCCAGTCCCAGGTTTTGCAGTATGACCAGGATATATGTGCCGGATCCTATCCAGAACGCGGAGATGTAGAGCAAGCGGTCAAAGTGTCGGCGGTATAGCAGCCACAGGCTGCCATAAGCCAGAATGCAAGTGTTGATGAGCGGCAGTATGTTGGTCATGACGCCGCTGAAGGGCAACAGGCGGGTGCTGACGCCGATGAAAATCAACAGCTCCAGAACGATCATGCCTTGTATGAAACGGAAGAGCAAAGGCAGGTGCTGTTTGATCTGGAATAGGGCGGTATAAAAAATCAGTACCGAGGCCATGAACAGGAAATTCATGGATTTTTGCAGGGCATCGGCGGTGACAGGCTCCATTGGCAGTGCTATTTGCGCGGAGCCGGAAAGAAAGGCCTGCGCCGTGCAGGTAATGCACTGGTACAGTGCGTACAGCATGAAGATGCCGTGTCGTAGCCATAGCCAAAAAATGAAGGCAAGGAGCGCCAGGAACAAGCGGACGCCGTAATATGCGCCGGTCAGGCTATCTGGCCTGCTGTGTTCGCTGATGAATATATGCGGTTGCCACAGTGTGGCATGAAAGGTCAGGGAGCTGGTGGATGTTAGCCGTACGTAATAGGTTTGCTCAGGGCTGTCAGCATCAGGGAATATCGGGAAGATGAAGTTGCGGTGCCGGATAAATCTGGCGCTCACCGGATGGTGGTCGCCCATTTGCATGCTGGCATAGCGGTGATCCGGCTGCGGCATGTATAGCGTGACGTCGTCGAGCGTTGCCGGGGATATTTCGAGCCAGTATTTATTGTTGATGGCGTCTGGAAAATCCAGCGTGAATTTCAGCCAGATGGTATCCGTGGTGTATCCCGCATTCCAGCCTGGAGGCAAAGGCGCGAAGGCGCCCGCCTTGTCTTGGGCGATGATGTCCTGCAGCGTCGCATTGCCGGATGCATCGCGCAGGTAGGAGACGGCGCCTATTTTGTCCAGCTCGATGCCTTTTTGCAGCGAATGCGGCACTTGCAGCGCATGCGCATGGAGCGGCAAAAGCAATAGGACGATGGCAAAAAAACGTAATAACCGATTGAGCAAAATAGTAAACTACCGCAGTTATGCAATAAATAATGAACGGATTCTATACGGAATTGAATAACTCTAGTCATTTGCGCGTGATTATCGTGGAGGATGATCAGGACCTCCGCGAAGAGACAGTGTTGGGCTTGCGCTCGCTCGGCATCGAGACGACAGGCGTGGTGGATGCCGCGGCGCTTTACCGCGAACTGATCACGAAGCCCTACGATATCGCGATCCTTGATATCGGCCTGCCGGGCGAGGATGGCTTGTCCGTTCTCAAGCACCTGCGCAGCTCGAACAAAATGGGGATTGTGATGTTGACAGCGCGGGGAGCCTTGGATGACCGCGTGCAGGGGCTGAATGACGGCGCTGATGCGTACATGGTCAAGCCTGTCGACTTGAAGGAGCTGGCTTCCGTGTTGTGCTCGCTGGCGCGGCGCCTGGAGTCGATGCGGGTCGAGCGCAGAAAGCAGCCACAGCCATTGCCCGCCGTGCAAACAGCGCCAAGCTGGAAGCTATGCAAAACCCACTGGACCCTGATCTCGCCCGAAGACATTTCCATTCCGTTGACTCCCAAGGAATATACGTTTTTAAGCCGCCTGGTGGAGAAGTGCGGCCAGCCGGTGCCAAGGGCGCACATCGTCCATGCCTTTGGTGGGAGTGTCGACGATTTCGATTTTCACCGCGTCGAGGTCATGATTTCGCGCCTGCGCCGCAAGGGCAAGGCCATCACGGGCGAGCTGTTGCCGATCAAGGCCCTGCCTGGGTTCGGTTTTTCCTTTACTGCGGACTGCATCCTGACTTAGCGCGACTCACAAAACCCTCATTGCGTCGTTGCCCTGCCTTGCCGTACTGCTTGTACGTCTGCGGCAGCGCCTAGCCAGGATCGCTGCGCTGAGTTTTGTTGGCCGCTCTTAAACACTTCCTTCGCCCTGCTTCCGGCCTTGCCGGAATAGTCCATCCTGGCCAATTGTCTATTGTTGACAATTTATCCTCACATCCTGTCAGTCTTTTCTTGATCTTTTAAATGCCGCATCAGGCATGGATTCCTGCCATTACCAGCTGATTTATTTACTGAAACAGCTCATGAGCTTTTGTGAGTTGTTGTGAGTAAATGTCAATGATCCCTAATTTAATTAGGGATAAATTCTCCCCGCTATAAAAGGCGTCACTCACGGCGTCTGCAAACAACAGATAGTGTCTGGGAGAAATCTGTGCAGAGCAACAACAATCAAAGACGTATAAACAGCACGCCGTATGCCATGACAGTTTGTCGTTGGCTGGGCGGGCTTGTTAGAACAATAGGGGAAGACCGCAAGGCGATTGCACAGCGGGTGCTGTTTGCTGTGTTGGGTATGATGGCATTGCCTGCGCTGGCAAATGTGGATGTCTTGATCCCCACCATGACGAATTCTCCCAATCCGGCGATCCGGGGCGGAGATGTGACGTATTCGATCACGGTCAATAATGATGGTAGCGAGGCTGCAACTGGTGTGCAGGTGCGGATCGATATTCCTGCAGGAACAACCAATCCACGGGCAAGCCTGGGAGGCGATCCTGCGGTTTGTTCTGTCGACGCAGGCGGTGCTTTTGCACTTTGCACGCTGGCCACCCTGGCAGCGCAGAGTAGCGTAACGGCCCAGTTGATCGTGGAAGCAGGCGCGGCAACGCCAGCAACCATCACGATAGGCGCGAGTGTATCTGCCACCAATGAAAGCCCCAATACCGGCGCAAACAATGCGCTATCACGGAATACAACGGTCAATGATGGTGCTGATATTTATCTTAGCAGCGTGACCGGCTCGCCCAATCCTGTTGTAGGCGGGGGAAATATCACCTGGAGCCTTGCGGGCGGGAATAATGGCCCAAGTGATGCGAGCAACCCGCGCATTGTGGTCACCTTGCCTGATTCTCTCCAGTTTGTATCAGGCAGCGGCGGTGATTTTAACTGTAGCGCAAGCGGCCAGGAGGTTACCTGCACCAGGGTGTCGGCAATTCCTGCCAGCGGCAGCTTTGCCGGGTTGGCATTGGTCACGAAGGTGATAGATGTGACTTCCGGCAATGTCATCATTACGCCGCGTATCAGTTCCTCGCTCGATGATCCCGACGTCAATAACAACCAGTTGCCTGCAGCGCCTCCAGTTGCAATCAGCGCAGGTGCGGATCTGCAGATTACCCAGACTTCGCCGATATCAGTCGCGGTCTCCGAACAGGAGGTCACTTTCAACCTGGCGGCCACGAATAACGGGCCAAGCGACGCTACCAATGGCGTCACGGTCACTTATACACTGCCTGCAGGATTTGATTACGTATCTGCCATACCGACCGGCCCCAACTGGCAAGCGTGTACTACGTCAGGTTCTTCTGCAACGGGTATCACCATCACATGCAATAACCCCGATAATTTTGCGGCAGGGCGCAATGACCCGATTGAAATTAGGGTGAGGGCGCCGGAAGCCACGACTCAAATCACCTCTTACGACCTGACGGCTGGAATCGCGCATAACGCAGGTAATCCTGACGATCCTATCCCTGCCAATAATCAGTCCGTATTGCCGTTGCAAGTGGGGCCAGATGGCGCCGGGCTTTCCATCAGCAAGACGCGCAACCCCAATCCGGTGGCCGAGGGACAACTCATCAACAGTGTGCTGCGCGTGACCAACCAGGGACCAACCCCTGTGGCCGCCGCCAATCCGGGTACGGTGCAGGTTACCGATACCATTAACCTGGCCGATGAAGAGTTTGTCAGCTACTCGGGCACTGGTTGGACTTGCGACAATGTGACCAGCGGCAACAACCTGGACTCTGCGGTATCGACGGTCACCTGTACCTATAGCCAGGCGCTGGCGACCAGCGGTAGTGGCGCGACGAGCAATCCCCTGACGATTGTGACGCGATCCAAGGTCAAGGGCGTTGCCTATGATGCGACCAACAATGCGGAAGTGGCATGTAGTGTTGGTGCCAAGTGCTGGTATCCGGTCAAGACCACTAGCTCCACCGCCGCTGTCACCCAGGAATCGAATTCGATAGACCTCTCCATCACCAAGGCGGTAGCGACTCCAGGTGGCGTTAATGAGCGTCTTGAGTCGAACGAATCCACCATGACCTATACCTTGGTGGTGCGCAACAATACGGCGACAGTGGATGCTGAAAATGTGGTGGTCAGGGACCCGCTGCCGCGCTGGCTGTCAGGTACAGTGCTGCCTGCCATGAGCAGCATCCCCAGCGTGAACAATGCTGGCGGGGGAGATGCGACCTTCAGCTGTGCGATCGTCGAAACCTCGGTATTGCAATGTACCCAAGCCGCAGGCACCAAGCTCAGGGCTGGAGATATCGCGACCTTTACCATTCCAGTGGGCCGCCCGCTACAGGCTGGCGCCTATACCAATACGGCAACGGTTTCCTCCTCGAGCCAGGGCGATCTCAACACTGCCAATAATTCCGCCTCGGTCAGCGGCACGATAGACCCGATTGCCGATGTCGAGATGGTGTCCAAGATCCCGACGCCGGCAACGCCGCAAGCTGGCACTGACGTCAGCTATGTATTGACCTTCCGCAACAATGGTCCTTCGCCTGCGCAGAACGTGACAGTAAGCGACAATTTTGTGGTTGGGCCGAACGATCCCGGGTTTACTGTGTTGGCGATCAACCCGGTGAACTGGACAAGCGGCACTCCCAACTGTAGCGGCCTGGTGGTCGGCCAAAGCTATGGGGCAGGTTCGTCCGCAACCTTGACATGTCAGGGCGGGCAGCTCAATAACGGGGAGCAGCGCACGGTCACGGTGTTGGTGAGGCCCAATTGGAAGAGCGGCCAGGGTGCGGGCGACACCTGGAGCATCAGCAATACGGCCAGCATTACCACAACGACCGCCGAGAATGTCGACGGTACGGACGGTGGCAATAACAGCAAGAGCGCTACGGTGACCGTAGCGGCGGCCGATATCGATATGCTGGTCGAGATCAGCGACAACGTCGACCCTCTTGGCTATGACGCCAGCAACAATGGCGACAATCCGCAGAACGACGTGATCTATGCCGTCAGGCTGCATAACAACGGGCCTTCCCTGGCGACTGGCGTCCAGTTCACTTATGAGCTGACGCCGAAAACCGGCAAAACCCTGCGCTTCCTCGGCGACAGTCCGGTAGCCGGCGCTCCCTCAGGCAGTATTTGCAACAATGTCGGCCAAACCGTGACTGGGCCTGCGACCCTGCTGATTACCTGTACGTATGTCGGCGAGGACGCCAAGCTGGTCAGCGGCGTTGATCTGCGCCGCTACCTGTCGGTACGGATGTTGACCGAGCCGGAGTCCAGCGGCGATGTGCACCCGAGCAAGGTGACCGTCAGAGCCAACGAGACGGACCGCAACCTGCTCAATAATAGCGAAACCGAAACCACGACCGTCCGCAACGATATTCCCGTCAATAACCTGTCCGTTTCAGGCCGGGTATATGTAGATGTCAACGACGACGGCTTGCTGGGCGCGGGCGAGGTTGGGATCGGCGGCGTCACCATTACCCTCACGGGCACATCCTCTGATGGCACGCCTGTCAGCCGCACCATCCAGACAGCACCGGATGGAAGCTATACCTTCGCAGGCTTGCCGCCTTCGAATGACGCCGGGTACACGATTGTGCAAACGCAACCTGCCGGCTACACCGACGGCAAGGATCAGGTTGGCAGCCTGGGCACGCAGTCAGGTATCTCGCCAGGCATAGTTTTGCCCGCGGGCACTGACAGTTTCACGGTGGTACTGACCAACCAATCCGGTACTGGGTACAACTTTGGCGAAGTGCCTGCCGGCACGCTGGGCAGCATCAGCGGCCATGTTTGGCTGGATGGCAATCACGACCGCGTATTCAATAGTGTTAGCCCAGATGCCACTGACCGTCCGCAGGCCAACTGGGATGTGGAGCTATGGCGCGATGGCGTACGCGTTGCCACAGCCAGGACGGATACCAATGGAGCCTACAGCTTTACCAACCTGCCGCTGGGCTCCGGCTATCAGGTCCGCTTCCTGAATCCCAATGGGCAGCTGGCGGGTCATGCGCGTCCCAACGAGCAAGGATTGTCGTATGTCAATGGACAGGTCAGCCCGGCGAATCCGGCTGGCGCCAGTAACCTGGATGGCGGGTTGAGCAACATTACCCTGACTGCCGGTACCCCTAATATCACCCAGCACAGTTTGCCTATCGATCCTGCCGGGGTGGTATACGATGCCGTCACTCGCCTGCCAGTGGCTGGCGCCGTTGTCACGATCCGCGGCCCTGCAGGATTTACGCCTGCCAGCGATCTGGTCGGAGGCAATGTCTCTCAGACAACAGGCGTGGATGGTATTTACCAGTTCCTGCTCAATGCCAGTGCGCCTGCCGGTGTATATACCCTGGAAATCACCAGCTATCCTGCGAATTACATACCGCAGCCATCCAGCATGATCCCGGTATGCAATGCGACGCTCAATGTTGCTAGTGTGTTGGCTGGTGGTGCCGACCCCGCCATGATGCAACAGAACGATGCTGCCCCTGCAGTCGGGGTCGGGCCTCATGACCCTGCAGCTTGTTCTACCAGTTCGAGTGATGGTTCGTTTAACAATGGCAGCGGGGCGCTGGCTGCTGCGATGACCCGTTACTATTTCAACTTCACTATCGGGCCTGAATCGGCCGATGTGATCAATAACCATATCCCGCTGGACCCTGTCATGGGCGGCATCATCCGCATCGTCAAGACGACACCTCTGGTGAATGTCGTACGCGGTGACCTGGTGCCCTACACCGTGACGGCGACCAGCTCGGTGGCGATCAACAACATTACCATTACCGACCGCTTGCCGCCCGGCTTCAAGTACCGCACCGGTTCCGCATCAGTGAACGGTGTGCGTATCGAACCAGAGGTGAATGGCCGCGATCTGGCTTGGGCGAACCAAACATTCAGTGCCGGCGAAACCAAAACCTTCAAGTTGATCCTGGTTGTGGGTACTGGTGTGGGAGAAGGGGAATATACCAACCAGGCCTGGGCGGAGAACGCCTTGGTCAGCACGCTGGTTTCCAACATCGGCTCCGCCACGGTCAAGGTCACGCCAGACCCTACCTTCGATTGCTCCGACATCATCGGCAAGGTCTTCGACGACAAGAACGCCAACGGCTACCAGGACCAGGGCGAGCCGGGCATCCCCAATGCGCGTGTGGTCACTGCGCGTGGCCTGCTGGTCACGACTGATGCCGAGGGCCGCTTCCACGTTACCTGCGCGGACATTCCCAACATGGACCGCGGCGCCAACTTCGTCATGAAGCTGGACGAGCGCACCCTGCCTTCCGGCTACCGCGTGACAACCGAGAATCCGCGCGATGTGCGTGTCACGCGAGGCAAGATGGTGAAGCTGAACTTCGGTGCGACCGTGCACCGCGTGGTTCGCCTCGACCTGAATGACCAGGCGTTCGTGCCCGATGGCATCGACCTGCAACCGCAATGGCAGGAGGCATTTGCCGACATGGTTAAGCAACTGGACGGCCGGCCTTCGGTATTGAGGGTTGCCTACGATCCGGGCGGCGGAGGGGAGAAGCTCGCCAAGAAACGCCTGGATGGCGTTGCCAAGGCTGCGCGCAAGCTCTGGAAAGAGACGCATACCAACAATAAGGATGAGGCAGCCTTCCCGCTGATCATCGAGACAGCAGTGGAGGTGCAGCCATGATGAAGAAGCGAGCGATTGCTATCGCCATCAGCGTGATGATGAGCGGGGCCAATGCGGAATCATTGCTGATCAGCGACCGGGGCTATGCGGCAGCTATGTTGCCGACGCGCGATATGCCCGTGCCTGATTTCGGGCAGGAAACCGGCAAGCGCATCGACCATGGCCGCGTGGATTTCCATGGCATGCCTTCCCCTGCGGAGCGGCAGGGTCCGACCAGCTATCCGCTGCCTTCCGGCATCAACAGCAGTGCGCTGGAGCGCATGCGGGCCGCAGCGGCCAATGTGCCGCAGGCTGAGCCGCAAGTGCTGACAAGGCTGGTGGAAAACAGCGGCGCGGCGCAGTTCGAGTCCGGCAAGGCCGATTTGACCGCCAGCTCGGTTGCCGAACTGGAGGAGCTGGCTGCTCAATTGCAGGGTAAGAAGAATGTGCGCATCGACATTGCCGGACATACCGACAACCAACGCCTGTCGCCCAACGCCAAGAAGATTTTCCGCGACAATCAGGGCTTGTCCGAGGCACGCTCGCTTTCCGTGGCGGCATTCCTCAAACAGAAGCTCGGGTTGGATGACGGCCAGTTCAGCATCAGCGGCTATGGCGAGAGCCAGCCTGTCGCGAGCAACGACACGCCTGAAGGTATGGCGCAGAACCGCCGCGTGATCATCCGCGTCTGGTTCGACGAGCAGGAGATCATCCCGGCGGAACCGGTGGCCGTGGCGCCGCCTGTGCGCAGCGCTTGCGAAGCCACGTCCGTGGCGAGGGCGGGAGCGCCTTTCCGTATCAGCATCGACGGCGAACCGGTCAATCTGGATGACGGCCCGCTGGAAGCGGATAGGCAGCGCTGCACCGACGTGGCGCTGGAAAAGGCCGATATCCAGGTGCGCTACGATAATCTTTCCACCCTGCCGCAGATGAACGTCTGGCAGACAACCAATGGCGTGGTGCGCGGCGAAGAGGCCGAGTTCCGCGCCTGGGCCAACTACCTGCCGTGGATCAAGAAGGCGGAGATCCGCCTGTTCAAGCCCGGCCAGCAGCCGCAAGAGAACCCATTGGCCGTGCTGCCGGTGGATTGGAACGGCGTGACCAAGTGGCAGGCCAAGGTCGATGACGCCGACCAGGTGATGTTCCTGCTGCGCGTGTACGACGAACAAGGGCGCTTCGATGAAACCGTGATGAAGCCGCTGGAGATACTCTCGCATGCCACGCCACGTCTAGTGAACGACCTGCAGCCGGGCAAGGAGGAATTGATCGGCTACGGCGAGAACAGCCTGAGCCTGCGCAATATCCCGGTCAAGGGCGGCACAGTGACCGTCAATGGCCGTTATATCCAGCCGGGCCAGCGTATCGAGACCCTGGGGCTCAACGTGCCCGTGGATGCCAATGGCCGCTTTGCCATCAAGCAGATCATGCCGCCCGGGCCGAACAGCGTGGAGGTCAAGCTGGTGGAGCCGGATGGCGAGTTCACCAGCTTCCGCCGCAACCTCAATATTGCCGACGACGACTGGTTCTATATCGCGATCGGCGACATCACCGCGGGCAAGAACAATGTCCGCGGCCCGGCGCAATTGGTGACCGGCGATAACCAGCATTACGACGGTTCCAGCCATATCGACGGTCGCGGCGCCTTCTACGTCAAGGGCAAGGTGAAGGGTGAGTATTTGCTGACTGCCTCCGCGGATACGCGCGAACAGCCGTTGGAGCACCTGTTCTCCAATTTTTCTTCCAAGGACCCGCGTTACCTGCTGCGCAACATCAACCCCGACCTGTATTACCCGGTCTATGGCGACGACAGCACGACGGTGGACGATGCGCCTACCCAGGGCAAGTTCTACGTCAAGCTGGCGCGCGGCGACTCCCATGTGATGTGGGGCAACTTCAAGACCAGCTGGAGCGGCACCGAGCTGCTGCAATATTCGCGCGGCCTGTATGGCGCGAACGCCAAGTACCGTTCCGAGAGCACCACCAAGTACGGCGAGAAGGCGACGACGGTAGACGCGTTTGCGGCCGACCCGGGCACCCTGGGCGCGCGCGACGAGTTCCGCGGCACCGGCGGTTCGCTGTACTACCTGCGGCATCAGGCCCTCACCATGGGTTCAGAGCGCATCTGGGTGGAAGTGCGCGACCGCGATTCCGGCCTGGTGATCGAGCGCAAGCTGCTGGCGCCTGCGCAGGATTATGAAATCAACTACCTGCAAGGGCGGGTGGTGCTGCGCGAGGCGCTGACCTCGACCGGCGCCGCCTCGACCCTGATCAGCACCGCCTCGATCAACGGCAACGAAATCTATCTGGTGGCTAACTACGAGTATGTGCCGGGCCTGACCAGGGTGGATAATTTCTCCACCGGCGGGCGCGTCTCGCATTGGGTGAACGACTACCTGCAGATCGGCATCACCGGCTTCAAGCAAGGCCAGGGAATGCTGGAGCAGAAGCTCAACGGCCTGGACGCCACCATCCGCTATACGCCTGGCACCTTCATCAAGCTGGAGGCTGCCCATTCCGAAGGCGCGGGCGATGGCGCGCAGACCTCCCTGGACGGCGGTTTCGCATTCAACAGCCTCACGACCAGCGGCGAGCCGGCCAAGGCCTACCGTATCGAAGGCTCAGTCGACCTGGCGGACGTGACCGACAAGGCCAGGGGTAAAGTGACCGCTTACGTGCAGAACCGCGAACGCGGCTTCTCGGGCCCGGGCCAGATCACCACTACCGGCGAAGCGGTCGACCAGCACGGCTTCAAGGCCAATGTGCAGGTGGCCGACAACACCTTCGTCGATGCCAAGGGCGATATCAGGCGCGCGGACACCATAGACACCCAGGCGGTGGAAGTCGGCGTGCGGCAGAGGCTGGACTCCGAATGGCAGGCCGGCGTGGCCGTGCGGCAGGACGACAGGAACGTGCATGTCACCAACGCCAGCAGCCTGCTGTCGCGCAACGGCAACCGTACCGACGTGCAGGTGCGCATGGATTACACGCCAGACGACCATGAAGCCGAGGTGCAGGAAGGCGAGCCTCTGCCCAAGAAGGACTGGAGCGCTTATGGCTACCTCCAGGGCACGGTGGCGCGCGACGGCGAGCGCGAGGACAACAACCGCGCCGGCATGGGGATGAGCTGGCGCGTGAACGACCGCCTCAAGCTCATCGCGGAAGGCTCGCAAGGCAACCTGGGCCCCGGCGTGAAGATCGGTGCGGATTACCGCCTGTCTGACCGCAGCAACGCCTATACCAACTACCTGGTCGAGAACGAGCGCCCGGACAACGCTTGGCGTGGCCGCCAGGGCAGCTGGGTAACGGGAACGTCATACCGCGTCACCGACGAGATGCGCGTGTTCGGCGAGACGCGCACTGTGGACGGTTCCGGGGTGCAAAGCCTGGTCAACGCCTTCGGCCTGGATTATGCCGCCAACGATTTCTGGAACTATGGCGTCAAGGGCGAAGTGGGCAAGGTGTCGCATCCGTTGTCCGGCGACCTCAAGCGCAAGGCGGTGAGCTTCTCCATCGCCTACAAGCGCGACAACACCAAATACAGCGGCAATATCGAATACCGCGACGAGAGCAGCAACACCACGGGCGACCGCGACACCTGGCTGATCCGCAATACCTTCGGCCACCAGGCCACGCCGGAGTGGCGCCTGCTCGGCAAGCTCAACTGGTCGGTCTCCAACAACAGCCAGGGCGCATTCTACGATGGCGACTACCATGAGATCGTGACGGGGGCTGCTTACAGGCCGATCGACAACGACCGCTGGAACACCTTGTTCAAGTACACCAACTTCTACAACCTGCCGTCGCCCGGCCAGTTGTCGCCTTCCGGCTTCACTGCGGATTACGCGCAGCGCAGCCAGGTGCTGTCCATCGACACCATCTACGACGTCAAGCCGTGGCTGTCGCTGGGCGCCAAGTACGCTTTCCGCATCGGCGAGCTGAAGGACAGCAAGGTGGACGGCCAATGGTTCTCCAGCCGGGCCGACCTGATGATCGTGCGCGCCGACTGGCACTTCGTGAAGGAATGGGATGCGGTGCTCGAGCTGCGCAACCTGCGTGCAACCGAGGCCAAGGACTCGCGCGCCGGCGCATTGGTCGCGATCTACCGGCATATGGCGGAAGGCGTCAAGGCAGGCGTAGGCTACAACTTCACCAACTACTCGGACGACCTGACCAACCTCTCGTACCGCAGCCGCGGCTTCTTCATCAACGTCATCGGCACGATGTAAGGGCTGACCAGGGCGGCAGGTGAGGTTGGAGCTAGAGTATCTGGAGCAGCTGCATGCCAGCCGCGCGACATTGTCCGGCGCCATGCGGCTGCTCGAATACCAGGAGATGGTGCAGGCTGTTCTGGCCGAGATGTCCGCACGCAGGACGACCGGCATTGTGCTCGACCTGCGCGAGGTGGCGTTCAGCCTGAGCTTTGCGGAAACTTCCGGCTTGCCGGACCTCAACCTGAAGCTCGGTGTGCCCCTGCATTACCGCGTGGCCCTGGTTTACCTGGATTACTCCGCCAAGGCGGCGGGTGTCCGGCTGTACGAGGTCATCGCCGGCAACCGCGGGTTCTATGCCCAGAAGCTGTTCACCCGATATGCCGCCGCCATGCAATGGCTGGCGCCGTCCCTGGAAAGGGATGTGCGCTCAGGCACGCTGGATGGCGATCTGGCTGTGCATGGTCCTGCCCGCCAACATCCTGTCGTGGGTGACGAGGAGAATTGCCGTTTCATTGGTGGCTGCCATCTCCAGCAATAAATCCATGGTCTCCTGCTGGCTGATGGGGTCCAGGCGTGAAGTCGGTTCGTCGGCAAAGATCAGCGCGGGCGAGAGCAACAATATGCGCGCCAACGCCAGCCGCTGCAGCTCCCCACCGGAAACCTGGCTCGGCAGGCGGCGCAGCAGTGCTTCATCCAGCTTGAGCCTTGCCAGTAATCGAGGAAGCGTGGCCGGGTCGAGTTTGTGCAGGCGGATGATGTCGTCAAATGCCTGCTTGAGCGTCAAGCGCGGCGCGAATGCCGAAACCGGGTCCTGGTAAAGTTTTTGCAGCTTGAGTTTATTGAGCTCTGGTGCAATCGTGATGCTGCCCTGGTCCGGCGACACCAGGCCCAACAGCATATTGCCCAGCGTGGTCTTGCCCGCGCCGCTCGGGCCGCTGATGGCGATGCGTTCGCCCGCGTGGATTTCCAGGTCAACGCCGCTGAATAACGTATGTGCGCCGTAGCGCTTGCCCAGTCCGCGGGCTTGCAGAATGGTCTTGCCTGTTCCTTGGCCTGGGGTTGCTGGGGGCCAGTGTTCGGGGTCGGCGGCGAGCAGGGCGCGGGTGTATTCATGCTGCGGGTTTTCCAGTACCTGCTGTGCAGGGCCTTGTTCCAGCACATTGCTGTCGCGCATCACCATGATGTCGCCGCCGAGCACCTGGGCCACGTGCATGTCATGCGTGATGGTGAGCACGCTGCCGCCTTGCATCAATACGGTTTGCAATACGGTGAGCAGGTTGTCGCGCGCATCGGCGTCCAGGCCCTTGGTGGGCTCGTCCACGATCACCACCTGCGCGCCGCCTGCGCGCGTGGCGGCAAATGCGACGCGTTGCGCCATGCCGCCGGAGAGCATGAAGGGATATTTCCCGTCCGCGGCGGCGACGCCAAGCTGGTCCAGGTCTGCGCTGGCTTGCGTTTTAGCTTGCGCCATGCCCATATGTGCGTGGCTGACGTAGCGGTAAGACTCGGCCACCTGCTTGCCCGCGCGCATGCTGGGGTTGAGCGCCAGCCAAGGCTCCTGCGGCAGCATCGCCAGGGTGTGGCCCCACCACGGGCGGCGGCCTGCAGCGTCTTCCGCACTTGAAACCGCATTGCCCAGGCGGATTTCCCCGCTAGCCCTGAGGCCGGGAGCCAGCGAGCCCATGATGGCCTGCACCAGCAGCGATTTGCCCGAACCGCTGCCGCCGATGATGGACAAGGCGATGCCGGGCTTCAAGGTGAAGCTGCACGGCTGCACCAGCCAGTTGCCTTTGCTGTCCTTGACGGCCAGGTCCTGGACTTTCAATTCCGGCGCGCTCATGGCATCTCCTTGCGCCCGCTCAGCAATGCCAGCGCGAGCATGATCAGGCCCAGCGTGACGACCGGGCTGGCGATCAGCCAGGGGGCTTCTTCGTAGTAAGGGAACAGTTCTATCATCATGACCCCAAGTTCCGGCGTGGGCGGGCGCAGGCCGACGCCGACAAAGCCCAGCGCGGCGAGCGCGAGAATCGCGGTGGAAATGCCGAACAGCATCAGCGTGCCGACGACGGGCGCGAGTTCTGGCAGCAAATGCCGCCGCAACAGGTAGAGCTTGCCGAAGCCCAGCATGCGCGCGGATTCGACCGGCGCGCTGACCAGCGTGGCCTTGATGCTGGCGCGGCTGACGCGGAAATATTCCACCCACAACGCAAACGACAAGCCGATGTAAAGCGACCAGAACTCGCCCTGGGCGAAGGCGGAAAACAGCAGCACGACCAGCAGCACCGGCAGGGTCATGACCGCATCGGCAATGCTGGTGAGCACGGCTTCGAGTGCGCCGCCGCGCCAGGCGGCAAGCAAGCCCAGGCTGATGCCGATGGCGGCGGCGGAAAGCACGGAAAGCAAGGCAAGGCTGAACGAGAGCTGCAAGGCGTGCACCAGGCGGGCCAGCATGCTGCGGCCGAGGTGGTCGGTGCCCAGCGGCTGTTCCAGGCTGGGGGAGCGCAACACCCGGTCAAGGTCCTGCGAAACTGGGTCTGTGGCCAAGGCAGGGCCGAACAGCGCGGCCAATACGATCAGCGCCAGCAGGATCGCGCCGCTGCGGCGGGCGAACGTCAAGCTTTGCCACCAGCCGCTCATGCGTCAGCCCTCCTGGTGACCAGGTAACGCTGGCGCGGGTCGGCCACCAGGCAGGCGATGTCCACCAGCGTATTGCACAGCACGAACAACAGGCCCATGACGATCGCCGTGCCCTGGATCATGGGGATGTCGCGGCCGAATACCGCGTGGGCGAGCGCATGGCCGATGCCGGGCCAGGCGAACAGGCTCTCGATGATGATCACGCCTTCCATGAGGAACACCAGTTGCACGCCCAGATAGGCGATCACCGGCACTGCGGCATTGCGCACGCCGTGGCGCAGCAGCGCCAGCAAGTCGCTCAGGCCCTTGGTGCGCGCGAAATTGAAATAGGCCGATCTACGCACTTCCACCATCGCATCGCGCGCCACGCGCGATGAAACGGCGGCAAGGCCCAGAGCTAGAGTAAGCGCGGGCAGCAGCAATCCGCCGTGCTCGTGGCTGGCGTTGGCTGCGTTGGTAATGCCAAGCTTGCTCGATAGCAACAGGATCAGCAGGATGCCGAGCAGGAATGGCGGAAAGGCGCGCAGGATGATGGAGAGCGCGAGAGATACCCGGTCCAGCCAGCCGTGTGGGTTGAGCCCTGCGACCAGGCCGACGGGCAATGCAATCGCGATGGATAGAGCGAGCGCGCTGAGGGCGAGCTGCAGGGTATGGCCGAATTGCTCGCGGATTTCATCGATGACGGGCGCGCTGGTGAGGTAGGAGTCGCCGAGGTCGAATTGCAGCAGTTGCTGCCACCAGAGCAGCAGGCCTTGCAGCAACGGCCGGTCCAGTTCCAGCTCGGCCCGCACTGCGTCGGCCGCGGCGGCGGTGACCATATCGTAGCCGTAGCGCCCTGCGGCTATGCGAAACGCCAGGTCGCCCGAGAGGCTGTGCATGAGGAAGAAAGATACGGTGCTGACCAGCAGCGCGACGATCACGGCTTGCAGGCAGCGGCGGAACAACAGACGGCTGATGATGTTGAGCATGATTTATTGGGCTGACCAGACCATATCGCTGATGTAATAGGATTGCTCCAGGGGGTCGACCTTGACTCCCTGCAGTTGCGGGTGCACTGCCACAGGCAGGCGGTACCAGGTGACGGGAATCACCGGCAGTTCCTGTTGCAGCGCCAGCATGATGTCGTGGCGGTAGCGCGCCTGGGCGGCCGGTTCTGTCTCGCTGGCGATTTTCTCGAGCAGGGCGGGCACTTCGCCGTTCTGCCAGTTCATGGCGCCCCAGTCCCCGCCGCCGTGCTTGAAATCCTGGTTCAAGGTGACGAACGGGTCCGGCACCAGAGCAAAGTTGCGCGGTACCAGTCCCATCTCCAGCTTGCCGGTGCGATGCCCGAGCGGGATTTCGCTGGAGTTCGTGACAATAACCTTGACCTCGATGCCGAGTTTGCGGAACTGATCTTGCAGCGCGGTGGCGATGATGGGCAACTCAGGCCGGTCCGGGAGCGTGGTCAGCGCCAGGGAGAAGCGCTCCCCGTTCCGGTGCAGGATGCCGTCCGTGCCGGGTCGCCAGCCCTGGGCTGCAAGCAGTTTTTTTGCCTGCGCCAGGTCGGAATGCAGCCGGGGGAATTCTGGCCCGGCCTGGTGCCATTGCGTAATGCTGGGCGGCAGGAGCTGGTCCGCCGCGAGTTCGGGCGTGCGCAGGATGCCCTTGGCAATGCCGGCGCGGTTGATGGCCAGGCTCAATGCCTGGCGCGTTTCCACGTTGTTGAGGAAGCGGTGGCCGCTATTGAGCTTGAGCGTGACGGTGCGGGCGAGGTCGGCCTCTTTCATCACCACCTTGGGATTGTGGCGCAAGCGTTGCGTACTGGCCGGGTCGAAGCCGAACACCAGGTCCGCCTGGTGCGATTCCGCAATCAGGGCGCGCGTTTCGGGGCGGCTGACCGACAGGTAATGGATGTGCCGGATGGCGGGCTGCCTGCCTCGCCAGTGGGGAGACAATGCAAGCTCGAACTGCTGCGGCAGGGTCTGCCTCACGAGCTGGTAAGGACCGCTGCCCAGCATGCGGCGCACCTGGCCTTTTTCGTTATAGGCGGCCGGGGCGAGGATGATGGCGCTGCTGTGCGCCAGCAGCATGGGCAGCATGGCATAAGGCTGGGAAAGCGCAATATTGACCTCCCTCGGCGCAGCCGCGCTGATGCTGGCGATGGGCGCCATGGCGAGCACGCCGGGCTGGCCGAGCGCGCGTTGCAGGTTCATGGCGACGCTTTCGGCCGTGACCGGGCTGCCGTCGTGGAAACGCGCGTCGGGCCGCAGGAAGAAGCGCCACTGCAAGCCGTCTGGCGAAACCTCCCAGCGCTCGGCGAGGCCAGGCGCTGCCTTGCCTTCGAGGTCGGTGCCCACCAGGGCCTCCGCCACTTGCATGCGCAGGAAAAGATAGCCCGAGCGCGAAGGCTCAAGCGTGCTGACTTCCCACGGGCCGACGATACTGAGGCTGCTCTTTGCCGTATTGCTGGCGGCTATTGTGGGTGTTCCCACCAGTAGGGATAGGCTTAACATCGCTGCGAAGGACAGCAATTGCCTGTGTATTGAATACAAGGGCATCTGTATGTTTTTATTTAAATCTGGTTTTCAGCGTCTAAAATCCAGCGTCCAGGCTCTAGAATCTGGCTTGAAGTCCTAATGTCACCATACGCGGCGTGCCTGGCATGACCCAGGTGCTGTTATAGGAGCTGGCGTAATATTCGCGGTCAAACAGGTTGGCGACGTCAAATGAGAGTCGCAGCTTTTCGTCGATCTGCCAATACGTCATTAAGCGTACCGTGACATAGGAAGGCAGTTCAAAAACGTCTTCAGCCCCGTCAGCACGCTTGCCGACGTAGCTGAATCCCCCGCCGAGGCCGAGCTTGCCGCCATTGGCCAGAGGCTGTTCATGCATCAGCAAGGCGTTTGCCGAGTGCTTGGGAATGTTGGAAAGCCGCGCCCCGGCCTTGATGACGCCGTCCGGCAAAATGACGGCAATCGGCGTGGTTTCCAAATCTTTGCCCAGGTAGGCATCCACATACGCATAACTGGCAATCAGACGCATGCGGGAGGTAATTTGCCCGCTCAGGTCCAGTTCCAGGCCGCGGCTGCGTACCTCGCCTGCCGCGATGCTGAATGACGGGTCTGCCGGGTTGGCAGTCAATACATTCTGTTTCGTGATATCAAACAGCGCAATGTTGCCTCCTACGCGCTGTTCCGGGGATTGGTACTTCAGGCCGACTTCAACAGCGCGGCTGCGCTCAGGGTCGAATCCTTTGCCTGCCGCGTCTATCCCGAATTGCCCGCCGCCAGCAGGGCCGGCATTGGGCCTGAATGAACGGCTGAACGAGGTGTAGAGGGAAATTTCCGGGCTGGCAACGTAAGTGAGGCCGATGCGCGGGGACGCTACAAAATGATCTTGTTTCGTTTGCGTGCCGTTAAGCAGGTTGTCGAATTGCTGGCGGTAAGAGTCAAATCGCAATCCTCCCATGAGCTTCCATTTTGCCGTGAGGCTGAGTTGGTCTTGTAGAAACAGCGCAATGTCGGTTTGTTTTTCCTTGAAATCGGAAACCGGATTGGCGGCAGGGAGCGCTTGCCCGTAAACAGGATGATAGATGTTGATCGGGCTGGCTCCGTTGTTGCCAACCTGGGTCTGGTGGTCATGGAAGCTGTAAGCCTCGATGCCGACCAGAAAGTCATGACCGATGCCGCCGGTATGGAACTTGCCATTCAGCTCTGCCTGCAGCATCAGGTCATCAGAGTCGAAACTGCGATCCCGCAGGCGACGGTTGATACTGCCGTTAGGATTAACGAAATTAATGCCCGCGCGAGGCTCTACTGTTTCACCGCCGGACTTGTTTTGCTTATAAGCCAGGCCTATCCTGCCACGCCATTGGTCGGAAAACTCATGTTCGAGAGAGAGCTGGTGCGTATAGGCCTCCATGGTCATGTCCCCGGTATCGGGCTCACCCAGAAAGCGGCTGTGCTTGACGTTGTGAAGGCGGTTGCCGTCCCGGTCGCGCAAGGCGATGCCGCGGTCCAGCGGAGTGCGGTGCTTGAGGTATTCCAGTTCGTAGTTGAGGGTGGTCGCCGGGCCGACCAGCCAGGTGAAGGACGGCGCGACCAGCAAGCGCTCGCTATCGACGTAATCCCTGAAGCTGCCTTTATCCTCGGCGGCCACGATCATGCGGTAGGCAAGGTTTTCGGCCACCGGGCCGGTGGAGTCGATCGAGGTACGGTAAGTGTCGTAGCTGCCTGCATAGAATTCCGCCGTGTTGCTGGCTTTGAACTGCGGTTTCTTGGTGACCACGTTGAGCGTGCCGCCTGGTTCGCTGTTGCCGTAAAGCGCGGCGGCCGGTCCCTTGAGGAACTCTACGCGCTCGGTATTGGCGGTATCGCGCGGCGGGTTGAAGCCGCGGTTGCCGGAGAAGCCGTTGCGCAGCATTGCGGGGCCGGTGTTTTCATGGCCGGCGAAACCGCGGATGGCGAAGTTGTCCCATAGCCCGCCAAAATTGTTCTGGCGGCTGACGCCGCTCACGAGATCGAAGGTATCGTCCAGCCTGGTCGCATGCATGTCGTCCAGCGCCTGGCGCGAGATGATCTTCACGGATTGCGAGGTTTCCTGCAGCGGCGTATCGGTACGGGTGGAGCCGCCGGCATCTTTCTGGTAATACTCGTTGGCCTTGTTCCTGGTGCTGGCTGCTTTGACCGTGATTTCCTCCAGCTGGGCAGGGCTTTCCGCGGTGTCGGCGTAGCTGTTGCAGGCAATGGCAAGCAAGGCAGGCAGCAGGTGCCTGGCGTGGATTTGATTCGTCATGGTCTCAGGGTCTGGGTTGCAGGATTGCAATCCGTGAGGAAAGCACAATGTGCGCCATTATAATTGGGTGCAACATGGTTGCGCAACGATGTTGCAGTATTGTGAAAGTGTCATGAATGAAAGAGGCTGCCTAAGACGTGTTAAGGGCGGGCTGTTATCTGAATTTCCCGGTAATGTATCTGACTTACCGTGAATGCATTGAAAGAGCGATGTAAAGCCCCATATCTTAGCCAACTCGCATTCGGGTATAATTTCATTTTTACGGGGATTGTTGCGATGCCTATTTACGATTATCAATGCACCAGTTGCGGCCACAAGGCCGAACTCATGCGCAAGGTCAGCGAAGCCGGCACTACGGCATGTCCGGCATGCGCAAAGGAAACCTTCGAAAAACAGGTATCCGCGCCGAGTTTCCAGCTGAGCGGCACGGGATGGTATGCGACCGATTTCAAGGGCAGCAGCCCTGCGAAAAAATCCGAAGAGCCAGCGCCCGCCGCCTGTGGCGCAGGCTGTGCCTGCCATTGACGCAAAATAGTTTGCGTTTACATTAGAGCTGCCATGAAAAGTTACTTTATTACCGGCCTGCTAGTGCTGGTGCCGCTGTGCATTACCATCTGGGTGCTGAGCACCTTGATCGGCCTGATGGACCAGAGCCTGCTGTTGCTGCCGGAGTCCTGGCGTCCCGAGGCGCAATTCGGCCGTGCCATCCCCGGCATCGGCGCCATTCTTACCCTGCTGATCGTGTTCGTCACCGGCCTGATCGCCACCAATTTCTTCGGCCGCCGCATCATCCAGTTCTGGGAAGCCTTGCTGGCCCGTGTGCCGGTGGTCAAGTCCATCTACTACAGCGTCAAGCAGGTGTCCGACACCCTGTTTTCCGATTCGGGCCAGGCGTTCCGCAAGGCATTGCTGGTGCAATACCCGCGCCAGGGAAGCTGGAC
This sequence comes from Methylobacillus draconifructus, assembly GCF_045984355.1. Classification (NCBI taxonomy): domain Bacteria; kingdom Pseudomonadati; phylum Pseudomonadota; class Betaproteobacteria; order Nitrosomonadales; family Methylophilaceae; genus Methylobacillus; species Methylobacillus draconifructus. Next base: position 326,856 of record NZ_JBJQII010000001.1, on the reverse strand, counting down.
TATCGGCTTTCTCACCGGGCAGCCCGGCGGCGACGTGGCGAACTACCTGCAAGGCGAGTATGTGAGCGTTTACGTGCCGACGACGCCCAACCCGACTTCCGGCTTCTTCCTCATGATGCCCAGGGCGGACGTGGTGGAGCTCGACATGAGCGTGGACGAAGCGCTGAAATACATTATTTCCATGGGGGTGGTGGCGCCAGCCGGCAAAGCCAAGCCTTGACTTTCAACCTTTAAGTTATAGCCTACAAGAAAACCGTTATGCGTACTCATTACTGCGGTCACCTGAACCGTGAACACATTGGCCAGACCGTCACCCTCTGTGGCTGGGCACACCGCCGCCGCGACCATGGCGGCGTGATCTTCATCGATTTGCGCGACCGCGAAGGCATGGCGCAAATCGTCATTGATCCGGATACGCCGGAGGCTTTCAAGCTGGCTGAGAGCGTGCGTAATGAGTTCGTGCTCAAGGTGGTGTGCAAGGTGCGTGCCCGTCCCGAAGGCACCGTCAACCTCAATATCCCGACCGGCGAAGTCGAGATGCTGGCGAGCGAGATCGAGATTCTCAATCCGTCGCTGACGCCGCCGTTCATGCTCGACGACGACAACCTGTCCGAGATGGTGCGCCTGGAGCATCGATACATCGACCTGCGCCGCCCCGCGATGCAGAAGAACCTGATGCTGCGCTACCGCGTCGCCAAGGTGCTGCGCGACCAGCTCGACAGCCAGGGCTTCATCGAGGTCGAGACGCCGATGCTGACCCGCTCCACGCCGGAAGGCGCGCGCGACTACCTCGTGCCTTCGCGCGTGCACCACGGCCAGTTCTTTGCCTTACCGCAATCGCCGCAACTGTTCAAGCAATTGCTCATGGTGTCCGGCTTCGACCGCTACTTCCAGATCACCAAGTGCTTCCGCGACGAAGATTTGCGTGCAGACCGCCAGCCGGAATTCACCCAGGTGGATATCGAGACCTCCTTCCTCAATGAAGAAGAGATCATGTCCATCGTCGAAGGCATGATCCGCACCATGTTCAAACAGGTGCAGGATATCGACCTGCCCAACCCGTTCCCGCGCATGCCGTTCTCCGAAGCGATGAACCGCTACGGCTCCGACAAGCCGGACATGCGCGTGACGCTGGAAATCACCGAGCTGACCGACGTCATGAAGGACGTCGACTTCAAGGTGTTCGCCGGCGCGGCCAATTCCACAGGCGGCCGCGTGGCGGCCATCCGCGTGCCTAACGGTGCCGCATTGTCCCGCAGCGAGATCGACGCCTACACCGAATTCGTCAAGATATACGGCGCCAAGGGCCTGGCTTACATCAAGATCAACGACGCGAGCAAGCTGAACGAGGAAGGCCTGCAAAGCCCCATCGTCAAGAACATCCACGAAACCGCGCTCAAGGCCATCATCGAGCGCACCGGCGCGCAAAGCGGCGACATCGTCTTCTTCGGCGCAGACAAGGCCAAGATCGTCAACGAGGCGCTGGGCGCGTTGCGCACCAAAGTCGGCCACGAAAAAGGCCACGTCGACGGCCGCGCCTGGGCGCCGTTGTGGGTGGTGGATTTCCCCATGTTCGAGCACGACGAGGAAAACGACCGCTGGGTCGCGTTGCACCATCCGTTCACCAGCCCCAAGGACGGCCACGAGGACCTGCTGACCAGCAACCCCGGTGCGGCCTTGTCCAAGGCTTACGACATGGTGCTGAACGGCTGGGAAGTCGGCGGCGGTTCAGTGCGTATCCACAAGCAGGAAGTGCAGTCCAAGGTGTTCGACGCGCTCAAGATCAGCAAGGAAGAAGCCCAGGAGAAATTCGGCTTCCTGCTCGACGCGTTGCAATACGGCGCGCCACCGCACGGCGGCCTTGCCTTCGGCCTCGACCGCCTGGTGACCTTGATGGCGGGCGCGGAATCCATCCGCGACGTGATCGCCTTCCCCAAGACCCAGCGCGCGCAGTGCCTGATGACCAAGGCGCCGAACGAGGTGGATGAAAAACAACTGCGCGAGCTGCATATTCGCGTGCGCCAGCAGAACCCTGCTGCTTAAAATGAAATCGCTTGTGCTGGCGGCGTTGCGCTTTCTTGCCGTACTTAACGTACTGTCTGCGAAAGCGCGCCTTGCCAGCCCGGCGCGAGTTTCATTTTCAGGGGATAGCTTGAATGAATAGATGTTTTGTCATGCAACCTTTTGATGGAGGTATCTTTGATAAAAGATATGAAGATACTTTTTCGAAGGCCATTATTGATGCTGGATTAGAACCCTATCGGGTTGATCAGGATCCTAAGGTTAGTATTCCGATTCAAGATATTGAGAATGGAATAAGAGACTCTAAAATATGCTTTGCTGAGATAACCCAAGATAATCCAAATGTTTGGTTTGAATTAGGGTATGCAATTTCAGCCGGAAAAGAGGTGGTAATGGTTTGTTCTGCTGAAAGGAAAATAAAATTTCCTTTCGATGTTCAACATCGTTCTATTATTAAATATGATACCGACTCAGCGAGTGATTATGAGAAATTAAAAGAGCGAATCACATCAAGGCTAAAAGCGCTTATTCAGAAAGATAAGACTCTCCCTCAAATATCAGAATTGACAAATTTAAATACCATTGAAGGCTTGGAGCAACATGAGATTGTGTTTCTAGCGGCAATGGCAGAGAACTTAGATCACCCTGAAGATCATGTCACTGCATATCAAATAAAAAATGATATGGAGAAGAGTGGTTTTACAAAAATAGCTGCAAATTTGGCCTTAAAAAGCTTAATGAAGAAAAACTTGGTTTCTAGTAATAATTACCAAGAATGGAATAGTGAGCCGTATATCGGATTCTCTTTTACGGAAGATGGCTGGAATTGGGTGATAAGTAATCAAAGTCAATTTTTGTTAAAAAAACCGATTACTAAGCCAGATTTTTCTGACTTTGAAGACGATATTCCATTCTAAATAGGGATTATGTCTATTAAATCCCTGATCCGTACCATCCCCGACTCTCCCAAGCCTGGCGTCCAGTTCCGCGACATCACCACGCTGCTCAAGGATGCCGACGGCTTGCGGCAGGTGGTGGATGCATTGGTTGAACGCTATGCGGGTGCCAAGGTCGATAAGGTGGTGGGCATCGAGTCGCGCGGCTTCATTGTCGGCGCGGCGGTGGCATACGAGCTCGGTGTCGGCTTTGTGCCGGTGCGTAAGAAGGGCAAGCTGCCGGGCGACGTGCTAGGCCATGATTATGCCTTGGAGTACGGCACCGACCGCGTGGAAATCCACAGCGATGCCATCGGGCCGAATGAAAATGTATTATTGCTGGATGACCTGATTGCCACCGGCGGCACTGCTGAAGCGGCGGCGGTGCTGATCGAGAAGCTCGGCGGCCATGTGCTGGAATGTGCGTTCATCATCGGCCTGCCCGACCTAGGCGGCGAACGGAAATTGCGCGCATTGGGTTACAAGACATTTAGCTTGTGCGAGTTCGAGGGCGGTTAGTGAATAGCCAGCCACCGGTATACAAGACGCCGGTTTCAGCCCTGGTGCTGGTGCATACCAGGGATTTGCAGGTGCTCATCATGGAGCGTGCGGACAAGGCCGGGTTCTGGCAATCCGTGACCGGCAGCCTGGAAAGGCTGCCGAACGGCGAGCTGGAGCGGCCGGTCGATGCCGCAGTCCGCGAGGTGAGGGAAGAGACCGGCCTCGATGCGGCGAATTACAAGCTGCTGGACTGGCACTGCGCCCACGTGTACGAAATCTACCCGCACTGGCGCTTCCGCTATGCGCCCGGCGTGACGGAAAATACCGAACATATATTCGGGTTGGAATTACCTGAGCCTGTCGCTGTCCAACTCGCTCCCCGCGAACATGTGGCTTACGAGTGGGTGGACTGGCGCGAGGCGGCAAAACGTGTATTCTCATGGACAAATGTCGAGGCCTTGCGCAAGCTGGGTGAACGTAACAACTTAACATTGTGAATTAGCAGCCATGCAAGCAACTCTAGAGACAACAGAAAGACCAGCGGTGATCGCCGAGCCGATCAAGTTCGAGCGTTTCCAGGCGACGCAGGAGGCCGAGCTGCAGGCGCGCATCATCGCCGCCAAGAAAAAGCTCGGCAACCGGTTGGTGATTCTCGGGCACCACTACCAGCAGGAAAGCGTCTACCGCCATGCGGATTACACCGGCGATTCGCTCAAGCTGTCGCGCTTCGCTGGCGAGACGGACGCCGAGTACATCGTGTTCCTCGGCGTGCACTTCATGGCCGAAGTAGCGGACATCCTGTCGCGCCCCGAGCAGATTTCCATATTGCCCGACCTTTCCGCCGGCTGCTCCATGGCGGATATGGCCAACCTGGCCAAGGTCGAGCGTTCGCGCCGCGAGCTGTCCAAGGTGCTGGATTTCGACGCCGCCATCACGCCGATCACCTATATCAATTCCGCGGCCGACCTCAAGGCGTTCTGCGGCGAGCACGGCGGCATCGTCTGCACCTCGACCAACGCCACCAAGATCATCGAGTGGGGCTTCAGGCAGCGCGAGAAAGTATTGTTCTTCCCCGACCAGAACCTGGGCCGCTGGTCCGGCTACAAGATGGGCATCCCGCTGGAGCAGATGCCGGTGTGGGACCCAGACCTGCCCATGGGCGGCCTGACGGAAGAGCAGATCAAGAACGCCAAGATCCTGCTGTGGAAGGGCCATTGCGCCGTGCACCAAATGTTCCGCGAGCAGAACATCACGCGCTTTCGCGCCGAGCATCCCGACGGCATCGTGATCTCGCACCCGGAATCGCCGTTCGAGGTGTGCCTCAATTCCGATTACGTCGGCTCCACCGAGTACATCCTGAAAACCGTCAGCGAAGCGCCTGCCGGCACGCGCTGGCTGGTGGGCACCGAGCTCAACCTGGTGAACCGCCTGGCCGAGCAGATGAAGCCGCAGGGCAAGATCGTGCAGTTCATGTCGCACGTGATCTGCGAGTGCTCCACCATGGCGCGCATCGACCCGCAACACCTGGCGTGGACGCTGGAAAACCTCGCGGAAGGCAACGTGGTCAACCGCATCAAGGTGCCGGAGCACGAGGCCGAGCTGGCCCGCCTGACCCTGCAACGCATGCTGGACGCATCCTGATGAAAGGTTGAGGTTGCAGAGCATTATCCGGATTGCCACCTTCAACATCCACAAGGGCGTGACCAGTTTCAACGCCCGTTTTGCGCTGCACGAGCAACGCGAACTGATCCGCAAGCTGCAGGCGGACATCGTCTTCCTGCAGGAAGTGCGCGACCAGCATATCAAGCACAGCCGCCGCTTCAGCGCCTGGCCGCTGGACGGGCAGGTGGAGTTTTTGGCCGATGCGGTCTGGAGCGACTACGCCTACGGCAAGAACTCGGTCTATCCCGCCGGGCATCACGGCAACGCCCTGCTGTCGAAATACCCCATCGTCAAGTACGAGAATACCGATATCTCCGCGCACCACAGCGAGCAGCGCGGCTTGCTGCATTGCGAGATCGCGGTGCCGGGCTGGCATCAGCCGCTGCACTGCATCTGCGTGCATCTGGGCCTGTTCGCGGGTTGGCGCCGCAAGCAGATTGGCATCCTGCGCGACCGCATTGCCGAAATGGTGCCGGAAGACGCGCCGCTGGTGATTGCCGGCGATTTCAACGACTGGAGCATGAGCGCGGGCCGCGAGCTGGTGCACGGCCTGCACCTGCATGAAGTGTTCGAGCATCACGGCGGCGGCAAGCCCGCGCGCAGCTTCCCGTCCTTCCTGCCCTTGTTCAGGCTGGACCGCATCTATGTGCGCGGCTTCCATGTGCGGCACGTCGAGGTCCATGCCGGGCCGCAGTTCGTGAAGGTGTCCGACCATGCGGCGCTGACGGCCGTGCTGTCGAGGATATGATGCGCTGGGAGTCCGGCAACCGCATCGCCTTGCTCAGGAACGGCACCGAGTTCTTCCCCGCACTGGCGGCTTCCATCGAGGCCGCGCAGCACGAAATCTACATCCAGACCTATATCTACGAGCTGGACGCCACCGGCGCCATGATCGGTGAAAAGCTCAAGGCGGCCGCTGCGCGCGGCGTGGTGGTCAACCTCTTGCTGGACGGCTTCGGCTGCCGCAAGCTGCCGCCGGAATATGTGCTCGAGATGGAAGCCTTCGGCATCAAGGTCATGTTCTACCGCCCGAAGATTTCGGCCTGGTCGTTCAAGCGTAGCCGCTTGCGGCGCCTGCACCGCAAGGTGTCGGTGTTCGACGGCCAGCACGCCTACGTCGGCGGCATCAACATCATCGACGACATGAACGTGCCGAGCAATCTCGACGCGCCACGCGTCGATTACGCCGTCCGCGTCGAGGGGCCATTGGTGCTAGGCATCCATGCCAGCGTGCGCAAGCTCTGGCGGCGCCTGGCCTGGATGCACTTGCGGGAAGTCGCGGCCTATCCCAGCCTGCCGGCGCCGGCGTTCATCACCAACGGCATGCGTGCGGCCTTCGTCGTGCGAGACAACGTTTTGCACCGTCGCGACATCGAGCGGGCCTATCTCAAGGCCATCGGCAAGGCGCGAGTGGACGTCATCATCGCCAGCGCCTATTTCGTTCCGGGCAAGAAATTCCGCCAGGCGCTGATCGAGGCCGCCAGGCGCGGCGTGCGCGTGCGCTTGCTGTTGCAGGGGCGCATGGAATACTGGCTCATGTTCGCCACGCACGAGGTCTACGGCTTGCTGCTGCGCCATGGCATCGAGATCTACGAATACCGCGCGAGCTTCATGCACAGCAAAGTGGCAGTGATTGACAGCCGCTGGGCTACCGTGGGCTCATCCAATCTTGACCCGTTCAGCCTGATGCTTGCACGCGAGGCCAATATCATGGTGCAGGACAAAAGCTTCAATGCCGAACTCAAGGCCGACCTGGAAAAGGCGATTGCGGAAAAGTCCGTCAAGGTACGCCCTGAAGACTGGTCGCGACGGCACGTGTTCAAGCGCATGTTCTCATGGTGGGTGTATATCGTCGTGCGGCTCATGATCGGTTTGGTTGGCCCGAAGGAGAAACATTGATGTTGCCGGTGCCTGACGTACTGAACGTCGCCAGCGTCGCCAACGTGATCCAGCTGGCGGTGGCGCCCGCTTTCCTGCTCACCGGGAGCGGCGCCATGCTTGGCGTGATGGCGGGACGCCTGGCCCGCGTGGTGGACCGCTTCCGTGAGTTGCACGAATCCGGCGGCTGGAGCCATGAGCAGAAATCGCTGGAAATGAACATGCTGCTCAAGCGCTCGCGCTGGATACACCGCGCCATTATCCTGACCTCCCTGGCGGCATTGCTCGTCTGCGTGGTGATCGCCACCTTGTTCGCCGCGGTGGAAGTGGGCTGGAACCCCTCGCGCATCGTTTCCCTGCTGTTCATCTGCGCCATGGGCTCGTTGGTGGCGGGTCTGCTCTGCTTCTTGCGCGAGATCGCGCTTTCCACCGACATCATAGAAGAGTTCCGCGGCTAGCCGGGGTCATGACGCCGGATTTTGCGAGGCGGTTTTTAACTCGCCGCAAGTTTGCGATAAAATGCGCAATGGCGCCGGTGTAGCTCAGTCGGTAGAGCAGCTCATTCGTAATGAGAAGGTCGGGGGTTCGATTCCTCTCACCGGCACCAAAACTTCCCCAATATGCTGATTTTATTAATTAAGTCAGCATGCAGCTCCCCTTTTATACTTACATTAAGCGTTTTTAGCCATCTCCTATTTTAAAGAGTCTCCTCATTTAAGAGGGCTAAAGCTGAGAAGAGCCTGACCGATATAAATTGATGAGTATCAGTCAATTTTTCCATCAGACTCAATAATCAGGATAAGAACATGAGGCCAAGAACACGAATTCTAGCGATAACATTTGCGGCGAGCTTCCCATTTACCGTATTTGCTGACGAACCTGGCTTTTTTGCTGGTCTTGATGTGAGTGGAGGAACCGCCCATGGGCGCTCAAGCACCAAAGACGGCGGAGGTAATCCCTTTACCAATACGCCCGGGGCTGGAGGAAAGGTTGATCATGTGAAGTTCAAGGACACCACCGGAATTGGTGGGCATATAGGCTATCGGTTTACCGACTCGCCGTTATCTGCTTTTATCAGCTACCAGCATATACGTGGCAAGCTCGGTTGGGATGCCAGTTACTCATTGTTTCCCGGTGCGGTGTCCAGCTTTGATGCGACAGCGACTAGCAATATTCTGCTGGGTAACATTGCATACGACTGGCGACTCACCGAGCTTACTTCGGTCAGAGCTTCAGTGGGACTGGGCGTAGCTTATAACGCTTTGTCCAACATTACAGAAACCGATAAGCAAACAGGACAATTTGGCAGCAAAGTATCCAACCATAGAGAGGCCAACCCAGCAGCCCAGTTTACAGCCGGACTTAGACACAAGGTATCCCCTAACATCGTTCTGGGAGTAGATGCATTGGTTTCCTATACTGGTGGATTCGAAACAGGCGATACCCGTAGCGGCAATTTAGGTGTTACAAGGATTAATGCTTACAAGATAGATGATGTCTGGCGAGCCAATGTCGGAGCATCGCTTACATTCAGCTTCTAAGCCGCCAAGAACAAAGACTCGTTCTCAGCTCTGGGCCATGACAATTGGAAGTTGTCCATCCAGTTCCCAGCTTCATCCTCTCGGCCGCATCACATTAATTTAAAGGGCTCCTTGGAGAAGCCTTTTTATGACGAGCTTAATATCAATCAACCACTTTGCCTATGCGGGGATGCGGCCCACTTTTTCTTCCCTTGCCCATACGCGATGGGCAAGCAAGGCATCCGCGAAACGGTCCTGTATTGCACTGAAGTCCTTGGCCTGCAACAGGCCTTCGTCCTCGTCCAGATTGAGCGCTTCCGTCAAGCTGGCACCATTCCCTGTCAGCACTATCGGCTTCAAGTGCTTGAATGCCTCGAGGATGTAGTGCATCGCTTCGCCGTTGTTCAACAATGCCGAGCTGTCTCGAATATCCGGCACCACTACCGCGTCATATAGGATCGAAGGCTCTCCCTTGATCGACCCATCCACCTCGATGTATTTGCCGTCGCTGGTTTTGATTGGCGCAGAAGATGGTCCGAGAAATTGCAGCGTGATGTTGTGCTTTTTCGTCCAGTCGGCGATTGGCTGGACCGCTTTGCCCGAAACGCCGTCGAATACCAGGGCGGCGATTTTCTTGCCTTGCAGGTCGTCGGGCGTCCGTTTCGATTGGCTCAGCGCCGGGGATTGCTTCAATTTAAACTCAGGCACTTTAATGCTCGGCCCTTTAGGCGGAGGAATGCCCAGCTTCTGGGCAACGGTGCCTGCCAGGTCCAGGTCGATATTGGACAGGATCTCGTTGATGACTCTCTCCCGGATATATTTCCTCTTCACCTTGCCGAGCTCGAAGCTGTAAGCCTCTGCAACGTGCTGTTGCTCGGGGGCGCTCAAGCTCTTGTAAAAAAGCCTGGGTTGGGAGAAATGGTCTTTGAACGACTCCGACCTTTCCCTGACCTTATGCGCATCCACGCGCTCGTAATAGCTTTCGAAACCTCCATCCTTCGCCGCCGGCGGCGTCTCTTGCGGCCATCCTCCGTCGATCGAGTTTGGCTCGTAGGAGGCCTGGCCCTTGTGGATGGTCGTCCTGTGCAATGCGTCGCGCTGGTTGTTGTGGAAAGGGCATACCGGCTTGTTGATGGGGATTTCATGGAAGTTGGGACCGCCCAGCCTGCTCAGTTGCGTATCGGTATAAGAGAAAACCCGGCCTTGCAGCAGCGGATCGTTGCTGAAATCCAAGCCCGGAACGATATGGGCGGGACAAAAGGCCACTTGCTCTGTTTCAGCGAAGAAGTTATCCGGATTGCGGTTCAATACCAGCTTGCCCAATGGCGTAATCGGCACCAGCTCCTCGGGGATGATCTTGGTGGGGTCGAGGATGTCGAAGTCGAAGCTGTGCTCGTCTTTCTCATCGACGATCTGCACGCCGAATTCCCACTCAGGGTAATTGCCGAGCTCGATGGCTTCGTTCAAGTCGCGACGATGGAAGTCCGGGTCCTTGCCCGAAATCTTTTGCGCTTCGTCCCATACCAGCGACAGCACGCCTTGCTTCGGGGTCCAGATGAACTTGACGAACTTTGAGACTCCTTCAGCATTGATGAGCCTGAAGGTATGAACGCCGAACCCCTGTATGGTGCGAAAGCTTTTAGGGATGCCACGGTCCGACATTGCCCAGATCACCGCATGCGCCGATTCCGGCTGCAATGAGACGAAATCCCAGAAGGTGTCGTGGGCGGTGGCGCCGGTCGGGATTTCATTATGCGGTTCGGGTTTGACCGCATGGACGAAGTCGGGAAACTTGATGGCATCCTGGATGAAGAAGACCGGAATATTGTTTCCCACCAGGTCGAAGTTGCCTTCGTCGGTATAAAACTTCAGGGCGAAGCCGCGTACGTCCCGCACCGTGTCGGCAGAGCCCCTGGGACCCTGAACCGTGGAAAACCGCACGAAAACGGGGGTCTGCTTGCCCTTTTCGCTCAGGAATCCCGCCTTGGTCAGTGCGGAGTGGTCGGCATAGGATTCGAAATACCCATGGGCGCCGACCCCGCGCGCATGGACGATTCTTTCGGGGATGCGCTCATGGTCGAAATGGGTGATCTTTTCCCTGAGGATGAAGTCCTCGAGCAATGAAGGCCCGCGTGCGCCGGCCTTCAGGGAATTCTTGTTGTCCGCGATCTTGACGCCCTGGTTTGTCCTCAAGGCCTCGCCGCTCGCATCCGACTTGTATTGCTCAAGATCGCGCGTCTTGGCATTGGTGTTTTTCTTGTCTGGCGCTGTCGCGCCCGCTAGCTGGCTTTTCTCTTTCTCCGCAGTCTTCATGACTATACCCTTGTTTTGTGTAGTGGCATTACCTGCACTGTAGGGTCATATATCCAGGAGCGATGTAGGGAGATGGGAAAATGTTGTGTAGGAAAATGTAAGGAGAAGCTTGAGCAGCGATGGCAATGTGCCGTGGTTCAAGGACATCGTCCTTGTATGCAAACTTGCATGAAAAACAGGATTTCCTGCCGGTGTTTAGCCGCGTCCTTCAGGGTATCGAGCCGAGGGTGCAGCGGTGGCGCTACTGCTGGTTAAGTTGCTCCACCTGCTCTGCATATTCCTCGGTGGGCATGGGGTAGCCATATAGATACCCTTGCGCGGTCATGCAGCCTTCCGCGCGGACGAGGTCGAGCTGTTCGGTGGTTTCAACGCCTTCCGCCACCGTGACCACGTTCAGCCGCTTGCCCAGGTCGGCGATGGCCTTGACCACCGCGGCACAGTCGGAGCGGGTGACGGCGTCTCTCACAAACGAGCCGTCGATCTTGATCTTGTCGAAGGGAAAAACCCGCAGGTGGGCGAGGGACGAGTAGCCGGTGCCGAAATCGTCCAGGGCGATCCGCACGTCCGTGCTGCGCAATTGGCGCAGCTCCTCTATGCCTGTCTCGGCATGGTTGAGCAGCGCGGTTTCGGTGATCTCGAGTTCGAGGCGGCTGGGAGACAGGCCGGATGCGGCCAGGGCTGATTGCACCATGTCTGCCAGGATGCCCTTGCCGATCAGGTTGGCTGAAATATTGACGGCAACGCCGACCTGTTCTTCCCAGCGGGACTCATCATTGCATGCACGATGGATCACGAAATGGCTCAGCCGGCCGATCAGGCCGATCTGCTCTGCGACCGGGATGAACTCTTCCGGCGGAATCCAGCCACGCTGCGGGTGATACCAGCGCACCAGGGCTTCGCGGGTGGTGACCTGCCCGGTCTCGATGTCGATGATGGGCTGGTAGAACACGAACAGGTTCTCGTCATGTTCCAGCGCCATGCGCAGGCTCAACTCCAGGTAGTTATGTTCCTGGATGCGCTGTTCCATGTCCACGGAAAACATCTTGAACGTGCATTTGCCGGCTGCCTTGGCGGCGTAGAGCGCGATGTCCGCCCGCGCCAGCAACAGTTCCGCCGTGGCGCCGTGCTGTGGCGCCAGGGCAATGCCGATGGAGGCGCCGATGTTGACGTTGATATCTTCCCCGAGGTGGAACGGGGCCGTGATGATGTCGATGAGGGAAGCCGCCAGCGCCTCGGCCTGCCGGGGGGCGTTGTGCTCCATCAGCACGGCGAACTCGTCGCCGCCGAGCCGGCCGATGGTCTTGCAGCCGCCATGGCTGGCGGTGTACCTGCGGAACCGGTCGGCTACCTGCTTGAGCAGGGTGTCGCCGACAAGGTGCCCCCTGGAGTCATTGACCAGCTTGAATCCGTCCAGGTCGATGAACAATATGCCCACGCGGCTGTCCGGCGCCTGCAGGCTGTCCATCAGCTGTTCATAAAACCTGCCGCGGTTGGAAAACTTGGTGAGGGGGTCGTAATGGGCCAGTTGCAGGATCTGCTTCTCGGCCTCGACCTCCTTGGTGATGATCGCCCATGTCACCATGGGGGCGACATAGCGGCCCTCGTTGTCACGTACGGCGGATATGTGCACTTCCACGATTTCCGGGCCCAGCCGGATGCGGGAGGTATGCGGCAGGTTGGCAGGGTCGGCAAGCAGGCGCCGCCGGTATTGCGGAAACTTGTGGAAGGCTTCGATCGGGGCGCCGAGCAGGTTTTCCGCCTTGACCGGCAGCAGGTGCTCGATGCCCTTGATCAGGTCGATGGAAGTGGCGTTGGCGTAATCGATCCTGAAGGTATCGAGATCGATGGTCATGGCGGCGACTGGCATGTCGTCCAGCATGTGCAATAGTTTTTCCTGCTCGCGCAATTGCCGGCGCAGCTCGGCCTTGGCTGTGGTCATGCGGGCGAAGTCGCGGCTCTGGATCAGGATGATGATGACCGCGGCCACCAGCACGAGCAAAATATTGACCGCCATGGCCTTGAGCGCCAGCACATTGATGACGGCGAGGAAGCTGGTAAAGAAAACCGTCATGATGCCCGCCACGATCAACACGGCCGATGGCAGGTGGATCAGGCAGAATATGGTGCTGATCAGGGAAATGGCGAGGAAGAAGATCACCTGGCTTTGCGAGTAGGTGTCGCCATGGGTAAACAGGATCATGGCCCATGTCAGGAAGGCGAGGGTCATGATGGCAGCCACCCGGTTGGTGCGCCTAATTTCACGCAGGGTCTTTTCATGCGTGAGCGCCAGGTTGCGGTTGCGCCACCAGACCATGGTCCTGGCGATGCAAATGGCGCTGAGGAAGGCTGCAATGTAAAGCGTCATGCCGGTCGGGGCCGCGCCGATGAAGCTGATGGCGAGCACCCAGCTGTTGGCAACCAGGATTGAATAGGGCAAGGGAATGAAGTGCGATAGCTCCGTGTATTTGGCGTAAAGCAGTTCTGGGTTGTCTTCCGGGATGGCAATGAGCTGTTTTATGCGCGCAAGGGCATTTTTTACCATGGATGTTCTCCCTGGATTTGACAATTGTCTTGGGGGCGGGGCCGTTCTGGGTTTTTATGAGTCACAAGACTTTATCGTTCCTATGTGAGTGGCGCCTGATGCGTGCTCCATGCTGGTTCCATGATTGAATCCCGCGGCTGTTTCGCTGGCGCCCGAGTGCGCGTTCAAATGAAACGGACTACGCTTGCAGCGGTTATGGTGCTGCGCTGTCGCTGACCGGTATAGGAAGATCGTTTATTGATCGGCTAATCATCTTTATTTTTGCAAGGAAGGTTTGCATGCCGTTGCGTGCAAATGCGCAATGAACTGCCTGGGCGTCCTGCCCGATGCCGCTGGAATGTGGGCCGTTTGGCGGCCATGGCGGCGCAGGGATGATGCGTACCGGGGATTGCGTTGCTTGTGTCTTTCGCGCAAATGACGGGACAATATGCCACTGAGCGGCTAGCAAGCTAGGCGGACGATTGTTTATACTTAGGGTTTGAGCGCAATCGGCGCATAAACTGGATCTAGGGTTTTCATTATGTCAGTTCGTCTCGCCGGGGTTCCCGGAAAGTTTTCCCTGCTGCTGTTGCTTGGCAGCCTGTTGTCCGCGTGCGGCGGGTTCAGCGTCTGGCCGTTTGGCGGCGACGATGCCGATGTGCGCTCGCGCGGCCCTGCCGGCTCGACGGAATACCTCTGCGACAAGGGGCGCAAGTTCTACGTCAAGCTTGAGAACGCGGGCAAGGCGGCATGGCTGGTATTGCCTGACCGCGAAGTCCTGCTCAACAAGACCGAGGCCGGGCTTTACAGCAACGGCATCACCACGCTGGCGCTGGAGGGCGAGGCTGCCAAGCTCGATGACGGCTACAAGCACGAGTACAATAATTGCCAGGCCAATCTGCCTGCCAAGAAGTAGCGATGCACGACCGTGCAAGCCGCTCCTGGAGCGGCTTTTTTATTTTGCCTCTTTCAAATCGCAGCATTGCGCATCAATGCCCCCATTCGCAACCGGGGCATAATGGCAAAATTAAGCAACAATGTGGCAGTTTTGATTAAGCACAGCCTTAAATATCTCTGGAATAATTGTTGACTAAATCAGTCTGTCAAATGGATTCGTTATGGTAGTCGCGGCATGTTAGGCATAGTGAAAGTTGCGCTTAGGCGCCCTTATACCTTTGTGGTGATGGCGATCTTGATCCTGATCGCCGGCATTTTGTCGGCATTGCGCATGCCGACGGATATCTTCCCGGAAATCCGCATTCCAGTGATTGCGGTCGCCTGGCAGTATGCCGGCATATCGCCGGACCAGATGACCGGGCGCATCCTGACGACATTCCAGCGTTCGCTGACGACGACGGTCAACGACATCGAGCATATCGAGGCCAATTCCTATGCGGGCCTGGGCATCGTCAAGATTTTCTTCCACCCGGGCGTCAATATCGCCACCGCCAACGCGCAGGTGACGGCGATTTCGCAGACCATGCTGCGCCAGCTGCCGCCGGGCACCACGCCGCCGCTGATCCTCAACTACAACGCTTCCACCGTGCCCATCCTGCAGCTGGCGCTGGCCGGGCAGGGCCTGACCGAGCAGAACCTCGGCGACCTCGGCATGAACGCGGTGCGCACGCGCCTGGTCTCGGTGCCGGGCGCGGCGATTCCCTATCCTTTCGGAGGCAAAACCCGCCAGGTGCAGATCGACCTGGACCCGGACGCCATGCAGGCGCGCGGGCTTTCCGGGCAGGACGTTGCCAACGCGCTGGCCGCGCAGAACCTGATCCTGCCTGCCGGTACGCAGAAAATCGGCAGTTTCGAGTACACGATCCAGCTCAATAACGCGCCTTCCGAACTGGAGGAGCTGGGCAACCTGCCGATCAAGGTGGTCAACGGCGCGACGGTGTATATCCGCGACGTGGCGCAGGTGCGCGACGGCAACCCGCCGCAGACCAACCTAGTGCATGTGGACGGGGCGCGTTCCGTACTGATGTCGGTATTGAAGAATGGCGCCACCTCCACGCTGGCGATCGTGGACGGCATCAAGAGCAAGCTGGAGGAAATCAAGCCTACCCTGCCGGATGAGCTGGTAGTGCGCCCGATCAACGACCAGTCGATTTTCGTCAGCGCCGCGATCAAGGGCGTGGTGCTGGAAGGCTGCATCGCCGCCGCCCTGACCAGCATCATGATCCTGCTGTTCCTCGGCAGCTGGCGCTCCACGGTCATCATCGCCATTTCCATCCCCTTGTCCATCCTGGGCGCGATCGCCAGCCTGGCATTGATAGGGGAAACGCTCAATATCATGACGCTGGGTGGCCTGGCGCTCGCGGTCGGCATCCTGGTGGACGACGCCACGGTGACGATCGAGAACATCAACTGGCACCTGGAGCAGGGCAAGCCGGTCGAGCCGGCGATCCTGGACGGCGCGCGGCAGATCGTGACGCCGGCGTTCGTGTCGTTGCTGTGTATCTGCATCGTATTCGTGCCGATGTTCTTCCTCGAGGGCGTGTCGCGCTTCCTGTTCGTGCCGATGGCGGAAGCCGTGATGTTCGCGATGATCAGCTCCTTCATCCTGTCGCGCACGCTGGTGCCGACCATGGCCAAGTACTTGCTCAAGCCGCATGCGCCGCATACCGACCTGCACGGCAGCGATCATGCCTTGCCGCCGTCGCGCAACCCGCTGGTACGCTTCCAGCGCGGGTTCGAGGCGCGCTTCGAGCGCTTCCGCGAGGGGTATCGCGGCGTGCTGCTGTTGATGCTGGCAAACCGCAAGAAGTTTATTGTCGGCTTCATGGCCTTCGTCATGTTGAGCTTTGCCTTGGTCCCGTTCCTCGGGCGCAATTTCTTCCCCGAGGTGGACGGCGGGCAGATCCTCATGCACGTGCGGGCGCCGGTCGGCACCAGGCTGGAGGACACGGCGGCCAAGTTTGCCAATATCCAGTCCGAGATCCGCAAAATCATCCCTGCGCATGAGATTGAAACCATCGTCGACAATATCGGCCTGCCGATCAGTTCCATCAACCTGACCTACAACAATACCGGTTTGATGGGCGTGCAGGACGGCGACATCCAGATCGCGCTGACCAGGGAGCATCAGCCTACAGCCATGTACGTCAAGCGCTTGCGCGAGGAGCTGCCGCGCCTGTTCCCGGACGCGACCTTCACCTTCCCGCCCGCGGACATCGTGAGCCAGATCCTCAACTTCGGCTCCCCGGCGCCGATCGACCTGCAGATCCGCGGTAGCAACCTGCAGGCCAATTTCGATTACGCCAACCAGCTGGTCGCGGAAATCCGCAAAGTGCCTGGCATTGCCGACGTGCGCGTGCAGCAGTCGCGCCGCAACCCGGTATTGAATGTCGATATCGACCGTTCGCGGGCGCAGGAAGTGGGCCTGACCACACGCGACGTGACGAACAATATGGTCGTCACCTTGGCCGGCAGCAGCCAGGTAGCGCCCACCTACTGGCTCAACCCGGCCAACGGCGTGTCCTACCCGATCGTGATGCAGACGCCGCAATACCGCATGGATAGCTTCTCGGCATTGGAAAACCTGCCGATCAACGGCAGTGCGCCCACTACGACGCCGCAAATCCTCGGCGGCCTGGCCAGCTTCTCGCGCAGCAATTCCAACGCCCTGGTCAGCCAGTACGACATCCAGCTCATGGTGCAGATCAACGCCACCACCCAGGGACGCGACCTGGGCGCGGTGGCAAAGGATATCCGCCGCATTATCGACGCGCATGCCGACAGCGTGCCCAAGGGCTCCAGCGTCGCCCTGCTCGGCCAGGTCGAGACCATGGAGCATGCGTTCTCGGGCCTGTTGTTCGGGCTGGTGGGCGCGATAGTGCTGATCTACCTGCTGATCGTGGTGAATTTCCAGTCCTGGAGTGACTCCTTCGTGATCGTCAGCGCCTTGCCTGCCGCGATTGCGGGGATTGTCTGGATGCTGTTCGCGAGCTTCACGCCGCTATCGGTGCCGGCCCTCACGGGCGCCATCATGTGCATGGGCGTGGCGACGGCGAACAGTGTGCTGGTGATCAGCTTTGCGCGTGAGCGCCTTGCCGAGCTAGGCAACGCCACCCAGGCTGCGATCGAGGCAGGTTTCGTGCGTTTCCGCCCGGTATTGATGACGGCGCTGGCGATGATGATCGGCATGGCGCCGATGGCGCTGGGCCTGGGCGAGGGTGGCGAGCAGAATGCGCCGCTGGGCCGCGCCGTGATCGGCGGCTTGTTGTTCGCCACCGTCACCACCCTGATTTTCGTGCCGGTGGTGTTCAGCGTGGTGCATCGCAACTACCGCAAGCCTGTCGTAGAGAATTCGAGTTATGGAGAAGTCAATGTCATCTGATCTTAGGTCTACTGACCTTAGTGCGCCGCGTCGTACCGTACGCCGAGGCGGCCTGATCGTGGCCCTGGTGGCTGCTGGAATCGTGGTGTACGGTTTGTCGATTCGCGCCAAGGAAAGCGAGGCGCTCAAGGAGTGGACGGACGACCAGGCGGTCCCGTCGGTGACCCTGGTCAGCCCCCAGCAGGACAGCAGCGCACGCACGCTGGAGCTGCCCGCGCGGCTGGAAGCGTTTGCGCGCGCGCCCATCTATGCGCGCGCCAGCGGCTACCTCAAGCAATGGCATGCCGACATCGGCAGCGAGGTCAAGGCGGGACAGGTGCTGGGCGAAATTGAAACCCCGGACCTCGACCAGCAGTTGCTGCAGGCCAAGGCCGACGTCGCGACAGCCAAGGTGAATGCCGAACTGGCCGGCACGACGGCCAAGCGCTGGCAATCCATGCTGAACACCGATGCCGTCTCCAAGCAGGAAGTCGACGAGCGGATCGGCGATTACGCTGCCAAGCAGGCTATCCTGCAGGCCGCGCAGGCGAATCTTGACCGCATACAGGCCACCAAGGGCTTCACCAAGCTGGTGGCGCCGTTCGCAGGCGTCGTCACCGCGCGCTCCACCGATATCGGCGCCCTCATCAACGCAGGCGAGTCCGGCCAGCCGCTCTTCGTCGTGTCGGATACGCGCAAGCTGCGCCTGTATGTCAACGTGCCGCAGAGCTACGTGCCTGCAATCGGCAAGGGCGCCACGGCGAAAGTGACCATTCCCGGCCGGCCTGGCGTGGAGTACTCCGCCAAGCTGGTGGCGTCGGCGCAGGCCGTGGATGCGGCCTCCGGCACCACCTTGTTCCAGTTCCTGGTGCCGAATGAAGACGGCGAATTACTGCCTGGCGGCTTTGCACGCGCCAGTATCGAGCTGCCTGCCAGCGCCGCGACCTTGAGCATCCCTGCCAGCGCATTGATCGTGCGCCAGGACGGCGTGCGCGTCGCCACGCTGGACGAGCATGACAAGGTCGTGCTCAAGACGGTGACGATTGCGCGCGACCTTGGGAAAACCCTGGAAATCGGTTCAGGGATAGAGGCAGGCGACAGGCTGGTGGATAGCCCGCCTGACGATATCGCCGACGGCCTGCAGGTGCGGGCGCCTGCCGACGCCGGGGCAGGGGCCGCCAAGTCATGAGCATCAGGCAACACGTTCTGGCCTACGGCGTGATGGCAGCGCTGGCTGGGTGCTCTTTCGCGCCCGAGCTCAAGCTGCCGGAAGTGCCGGTGGCCCAGTCTTACAAGGAAGTGCAGCCCTGGGTGCCGGCGCAGCCTGCCGACCAATTGCCGCGCGGCGCCTGGTGGAAGCTCTATGGCGATGCCGAGCTCGATGCGCTGCAGGAAAAGCTGGTCGCGCACAGCCCGGACCTGTCGGCCGCATTGGCGCGCTACCAGCAGGCGCTGGCATATAGCGAGCAAGCCCGCGCCGGCTTGTTCCCCAGCCTCTCGGCCAACGGCCAGGCCGGGCGCAACCGCGTTTCCGAGCACCGCCCGCTGGTGCCGCCGAACGCCGTGATCCCGCCGACCTACTCGAATTACAGCATAGGCTTGCAGGCCAATTACGAGCTGGATCTGTGGGGCCGCGTGCGCGACACGGTCAAGGCCGGGGTTGCCGAGGCTGCCGCGATGGAGGCCGACCTGGAGTCGGTACGCTTGAGCCTGCAGGCGCAGCTTGCCGAGAATTTCATCGTGCTGCGCGGCCTGGACCAGCAACTGCATATCCTGGAAGAAACCGTGCAGGCCAACGACAAGGCCTTATCCATCACCAGGACGCGGCACGATGCCGGCATAGTGCCCGGGCTTGACGTGAGCCGCGCCCAGACCCAGCTGGAAACGACGCGCTCGCAGCTCGAGCAGGTCAAGGCGCAGCGCGCGGTGGTGGAGCACGCGATTGCCGCCTTGGTCGGCGAGTCGCCTTCCAGCTTCGCGATTGCCAGCAGGCAGGACGCCATCGCCTTGCCGCACATCCCGCTCGGCATGCCGTCCACCTTGCTGCAGCGCAGGCCCGACATTGCGGCGGCGCAAAGGCGCGTGGCCGCGGCCAATGCCAGCATCGGCGTGGCGAAGACCGCCTACTTCCCCGCATTGAGCCTGAGCGCGGCTTTCGGCTATCAAAGCGTGTCTACGGGCAATTGGCTCACTGCGCCCAGCAACTTCTGGTCCATCGGGCCGGGCATGCTGTTCCAGCTATTCGACGGCGGACGCCGCAAGGCCCAGGTGGCCCAGGCCGAAGCGGTGCTGGATGAATCCGGGGCACGCTACCGCGGCGTAGTGCTGGAGGCGTTCCAGCAGGTGGAGGACAACCTGGCGCGCCTCAACCATTTCCAGACTGCGGCAGATGCGGAACGGGCCGCCGCCGAGGCGGCGCAGAAATCCATGGAATTTGCGATGAACCGCTATCGCGAAGGCGCCGCCAATTACCTGGAAGTGACTGCGGCCCAGACCCAGGCGCTGGACACCCAGCGCGCCCTGCTGACGCTCAACGTCAGCCAGTTGCGCGCCAGCGTGGACTTGATCCGGGCCTTGGGCGGGGGCTGGCAACAGCCGCCTGATGTGGCGGATGCAGGCACGGCAAGCGTGAACTGATCCCTTATTTTGACGCGGGATTTTCCTGCGACCAGCGCGTCAGGTAGTTGCTGGGCGACTCTCCCATCGAGCGCGAGAACATGCTGGTAAAGCCGGCAGTGCTTTCGTAGCCCAGGGCCAGGGCGATGTTGGTGACGCTGGCCCCTTCGATCAGCATTTCGACGGCGCGTATCAGGCAAAGCTGCTGCCGCCAGGCGGAAAATGTCATGCCGGTTTCCTTTTGGAACAGGCGGGCGAGCGTCCGCGTGCTGGCGCCCGCAACCTGGGCCCACTCTTCGATATTGCGGTCGTCGCCCGGGTTCTGGTGTAGCCGTTCCGTCACGCGTCGCAGGCGGGGGTCTCGCCCCTCGGGCAGGAATAGCGGCGCCTGCTGGGCGGTGCTGATCTGGTCGACCAGGACTTGCATCAGCCTGTGCTCGCTTCCGTGCAGCGTATATTGGTTGTTGATCGCCACCGCCTGGGAGACCAGTTCGCGCAACAGTGGCGTCAGTTTAATCACGCAGCAGCGCCTGGGCAGTTCCTCCAGCAGTTCCGGCGCAATCAATACCGTCTGCATTTCCGATGCCTGGGTATAGGTGACGCTGTGTATGGCCGCGCTGGGTATCCAGCAGGCGCGGCCCGGCGGCGTGATCCAGGAGCCGTCGCGCGTCTCCACGCGCATGCTGCCCGACGTGACGAACATCAATTGCCCGCGCCGGTGCGCGTGGGCTTCCACCCGCCAGCTCTTGGAATAGCTGCCCACCCTGGCGACGACGGGAAGCGGCGAGAGGTCGGGGTCCGGGCCAGTGCCGTTGAGGTCGGTAAAGACCGGATAAACTTTGATCTCTGTCATTTGACACGTATGCGGCTAGGTGCTGCCAAGGCGGTCACTGCGATGTGGCGGCTTGGCACTCGGGCGCGGATTGGCTGGTTGTTCCGGCCCAGTCCGCGGCCTGCTGCAGCGCTTCGGTGCTGGCAAGGTTCAGCGCCGCCACGCCGCCGCGCGCATCCGCGCTTTGCGCTGCATGCTGGGCAGAAACCAGCGTGGAAGCCAGCAGCTTGCGCGAGCGCCTATCCACCAGCCCAAGCTGCAGTTGCACTACGCCCTGGCTGCTGTCTGCAGCATCGAATACCTGGTCGAAGCCCACGATCTGCAGCTTCAGGCTGCATGCCGTATTGGCCGGCGAGGCATTGGCGACTTTCTGGCGCAAGAGGTCTATCGGCAGGGTGGACCAGCGGCTTTCCGCATAGGCGAAAACCTGGGATGGATTCTTGTAGTTGAGGCGGTAGCGGATGTTGCCGTGCTGGATGGCGTCGCTGGCGCTGAGCTGCTCCAGCGACAGGCTGAAATTCACCCGGTTGTCCGCGGTTTGCAGGCCGAAATCGTAAAAGTCCAGCTGCTTGGTTTCAGGCTTGATCGAACTGACGCAGGCACTCAGGCTGAACGTTGCCAGGAACAGCATCACAAGGGACGGGATGGTTTGCATGGGATACCTCATTGTGCAGGTTTGAAGCCGGATTCACCAGGGCCCGGGCGAATTTCCGGTTTGCCGAAAATCAGGCTTTGCGGGTTTTCTTCCAGCATATCCAACAGGCGGCTGATACGGCGCGCGTCGTCGTTGGCGTTGGCTGTCAGTTCATTGAGCCGCGGCAGGGTTTCGTTATTGAGCGTGTCGCCGATCAGGCCCGCGCTGTTGCGGATGTCGCCTGTCATGCCGCGCACGTCCTGGACCGTGGCGGTCAGCTCGTTGAGCAATGGCGTGGTGGCCTGCGTGGCTTTCTGCAGGTTGTTCAGGGTTTGCGTGAGCTGCTGCTGGTTTTGCTCGGACATGAACTTGCTGGCCTTGCCGAACGCCTCGTTGGCGGTGGTCAGCGTCGGCCCCAGCTTGGATGAAGCCTCTTCCAGGTTGGACAGCGTCTGATTCAGGCTCTGCACGTCTATGCTCTGCATCACCGCGTTCGCATGTTCTATGGTGGCGACGCCGTGGTTGACGAAGGATTCCACCTTGTCCACCAGCCGAGGTACGCGTTCGGAAATGCGGTCTATCAGTGAAGGGCGCATGGTGATCAGCGAACCGGGGGCCAGCTGGTCACCATTGTCGTTCGGGTCGTTGAGGTCGATGTAGGCGAGGCCGGTCACGCCCTGGGCGCGCAGCTCGGCGTAGGCGTCCTTGGTGAGGTGCAGCTTTTCATCGACGCGGATGGTGATCTCGATCGAGGATTGCGAGTCCGGGTCCAGCGCAATGTTGGATACCTTGCCCACGTTGACGCCGCGGAATTTGACCGAGGCCTCCTGGCTGAGGCCGGTAACGGGCTGTTTCGAGATAATCTTGTATTCGGTAAGCGCCTGGCGCGTGCCACTCATCCACCAGAAGGCGAATGCGAGGATAGCGACCAGGATCAGGGTGACAATGCCAACAGCAAGGGCGTGAGCGCGGTTTTCCATAAATTATCCAATTCTTTCCAATCGGACACGAACGCCCTGGAAAAAGTTTTGCACAAAGGGATGGTCGATATTGCCAAGTTCGCGCAGGCCGCAATTGGCGACGATGCGCTTGTCGGCGAGGACGGCGACCTTGTCGGTCAGCGATACCAGGGTGTCCAGGTCGTGGGTGACGAAAATGACGGTCAGGCCCAGGGCGTGCTTGATGCTCTTGATCAGTTCCACGAATTTCTCGCTGCGGTCCGGGTCCAGCCCTGCGGTCGGTTCGTCCAGCAGCAACAGTTCCGGTTCCAATGCCAGCGCGCGCGCCAAGGCCACGCGCTTGATCATGCCGCCGGAGAGCTGGGATGGCAGCCTGGAGCCCGTGTCCGGTTCCATTTCCACCAGCGAAAGCTTGTGCAATACGAGCTGGTGGATGGTGGCTTCGTCGAACTGCTTGAGCTCGCGCAATGGAAAGGCGATGTTGTCGAACACGCTCAAGGCGGAAAACAGGGCACCCTGCTGGAACAGCATGCCCAGGCGGTTCATCAGGCGCTGCTGCGGCACGCGGTCCATTTCGTGCAGGTTCTTGCCAAAGAGCAGCACCTCGCCCTTGGTCGGGCGCGTCAGGCCCACGATGTGCCGGAGCAGGGTGGTCTTGCCGCTGCCTGAGCCGCCCACCAGGGAGACGATTTCGCCTGCGTTGATGGTCAGGTCGAGGTCCTGGTGCACGACATTGCTGCCGAATACGGTCCAGACCTTCTTGATTTCGCAGATCGGGCGTGTCTTTTTTTGTTCTGCCATGGATGCTTATACCCCGATACCGCTGGTCAGGATGGCAAACGCGGCATCGATGAGGATGACGCAGGTGATCGCGGTGACGACCGAGCTTGTGGTACTGCGGCTGAGGCTTTCGGTATTCGGCTTGATGCGCAGGCCGAAGTGGCAGGCCATCACGGCTACAATGAAGCCGAACATGACGCCCTTGACCAGGCTCAGGGTGATGTTGACCGGCTGCACCACGGCGGCTAGGTAGTCGAAAAAGAAGCGGAACCCGAGGCCTAGCTCCATGTTGGCGGAGAGCGCGCCGCCAAACAGCGCCCAGCATGAAGTCCATATCACCAGGAACGGCGCGATGACAGTGAGCCCTAACACTTTGGGCAGCACCACGCGCAGGATGCGCGAAATGCCCATGGTGGCAAGCGCGTCGATTTCCTCCGTAACGCGCATGACGCCGATCTGCGCCGCCATGGCGGAACCCGAGCGCCCCGCGATCAATACCGCCATGAGGATGGGGCCGAGCTCGCGGATGACGGCCAGCCCAAGGATATTGACGATGAAGATATCTGCGCCGAAGGTGCGCAGCTGGGTCGCCATGAGATAGCTCATGGCAATCCCGATCATGAAGCCCAGCAGCGCGGTGACGGGCAAGGCGGTGACACCACTCTTGTAGATGTTGGCGCTGAACTCGCGCCAGGGGAAATCCTGCGGGCGGCGCAACAGGTAGCCCAGCTCGAGTACCAGCAGTCCGATGAGCTTGACGAAGTCGACGACATGGCTGGTGATGAAAATGGTCAGCTTGCCGAAGCCGGCGACCAGTTTCAGCCAGTCGAAGCGCGGCGGTTTTTCAACGGCTTTGGCCTCGATGGAAGCCAGCGTGTCGAACAGCGCGGCTTGCTCGTCAGTGAGCGCTACCTTATCTTCCAGCTTGCCGTGCCAGCCGTTCCACAGCACGGCCGCGCCGGCGGTATCCAGTTGCTCCACCTGGGTCAGGTCCCATTGCGCCTTGGCGTCGGAAAAATACGGTTTGAGCGCTCGGCGTAACTGGGCGAAATCATTCTCCAGGGCGCGCAAGGACCATTGTCCATTGAGGACAATGCGCTTTTCGCCTTGGGCATCCTGCTCTACCTGAAAACTTGCTGCCGCCATGAGCTTCCTTCGGTGATAGGGCGCCAGTCATGCCCGGCTGGCGCCGCAGGACTGGCATTGCACCGGCAGCCGAAACTGCCGATGCGCTCTTTATAACATGGGAGATGGCAGATTAGAGATTAGACCCTGCCATTTATATTTTGCCGTCCAGGCCCATCTGGAAATACTTGTGCACGATCTTCTCCTGGTTCTCCAGCAGCCAGTCGATATCCGGCTTGTTGCTCATCGCCTTGTGGATGGCGTTGGCGGTCGCCTTGCGGTGGATGTCGAACAGGATCTTGTGGTCCAGGTTGTCTTGTTCGACCACGATCGGATTGAGCCAGACAGAGACGATGATGCCGAGGTCGTTGGCCTTTTCCTTGGGGATGTCGCCGTTGCGCACGGCATCCAGCACGCCGTTGGCGATCGCGGCCTGCACGGTGCCCATGAGGATGTTGGTATAGCGCTCGTTCTTGACGGTGACCTTGCTCACCATGATGGTGGCGGGGCGCACCATGATGTCGGTATTGAGGATGGCTAGCACGCGCGAGTGGCCCTTGACCTGGTCGCCGAGCAGCGTGCCGAAGGCCGTGCCCATGGGGCCGTCCATTTCCCCGATGATCACTTCAGGCTCGGCTGCCGTGCCCGGAGGGCCTCCCGCTACCAGGGCTTCGCCGACGCGCATGAAAATCTTGTCACTCATTGTTTCTCCTTGCTGATGGATTGGATAACGAAAATAATGGATGAGCTACTTTTAACCGAAATCCGGCGTAATTGCAAAAATGCCGGCCGACCACTCAATGACAACAGCGGCAGGCTATAATTTCCCGGCTTACCATTTTTAAAGGCAAAACTCATGAAAAGTTATCGTAAAGAGCTATGGTTCAATGCGCCTTCGCGCGTGGCGTTCATCAACATCACGCACGAAGTGGAAGCCTGTTTGCGCGAAAGCGGCGTAAGGGAGGGGCTGGTGTTGGTCAACGCCATGCACATCACGGCCAGCGTCTTTATCAACGATGACGAGTCCGGCCTGCACCATGACTACCGCGAATGGCTCGAGCGCCTGGCGCCGCATGAGCCCATCCGCAACTACCGCCACAACGATACCGGCGAGGACAATGCCGACGCGCACATGAAGCGCCAGGTGATGGGGCGCGAGGTAGTTGTCGCAGTGACCGACGGGCAATTGGATTTCGGGCCTTGGGAGCAGATTTTCTACGGCGAGTTCGATGGCCGCCGCAACAAGCGCGTGCTGGTGAAAGTCATTGGCGAATAGGCGGTGAAGCAACGCGTACTGCTGATTGTGGCCCACCCCATGCTGGAGGGCTCGCGGGTGAACCGGGCCTTGCTGGATGCCGCCCAGGGCTGCGAGGGAGTGCAGGTGCATGACCTCTACGCCCGCTACCCGGAGCAGATGATCGATGTGCCGCACGAGCAGGCATTGGTCGATGCGCACGACATCCTGGTGTTCCAGCACCCCATGCACTGGTATTCGTGCCCGGCCTTGCTCAAGAACTGGTTCGACTCCGTGCTGAGTTACGGTTGGGCGTATGGCGACAATGCCACCAAGCTGACAGGAAAGGCCTGGGTGCAGGCGGTTTCCACCGGCGGCTCGGAAAGCGTCTACCAGCGGCGCGGCTACAATTGCTTTTCCGTCGCCGAGCTGTTGCGGCCGTTCGAGCAGACGGCGAGGTTATGCAACATGCGCTACCTGCAGCCTTTCCTCACCCAGGCTGCAGACACCTTGAGCGACGAAGCCCTGCGTGAGCAGGCAGCTAGTTATGCGGCATGGCTGGACCAACTGGCCGAGGGCAAATGGCCGCCGCAGGTCGACAGCCTGCAGGCGGAGGAGGCGCAATATCTGGCGCCCGCCAGCACGGAAGAGGCATCCTGATGGCGGAAGCGCATATCCCTTCCCTATTGCTGGAAAGCGCCATCTACCTTGGCGCCGCCGTGCTGGCCGTGCCAATTTTCCGGCGGATCGGGCTTGGCTCGGTGCTGGGCTATCTGTTTGCCGGCATCGTCATCGGGCCGTGGGGGCTGGGCCTGGTGGCGGATACCGACACCGTCATGCATTTCTCCGAGTTCGGCGTGGTCATGATGCTGTTCCTGATCGGGCTGGAGATCGAGCCCGACAAACTGATGTCGTTGCGGCTGCCCATCTTCGGCATGGGCGGCTTGCAGGTGGCGCTGACCGCGGCGCTGGTCTATGGCGTCGGCGTTGCCGTCGGCCTGGATTGGCGCTTGTCGCTGGTGGTCGGCATGGGCGTGGCGATGTCCTCGACGGCGATCGCCATGCAGATACTGGCGGAGCAGGGCGCGTTGAACCGCCCGTCGGGCCGTTCTGCGTTCTCGGTGCTGCTGTTCCAGGACCTGGCGGTGATCCCCATCATGATCCTGCTGCTGGTGATTGCGCCGGGAGCGCATACCGCCCACGGCGTGCACATGGACTGGCTGGCCATCCTCAAGGCGGTGTCGCTGGTGGTGTTGCTCGTGCTCGGCGGGCAATACCTGTTGCGGCCGGTATTGCGCTACATCGCCAACACCGGCCTGCGCGAGATATTCATTGCGTTCGCGCTGTTCCTTATCATCGGCGTCTCCATCCTCATGACCTTGGTCGGCCTGTCCATGGCGCTGGGCGCTTTCATCGCGGGCGTGCTGCTCGCGGATTCCGAATACCGGCAGGAGCTCGAGCTCGACATCGAGCCGTTCAAGGGCTTGCTGCTGGGGCTGTTCTTTATTTCGGTGGGGATGTCGGTCAACCTCGACCTGGTATTGCAGCAGCCGGGATTGATCGTCGGGCTGGCGCTGGCGTTCGTCCTGTTCAAGCTGGTGTTCCTGTTCGGCCTTGCAAAGGCTTTCCGCCTCGATAACGCCGGCGGGCTCATGTTTGCGGTGACTTTGTCGCAGGTGGGCGAGTTTGCGTTTGTCATTTTCAGCGCCGCGCTCGATGCCAAGGTGATCAGCTACGAGCATAGCGCGCTGCTCAATTCGGTCGTCGCATTGTCGATGGTGACCACGCCCCTGCTGTTGCTGGGCTTTCACGGCGTTTACCGCCGCAGGCTGCGGCAGCGACGCAAGAGCGGGCGGCACGACGAGTTCGAGGAGGCGCGCCCCGTGATCGTGGCCGGCTTCGGGCGCGTGGGGCAGATCATCACCCGCCTGCTGACGAGCGTGGGCGTCGTGCCTACCGTGATCGAGCATGACCCCAACCAGATCGAGCTCATGCGCAGCTTCGGCTACCATGCCTATTACGGCGACATCACGCGGCCGGATGTGCTGCGCGCGGCGGGCATTGCGCGTGCCAGGCTATTGATCCTGGCGATAGACGACGCTGAGGAGGCATTGGAGACGGCGCGCTACGTGCGCGAGCATTATCCGGATGTGAAAATTCTTGCACGGGCTCGCAACCGCACCTATGTGTTCGACTACATGGATATGGGCATAGACTGCGTGCGCGAGACATTCCTCAGCGCGGTGCATCTGGGAGAGAAGGCGCTGCGTGAAATGGGCTACTCCCCGTTCCATGCCTACAGCACCGCGTGGAAGTTCAGGCAGAACGACGAGAAAATGATGCATGACCTGCATCCCATCCATACCGATATGCAGAAAGTGGTGTCATACAGCGTGCGCACGCGGCAGGATTTGCAGCGCACCCTGTCGCGCGAGATGGAGGAAACGGTTGCCGGCCTCAATCACAATGCCTGGGAAGGGCGTCCCGAGACTGAGACGCCCAAGAGTCAGGAATAAGGTTTTTCCAGCCAGTCAAAGGCGCTGGCAGCCTAGCTCTGGATATAGCTTTCCAGTTGTTTGATCAGGAATTCCTGGTAGGCGATGGTTTCCTTCACCAGGTCGCCGATCGAGAGCAGACCGACCAGCTTGTCGTCCTCCAATACCGGCAGGTGGCGGATGCGCTTTCCCGACATCAGGTTCATGCAGTGCTCCACCGTGTCTTCAGGGCTGACGGTGATCAATTGCACCGACATGATGTCGCCTACGGTGGTGGTCTTGGAGGTCTTGCCCTTGATGACCACTTCGCGCGCGTAGTCGCGCTCGGAAAAGATACCCACCATTTTGTCGCGCTGCAACACCACCAAGGCGCCGATATGGTGCTCGGCCATGAGCAGCAAGGCGTCATAGACCAGGCTCTCCGGCGCGACGGAATAGATGGTGCTGCCTTTGGTTTCCAGAACTTGCCTCACGGTTTTCATGTTGGCTCCTCCTTCGTTTTCTTATTGGCGTAAGCTCAATATACACCTTAATGGCAATAAGGTTAAACGCCCGCACAACCGCCTATCTGTAAGGCAATAATCCTATCGTCATGCCAAATCTAGAAAGGGCATGAATAGGGTGGTTGACATAATTAGCTAGCTAATTATAATTCGACTAACTATGTTGCAGCTCAGAGATCTTCCAAGCAAGGCAGTCCTAGACAAGTTTTCCGCACGCTATCCGGAAGCGGATGTCAGCGCGGTCTCGTCCTTCCTGCACTTGCTGCGCGTCGCAAGCGATCTTTCGCTTGCGCTGGATGCATGCCTGAGCCAACATGGCCTGCTGCAGGGGCGCTGGTGGGTGCTGATCCTGCTCATGCGGGAGGAGCACGGCATTTCATTGCCTTCCGTGCTGGCGGAGAAGGCCGGCGTCAGCCGCGCCACGATGACGGGCCTGATCGACGGCCTAGAGCGCGATGGCCTCGTGGAGCGCATATTTGACAAGGATGACCGCAGGCGGGTGTCGATCCGCCTGACTGCCGCGGGGCAGGAAAAGCTCGACCAGGTAATGCCGGACTATTACACGCGCTTGCGTCAGTGCATGGCAGGGGTGAGCGAAGAGGAGCGGGATTTATTTAACGGCATCCTGGTCAAGCTCAATGCAGGCATCACGGCTTTTGATGCATCCGGCAACCGCCACCCGAGCACATGACGGCAATCGTTGAAGCAAAGTCTATATTCAATATCAATTAACAAGAGGAGCAATATCATGAAGATCAGCAAGGTCGTTGTCGCTATCGTGTTACTGGCTTTGGTGGCTGTCGCCGCTGTCGCCGTCTACAAATGCAATGCCAAGCCGAACGAGGACGAGGCCAAGGCCATCGTCAGCAAGCTCAACAGCGCATGGGATGCCGCGTTTGCCGAGGCTTCCGCCGGTACGCTCGCATCCTATTACGATGCTAATGGCAGCTTGCTGCCTGCCGGTGGCGAGCAAGTGACCGGCAGCAAGGCGATTGCTGATTTCTGGTCCGGGCTGTTTGCTAAGGGTTTTGCCGATCACCAGATCACCACCGTGGAAACCGGCATCGTCGGCAACACCATCTACCAGCGCGGCAAGTGGAGCGCAGTGCTTAAGAGCGCGGACAGCGAACCGCAGCAATTCAGCGGCAACCTGCATATTCTCTACAAGAAGCAGGATGACGGCAGCTGGAAGATCCTGACCCATACCTGGAATTAATTTCTCACCACTACAAGGAACCAAGATGTCGAATTCAGATTTCAAGGCCACCGCCCAGCAACTCAACCAGGCCTGGGATGCCGCCTTCAATGCCAAGGACCACGCACTGGTCGCCTCTTTCTACGACGATGCCGCCACGGTCCTGCCCGCCGGCGCATCCCAGATCAGCGGCAAGGAAGCGCTGCTGGGCTTCTGGAAGACCTCGATCGCGCAAGGCATCATTGACCACAAGCTGGAGTTGATCGATGCGCAATCCGACGGCAACCTTGCCTTCCAGCGCGGCCATTGGAGCGCTGCTGCGATTGACGCGCAAGGCAATCGCCAGAGCTTCAACGGCAATGTGCACCTGTTGTACAAGAAGCAGGCCGACGGCAACTGGAAGCTGTTGAGCCATATCTGGAATTAGAGCCGCTAACGAAACTCTTCTGGCGTTTTGGTCCTGCCTTGCCGTAGCACACGTATTGCCTGCGGCAGGGCGGCTGGCCAGTAACGCTTCGCTGAGTTTTGTCAGCTGCTCTTCCAATCTGTTAACTAAGGCCCTGGGCCAGGAATCGACATGAAAGCGGGAACTTCGACCACGTTGCGCGCCTTTGCAGCCTTGCTGCTGCTGGCGATGCTCTGGGGTTACAACTGGGTGGTGATGAAGCATGCGCTGGATTATGCTGGCGCGTTCCAGTTCGGCGCGATGCGGACGTTTTACGGCGCTGTCTGCCTGTTTGCGTTGCTGGTGCTGATGCGCAAGCCGCTCAAGCCGCGCGAAGTGCCGACGTTGATCTGGCTCGGCGTGCTGCAGACCTGCGGCTTTACCGGCCTCATCATCTGGGCCCTGGTCGAGGGCGGCGCTGGCAAGACCGCTGTGCTGACCTATACCATGCCGTTCTGGGTGATGGTGCTGGCCTGGCCGCTGCTGGGCGAGAAAATCCGCGGCATCCAATGGCTGGCGGCATTGTTCTCCGTGATGGGCCTCTTGTTCATCCTTGATCCGCTGCACCTGGGCTCTGACCTGTTCAGCATGTCGCTGGCGATATTGGGCGGCGTGTTCTGGGCGGTTTCCGTGATCGTCGCCAAGAAGCTGCACCAGCGCGTTCCCGATCTCGACCTCATGTCGCTGACCGCATGGCAAATGCTGTTCGGCTCGCTGCCGCTGGTGGCCGTCGCCTTCATCGTGCCCGCGCCGCCAATAGACTGGAGCGTCAATTTCATCGGCGCCGTCTTGTTCAACGCCGTGTTATGCAACGCATTGGCCTGGCTGCTCTGGCTCTATGCCCTGCAGCACCTGCCCGCAGGCATCGCCAGCATGACCTCACTGCTCGCCCCCGTAATCGGTGTGCTTGCGGCATGGCTGCAGCTTGGCGAACAGCCGAGCCAGGGGGAAGTCATCGGCATGGCGCTGATCGGGGTTTCCTTGCTGATCATTTCATTGCACAGCATGAAGCGGCATGAAGAAGTCGACCCGGCAATGGGTCAGGACTGACCGGCATATCAAGCGGACAGCACGGATGTCATTT
Source organism: Methylobacillus draconifructus (assembly GCF_045984355.1). NCBI lineage: Bacteria > Pseudomonadati > Pseudomonadota > Betaproteobacteria > Nitrosomonadales > Methylophilaceae > Methylobacillus > Methylobacillus draconifructus. The sequence goes on along the minus strand of NZ_JBJQII010000001.1, from coordinate 295,284 downwards.
CGACGGGATGCATCCGTTTTGATGCCGATCCAACATAGCAATCGCTATTCACGCACGCATATTTTCGCTTAGCCCTATATGGTAAAATTCGCGAGGTTTTTTGCACAATTCGCAATCAAAGGATTTTACAAATGGCAGGGCATTCCAAATGGGCCAACATCCAGCACCGCAAAGGTCGCCAGGATGCCAAACGTGGCAAGATATTCACCAAGCTGATCAAGGAAATCACCGTCTCTGCCCGCATGGGCGGTGGCGATATCAATTTCAATCCGCGCCTGCGCGCCGCCGTGGCGGAAGCCAAGGAGCAGAACATGCCCGCGGACAATATCACCCGCGCGATCAAGCGCGGTACGGGCGAGCTTGAGGGCGTCAATTACGAGGAAATCCGCTACGAAGGCTACGGCATCAACGGCGCCGCCATCATCATCGACTGCCTGACCGACAACAAGCAGCGCGCCGTGGCCGATGTGCGTCATGCGCTGAGCAAGAACGGCGGCAACCTGGGGACGGACGGTTCCGTTTCCTTCATGTTCAAGCACTGCGGCGTACTGGTGTTCGAACCGGGCACCAGCGAAGATCAAGTCATGGAAGCGGCACTGGAAGCCGGCGCGGAAGATGTCATTACCGACGAGGACGGCAGTATCGAAGTGATCACCGCGCCGGGCGATTTCACTGCGGTGAAGGAAGCGCTGGAGGCGGCGGGCCTGAAGCCGGTATTGGCGGAAGTGACCATGAAACCGGACAACGAAACCGTGTTCAGCGGCGACGAGGGAGCCAAGATGCAGAAACTGCTGGACGCGCTGGAAGACCTCGATGACGTGCAGGAAGTCTATACCACCGCAGTGATCGAGGAGTAATGACCGTACGCATCCTCGGCATCGATCCCGGCCTGCGCTTGACAGGCTTCGGCGTGATCGAGAAGGCGGGCGAGAAGCTCGCCTACGTGGCGAGCGGCACCATCAAGACCACGACCGGCAAGGGCAGCGAAATCGAGGATTTACCGACGCGCCTCAAGATCATCCTGGACGGCCTGGCGGAAGTGATTGCGACCTACCAGCCGCAGCAATCGGCGATCGAAAAGGTATTCGTGAACGTCAACCCGCAATCCACCTTGTTGCTCGGGCAAGCCAGGGGTGCGGCAATCAGCGCCCTGGTGCTGAACCACCTCACGGTGGCGGAATACACCGCCTTGCAAGTCAAGCAGTCGGTAGTGGGGAACGGCCACGCGGCCAAGGACCAGGTGCAGGAAATGGTGAAGCGCCTGCTCAACCTGCCCGCGGTCCCGAGGCCGGATTCGGCAGATGCGCTGGCTTGCGCGATTTGCCACGCGCATGGCGGGCAGGGCTTGGGTAAACTGGCAACGGCAGGATTCAGGGTAAAGGGCGGCAGGTTGATATGATTGCAAGATTGAGCGGTATCCTCGTCGAGAAAACGCCACCCCAGGTGGTGATCGACTGCAACGGCGTGGGCTATGAGTGCGAAGTGCCCATGAGCACTTTCTACAACCTGCCTGCCACCGGCGAAAAGGTGGTGCTACTTACCCAGTTCATCGTGCGCGAAGACGCACAATTGCTGTACGGCTTCGGCAGCGACCAGGAGCGCGCCACCTTCCGCCAATTGCTGAAAGTGAACGGCATAGGCGCAAAGTCAGCGCTCGCTATCCTGAGCGGGCTGTCGGTGGACGACCTGGCCCAGGCAGTAGCCTTGCAGGAAACTGGTTTGCTGACCAAGGTGCCTGGCATAGGCAAGAAAACCGCCGAGCGCCTCCTGCTCGAACTCAAGGACAAGTTCTCCATCGACGGCGGCACGGCGTTGGCCGGCGGCAGCCAAGCCAAGTCGGCCAGCGGCGACGTGCTCAATGCCTTGCTGGCGCTGGGTTACAACGAGCGCGAGGCCCTGGCTGCGGTCAAGCAGCTTCCTGCCGACATTGCGGTCGCCGAAGGCATCAAGCTCTCGCTCAAGTCGCTCTCTAAAACATAAAGCTAAAATACCTCAGCAGCTTTTAGGGCGAGCGTAGCGAAGCCAAGTGCGGGTTTGACGTTGGATTCCCCGTCTGGCTGCGCCGAGTAGCGCAAATCTGTCTGGATCAAGAGCTTGCGTCTGTCTGAGCGTAGCGAGTTCAGCAAGCGCCCAGACAGATTGAGCAACGCAGGGGACCGGGAGCTTGCTCCCGGCGCAGACTCCGGGGTCGCCTTTTGTTTGGTTCCTTTATTTTGGCGAAGCAAAATAAAGGGACTCGCTGACAAGCGAAAGGCAACGGGCCAATGGTCTGCAACAGTGGTCAAGACCATTCTTCCTTCAACATCCCAATCCCATCAAGCTCAACGATTTTCCGTCTTCATCAATACTACGATTGGCGGGAGGATGGGTTTCGCCCCTGACGGGCGAGTCACTTTCCTTTGCTTCGCCAAAGGAAAGGCGACCCGATTGTCTGCGACCCGGAACGTTGTTCCGGGCAACCTGCGTTGCTCGCTTTTAATGGGGACTGGCTGAACTCGCTGCGCTCAGACAGACGCCAGTCCTGTTTTCATTAAAAGCTGCGCTACTCGGCGCAGCCAGACGGGGAATTCAAGGTCGACCCCACACTTGGCATCGCTGCGCTCGCCCTTGTTTGGTGAGTGTGAGTTTTGTGGTTTAGTAGGAAAAAATGCCTGGCGATAATTGCCAGGCATTCAAGTTGCTCATCGGGAGAAAGCCGTTGATTCGTTATCAGGCTTTGCTATACCTGTTTACTGGTTTCTCCAAACCTAGGTGCTCCCGCAAAGTACGTCCCTGGTATTGTGTACGGAAAATGCCACGCCGCTGCAGTTCTGGCACCACCAGTTCCGTGAAGTCGCGCAGTCCACCCGGCAGCCAGGGCGCCATGACGTTGAAGCCGTCAGCACCTCCTTGCTCGAACCATTCCTGGATATTGTCGGCGACCGTTTCCGGGGTGCCGACGACGGTCAGGTGGCCGCGCCCACCTGCAATGCGCAGGTAGAGCTGCCGGATGGTCAGGTTTTCTCCCTGGGCGAGTTCGGTGAGCAGTTTCTGTCGGCTTTGCTGGCCGTTGTCGGTCAGCGGCAATGCCGGAAGCGGGCCATCCACCGGGTAGCCGGACAGGTCGAAATTACCGATCATGCGTCCGAGTAATGCCAGGCCGGATTCGGGGTCCACTAGTTCCTGCAGTTTGTTGAACTTGGCTTCGGCTTCGGCCTGCGTCCTGCCCACGATACTGAAGATGCCAGGCATGATCTTGAGGCTGTCGGGCTGCCTGCCGTATTTTGCCATACGCCCTTTCAGGTCTTGATAGAAAGCCTGGGCCGAATCCAGCGTGGGGTGGGCCGTAAACACCACTTCCGCCGTTTCCGCCGCCAGCTCCCTTCCTGTCTCGGAGCCGCCCGCCTGCACGATGACAGGCCTGCCTTGGGGGCTGGGCGGCACATTCAACGGGCCGGCGACATCGAAGTGCGGGCCGTGATGGTCAAGGGCATGCAGCTTGCTGCGGTCGAACCAGACGCCTTTCTCCTTGTCGTTGAGGAACGCGTCCTCTTCCCAGCTATCCCAAAGCCCGGTGACCACCTCATAGAACTCCCGTGCCCTGGCGTAGCGCTCGGCATGGGAAACATGCTGCGGCAGGCCGAAGTTGGCCGACTCCGATGCATTGTCCGAGGTGACCAGGTTCCAGCCGCTGCGCCCGCGAGAAATCTGGTCGAGCGAGGCGAATTTCCTGGCGATATGGTAGGGCTCGTTATACGTCGTGGTGGCAGTGCCGATCAGGCCGATGCAGCTGGTCACCGCTGCCAGCGCGCTCAGCAATGTCAGCGGCTCCAGTCCTGCAGGGCCTGCCGCGGCGGTCACGGCATCGGCAAAGAACACCGCATCGAAATGCGCTGCCTCCGCCAGGAGTGCCGCTTCCTTGTAGACGGCAAACGGGTCGTCATCCAGCACATTGTCCGGGTAGCGCCATCCTGCGACATGGTGACCGTTGCGGATGAGGAACGCGCCCAGGCTGAGTTGACGGGGTTGGCTCATGATTAGAAGTCCTTTCTGACCTGGACGCCGAAATAGCGGGCATCGTCGCGGGGGACGTAGCGCAGCGTATAAGTGGAGTTGGCATTGCTGACCAGGTTGCTCGCATAGGAACGGTCCAGCAGGTTGCGGCCTACCAGCGCGAAGCGCCATCCGTCCTGGGTGGACAGGGCCACGCTGGCGTTCCAGATGCCGTAGGCTTCCTGGATCGTATCCTTGGTCTGGGTGAGGCTGTATTGCTGCTTGCTTTGCCAGGTATAGTCTGTGCCAATATCGATCACGTAGCCGCCATTCAACGGAATCGCATAGTTGGCACGGGCGACCGATTTGAACTCAGGGGAGAACGGCAACGGTTTTCCATTCACTGCGCAAGAGGCCGCGGCATTGGCAGGGCAATTGAATTGGTCGATTCTTGCATCGACGTAGGCCAGGGAGCCTGCAAGCGTCAGCCTGGAAGTCGGCTTGGCGGTAGCGTCGAACTCGATGCCGCGGGTGGAGACATCGCCGGCGTTGACCAGCCGCGTCACCACGGTGCCGCTGACGACGTCAAAGAAATTCGCCTGGTAGTTCTTGTATTTGGTGTAGAACGCCGCTACGTTGAAAATCAGGCGATTGTCCAGATAAGCTGATTTGAGACCCAGCTCAAAGGAGTTGGATGTCTCCGGGTCGAGCGGCAACGTATCGCCATTGGCCTGGTTCATGTTGAAGAATACGTTGTAGGCAGGCCCCTTGTATCCACGCGAATATGTGAAGTAGGTGGTGATATCGCTGCTCAGGTCGTACTGCAGTCCCAGGCGCCCTGAATATGCATTCTCCGAAGTGTCGCCTTTGCGTAGCGGCTGGCTGACTTGCACCCCGGGCCCTGTGACAGGAGAGTTGCGGACGTGGTCGAATGACAGCTCGTCGTGCGTCCAGCGCAGGCCGGCAATCCCGCGGAAATCCGAGGTGAAGTTCAGCGTGCTTTCGCCGAACAGGGCCACGCTGTCGCTGTCGATGCTGTAATCGGCGCGGCCGATGAAATTGGTGCCGGCGTTGTTAGTACCGCTACGCTGGTACGTTTCATCGGTCTCGCCCTTTAGGTAGTAAATACCTGCCACATATTCCAGGAAACGGTCCTTGGGGGAGGCGATGCGGATTTCCTGCGAGAACTGCTTTGAATCTACAGTGCCCCGGTCGCGAGTGGCAGGATAGTCCCCGGTAATCCTGAGCGGATCGTAGTTGTTACCGATTTGCGACGTGGACGTGTTTTGCGTGTTGTCCCAGGTCCGGAATGCGGTGATGGACGTCAATGTGTAATCGTTGAAGCGCCAGTCTACCTGTGCGGAAACCCCTTGGTTGGTATCGGTGACTTCGCTCTTGCCATCGGTATACACCCTGCGGTTGCCTTTGCTTACATTGACGGGGCTGATGCCTTGGTTGAATGCGGCGTTGCTGGAGCTGTAAGGCACGCCGCTGGCGCCTGGGACGCTGTTGGTGCCATGCGTGTAGTCGGCGATAAGGGTGATGTCGAGGTCCTCGTTCGGCGTCAGCAGGAACTTGGCGCGGGCGCCCTCGCGTTCATAGCCGTTGAGATTGCCGCCAATCACGTTTTTCACATTGCCGTCGTAGTCGGCCCATAGGCCGTTGATGGAGGCATAGAGCAGGTCAGGCACCAGCGTGCCGGAGAGTCCGAAGCGGATGCGCTTTTCCCCGCCTTCATAGTAGGAGGCATCGACATAGGCATGTGGGTCGGCGCTGGGTTCGCGCGTCACCACGTTGATCACGCCTGCCGAGGCGTTCTTGCCGAACAGCGTGCCCTGCGGGCCGCGCAAGACCTCGATACGCTCCACGTCCAGCAGGTCCAGCGTGGCCTGGCCCGGACGGGCATAGACCACGCCGTCGATCACGGTGGAGACGGTAGGCTCGATGCCGGGCGACGTGGAAATGGTGCCCACGCCGCGGATCAGGATGGAGGAGTCCTTGTTGCCGCCCTGCTGGCGGAAGGTCAGGCTGGGCACCTCGTTGGCGATGGTCTGGATGCTGTTGAGGTTGGATTGCTCCAGTTTGCGGCCGTCCAGCACGGATACGGCGACGGGAATGGATTGCAGGCTGGCTTCGCGCCGGGTAGCGGTAACGGTGACCGTGCCGAGCGCAGGCTGCGCCTCCTGATCGCCCGAGGTTTGCTTGCTTTCGGCTTCGGCGGTTTCTTCGGCGGCAAATGCCGCTGGGATGCCGCCGGACAGCAGTGCGGAAGCGAGCGCCAGGCTGATGCCCCGGCGCCGGAACTGTTGCAATTGAGTGTGGTGTGGTTTCATGCAGATTCCCCTAATTTAGTCGTAAAAATGATGTAGTCAGCCTGATACCCGTTGTCGGGAAACCAGGGGAATGGAAAGAAATGCCTCATCCCTTGATGCCTCCTGTGGTGAGCCCGCTGATGACGCGTTCCTGGAACAGGATGATGAGGATGGCGAGCGGCACGATGGCGACCACCAGTGCGGCTGAGATCACCGGCCATGGAAAGGTGAACTCCCCTTGGTAGAGCAGGATGCCGACCGGCAGGGTGCGGCTGCCCGGCGCGGCATTCAGCGCCAGCGCCAGCAGGAACTCGTCCCAGGCATTGACGAAAGCCAGGATGCCGGCCGTGAACACGCCGGGGGCGGACAATGGCAGCACGATGCGGTAGAGCGCCTGCAGCCTGGTGCAACCGTCCAGCATCGCCGCGTTCTCGATGTCCTTGGGCACCTGCTGGAAAAAGCTCGCGAGCACGAGCGTGCATACCGGCAGGCTTTGCACGGCGTAAGGCAGCACCAGTGCGCCGTAGGTGTTGATCAAGCCCAGCCCGCGCATGATCTCGAACAGGGGCACCAGCAATGTCGCCGGCGGGAACATGGCGATCGCGACCAGTACCGTGAGGATCAGGCCGCGGCGGCGCAGGCGCAGCCGGGTGAGCGCGTAGGCGGCCCCGGTGGCCGCGAACAAGGTCAGCAGGGTGGAAAGCAAGGCCACCGCGAAGCTGTTGCCCAGGAACAGCAGCAAGGGCTGGTCGCTGAACGCATGCACGTAATTGCCCAGGGTGGGGTGCTGCGGCCACCAGGTGATCGGGGTTTGCGCCAGCTCGGCATCGCGCTTGAACGAGGTCAGCAATATCCACAGGGCGGGGAAGAAACCGTTTGCCAATAGCACGGCGGCAGCGATCCAGCGCAAGGGGAGCTTCAGCATTACAGCGCCCCCTTGTAGAGCTTGCGCAGATAGACCGAGCTGACGGCCATGGACAACAGGAACAGCAGCACCGCGAGGGCGGATCCGTAGCCGACATCCATGTATTCGATGGCCGTGGTATTAATCAGGATGGACAAGGTCTCCGTATAGCGCGCCGGGCCGCCCTGCGTCATCGCATAGGGAATGTCGAAGGATTGCAAGGCGCTGATGGTGCGGAAGATCAGTGCGACCATCATGGCCGGCATCAGCAGCGGCAGGGTGACGTGACGGAACGACTGCCAACGGCTGGCGCCTTCCATCGCCGCGGCTTCGTACAGGCTGCGCGGGATGGTCTGCAGGCCTGCGAGCAGAATCAGCGCGACGAAGGAAGAGGTTTTCCAGATGGTGGCGACGCAGATCGCAAGAAAGCCCCATTGCGGTATCAGCAGGAAGGAGACCGGGGCCAGGCCTGCACGTCGCAACAGGTCGTTGACCACGCCGTATTCCGTATTGAAGAACCACGCGAAAATCATGCCGGAAAATGCAAGCGGCAAGGCCCAAGGCAGCAGCAATGCCAGGCGCACGGGCCAGCGCCATTTCCATTCGCGGTTGGCGAGCAGCGCCAGCCCGAGCCCGACGAGCAGCGCGCCGGGAACAGTGACCACGCACAAGGCAATCGTAAAGCGCACGGCGCGCCAGACATCCGGGTCGCGCAAAGCGTCGACATAATTGGCGATGCCCACGAAAACCGGGCCGCTCTCGCTGAACAGGCTGATGGAATAGAGGCTGTCGTGGATGACTTTCGCTACCGGGTAGACCACGATCAGGGCGAGCAGTAGCGCCGCAGGCAGCAACAGCCAGAATGCTAGCGATGACTCACTGACGTCTCTAGGCTGGTCTCGCCGCTGGTTGAAAAATGCGCGCAGGCTCAACGTAATATCCTTTCCAGGCGGCGGCTGATGTCTTCCAGGCCTTCCTCGGCCGTCAATGATCCGGCCAATACGGCCGAGGTCGAGATGCGCAGCACGTCCGACACCTGCGCATAGCGCGCGGTCAATGGGCGAGGCTTGGCACCCAGCAACGCCGGCTTGGCATCCTTGAGCCAGGGGATCACGGCCTGGACCTCCGCATCGTCGTAGAGCGAAAGGTAAGGCGGCAGCAATGCGCCTTGCAGGGTAATGAAGCGCACGCTTTCGGGCGACGCCAGGAAGCGCAGGAAGTCGGCCGTCTGCGCCTTGTTGCGCGAATAATTGGAGAGCGCCCACTGCCATCCCCCCAGGCAGGTTGCATGCTCGCCGCCTTGCACCGCCGGCATGCGGATGATGCCGACCCTGCCTTTGACGCGCGAGTCAGCATCGTTCTGGAACACGCCCCAGGCAAAGCCCCAATTGATGGCGAAGATCGCATTGCCGGCCTTGAACGTGTTCACGGTGTCGCCGGTCTTGACCTCGGCCACGTGACGGCGGATCACGTTCTTGTCGATCAGGCCTTGCCATAATCGCAGGCTGCGCAATGCCGCGGGTTTGTCCAATGCCAGTTTGCCGTTGCTGTCGAGAATGTCCTTGCCCTGGCTCCAGTAAGGCAGCAGGAAGCTGCATACCGTGCCTTCGATCGGCGCTCCCTGGATGGAAAGCCCTTGCAGCGCAGGATTGTTCTCTTGCTTCAGGATGGTCTGCGCGGCTTTTTCTAACTCCTGCCAGGTTTGCGGTGGCGCAATGCCGTATTGCGCCAGCAGATCCTTGCGGTAATACATGAACATGGCGTCGGTCACTGCGGGCAGGGTGTAGAGCCTGCCCTTGATCAGGTTAGTCTGGCGGTAGATGGGCAAGCCGTCGGTGAGCAGCGTTTGCTTTTCCTTGCCGAAATACGGGTCTAGCGGGGCGATCCAGCCAGCGGTGGCGAATTGGTATGGATTGACGATATCCAGCATCAAGGCGTCAAAGCTGGGGTCGTGCGCATTGAGCAGGACGGAAAGGTATTTGCGCTGCAGCTCCGAGGTGGCCGCGCCGCTGCCGATTTCGATGCGGATGCCAGGATGGCTAGCTTCATAACGGTCGGCAAGCGTACGGAACAGGTCTGGGCGTTGCGCCGCGCCGCCGATGAAGACGCGCAGCACCGTTTCCGCCTGCGCAGAAGCGGAGAAGGATACGAGCAGGATGAAGGCAATGAGCCGAAGTGTGCGCGGGAGGCTCATGCCGCTGGCTCCATGTTGCCGGTTTGGCGAGTGGCAATGCGCGTGCCTTGTTCGCCGTCGAACCAGTGCAGGTTGGCATGCGCTACATGGATTTGCAGTTGCTGTGCGGGGGATACCGTCTGGTGGCCGGGCAGGCGCGCCTGCACCGTGTATTGCCCGAGGTTCGCGGTTAATTGTTCCAGCCGCAGCGTCGCAATGGTCTCCGCGCCCAGCGGCTCGATCAATTCAACGGCGGCGTTGAGGCGCAGCGCCGCCTGGCCGTTGAGGGCGGCATCATCGATATGGAGGTGCTCAGGGCGGATGCCCAGGGTGATCTGCTGTTCCGGCTCGATCTCCAGGTGATTGACGGGCACCGATTGCCCGGCAATAAAGGCGGATCGATAATCGGCAGACCATTGTAGCGGCAGGTCTAGCAGGTTCATTGGCGGGGAGCCCATGAAGCCGGCCACGAAGGTGGTGGCGGGAGACTGGTAGATTTCTGCCGGCGTACCCAATTGCTCGATGCGGCCGTGATTGATCACCGCGATGCGGTCGGCCAGCGTCATGGCTTCCACCTGGTCATGCGTGACGTAGATCATGGTCTTGCCGATGCGCTGGTGCAGGCGCTTGATCTCCATGCGCATTTCCGTGCGCAGTTTGGCATCCAGGTTGGAGAGCGGCTCGTCGAACAGGAACAGCTGGGCGTCGCGTACGAGCGCGCGGCCGATCGCCACGCGTTGGCGCTGGCCGCCTGAAAGCGCGGCGGGCTTGCGCTGCAACAGGGGAGTCAGCTGCAAAAGATCCGCTGCGGCGTGCACTTTCTGCTGGATTTCCTGCTTGGGAGTGCCTCGGATGATGAGGCCAAACGCCAGGTTGTCGTAAACTGTCTTGTGCGGATAGAGCGCATAGTCCTGGAACACCAGCGCCATGTTGCGTTCACGCGGCGGCAGGCGGTTGATGCTGCGGCCATCCAGGATCACTTGCCCTTCGTCGGCTTCTTCCAAGCCTGCCAGGATGCGCAGCAATGTCGACTTGCCGCAACCGGAAGGGCCGACCAGCACAATGAATTCCCCTGAGGCGATGTCCAGGTCGATCTCCTGGAGGATGCGCGTATGGGCGAACTGCTTGCCCAGGCGTTGCAGGCTAAGCTTTGCCATGGATACTTGCCTGCATGAAAGCCGACTTCGATATATCCAGGCGAGGCTTTTCCTGAATAAAATACAAATGTTTTGAAAATTTTGAAAACACTGATAATCTCAATGATGTTACCGGTAACATTCGAATGTTCGGGCAAGTGTTTGTATGTTGTCAAAGAATTAAAATGAAAATCAATATTTATAAAAGTTATAAATGGGCGGTTGCCGATGTCGGGTAAGCGCAAGGGACTGGGCAGGGCCACCGTGCATGACGTGGCGAAACTGGCTGGCGTTTCATCGATTACCGTGTCGCGGTATTTCAAGCAGCCGGAAATCGTGTCCGAAGTGTTGCGGGGCCGCATCGCCAAGGCGGTGGCGGCGTTGGACTACCTGCCCAACCATGCCGCGGGCGGCCTGGCCTCGACCCGGGGCCGCATTGTGGCCATGGTGATTCCCAATATTTCGGGGCCCATCTTTGCCAACACCATCCAGAGCTTCAGCGATGAGTTGAACCGGCATGGATACCAGCTGTTGCTGGCGTCGAGCTATTTCTCCATGGAAAAGGAGGAAAGCGCGGTGCGTGCCTTCCTCGGTTGGTCGCCGGCGGCGCTGGTGCTGACCAGCCAGTATCATTCCGAGGGAACCGAGAGGCTGATCGCCAAGGCCGCCATGCCGGTGGTGGAAACCTGGGACTACGTGCCGGAGCGCAAGCCGGTGCAGGTGGGGTTTTCGCATGTGGAGGTTGGCCGGCAATCGGTGGAGTATTTGCATGGCAAGGGGTACAAGCGCATTGCCTATGTGCAGAACAGCCTGATAGGCGACTTGAGCGCGCTTGACCGCCGTGATGGCTACATTGCGCGCATGAACGCATATGGCCTGGAGCCCTGGGTGTTCGTTCCCACCCAGGCCGACCCGTTCGAGGCGGGCCGGCAGGCGGTCAATTCCCTGCTATTGCGCCAGCAGCCTGCCGAAGCCATTGTGTTCGCCAACGACAACCTGGCTGCGGGCGGCATGTTGGCTGGCCTGCGGGCCGGCAAGCGCTTTCCCGAGGATTGCGCCATTTTCGGCTTCGGCAATTATGCTTTTTCCGAAATGCTGCTGCCCAGCCTGACCACCATACGCCCGCCCGCGAGGGAGATCGGCGAGGTTGCCGCCTTGCGCGTATTGCAGGCATTGGGAGAAACGCCGGCGGATGGCCCGGTGCAGCACCTCAACCTGCTGGACTGTGAATTGATTGCGCGCGAGAGCGCTTAACAATGAGTTGTGAATTGAAGGAGCAGTGAATGACTTACCAAGCCGATGAACATCGTTATGAGCAGATGCAGTACCGCCGTTGCGGCAAGAGCGGGCTCAAGCTGCCGTTGCTGTCGCTGGGCTTGTGGCACAACTTCGGCGATAACACCAATATTGCCGTGCAGCGCGACATGCTGCGCACCGCGTTCGACCTCGGCATCACCCATTTCGACCTCGCCAATAACTACGGCCCGCCGTACGGCAGCGCGGAAGCCAATTTCGGCCAGTTGTTCCGGCAGGATTTCCGGCCTTACCGCGACGAGCTGATCATTTCCACCAAGGCGGGATGGGATATGTGGCCGGGTCCCTACGGGCAGGGCGGCGGTTCGCGCAAATATCTGCTTGCGAGCCTGGACCAGAGCCTGCAGCGCATGGGGCTGGACTATGTGGATATCTTCTATTCGCACCGCTTCGACGCGGAAACGCCGCTGGAGGAGACCATGGGCGCCCTCGCCAGCGCCGTGCAGCAGGGCAAGGCCCTCTATGTCGGCATTTCCTCCTACTCTCCCGCAAAGACGCTGGAAGCTTCCAGGCTGTTGCGCGAGTGGAATATCCCCTGCCTGATCCACCAACCCTCCTACAATCTGCTCAACCGCTGGATAGAACGCGGCCTGCTCGACACCTTGCAGCAGGAGGGCATGGGTTGCATCACCTTTACCGCGCTGGCCCAGGGGCTGCTCTCGGACAAATACCTCAACGGCATTCCGCAGGAGGCGCGCATCAACCGCCCGGGCGGCAACTCCATCCCTCCTAGCCACTTGAGCGAGGAAAACCTCAAGCGCATTCACGGCCTCAACCGGATTGCATTGCAGCGCGGACAAACGCTCGCGCAAATGGCGTTGGCCTGGGTGCTGCGCGACGAGCGCGTGACCTCCACCTTGATCGGGGCGAGCAACAGCCAGCAGATCCGCGAGAACGTCGCCGCCTTACAGAACCTTGCCTTCACTCCGGAAGAGCTGGCTGCGATAGACGTCCTCGCCCAGGAGGGAGGCATCGACCTCTGGGCAGGTTCGTCTAGCGACTGGAAATAGCTAGTCGCGGAAGGTTTTTACGTTTTTTGACTGGCAAGGTAGAGAACAATCACAGGCTTTTCTGTATCATGCGCATATGCCGCTGCGCGCAGAAGCTGCGCAGCGTAGCCAAGCAGAATCCGACCTGATGATAGAAACCGACCGTTTAATCGCCCCATCCACCCAAGGCACGCAGGAAGAAGCGCTGGAGCGTGCCCTGCGTCCCAAGGCATTGGATGAATACGTAGGCCAGGAAAAGGCGCGCGGCCAGCTGGAAATCTTCATCAACGCCGCGCGCGGGCGTTCCGAGGCGCTGGACCACGTGCTGTTGTTTGGGCCGCCGGGCCTGGGCAAGACCACGCTGGCGCACATCATCGCCAAGGAGATGGGCGTCAACCTGCGCCAGACTTCGGGTCCGGTGCTGGAGCGCGCGGGCGACCTTGCGGCGCTGCTCACCAATCTCGAACCCAACGATGTCCTGTTCATCGACGAAATCCACCGGCTTTCCCCGGTCGTGGAGGAAATACTCTATCCGGCCATGGAGGATTACCGGCTGGACATCATGATCGGCGAAGGGCCTGCCGCGCGTTCGGTGCGCCTCGACCTGCCGCCTTTCACCCTGGTGGGGGCGACCACCAGGGCCGGCATGCTGACCAACCCTTTGCGCGACCGCTTCGGCATCGTCTCGCGCCTGGAGTTCTACACTGCGGAGGAGCTGGCCCGCATCGTCCACCGTTCCGCCGGATTGCTGGAGGTTTCCATGCAGCAGGAAGGCGCGCTGGAAATCGCTCGCCGCTCGCGCGGCACGCCGCGTATCGCCAACCGCCTGTTGCGCCGGGTGCGCGACTATGCCCAGGTGAGGTCCGACGGCGTCGTCAGCGCCGATATTGCCGATGCCGCCCTGAAAATGCTCGACGTGGACAAGCTCGGCTTCGATGTCATGGACCGCAAGCTGCTGCTGGCCGTGCTGGAGAAATTCGACGGCGGCCCGGTCGGGCTGGATAACCTCGCAGCCGCGATCGGCGAGGAGCGCGACACCATCGAGGACGTGCTCGAGCCTTACCTGATCCAGCAAGGCTACCTCATGCGCACCCCGCGCGGCCGCATCGCCACGCAGCAGGCTTACCAGCATTTCGGGCTCGCCACGCCCGGCAAGATCGGCACCGGAGAACTCTGGCAGCAATGAGCGCAAGTACGGAGTTCCGCTGGCCGGTAAGGGTTTACTACGAAGATACCGATAGCGGCGGCGTGGTTTATCACGCCAATTACCTCAAGTTCATGGAGCGTGCGCGCACCGAGTTCCTGCGCAGCCTGGGTTTCGGCCAGTCGGAACTAAGGGATGATCTCGGGGTCTTGTTCGTGGTGCGCAGCCTTGCGCTACAATACCGCCGTCCCGCGCGCTTTGATGACGCGCTGGAAGTGGTGACGCGGCTCGAGGAGCTTGGGCGCAGCCTCATGAAATTCGAGCAGAAGATATACCGCGGCGAGCAATTGCTGACAGAGGCCACCGTGGATATCGTCTGCATCGATGCGGAACAGTTCAGGCCGGCCATCATCCCGCCTGCCGTGCGAAACCTGGTCAACCCTATATGATCAACCTTATGTGATCAACCCAATGGAGCTTGAATGAATCCTACTGAAGACATGTCGTTTATATCGCTGATCAGCGGCGCCAGCGTGCCGGTGCAGATCGTGATGGCATTGCTGCTGCTCACATCGCTGATCTCCTGGTGGTATATCTTCATCAAATTTTTCTCCATCCGCAGCGCAGACAACGAAGCCGAGGAGTTCGAGCGCGTATTCTGGAAGGGCGGCGATCTCAACCAGCTTTATGAAAGCGTGACGTCGGGGCGCCGCAACACGCAAGGCCTTGCCAGCATTTTCGAGGCCGGCTTCAAGGAATATGCGCGCCTTAAGCGCCAGCCCAGCCTGGACGTCGGCGACGTGACCGAAGGCGCGCGCCGCGCCATGCGCGCCGCCTACAACCGCGAGATGGACGAGCTGGATTCCCACCTGCCTTTCCTCGCCTCGGTCGGCTCGGTGAGTCCTTACATCGGCTTGTTCGGCACCGTGTGGGGCATCATGAACGCATTCCGCGGCCTGGCCAACATGGCCCAGGCCACCCTTTCCCACGTCGCGCCCGGGATTGCCGAAGCGTTGGTCGCTACCGCGATCGGCCTGTTTGCCGCGATTCCCGCCGTGATCGCCTACAACCGCTTTACCGCCTCGGTCGACAGGCTGGCCGTGCGTTACGAAAGCTTTATCGAAGAATTCACCAATATCCTGCAACGCAAAGCATAAGGAGGCCGTGATGAGCCGTCGCAAATCCCGCCGCCTGATGAACCAGATCAACGTCGTGCCCTACATCGACGTTACGCTGGTGCTGCTGGTGATCTTCATGGTCACGGCGCCCATGACCAACCCCGGCATCGTCGAATTGCCGCAGGTCGGGCAGGCGCTCAAGCAGGCGGCCGCGCCTATCGTCATCACCGTCAAGGCGGATGGCCGCGCCGAGATCGAAAGCAAGGTCATGGAACGCGACCAGTTGCTGTTCGAGGTCAAGACCCAGGTCGAGAAGACGCCGGACCGCGCCATCGTGATTGCCGCCGACAAGAACGTGCAATACGACAAGGTGGTGACGCTGATGGACAGCCTCAAGCAGTACAAGGTCGGCCTTTTGCTTAAACCAGCCAATTGATGCATGAGAAAACGTCGAGCCAATCCTTATAAAGCGCGTGCCGCGGCACTTTCGCTGTTCGTGCATTTGCTGTTGCTGGCGCTGCTGCTGGTGTCGTTCGAGTGGAAGACGCAGCAGCCGGTGATGGTGGCCCAGGTCGAGCTCTGGGAGAACCTGCCCGCCGACAAGCCGGTGGCGAAACCGCCGCAGCCGCAGCCTGTTCCCGAGCCGCCAAAACCCGAGCCTAAGCCGGAACCGCAGCCCGAACCCAAGCCAGAGCCAAAACCGGAACCCGCGCCTGAGCCGGAACCGCAGGCAGACATCCAGGTGAAGAAGGAGCCGGAAAAGCCCAAGCCGCCGAAGCCGGAAAAAAAGCCCGAGCCGAAGAAGCCCGAAAAGAAACCTGAACCCAAGAAGCCCGAGCCTAAAAAACCGGAGCCCAAGAAAGAGGACAAGGTCAAGCTGGATGAATTGAAGAAGCTGCAGCAGGAACTGCTGGAAGAAAGCTCGCAGCCCGCGCCGGCGCAAAAACAAGGGCCGACGCAATCGGGCGCCAATGTGGCCAACCAGGGCGAAATCGACAAGTACCTGGGCCAGATCCGCGACAAGATCAGGCGCAACGTGAATCGCCAGCTATGCGGCACAGGCAAGCCGGAGCTCGAGGTCGGTATCAGCCTGATGCCCACCGGCGAGGTGATAGGCGTGCCGCGCATATTGAAGAGCAGCGGCCTGCCTGCGTGCGACGAAGCGATCGAAAGAGCGATCCTGCAGGCGCAACCTTTGCCGGTGCCGGCGCAACCCGACCTGTTTTCGCGCTTCCGCGACCTCAGGCTCAAGTTCCGCCCCAACGAGGATTATTAGCAGCTGATTATCGGTTTGATCGGTAGGCAACAAGCCCCATAGCAAGTCTGTGGGCGAATTTGGTAGAATGTCCGCTGATCAATCGGGGAACTTTGCATTATTTTACTGCCCTAAACCCACATGAATAAATTACGCTTATTTCTCAGCCTCTTAGTTTCCTTCCTGCCATTCGGTGTGACGTCCGGTGCGCATGCCGCCCTGACCGTCGAAATTGTCGGTGGCGCCGCCCAGCAAATCCCGATTGCGGTCGTACCCTTCGCCCAGCAGGGAACGATCCCCGGCCAGCAGGACACGATAGCTAACGTGATCGGCGCCGATTTGCGCCGCAGCGGCCTGTTCCGGGTGCTGGAAACCCGCGGCGTTGCCAACCAGCCCAGCGAACTCAGCCAGGTCAATTACCAGGATTGGGCTTCTATCCAGGCGCAGGCATTGACCATAGGCAATATCGAGACGCTGCCCGGCAACCGCCTTAAAGTGTCTTTCCGCCTGCTGGACGTATACAAGCAGAACCAGCTGGTGGGCATGGAATACAACATCACCCCGGCCCAGTTGCGCCTGACTGCGCACAAGATCGCCGACGTGATCTACCAGAAGCTGACGGGCGAGCAGGGCGTCTTCGCCACCCGCATCGCTTATGTCAGCAAGTCCGGCGGCCGCTATGCATTGCAAGTGGCGGATTCCGACGGATACAACCCGCAGACCGTCGTTTCTTCCGCAGAGCCGATCATTTCGCCCGTCTGGTCTCCTGACGGTACCAAGCTGGCGTATGTATCGTTTGAAAAGAAGAAGCCCATCGTCTATGTGCAATCCTTGGTTTCCGGTCAGCGCACCGTATTGGCGAATTTCAAGGGCAATAACAGTGCGCCTTCATGGTCGCCTGACGGCAAACGGTTGGCGATCGTGCTGACGCATGCAGCTAATTCCCAGATCTACTCCATCAATGCCGATGGCACCGGTTTGCAACAGTTGACGCGCACTACCGCGATCGATACCGAGCCGACATGGTCGCCGGATGGCCGCTATATCTATTTCACCTCCGATCGCGGCGGTAGCCCGCAAATCTACCGCATGGCCTCCAGCGGGGGCGATGCCAGCCGCATGACGTTCGAGGGCGGCTATGTGGTGAGTCCGCGCCTGTCGGCAGATGGCAAGTCTCTTGCTTACATCCGCCGTGACGGCGGCCAGTTCAAGGTCGCCTTGCAGGATCTGCAGAGCGGACAAGTGCAAGTATTGAGCGACGGGCCCAAGGATGAATCGCCCAGCTTCGCGCCGAATGGCCGTATGCTGCTGCACGCCACACGTATCGGCGGTCGCGGCGCGTTGGCGGCCGTGTCCGCCGATGGCCGGGTCAAGCAGCGCCTGAGCGAGAGCGGCGGCGATGTGCGCGAGCCCGCCTGGGGCCCGATCATCAGCCAGTAGGGAATTGAAATAACAAGCAAGTTATTGTAAAAACGGCCGTTATGCTTAGTTGGCGCCGGGTGTTTTTGTAACAACAGGCAAGTTTGTAGTGTGGTAACAGTTGATGGTGTGTCTTACATAATTTAAAGGAGAGAACAAAGTGAACAAGAATATCGTGATCAGTGTATTGCTTGCAGCCATGTTGGCAGCTTGCTCGAGCAAGGCAGTGAAAGAAACTCCACAGGCGGCCGTCGAGGACAAGAGCCCAGTCGCCACTCAAAGCAGCAGTGGCACCACTAGCGATTCTGCTACGAGTGGCGTATCCGACTCCTCCTTGGCAAGCAACCCGCTGAAGGACCCTAACAACATCCTGTCCAAGCGCAACGTGTACTTCGATTTCGACAGCGATGCGATCAAGGCAGAGTTCCGCCCATTGATCGAGGCGCATGCGCAATACCTGAGCTCGCACGGTGATGCCAAGGTGTTCCTGCAAGGCAACACCGATGATCGCGGCACGCGCGAATACAACTTGTCCCTGGGTCAGCGCCGTGCCGTCGCTGTCAAGAAGGTGTTGAACCTGCTTGGCGTGCAAGACGCGCAGATCGAGACAGTAAGCTTCGGCAAGGAAAAGGCGAATGCCGGTTGCGCGGATGAAACTTGCTGGCAGCAAGACCGCCGTGTAGAGCTTCTGTATCAAGGCGAGTAATTCATGATGCAGCGTTTACTGGTTCTGGTTGTAGTCGGTTTTCTCTCGCTGCCTCACTTGGTGCAGGCTGCGCTTTTCGGCGATGATGAGGCAAGGAAAAAGATCGCTGATCTGCAACAGCAGGTTCAGGCCCAGAACCAGGAAACGCAAGCCGCGTTAGCGGAGTTGAAAAAGAGCCAGCAGGCCCTGGAAACCAAAAGCCAGGGCATGTTGGACCTGATGGGCCAGATAGACAGGCTCAACCAGGAAATCAGCCGCCTCAAGGGCGAGCTCGAAGTCGTCAACCACAATATTGAAAATACACAGCAGCGTCAGCGCGATTTGTACGCTGACACTGACGGCCGCTTGCGCAAACTGGAAGAAGGCGGCGTCCCTGCCACCGCTCAGAACGGCGGTGACGAGGGCAACGCACAAGCCGCTGCCAATGGCGATAGCCCCGAAGCGCGCGACCTGGAGGCAGCCAAGGCTTTCGCAGCCTCGGGCAAGTTCAAGGAAGCCTTCGATGCTTATGGCAAGTTCCTGCAAAGCTACCCAGGCTCCCCTTTGACTCCCGACGCATTGCTCGGCTTGGGCAGCGCGCAGTTCTCGCTGAAGAACTACAAGGCCTCCATCAATACCCAGCAAAAGCTGATTTCCCAGCACGCGAACAGCGACAAGGTGCCGGATGCGATGTTCAGCATTGCCAATAGCCAAATCCAGCTCTCGGACGTGGAAGGCGCCAAGAAGACACTGCGTGGATTGCTGGAGAAATTCCCTAACCACGAGCTGGCCCCGAGCGCCAAGCGCCGCCTCAACGTGCTGGACTCGATCAAGTCCAGATAGTTTTCCGTGTTGCGCATCCATGAGATATTCCACTCCCTGCAAGGGGAGTCGTCGCGCGTAGGCCTGCCTACCGTTTTCGTGCGCCTGACGGGCTGCCCGATGCGCTGCGTCTATTGCGATACCGAGTATGCGTTCAAGGGCGGCAGCAATATGTCGCTTGACGAGATCGTGGCGCAGGTCGGCAGTTATGGTGCCAAGTATGTCTGCGTTACAGGCGGCGAGCCGCTCGCGCAAAAGAAGGAGTGTCTCAAGCTGCTCGAGCGCTTGTGCGACGACGGCTACGAGGTTTCGCTGGAGACTGGCGGCGCCATTGCCACCGATGGCGTGGACGAACGCGTCGCCGTGATCCTGGATATCAAGACGCCCGGGTCGGGCGAACTGGCCAAGAACAAATGGGAAAACCTGCAGCGGCTCAAGCCGAATGACGAGATCAAGTTCGTGCTCTGCAGCCGCGAGGATTATGACTGGGCCAAGCAGTTGCTCGCAGAGCACGCCCTCAATGAAAAATGCCAGGTGATATTCTCGCCTGTGTTCAGCCAGGTTACGCCTACCGATCTGGCCGACTGGGTGCTTGCCGACAAGTTGCCTGTGCGCATGCAGGTGCAGCTGCACAAGATCCTCTGGGGCGAGACGCCCGGCAAATAGGCATTCATGGCCGCATCCATGCGGCTGTCATCAAGGAATCAATATATGAGCAAGAGAGCCGTAGTGCTGTTGTCGGGCGGTCTGGATTCCGCCACGGTGCTCGCCATCGCACGCAGCCAGGGCTATGAGGCCTATTGTCTGAGCCTGGACTATCAGCAGCGACATCGCGCGGAGCTGGATGCCGCCGACCACGTCACCGAGGCGCTAGGCGCTGCCTTGCACCGCACCGTGAAGCTGGATTTGTCTGTATTTGGCGGTTCTGCGCTCACGGACGCCTCGATCGCTGTGCCGGAAGCGCCGAGCGAAGGCATTCCCGTGACCTATGTGCCGGCACGCAATACCATCATGCTGTCCTTGGCGCTGGCATGGGCCGAGGTGCTGGACGCGCGCGATATCTTCATCGGCGTGAACGCCCTGGATTATTCCGGTTATCCCGACTGCCGCGGCGAATATGTCCATGCCTTCCAGTCCATGGCCAACCTCGCGACCAAGAGCGCCGTCGAGGGGAGGACGATCACCATCCACGCGCCCTTGATCGATATGACCAAGGCCGAGATCGTCACTCAGGGCGCCGCGCTCGGCGTCGACTACAGCTTGACCGTTTCCTGCTACCAGGCGGATGCCGAAGGCAGAGCCTGCGGCGTATGCGATTCCTGCCGGTTACGGCGCCAGGGCTTTGTCGCAGCGGGCCTGGCCGATCCCACCCGTTATGCGCCGACAGCAAATACTGCATGATTGACTTGCCAAGACTATAAAAAATAACGTAAAATCCGCGCCTTTCAGTCTAATCCAAAGAGAACAAGATTATGGTGATTATTCGTCTCGCCCGCGGTGGCGCGAAGAAAGCTCCTTTTTACAGCGTCGTTGTCGCTGATTCCCGTAACCGTCGTGATGGCCGCTTCATCGAGCGCGTTGGTTTCTACAACCCGCTCGCCAAGGAAGGCCAAGAAGGCCTGCGCCTGAACAGCGAGCGTATCGCTCACTGGCGTAGCAACGGTGCTCAGTTGTCTGACAGCGTCGCTCGCCTGGTTAAGCAAGCTCAAAAGTCTGCTTAATTTGAAGGGCCGCTGTGAAAGCGGTTGCTGCAAGTTGTGAGTGAATTAGTCATTATGGGGCGCATCGTCGCCCCTTATGGCGTTTATGGTTGGGTGAAAGTCCAGCCGGATACCGAGTACATCGACAGCCTGTTTGATTATGACCGCTGGATGCTGGGGCGCGGCGATCCGAAGTACCCCGAACAGTGGCGGCCGTATGAGGTCGAAAAGGCAAAAGTGCATAGCGACCTGCTGCTGGTCAAGCTGAAAGGCGTAGACGACCGCGACCAGGCGTTCGCCTGCAAGGGCATGCATGTCGCGGTGCGCCGGGACGAATTGCCTGAGCCCGAAGAGGACGAGTATTACTGGTCCGACCTGATCGGCCTGCAAGTACGCAACCAGCAAGGCATAGACTTCGGCCAGGTGGCGGATGTATTTGCCACGGGAGCCAACGATGTGCTGGTGGTGAAAGGCGACCGTGAGCGTTTGTTGCCTTTTATCGGCCAGGTCGTACTTGAAGTGGATATCGACGCCAAGACTATCTTGGTGGATTGGGATGCGGAATTTTGAGCGAGGTCGGCCATACGCAGGAAAGGCGCGCCACGCAGTTTGACGTGGTGACCCTGTTCCCGGAAATGTTCGATGCCTTGACCAGGTTCGGCATCAGCTCCCGGGCCCAGGAACGCGGTATTTATGAACTGGCATTGTGGAACCCTAGGGATTTCACGACCGACAATTACCGCACCATAGACGATAGGCCATACGGCGGCGGTCCAGGCATGGTGATGCTGGCCGAGCCGTTGGAAAAGGCGATTGCGGCAGCGAAAATCCGCCAGCAATCGCGCGGTGTGGAGAATCCCAAGGTGATTCACCTGTCGCCGCAGGGCGTACCGCTCAAGCATGAGCACGTGATGCAGTTGAAGGATGCGCCAGGCCTGATATTGCTGGCGAGCCGCTATGAAGGTGTGGACGAGCGTTTGCTGTCCACGCTGGTGGATGAAGAATATTCGATCGGCGACTATGTGTTGTCTGGCGGTGAAATCCCCGCCATGGCGATACTGGACGCGATCATCAGGCAGTTGCCCGGTAGCCTGGGCGACGCCGGTTCGGCAGAGGAAGATTCCTTTGCCGATGGGTTGCTGGATTGCCCGCATTACACCCGCCCAGAGGAGTATGCGGGGCAGAAGGTGCCGGAAGTGCTGTTGTCCGGCAACCATGCCAAGATCAAGCGCTGGCGGCTGAAGCAATCGCTGGCGCGAACCCGGGCAAGACGCCCGGATTTATTGGCCGCAAGGCCGTTGACGAAAGAGGAATCTCGGCTGCTCATGGAAATAGAGCAGGAACAAGATTCCCATAACTAAAAGGAAGCAAAAAATGGCTGATATCATCAAGCAACTGGAACAGGAAGAAATTGCCCGCCTTGGCAAGACCATTCCTTCTTTCGCGCCAGGCGACACCGTTGTCGTTGGTGTTAACGTGGTTGAAGGTACACGTAAGCGTGTACAGGCATACGAAGGCGTCGTGATCGCAATCCGCAACCGCGGCCTGAACTCCTCCTTCATCGTGCGCAAGATTTCCTCCGGTGAAGGCGTGGAACGTACTTTCCAAACCTACTCCCCGCTGATCGCCAGCATCGAAGTCAAGCGCCGTGGCGACGTACGCCGCAGCAAGCTGTACTACTTGCGCGAGCGCTCCGGCAAGTCCGCACGTATCAAGGAAAAGCTGCAACTGCGCGCTCCCAAGGAAACAACCAGCGCAGAATAAGCGTTTGCTTGTTGGCAGTGCAAGAAAGCCCCGGCCTCCGGGGCTTTTTCATTTTTTACTGATCCTGTTTTTGCTGATCTTGCTGCATCGCGTTTTTTTATCGCGCTGTTTTCCTCTATCATCGCCATATGGAACCGAACCAAACGCCTTCCTTCGATGCCGTTGTCACAGCGCCGTTCGGCGCGATAGGGATCAATGTCTCGAACGACTACGTGACGGGCATGCGCCTGCTCTCCAAGCAGTTGCCGGCGTTTTGCAGCGCCAATCCTTTTGTCCAGCATGTCGCGCGGCAAGTCGGGCAATACCTGCAAGATGCTGCCGCGCCGCTCGATTTCCCTTATGTGCTCCAGGGCACCTTGTTCCAGAAGCGGATATGGCAGGTCATGTCCGCGATCCCGCTCGGCGAGGTATGGACGTATGGCGAGCTGGCGGAGCGGGTGAGGTCCGGCCCGCGGGCAGTTGCCAATGTCTGCGGCGCCAATCACCTGACCTTGGTGATTCCCTGCCACCGCATCGTCGCCAAGGGCGGCCTGGGCGGGTTCATGCAGGGCGATGCCAAGGGTCTGGAAATCAAGCGCTGGTTGTTGCAGCACGAGCGGGCCGATGGATACCGTTGACGCGCTGCTAGACAATTTTATCGACCATTTGTGGCTAGAGGACGGCCTGGCAAATAATACCTTGTCCAGCTACCGCCAGGACCTGGCCGCATTTGCCGCCTGGCTGCAACAGGCCAGGCACAGGACCATGCTGGAAGCCGGCCCCGAGGATATCCAGGGATTCATTGCGTTCCGCTTTCCGCAAAGCAAGCCGCGCAGTATTAGCCGCCTGGTCGCCAGCCTGCGCCGCTTCTACCGTTTTGCCTTGCGCGAGTCCCATATCGATGTTGATCCCAGCATCCACATCGAGTCGCCGAAACTGCCGCGCTCGTTGCCCAAGAGCTTGAGCGAGGACGACGTGGAGCGGTTGATCGATGCGCCTGACCACAATACCAACCTCGGGTTGCGCGACCGCGCCATGCTGGAAACGCTTTATGCGACAGGGCTGCGGGTTTCCGAGCTCGTCGGTATGCACGTCACCGAGCTGAGCCTGACGGATGGCGTGGTGCGCATCACCGGCAAGGGCAGCAAAACGCGGTTGGTGCCGCTGGGCGAACAAGCAGTGGAGTGGCTGGCGCGCTACCTGCAGCAAAGTCGGCCGTCTATCCTGCAGCAACGCCTGAGCGACCACCTGTTCGTGACCCAGCGTGGCGAAGGCATGACGCGCCAGGCCTTCTGGTACATTATCAAGCGTTACGCCTCAATCGCTGGCATCCAGGTTGCTCTGTCGCCGCACGTACTGCGCCATGCCTTCGCCACCCATCTCCTCAACCACGGCGCAGACCTGCGCGTGGTGCAGATGCTGCTCGGCCATGCCGACATTTCTACTACGCAAATCTATACTCATGTCGCGCGCGAGCGCTTGAAGCAGCTGCACCAGACGCATCATCCGCGCGGCTGAGACGTGGTGGTCAGGCGATCATCTCGAAGCGCTCGATTGCTCGGAACACAAAGCTAGGCTGCACGCCAAAACTTTGATGGAAACAGTTGCTGAAATGCGCCGAGTCGGTGAACCCGTTATTGAGCGCCACGTGGGTCATATTGTCCGCCTGATGGAACTGCCCGGCCGCTGTCAGCAATCTTTTCCAGCGCCTGAAGCGCCTGTAAGGATTGCCGGTTTCCGCCTTGAATAAATGCAGGAACCTGGACGGAGAGAGATCGACCGCGGCGGCAAGGTATTCATTGGGAAAATTCCGGTCGGGCTCATTGCGCATGATCTCGATCGCGGCCTGTATGCGCGGGTCGATTGCGTGTCTGCTGGATGCTTCACCTAATAAGTGGTTCAGCCGGGCGTCCACTTCGCCCTTGGTTGGATCGTCCTCGTAGATGCTGCGGAAGCAATCGACCAGCCCTGCGTCGTGGAAAGTGGTGGCGGAATGCGTGCGATAGGGAAAGCGTTGCCGCAGCAACTGAAATTCCGGGCTGTCCATCTCCACGAACATTTTGCCGTGTATGCCGTTGCCGAAATCAATCTCATGGTTGACGCCGGGAGGAATGATGGCACAACTGCATGCTAAGGGGTCTTCGCGATTGATCCTGATCTGGAACGGCTTGTAGATGCCGACATGGATCGCGGCAGCGCCATACAGGTGCTGGCCGAGCGGAGGGGACGGGCCGAAATACAGCACTTTTCCTGGCCAGAGAAATATTCTCAGGTGGGTCGGGTAGGCAGTCAACATAGCTGATTTTTACAAGAACCGATAGGTTGGAATCCCTAGAATATCAAGTTCATAAGCAATAGTTCAATGATCGTTAATACCAGGACGAGGTGGGGCAATGAATTCAGGAGAATTTAAACGCGGTTTCGAGTCGATTTTGCAACAATCTCCAGCAGGTGTGGTGCAGGATTTCCATTTTCTTGATTTGTCGTCCCGGGATGTGCCTTGGATCGACAGCGGAATCGACGTGCAGCCAGGCGAGCGTTTCAGTAGTTTTGCCATTGGCAGGACAACGTTGAGCGGAACCCCGATATGGATCGGCCCGCATTACCAACTATGGTTCCGGATAGGTGAGGATGGCAAAGTCTTTCGCGGTACGCGCGACACGCATTCCTGGCAGGCTACGCATGCAGGCAGGCTTTATCTAGCAAGCTATTTTCCCGGTGAATGGGCGGACGCAAGCGGTAAGCTGGCCACGCCGAAGGAAGCCTATGGCCTGGTAGAGGGAGGCTTCAGTCTGTTGTTGCTGCGCTGGCAGGCGGAACCTCGGCAGGGCTTGGAGCATCTGTTGCAACTGGGGGATGTCAACGGGTTGTTGCAGCAGGAAGCAGACCGTCTTGCCAATGGAGTGGATATCCCCGAAGGATGGCAATATCTTTGGTTCATCGGGCCGGCGGAGATATATCGCAAGCATGCACATGAGCATGGCGAAAGCATGTGCTGCAATACGCATAATGACGTCGGCCTGCTGCAACAGGATGTGGATGTGCCGCTAGTGCCCGATGCTGAGTTGAAATGGTCCTGGAAAGTTGACCTTTTGCCGTCCAGCGTCGCCGAAGATACATTGCCTACACACGATTACATGAGCATCGCTGTCGAGTTTGATAACGGGCAGGACATCACTTACTACTGGAGCGCCGGCCTGCCGGTCGGCACTGGCTATCGCTGCCCAATACCAAGCTGGACGGCGCGCGAGACCCATGTCGTGGTCCGCTCGGGAGAGCAGGACCTGGGCAAGTGGCTGAATGAACAGCGCAACCTGTACGAGGATTATGCCAGGTACATAGGCGGCGCAATGCCGGGGCGGATTGTGCGCGTATGGCTGATTGCCTTGAGTTTATTCCAGCACCGGGAAGGAAAGTGTGAGTACAAGGATATTGAACTGCTGGCCGAAGGCAGCGTTGTTGCGGTCAAGTAATGTTATTGGGCACGGCTCCGTTCTATCACCACTCCCAACGCTTTCAGCCCCGGCAATATGCCCGGTTTGGCGACGCGTAGCTTGACCCAGGGCGCGCCGAATTCCTGCATGATGAGCTGGCAGATATGTTCCGCCAGGGCCTCGACCAGTTTGAACGAGCGTTCTGCCAGTGTTTCGCGGATGCGCGAGACGACCACGCCGTAATCGATGGTATCGCCGATGTTGTCGGTCTGGCAGGAGCTGCTGTCGGGCATGGCGATTTCAATGTCGAGGATGATGGTTTGCGCCGTGAGGCGTTCCCAATCGGGCACGCCGAGATGGGTTTGCACCTTGACTTCGCTGAGAAAAATGATGTCCATATGAGCGGGATCCTGCGTTAGGGCTTGTGGGCTGATAGAATACGGCAACTCAATTTTAATCCAATCCTCATGAATAACGCAGTTTTCGTCATCGCCGCCTATCTTCTCGGCTCAATTTCTTTCGGCATCCTCGTCAGCAAGGCCTTTGGCCTGCCTGATCCGCGTACCGTCGGTTCCGGTAATCCCGGCGCGACCAACGTGTTGCGCAGCGGCAAGAAGCTGGCTGCATTACTGACATTGCTGGGGGATGCGGCCAAGGGCTGGCTGCCGGTTTGGCTGGCGCAATACTATGCGCTGCCGGTAGAAGTGGTGTGCTGGATTGCGGTGGCGGTATTCCTGGGCCACTTGTACCCGGTGTTCTACCGCTTCAAGGGCGGCAAGGGCGTGGCGACCGCATTGGGTGTATTGCTGGCATTCTCCCCCTTGTTGGCAGGGCTGGCCTTACTGAGCTGGATCGCGGTGTTCGCGCTGACGCGTTTTTCATCATTGGCCGCATTGACTGCCGCAGCCTTGGCGCCTGGTTTCGCCTGGCTGCTGCTGCCTCATGTCGGCTACATCATTGTCGTGTTTGTGCTGTCGTTATTGCTGATCTGGCGCCACCGCAGCAATATCCGCAAATTGCTGGACGGCAGTGAAGCCGGGTTCGGCAAGAAGCCCTGACCGCGCTTTGAGCGTTTTCTACGGCCTGGTCAGTTCCGCCAGGTCCCAGCGCGGCCTCACGGTGAAGCCGTGGTTGCCTTGCTTGGCGTGCCGCATGCGCATGGCGCCGGCAAATGCGATCATGGCGCCATTGTCGGTGCAGAACTCCAGCCTAGGGTAATGCACTTGATATTGCCTGCGTTTCGCCGCCATATTGAGGCGCTCGCGCAGCCGGGCGTTCGCGCCAACCCCGCCAGAGACAATCAATTGATTCAACCCGGTTTTGCGCAAGGCTGCCATACATTTCTTGGTGAGCACTTCCGTGACGGCTTCCTGAAACTCGTGGGCAATATTGGCGCGAGCTGTCTCGTCCAATGCGTCGCCGTATTGGTTGACCAGCGTGAGCACGGCGGTCTTGAGGCCGCTGAAGCTGAAATTAAGGTCTCCGCTGTTCAGCATCGGGCGCGGTAATTGACAGGCGCCGGGCTGCCCCTGGCTTGCCAGCCTTGAAACCGCCGGGCCGCCGGGGTAGCTAAGGCCGAGCAGCTTGGCGGTTTTGTCGAACGCTTCCCCTGCGGCATCGTCCAGGGTGTCGCCCAGCAGCTCATAGTCGCCGATCGCGGAAACGCGCATGAGCTGGGTATGCCCGCCCGATACCAGCAAGGCGATGAACGGGAATGCCGGCGGGTCGGGCTCGAGCAACGGGGCGAGCAAATGGCCTTCGAGGTGGTGGACGCCGATGGTCGGAAGGTCGAGACTGAACGCGAGAGATTCGGCAATGCTGGTGCCGACCAGCAGTGCGCCCGAGAGCCCTGGGCCCTGGGTGTAGGCGATGCCGTCCAGGTCGCCCAGTGATTTTTCTGCTTGATCCAATACATGCTGGGTCAAGGGCAATGCCCGGCGGATATGATCGCGAGAGGCTAATTCCGGCACCACGCCGCCGTATGCGGCATGCATGTCGATCTGGGAATGCAATGCATGGGCGAGCAGGCCTTGTTCCGTGTCGTACAGGGCCAGGCCGGTTTCATCGCAGGAAGATTCAATGCCGAGAATTAACATAAGTTTGCGGATAATGTTGATAAAACAATAATGAGGCGCTAGAATAGCAAACTTTTTCACCCTTTCTCAAAGGTAAAGTGATTTAAATGTCTAGCGTACGTGTAAAAGAGAACGAGCCGTTTGACGTGGCTCTGCGCCGTTTCAAGCGCATGATTGAAAAGACTGGCCTTCTGACCGACTTGCGCGCTCGCGAGTACTACGAAAAGCCAACATGGGAGCGTAAGCGTAAGGCTGCTGCTGCTGTTAAGCGTCACTACCGCCGTATCCGCAGCCAGACTCTGCCTACCAAGCTGTACTAAGCTCAGGGTAGTATTGCTGTGACAATCAAGGCGCAACTCGCCGAAGATATGAAAGCCGCGATGCGTGCAAAGGATAGCGCACGTCTCGGGGCTATTCGCCTTTTGCAGGCGGCGATCAAGCAGCGCGAGGTGGATGAGCGCATTGAGCTGGACGACAGCCAGGTGATCGAGGCGATCGAGAAGATGCTGAAGCAGCGCCGCGATTCGATCACCCAGTACGAAGCCGCCAACCGGAATGACCTGGCGGACGTGGAAAAGTTTGAAGTGACTGTGCTGAAAACCTATCTGCCTGCCGCATTGTCCGAAGATGAAGTGAATGCCATCCTCGACAGCGTGATTGCGGAAACCGGCGCGGCCAGTATCAAGGATATGAGCAAGGTGATGGCTGCCATCAAGCCCAAGGTGGTCGGTCGTGCCGACATGGGCAAAATTTCAGGATTGATTAAGTCCAAGCTTGCTGCATGAACCTGACTGCTCGGTAATGTTGGAAAAGGAGCTTCGGGCTCCTTTTTTGTTTTTGGTTTCAGTTTGGGGTTCGGCTATTATTTTCACTCATGATTCCTGATTCCTTCATTCAAGACTTGCTCAATCGCGTCGACATCGTCGATGTGATCGACCGCAGCGTTCCCTTGAAGAAGGCCGGGGCCAATTACTCCGCCTGTTGCCCATTTCATAACGAAAAATCCCCATCTTTTACCGTCAGCCCGACCAAGCAGTTCTATCACTGTTTTGGTTGTGGCGCGCATGGCTCCGCCATCGGCTTTGTCATGGAGTACCAAGGGATCAGCTTTGTCGAGGCGGTGCATGAGCTGGCCAAATCGGTCGGCATGATCGTGCCGCAGGAGTCGCGGCCTGAGGATGCCGTGAGGGCGAAGGTGATCCCGGGCTTGCAGGAGGTGATGCAGCAAGCAGCGGATTACTACAAGGCGGAACTGAAGAAATCGCCGCGTGCCATCGAGTATCTCAAGGGGCGCGGCTTGAGCGGCCAGGTGGCTGCCCGCTTCCAAATCGGTTACGCGCCAGCCGGGTGGCAGAACCTGGAGGCCGTGTTTGCGGACTATCGGCATGAGGTGCTGCAAACCGCTGGGCTGGTGATTGAAAACGAGCAGGGCCGCCGCTATGATCGGTTCCGCGACCGCATCATGTTCCCGATCCATGACCAGAAAGGCCAGGTCATCGGTTTTGGCGGCCGGGTGCTGGAAAGTGCGGATGCCGGGGCGAAATACTTGAATTCGCCGGAAACGCCCTTATTTCAGAAGGGTCAGGAGCTTTATGGCCTTTTCCTCGCACGCCGGGCTATCCGCGAAGCGGGCAGGGCATTGGTGGTGGAAGGCTACATGGATGTCGTGGCGCTGGCGCAATACGGAATCGATTATGCAGTGGCTGCGCTGGGTACGGCCACGACGCCTACGCATATCATCAAGCTCATGCGCCAGACGGATGACATCGTGTTTTGCTTTGATGGAGATAACGCGGGCCGGAGCGCGGCCTGGCGTGCGGCAATGAATGCATTGCCCGCGCTCAAGGACGGATTGCGGCTCAGTTTTCTATTCTTGCCTGCCGAGCATGACCCGGATAGCTATGTGCGGGAATTTGGCAAAGAGGCGTTTGAGGCGCTGATGACGCAGGCCTTGCCGTTGTCGCAGTACCTGGTTCAGGAGCTGAGCGCAAATAACCGCTTGCAGTCGCAGGAGGATAAAGTGCAGTTCCTCAACGAGGCGGAGCCTATCCTGAAGCAGATCCAGGCGCCGAGGCTGGCATTGCTGTTGCGCAAGCGTATAGCGGAGTTGGCGGATATTTCCGGCGATGAAATGCGCCGCATGATCAAGCTGCCGGAAACTAATCGCCCGCAGGCACGGTCTGCTCCCAAACAGGCCCGGGTGACGATGTCTTTGCAGCGCAGGTTCGCATTGATGGCCATCATGCAGCCGCATTTGGTGCAGGAACAGGATTTGGCCTGGCTGATAGGTACTGCCGGTGAAGACGACATGGTGCGCCAGGTCATCAAGCTGGCACTGGCAAATCCCGCTGCTAAACCGGCGGCGATGCTGCATGGGCTTGAGCCGTTGATTGACGCACGCTTGCTGCCTGATTTGCAGCGCGAGCTGCATTTGCTCGACGAGAGCGTGGACTTGGCGTTGGAATTTGACGGCGTGCGCAGGCAATTGAAGGAAATATGCCTGCAGCGCCAGACAAGCTCTGCAGTGGATAGGCTCAAGGAAAAAAGCCTGAGCCAGCTTACAGAAGAGGAACGCGAGCTGTTGAAATCCATCGGCACTCGCTGAATTGGCAGCGGCAGGCTGTATAAAACTGCTAAAAATTGTAGGTGCTTTTAAGGTATAATCTAGGGTTTTTCGTACTCAACCGCAGTTCGATGGGGTCAAGCATGGCTAAAGAGCAACAGAACGACAATCTAAACGACAAGGCTGATATCACGCTGAATGACGCGGATATACGTCGCACGCGGTTGAAGTCTCTTATCGTCTTGGGTAAGGAGCGTGGGTACCTGACTTACGCTGAAATTAACGACCACCTGCCTGACGACGTCCAGGATTCCGAGCAGATCGACGGCATCATCGGCATGATCAACGACATGGGCATCCAGGTATACGAAGAGGCGCCTGATGCCGAAGCGCTGCTGATGTCCGATGCTCCCGCGCCGGTGGCTGACGAAGACGCGGTTGAGGAGGCGGAGCAAGCCCTTTCCACTGTGGATTCCGAATTCGGCCGCACCACTGACCCAGTGCGTATGTACATGCGTGAAATGGGCACGGTCGACCTGTTGACCCGTGAGGGCGAAATTGAGATTGCCAAGCGCATTGAAGACGGCCTCAAGCACATGGTGCAGGCTATTGCCGCCTGTCCCAGCACCATTACCGAACTATTGGCCATGGTGGACCAGGTCGAGAAGGGCGAACTCGGGGTCGACGATCTCGTTGACGGCTTGATCGACGCCGACGATGGCCTTGGTGCGGAGATCGCGGCGGAGGAAGCTGCTGACACTGAGGAAGTGGCTGAAGAGGATAGTGACGAGGATGAAGAAGATGATGACGGCGCCAAGGCTGCTGCCATTTCGGCCGAAGCCCTTGCCAAATTGCGCGAGGAAGTGCTGGCGCGTTTTGCCGTTATCCGTGGCGCTCACGAAAAAATGACAGTTATCCTGGCGGGCAAAGGTTCCCAGGACAAAGAATATCTCAAGCTGCAAGCCACGATTATTGAAGAATTGATGGCATTCCGTTTCTCTGCCAAGCAGGTGGAAGCATTATGCGACCGTGTGCGCGGCATGGTGGATGAAATCCGCGGGCACGAACGCAAAATCATGGACTTCTGTGTTGAAAAGGCCGGTATGCCAAGGCCGCATTTCATCAAGAGCTTTCCCGGCAATGAGGGTAACCTCGAATGGTTGAGCGCAGAGCTTGCAGTCAACAAGCCTTATGTAGAACGTTTAGAACGCTTCAGGCACTCGATCGATGACCAGCAGCAGCAATTGCTGGATATTCAGGACCGCGTTGGCATCCCGATCAAAGAGCTCAAGGAAATCAACAAGCAGATGTCCACGGGCGAGGCTCGTGCGCGCCGCGCCAAGCGTGAAATGATCGAGGCTAACCTGCGTCTCGTGATCTCCATCGCCAAGAAATACACCAATCGCGGCCTGCAATTCCTCGACCTTATCCAGGAAGGCAACATCGGCCTGATGAAGGCGGTGGACAAATTCGAATACCGTCGCGGCTATAAGTTCTCGACTTACGCCACATGGTGGATCCGCCAGGCGATCACACGTTCGATCGCGGACCAGGCGCGCACCATCCGTATCCCTGTGCACATGATCGAAACCATCAACAAGATGAACCGTATCAGCCGCCAAATCCTGCAAGAAACCGGATTGGAGCCAGATCCAGCGACACTTGCGGAAAAGATGGAGATGCCGGAAGACAAAATCCGTAAAATCCTCAAGATTTCCAAGGAGCCTATCTCCATGGAAACCCCGATCGGCGACGACGACGATTCCCATTTGGGTGACTTCATCGAGGATGTAGCGACGCTTGCTCCCGTGGACGCTGCTGTATACGCAAGCTTGCGCGATGCTACCAAGGAAGTGCTAGAATCGCTGACTGCAAGGGAAGCCAAGGTGCTGCGCATGCGCTTTGGTATCGAAATGAATACCGACCACACGCTGGAAGAAGTCGGTAAGCAATTCGATGTCACGCGTGAGCGTATCCGTCAAATCGAGGCCAAGGCGCTACGCAAACTGCGCCACCCAACCCGCTCCGAACGTCTGCGCAGTTTCCTCGAAACTGGCAACGACTAAGCGGCTACAGTTTCAGGGCCTCTAGCTCATGCATGGTTAGAGCAGCGGACTCATAATCCGTTGGTGCCCGGTTCGACTCCGGGGAGGCCCACCATAGAATCAAGGGGTTACGTTAATTCGTAACCCCTTTTCTGTTTCTAGTGTCAACACTATGTCAACTCCGCCAGAGGGTTGAAGGTTTTGGCTTCCTGCAGGTGTTCCGGTGCGAGGTGTGCATACTTCATGGTCATGGTGATCGAGCTATGGCCGAGGATGCGTTGCAAGGTGAGGATGTTGCCGCCGTTCATCATGAAGTGGCTGGCGAAGGTGTGGCGTAGGACATGGGTGAGTTGGCCTTGTGGTAGCTCGATGTCCAGGGATGCAATACAGCGCCGGAAGTCTTCATAGCAATCCTTGAATAGGCGCATGCCGAAGCCTTTGATAATACGGTTTGCGATTTCATCGGCTAGGTTTTGTGTGATGGGTATGGTTCGGTTTTTACCGGACTTTGTTTTTGTGAAGTGGATTTGGTTATTCTTGACCTGACCGGTACGCAGTTGTTCGGCTTCGCTCCAACGGGCGCCAGTGCTTAAACAGATTTTGGCGACTAGGTAGGTGTTGGTTTGCCTGGACTGGAGAGCGCCCAGGAGGATTTTGATTTGCTCGTGGTTGAGATAGGAGAGTTCACGCTCTTCAAGCTTGAATTGCCGGAGGTCCCGCAACGGGTTCTCTTTTGTCCATTCGCCTACGCGGCGTAATTCGTTGAATACTGCTCGCAGGTAGGCATGTTCCCGGTTCATGTTGTTTGCTGTCAGGCCGCTTTCAATGCGCTTGGTGCGGTAGCTGGCAAACATGGCTGCATTGAATGTGTCAGCCGTCGGGTTGTGCATGGCTTTTGCCATGGCTAATAGGCGTTGATGGGTGTCTTTGCCTGATCTTAGCTGGCTGCCGTGATGTTTGTACCAAAGGTCCACTAAGTCGGTCAGGCGGCGATTATCCCGCTTTTGTGGTTGCCATGCTGGCGTTTGAATGACCTGGGTTTTGACCCAGGCTTCCCAGGCCAAAGCTTCAGCTTTGGTGGACAAGGTCTTGCGGAAGCGCTTCGCGCCCCGGCCGCCGGGCTGGATGTCGACGAGCCAGCCGGAAGGGGTTTTCTTGATGGTCATGATTGCGGCATTCCCGAAGATCGCGAGAACCACATGAGGAAATAAGCATCAAGGCCGCTCCTTAAACGGCTTCCTTCCCACTGCGTGGGCCCCTTCCATTTACCGCGCCGCTTCGCGGTTTCAGCCTTGACCCTTATTTCCCCATGTGTTGCTGGTCGGCCATGCCGTATGGCACGGGCAAGTGTGCCAAAAACGGGCACACCAACCCATACCAACGGCAGACCTAAACGCGAAAGGATGAAATGATGAGTTATCACAGACTTGGACATAATGCAGCGGAAAACATTGAAATTATTAAAGCATTCATTGAAGCCATGAAGGACGTGAAAATGGATGGAGCACAACGGAAAATGATGCGGGAAGCTCAATTTGCAATCAGATACCTGGAAAGCTATACCGCGAAAGATGAGGTACAGCACAAATTTCATGAAGAAGGAGTTCAAGGCCAACGTCAAGACAAGCAAGCCGGTGCAGTTTGAGTTAGTCTTGCTGCAACGGATTGCTGCCTCGGGTGATTTTTTGACAGGTAATTTAAACAAGGTAAGATAGCCTCATGGAATACAGGTTAAGCGACCATGCGTTGAAGCGGATGGTGAAGCGCGGCGTGAAGGAGGAGTGGGTTAGGGAGACGTTGGCTAACCCTGATACGACGCGAAATGATGCAGATGACATTACGTTGGTTCATGCGGTCAAGGCTATTGCTGATCGAGGATTTAAGCAGTTGCGTGTCATCTATAACGAAACCACTGAGCCAGTGACGGTTGTCACGGTATTTTTTGAATAGGTGATGAATATGAAAATTGAGTTTGATCCGATTGCAGATGCTTTGTATATCGCGCTGAGCGAGAACGATGTGGATCGCACCGAGGAAATCCGCCCCGGCGTGATCCTCGACTATGACGCCCTGGGCAACATCGTCGGTTTTGAGATGTTGTCGGTCAGCAAGCAAAGCGGGAAGCTGAAACACGCTGCCTGATGACGAAGCCCCGCAAGGGGCTTTTTTATTGCCTATGTATTGGGAAAGGCCCATTGGCTTTCCTGCATGCGCTGGCGTTGAATCACGCTAGGCTGGATCGGCTCTTGTTCAGCCGGTTGCGATTGCACAGCCTGCACCGGCTGTTGCGCCTGCCTATCCTGTTCTGACGCCTCACGATCCAGCATGCGCTGCCTGGCTTCTTCACTACGCTGGCGCTCTGCCGTGATGCGATCCCGTTCCGCCTGCTGGCTCAACTCATTGGCTGACTGCCCTGGGTTGAAGTCGACGAACATGCCGCCCTGGATGATCTGCTTGCACAAGTATTCCGGGGTAGCGACGGGCGTTCCCTGTTGGCTATAGCACTTGCACTGACCGCGGAAATCGACGCAGGCAGCCGGCACCGGCACGGTGATTGGTTCGGTGAGCTTGTCATAGACAGGCGCGGTATACGGCAATCCTGGCACCCGTTCCTGCCGTGCCTCTAGCCAAGTCGGTTCCTCTTTGACGTATTGCGGCCTGGCTGGCGCATAGGGCTGGGCTGCCGGGTTGATGACCTTCTCCGTCTGTTGCTCCAGGTTTTCCGGCGTATGGTGATCGGTGAAGCCGTTGATGGTCTTGATGGCATACCAGGCCACACCGATGAACAGGATCGGCATCAAGACCACCAGTACCAGCCGGGCCGGGATGCGTTTCTTTACGGTATGCAGGTCGGCCGACTTGTACCAGCCGAACACCTCTTTGGGGTAAACGAAGTGTTTTTCGATGGAGCCTTTCAGGCTCTTGACGTTCTCACGGACGGATTGAAACTCATGGATGGTGGATTTCTGGAAACCGTAGAAGCGCACGACATGGAAGTGACGGCCAACAAGCCTGCGCACGTTGCCGTCCAGCAGCATGGGGTGCTGGGTAATCAAGAACAGGTCATGGCCGGAATGCCGGTGCACTTCAAGTTGGCTGACGTATTTAGGCACCGCAGCGCCATTGGCCCGTGGCCTGAATGTCGTTTGGCATTCGTCAATCACGATGATCGCGCCCTGGGGACACTCCGTCCAATCCTCGCCTTTCTCCATCTTTTGCCAGTCGAGGGTGAGTTCAGGAATGCCGTTGTAAAACACCGGCCGCATTTCCTTGTCGGCCAGTTCCTTGACGGTCTTGAGCGTGAACAGGCTTTTGCCCGAGCCTGGCAGGCCAGTAATGAGCGTAATCATTTGGTAATCCCGAACTTGGTCATGAGGCCGCTAGTCACGCCCTGGATCACCAGGCGCGCACTATAGGCGCTGGCGAGTACGTTGAGCGCCTTGTCGATCTTGAGCGTGCCGAGCATGCCCATCATTTCCGGGGACACCGCGCTAAAGCTGGTATAGGTGTGCTGCATGATGTAATTGATCAGCACGTCCACCCCTTGATAAGTGATGAAGCCAAAGCCAAGCGCAATGAGCAGTTTGACCAGGCCGTGCATGATGGATTGGCCGAAGCCGCCAATTAGTGCAGCGACGATCCAGGAAGCGATACCAAGGAGAGCAGGCATATCAGATTAACCCCACGATACGAAGTGCAGCGAGATAGGCCGCTGCCAACAGGAAATAGCCGATCATTTCAAGATAAGGACAGATCTTGCTGAACGGCACCGAGACCGAATGACCACCAATGGAGAACTGGACATCCGAGATACACGAAGCCCCGAAGGAATACGGGCCGGAGTCCGACACCAGGGAGCCGACATTGATAGTGCGATTGCCGTCGCCCTCACGGTTCAGGTAAGCCGTGACGTCTTCGTCAGATTCACCATGCAGCAGGCGCTGGCCTTGCGTGGCGGCATTTTCGAATTGCTGCATGCCCTCGATGTCATCGCAACGATCCTGGTGAATCTTGCGGGCCATGGCGCAATTGGCCGCGTCGCCGTCACACTCCCAGGAGCCGCAGCCGCCGCTCCAGGAGCCTTTTTCATTTTCTTTGTCGGCTTCCTTGCAGAGCTGGGCATTCGGGTTTTTCTGGCAATAGGATTCTTGCGGCTCACTCGTGCTTGTGGTGCTGCCATCCGGGTTGGTGGTGGTTTCCGTTACAGTCGGCTGCGAACCTGCCCCGCTGCCGGGAGTGATGGTGATCACTGGGCTGGGGGTGACGGTCGTCGTCGGTTCAGGATTGGGGTTGTCCGGTGTTGGCGCTGGCGTTTCGGTCTTGACGGTAGGCTTGGGCGCAACATCGACGGGCTTGCCGCCTGGGGTGCCGGGCTTGAGGCACATGACGGTGGTGGTGCCGTTGGTGGTATAGCTGCCCCAGGTCATGCCTTTCTTGGCGCATTCGCATTCCGGGCATGGGTCTGGCGTTTCGGCAGGGTCTGGTGCATCTTCGGCGCCGTCCGGCTGTTCGTCCTCGGGCGCATCACAAGGGACGCCGGTATTGTCTTCTACGTCCGTCCACCAGGTCTTTTTCCCGTTGCTGATGACGATGCCCCAGGCATCGCCCAGGCCGTAATAGCAGCCATTAAAGCAAGCCAAGGTGCCGCGATTGGTTAAGGCTTGTTCAGTGCCGCATACGCCGTTGCAGCCTGGGGTGCATTTGGGAGGCTCAGCACATGAGCCGTCCGGCCGTCTGACTTGCGGAGGCGTACAGGCCTCTACAGTACAAAAATGCTGATTTAGTGTAGCTTCAAAAAACTGGCCATTGGCTGGGCAGGAGTAATACCTTGTCGTCGCATAGGTTGTGGTGAAATTTTGGGAATTTCTGTAAGCACATAATGCCCGGTTCGGCTCCTGATTTTGAAGGCCGATATAGGCATAGTCCTTTTGGGACACATTAGGGTTGGCATTCAATTGGGGTATAACTAAAGGCGAAAGGGCTTCACATGCCAAAGCCGCAGAGTTATACCAATCGCTGGTATGACCCGGAGCTGAAAAGCGCCATTTATAGGTAGCTTCGATTTGCTCGGTAGCAGCATGGGCCAATACAGACCCCAGCAACAACATAGCCAATATCAAGCGTTGAACAATATCCATAGCGCCCCCAAGATTCCCAACATCACCAGCCAGCCTTCCATTGCCGCCCCCTTAAACGAAAAAGGCCATGAGGGCTTTACGCTCATGGCCGATTGGTTACATCGCTTTAGTTACCGCGAATACTGTTGTAAGCCTTCTTGGTGCCCCATACCAACAGCATGGCGACACCAACCGCAGCTACCGCAGTGACGGCATCGGCAAACAAGGTGGTGATTTCCGATACGTCGATGGCAGCGGAAGCACCTTGCGAGGCCAGGGCCAATGGGCTGGCGACAATGGCACCCTTCACAACACGAGTGCCGTACTTGCGAGTTTGATTAATCAGTTTCATTTGATTCCCTTTCTTTCAACATATGAATGACCGCACGGAATGCGGCCGCTGTCGCCCAAAGCAGCCCAATGGATAGGCTGATCTGAACACCTTCTGCAGCGGTGAGATGCATCACACCGTTCTGCAATTCGGTAGGACTCACCACGAGCTGCATGCAGGTGGTGTAGTCGCTTGGTTGGGGTTCCAGCACTTGGTATTGGCCGGAACCGATGTCAATGAGGCATTTCATGCAAAGCCCAATACGAGCATGCCGCCCAGGCAGAGGCCGATCGCTAGTGCGGCCAAGTTGAGCATCAGGCGTTTCATTGGGCTGCCTCCTGTTCTGTTTCAGCGACGATTTCCCAGGCAGAAAACACTGCATAGTCGTCGTCCAGGTTGAGACGTGCCGTATCCACCGCTTCATGCGGGCAATAGAGTCGCCCGGCTTTCTCGGCAAGGTTGGTGTAGCCCAATTCCTCGGTGAGAAAAGCACCAGTGCTACGGCACTGAATAACGTAGAAGCGGCGGAACTCGGTCATGATGGTTAAGCCGCTGTCTTGAGTTCGGATTTGCCCACCAGTTTGAAGCCCTGGCAGACGATGCCCTTGGTAGTCATTTCCAGGTCGAGTTCAGCCTCGACTGGGTAGGGAAGCTGCTTCAATTTCTCGAAATTGGTGGAGGTACCGAACGTGATAGTTTGTGCGTTGAAGCCGACCTCAGAGCCTGCCGAGGTGGAGACGGGCATCACAACGTGGATTTTTGTGAAATCGTGCTTGGTGCCTTCCACCACGTCATTGAAGAAACGAGCGCCCAGAACTGTGACTTTGCTTTTAAATTGCATGGTTAATTCCCTTCATAAACGACAGACATAACGAGGGGCATATGATCCAGCGGGGAGTGGTGCAGGCTGGAATCGACATGCCGGAAAGATGGAGGGAGTACGCCCCTGGGGAGCTTGCCCTCTCGTTTGATTAACTCAAGGACACGTTCAGCCGTCCCCTCGACGTTAAGCATCAGGTTGATAGCGGCACCGCACTGGCGTTTCAGCCATTTCTTGGTGCGCTCATAGGAGATTTCGACGGTTTTTTTTACAGTCAGGATTCGTTCCGCAACGTCAGAGAAACTGGCGAATACGGGATAAGCCGCTGCAAAGTACTCGTGTGGGAATTTAAGCACGTCAAACGGTATAACTCGGTCGACAGATTTGAATTCGACTTCAAGCCGCATCCATGGCGAATCTGCATCACCAAGCTGTTTGCCCTTCTCATAGCCTCGGAAAAACTTCCCATTCGAGCGGTTGCCAACGTAGACGGTGCGCCCCTTACCATTAGGACGTTTCCAGTTGCCACGCATCTCGATATCAGGATTACGCCCTCCACAGTTGAATTCTCCATTGTCGTATCTCTCTACCAGGGAATCAGGCGTAAAGAGCTTTCCCGCAATGTCGTCATAGGCAAGGTCGATACGCGTGATCTTTGGGTTGGTTGCAGACTTGAGGAAGTCGAATGTGCGTCTTTCCCACGCACCCCGAGCCGCTGCACAGCCTTCACCAGAGAGCGAGATCAGCACGGTATTGCGTTGCCCGCCATAGCACACCAGGCCGTAGTTCTCGCCCAGGACATAGGAGGTATGGTAGAAATTGGCTCCCTTGTCCCGCTTGGCGGTAATGCCGAATCCAAACAGGGATTCACAGACCATGGAAACGGACATGATGACTTCCTGATCTGTCACAGCACCTTCAAGCACCTGGAAGGTGTCTTCATGTACCGTGAAATTCAGCCAGTCGATAAAACATACCTTCGAGGAATAGTGTTTCCGGGGTAACACTTCCTTGATTTTTCCACCCTCAAGAACGAGATTTATAGACTTTCCCCCCGTATTACCTAGGGGGGAGGCCAGCACGGCTGCGCCGCCGTCGGCTCCGCTCGCCGGGAACGCAGCCGCGATGGCCGCATCCATGGCATTCACACTGTCTTTCAAGCCGGCATTG
This sequence comes from Methylobacillus draconifructus, assembly GCF_045984355.1. Taxonomy (NCBI): domain Bacteria; kingdom Pseudomonadati; phylum Pseudomonadota; class Betaproteobacteria; order Nitrosomonadales; family Methylophilaceae; genus Methylobacillus; species Methylobacillus draconifructus. The sequence goes on along the minus strand of NZ_JBJQII010000001.1, from coordinate 255,043 downwards.
ATTCTCTTGAAGTCGTCCGGCGTCAGGCGTGCACGTGCAAGCACATGCGCATCAGCGTGGAGGATTGGACGTTTCTTGATCGAGGCCATTAACGGATGAGCTCCAGTAAGGGGTTGAAACTGCAATGAAATTTCCCTTTGTAGGAAAATGCGAGTATGGTGGGAAGTTCTCCAGCTATTGACTCATAGCACTCAGGGGTAACTTCTTGTTCGCGTTTAATCGCGTGTCCATCAACTATCCGAGCCAATCTCTTTGGAATTTCCATCCCCCCCAGGAAAGGAATAGTTATGCGCGCAGCTTTTGTCCTTATGATCAACGGCAAATACGTAGGCTCAAATGGAAGGGGCGGGCTTGAGCTGGTCGATTCCATTGATGAGGCCGAAAGACTCACTTCATATGCCGAGGCATTCATCGTGGCGAGCCATTGGTTTCTAGACGATTGGCAGATCATTGAAGTCGCTCCCAAGCATCCGCCTGATTCCGGTTCTGGATTCGGCCCTTCTGGACTTGCTTCATAGCGAAAACTCTTGCTCCAGCGCGTGTTTGTTCAGCAGCGCTAGGTTCACAAGGCGGTATTTGCCAATCTCGACAACAGGCAGATAACCGCGATTAATCCAGCCTGTGACGGTGTCTTCTGTCACGCCTACCAGCTCGGCAAATTTCTTGCGGGACATCACCGGCACGGATGGCATTTGACTTGTATCTACTGGACTGTCCATAATCCCCTATATCTTTCATTGCATGGCATTGAATGTTTCTATAAGACTATATTCGTATAAGAATATAGTGGTTGATCGAACTATATTCGTGTAAAGATACAGATGTCAATATCTCAGGGTAAGAAAATTCGGCTAATCAGAGAAAGCCTGGATATGGGGAGAGCTGAGTTTTCAGATGTCACAGGCATTCCGAAGCAGACTTTGATCGGCTACGAAATGGAAAGAACAAAGCCTGGTGGTGAAGCTTTGGCAGCAGTAGCTAAAGTTTGGCCTGAATATGCCGCTTATCTACTAACAGACGAAACAAACGTAAAACAGAAAAATCCAGAGCTAGAAGCTTTGGCCCGGGAATTGGAAGATCAGAAAAAGGCGAGTTAATCGCTCGAGAAGTAAAAACAAAATGGTTTAGTAAGTGATGTAACTAGGGAGGAGCATCATGAAGTTAGATCAGGAAGACAAAGAATTCTTCCAGCGTAGAACACGCAAAGAAACCCCGCATGGCCTTTTGGCGTTCATCCTTGCCTCGATAGTCGTATCAGGCAGCTTGTACGTGCTGTATCAAAACAAGCACAGCAAGCCAACAGTGCAAGAAGAATCCCCAATATCCCAGGCCGATCAGTCAAGCAGCGCCTGGGAGCAACCGCCGCAGCCAACATATAAAGAGCAACTAGCTTATCAAGCTAAGCCAGAGCCTGCATATGTGCCTCATCCTACCAAGCCGACCGTGTACAAGTGTAAACATCCAGACGGCAGCATCATGTACAGCGAATCATCTTGCAGCGATGGAGCCACGACACAAATCGTAAGCGTTCAAGAAAACGTCATCGACTCTAGCGCATTGCGTAACAAGGCCAACCAAATGCGAGCCATAGCCGTGCGAGGTGATACAGAAGTACTGAGAGTTAGCGATATTCGCTACATGTCCGAAGTGGATGTCTGGAAAAGAATTAAAGAACTAGAAATGGACCTGCAATCCATCACGGCCAGCCCAGAAAAAATGAGTGCAGCCCGCACAGAAATCAATGTCCTCAAAAACAGAAAAGTGCGAGAACTCAGCTACGACGATGAAAATGAACGTAGCGGATTAAGACGCTTGCTGAATAGTCAAGATAGTACTACCCGGCACGAAGCATTGAACAAGTTGAATTATTTGTTTAGAAACTATTGATAGTTAATCAAGAAAAAAGGTTGAGAGGAAAATGGGACAAGCAAAAAGAAGAGAAAAAGAAATCTTAATTTTGAAGCAGAGAAATACAGTTTGGTTAGACTCATTAAAAGATGAGGAAAGAAAAATTACTGAAGTAGTCTTGAATGCGCACAAAAAGATTATTGAAGGTATGGGAATGGTAGGTGGATGTTATTACATGACAGGATTTTTATATCTATACTTAAAAAGAGAACTTGGAATATATACAAACCCTGTAGTGGGATATGTTAACGATGGAGAATCAGAATTAATGATTTCTCATGCATGGCTAGAGTATGAAGGGAAAATTATTGATATCACCATTACAAGAACTGAAGTGCCAGAGATACAAATAGAAGGTAGCTTGTTGATATTGGATCATGAATGGAAAAAAGGTAAAGGAAAATACTCATACCATTACGATAAAACAGACTTTGCAAAACAAGCGGACAGTGACTTGGCACAAAGTGAATTTGGTAGGAAAGCTTTGAGAGTTAAAGAGGATGAGCATTTAAGAATGCATGAAATGATGTCTAATGATGACGAGATTGAGAAGTATTTGAATAGTGCGCCACACCCACAAAGTTATATTTCATTTTCTAAGGTGCTGAGTTGATAAAGTGCTAGTTTTCTCTAATAAAGATAATAACGCATATAAAAATATATTAATGAATTGTTAAGAAAAGAACTAAAGGGGAAGTGTAATGGTTAAAGAAAGTAATGGGAGGTGGTGGGAGTTTTACGCGGTTAGATATGCAATGGGGTCAGTGATAGGTGCCTTTATTGTTTATCTTCTTTGTTTGTCTAATCAAACTGCATTGGGATCGATATTATTTGGTTTGGAAAATAAAATTGATGCAGAAAAATTAATTCTTCTAGGAATTTATGGTTTGGCATTTTGTTATATTGCTAGTGCACCAATATTAGTTTTTCATGCTACAAGACTTTTTATTTTTGATCGTAGAAGTAAAAAAAAATGTAGAGAGCGTTTGTTGATATTTGCTATTTCATTAATATTTCCCAGTTGGATATTATGTTCGAATTATGCTAACGGTATGATTCTAGGTAATAGTGGCTATTATGCACTTATAGGATTTATTATCTCCTGGATAATTGTGTGGCAGATTTTTTTGATAAGTAAAGCAGTTGTGAACCGAAAGAGAGTTTTTGAATTTTATAAAGCACTGGCGATTAAAAGAGCTCAAGAAAATACAGACATAATAGATTCTTATAAGCACCTTAGAGAACATGGGAATGCATTTGGTATTGTTGTATTTGAAATCGCATTAGGACTGATTTTATACATATACGCAGATGCATCCATAAGTAAGGTTGGCGTGGAAGAGGAAGTATATAAACTGGAAAGCATTGTAAGATATATAACCGTTATTCTTGTATGGATTGCTCCCGCTTCACTTGTATGGGCACTTGCAACCTCTATTGAAAGAATATTTTCTGGTTTTGAATTAAGAAAATGAAAGAAATAGATATGTATCTTTTATTAAGATACATGCTGTTAACTTAAATTTAGTACTGTAAATAACTCTCTTCGAATTTCAGATCTCCCAATTCCTGATGCTTGATACCTATTATCTTTCTTTGCAATTGTAGAACAAGGGGAAAGAAATTTTACTAGGGATTCAATATTGTAATTATCCGCATTTATTGGCAATGTAGCCGTAATCTTTTTTAATAAATCAAAAGCAGCTTGAATGCCTACCGTTTTTAGTAAGTATGAATCTGAATGAGCTTTATCTAAAACGACAATCCTATAAGCTGTGAAGAAATTAAAAATAACATCGTATATTGCCCTATCATTGTTTTGTATGAAGTAACTTCTTAAAGGAAGATCTTGTATTTCTTGTAATGAAGAGCGATCAGATTTTGTATGTTCAATTGATTTGATTTTGTATCTATCTTCTTTGGGTTTCTTAGAAATTAAACTAAGAATTCCATCTATCACAGTTGCCATGGAAACTTTTATTGGGCTTGAGCTTCCATCGGACGGGAATAAATCCGTAGAGTGAGCTGCCAGAGAAATGCATTTATATAATGGAGAACTCGGTTCAGTATTCAAAATGCGAGCAAAATATACAGCTAAGGTTTCGGGTGGCCAATAGTTTGACTCTTTTGGGTTGGCTGAGAATCCAAAAAGCTCATAAGCCAAACTTCTATCAACTTTCTTTTGGTTGAAATTAATTGTTGCAAAGACATAAGCTTGGAATGGTGGAGGGAGCTCAAGAAAGACCACACATAAGAGCTCCATTTCTCTCCTTGGTGAATCTTCTGCTAATTTTGTAAATGCATGCAGTCGATGCTGCCCATCGATGATTGAAGCTGTACGTCCATGAAGTGGAATTATAATTTCAGGTCCGCATGGAGTATCTTCATACATCCATAATCTAGCATCTGGAGGGGTGTTATTTTCTCTTGTTATGATATTGCCATCTTCATCATAATTTGCAGCAAGAATTATAGAGTTAGGAAAAGTTGCATCAGTAGCTAAAATGAATTGTGCTAACTCCTCTAGGCGAGATGAACTTTCTTTTCTCTGTGAGCCTGTAATGTCATAACCTTTATCTGAATCGGAGTTTTCATTAGATAGTTTGGCTTTGACCTCGCTGCGCTGGGAGTATGTTATGCGATTTAAAGTTTCGGCATCTAATGAAAAAACAAAAAAACTGCCCAAAGGTTGATTGATTCTTAATGCAGGTCTACGAATATGATTTTTAGTATTCATTTAACTAAGTCCCCCTCCAGCTATCAAGTTCGATGAGGAGGTTAGCCCTTGACCCGCAATATTAGATTGATCTAAATTTTCTTCATCTCCTCCTGTGCTATCTCGTATGCTCATAGAAAAATCCACAAACTTTTCTTTATGCATAATATCAACAACCCACACCAATAACGCTAAAAATAATGCATAAAAACTTAAAAGCCAAGATAAAGCATCGTTGTTACATATCATTGGAACAAATGCAAAAGCATAAGCAATAGCACAAAAAAACAAAATGCAACTTCTTAATGGGTTCGTGAACTTGTCTTCAATTATTTTTTGATTAGATTCTTGATTGCGGCTTTTACCCGCTTTAGGCCTTAATACTATATCTGCAATAATAGGGGCGAGTACCGCAAAGACATAAGTAGATAAAGCATCAGTATTTAATTCTGATGAAGATGACGCCATGGGAATCCAAATGCCAGCACCACCTCCAACAAACATCACTGTTAAGAAATAAAATGTTGAAGTGGGATCTTTAATCATCAATGAGATTGATCTCATAAATGACTTATCCAGCTCATCCCAGGCGTTTTGAGGTTTATTCACTTTCATCATCACCCCTATCAAAAAGATTTTATTTTTACTGCTTTATTTTCTTTTAGTGTCATGCACACTCCAGCAGGAAGTGTGGAAAAACTGACCTTTCCCCTGAACATGTTTTGCAGTACTTGAGTGCTTGAAGCATTGGTCTTGAAGCAGATCGGTAGGCCAATGTTTTCTAGGTAGTCATCACCTGCACCGTCGTAGTCATCTGGGCTTTGTGAGGCAAGTGTTACCACTAGACCTTTTGATCTGTGCAACCTGATGTTGTCGGAGAGAGCCAAGTGCCTGGATGCGAGGATGTGACGTGCTTCATCAATTGCCAGTACCATTCTTAGCGCTCTGTGATTTTGTGCGTCTACTGGTGCTTCAGGTAGGCGCTTCATGTAGGTGTTGAGTGCGTCTAGTAGCAGATATACGGCTAGATTTTTGGTTGTCTCATGCGCGTGTGCAAAGGTGATGATCCAGCTTTGTGAGAAGAATTGCTGTGGTGAATATTCTGGTTCAAAGATTGAGCGTTCTGTTAGGTCGTTAATCGTTGAGATGACGCTATCAGTGCGAATGTCGTTTTCTTCGTAATAGTCTTTGAGAGCATCTTTAACATCAAATAATGTAATTTCTTTTTGACGAGAGAATAGTGGCTTGAGCGCCTCACGTATGGCATCAAGTTGCTTTGCTCCTGCCTTGCTTTGCATTGCTTTTGCAAATGAATCTCTGAATCCCATAACTTGATCAGATGCTCTGGTTTCTGATTCATCAGATCCGAAGAACATATCTAACGGAATAGGCTGTTCAGGTACTCTAAGCACGCGAGCATTTAATGCATTGATCAGTTCTGGTTTGTCAGCAAGATCACCTTTGCCCAGGTCAAGAAGGATGACAGGGGCGCCAGCTTGGTGATGAATTTGTTTTAGCGATTCAAGCATGGTGCGAGTTTTGCCGGAGCCTGCTTGTCCCATGATGGCAATGTGAGGGGAGTACCCAGAACCGTTGACTGTCCAGCGGAAGGTTTCACCAGAGTCTAGCTCGGGGCCTAGTTCAATATGGATAGGCTTGGGATTCAGATTTTCTGCATCCCAGGTTGTTGGCTCGTTAAAGTTATCAAGCGTGCTGGATGCGGTGTCTGGAAGATTGGCTCTTCTTTTCACAAGGATCTCCATGAATTTCATGTAGTCCTCATCAGCCTCTTGCCAGTCATTGATGAGCAGCATCATGCCACGGTGCCAGTGCCGTTTCACGATATTTTGTAAGGCAGCAAGGGTAAATTCTTCTTTTGGATTGGCTTTTTTGGCATGGGACAGTAATAGACCAACCCATAGAGGTAATTCCTCTATACCAAATAATAGTTCACCTTTGATGGTCTTGCCTTGGGAGTCAATGTTCTCATTTGGGTAGCTTGGGTCTGATAGTGATCGCCCTAGTGCCAAGCGAGCAACACGATACCGCGCGGAGAGTCCTAAGCTTGATCTGAGTTGTTCTGTAAATTTATCTGCTTGTCCTGAGGTTTGGAAGTTGGCAAGCAATACCGATTCAAGTGAAATATTACTCATTCGGCAATCCCTTGAAATACTGACCTTCAATAGCTGTCGTTTTACTTACGCCATTTCCAATGTCTTGATGTTGTAATAGATATGTTTTTGAAACGGCACTCTTGATGGTATTGTAAGTTTCAAGATCAATTTCTTTGTCCTGGGAAAGCAGGATAACTTGTCTGGATCTGTCAGAAACCCAATAGCTCAGAATGTTAGTGCGGTGTGTGCTGTCAAGACGCCCTAATGGAGTATCTACGATTAATGGTGCATCTAAGCCAGAGATTTTTGCGAGGCCAGCTAATAGTGCCGTGGCAAATACCTGGTTTTCACCCGCAGATTTGTCGAAAGAGATTTCATCGCCTTCAATGCTGAGGATTTTGGCTGCTCCGGTTTCATCAATCTCAATTTTTGATACCTGGGATTTATGAGCCAGTTTTTTATATACCTCAGTCATCGCTTCTGCGAGATGCTTGATCTTCAATGTATATAGTTGCGGAATGAGATCTCGCATAAGATCTATCACTCTTTGAGCTTTGGCGACACCCGATTTGACTGGGTTAGCTTGCACAAATTTTTCGTGCTCGCGTTGATATACTGCACGGTCATTGTTAATGGTGGCAGATAGGCCAGAGAGCTGACGTTCAAGATCACCTAATGATTTTTGCTTCAGATCCAGGCTCGCATTGACTGATGCTAGTTCAGTATTGAGTTTTGTAAGCGAACCATCGCGATCTAAGCCTTCAATTCTGGTGTATCGATTTCTAATGTCTCGAATTTTTTTGGTCAGCTCTTCACGTCTCAGCATTAACCCCAAAATCTCTTGAGAGCCAAGGTGTATTTTTTGCAGGCTATGCAATGTATTTTGCTTGCGCTCACTGCTCATATAATCATGCACCATTGTTTCGGCACAATCAGCTGGAGGAGGGTAGAACAAGCTTTCCCAAGCGGTTTCTAGTCTTAAGCGAATTGCCGTCTCTTGTTCCGTTGTAAGCTCAGGGGAAAATTCAGGTTTTTCAGATTTGAAGAAGTTGGCAGTAAACTTTTCTTTCTCTGGCTCAAGGCTAGATTTTCTGGAATTCCATTGCTGGAGGTTGATTTCTGATCGGAGAGTTTCAGAAAATCCTTTTATCAGGTCTTGATCTACAAAGTGGAATGGCAATTTAGTCGCAAGTATTTTCTCAAGCTGCTCAAATACTTCTTTGAGCTCTTGTTCATGCACGGCCTGCTGAGACACTAAATCACGTGCATTCGCAATGTCACCACCACCACCGCCAATAGAAACGACTCTATTCATTAAGTCGGCACGGTTAATCTTGAGATCTTCAACCTCAATGTCTAATGCATTTTTGCGTGATTCTAGTTCAACAAATTCTTCTTCATGTTTTGTTAATGTCTCAAGTAGTTCGCGATGCTTTTGCTCATCAACTGCGCTAACACCTTGTGAGCGGTTGGCTTGATATTGTTGAAGCCTCTTTTCGAGTTTTCTTAATAGCACTACACCTAGCAGACCTTCGATACCTTGCTTGATTTGTTCAACGCGGTTTTGATCTGCAAGCTTCTTAACTTCTTCACCATCAAAGAAAAAGAAAGGGGCAATATGGGCAGGAATAAATTGTTGATCTAATAGTTCTTCAATTCGGTCAGAGCTAACGACTTTATCTTTAATGCCGTTTCTGATGCTATAAATCAAGATCTCTTCATCAGTCCAATCGCCTGAGCGAGAGAAATACCAGCGACGGGTGATCTGGAAGCCTTCGTTCTCGGAGATATTGATTTGGATTGTGACTGTCATGCTGTCACGTTGAGCACGAATAGCATGTCCATGCAGAGCGCGCTCGAGGAAGCTTCGATAGCCTACATCGTCTTTTAGGCCAGCACGACCAAGGTGGCTAATGGCATCTTTTCCATATAAGCCAAGATAGACGGCTTCTAAGATAGATGTTTTGCCATAACCATTCATGCCACCGATTAGGACAATGTTTTGCCCGTTAGCGGGAAGGGGAAATTCAAAAACCTGGTGTTGGTAGCTTTTGAAGTTAATGAGTTCTAGTTTGGAAATCCACATAGTCAATCAATTCTGCCGAGCACTTCAGTAATGGAGTCATATACACCCCATGCTTTTTCTTGGTTTTGTCGTTCTCGTTGAATCGCGACTAGTTCTGCAAATACCTCACTAGGCACTTCGTATTGAATACATAATTTTTCGAGTAAGGCTTTAGCTTCCTCATCTGCCCAAAGTGGCAGGTCTCCCAAGTAGGTCTCGGTCATTTGTTCCCCCCAGTTTTCGATTCAGGTCTTCAGCCCAGATGGTTTGGATTAAATCTATTTCATCTTGGCGGATTAAGAGATCTCCGTATTGTTCTTGCGTACGAAGTAGCTCTTCCAAAATCATTCTTCTTGCTTGTATGGTAAATGGTCCTGGCACATGTTGTATCTGATTGCCGCGTGTGTCAAAACGAATTTCACCGTTTCTTCTTTCAAGAGATCTATATTCTGGCTTATTTCTAATTTCCCTTAACCAGTCTCTGAATTGGATTAGGCATTCATACTGGGATTTTCCAGCATCAACAAAACCTTGAAGGCTTTTATCTTTTTCAACAACGGTGCATGTCCAGCATCCAAAGCGACTTGATGCGGTGCCACATCCAGGAGCTTCTTCTTTGCTTAGAACAACAGGGCATTCTCCACCTTCAGCATCTCTATATAGTTGAATGAGTCCTTGGTGTGTACCACCCCAGGGTGGGTCGAAGCGCCCTAAAACCTCCCATACATCATCTATCGTCATATCAACGATAGGGCGATAGATGTAGGCCCCAGACAATTCTTGGTGAGGGGTGAGGTTAGAGTTTTCTTCGTTTTTAAACTTGTTGATGGAGTTTCTGCGACTGTTGCTTTCATCAAGTCTGACTCCCAAGATCACAACGGCAGCGCCATGTTGGGAGACATTGTCTAGAATATATTTGCTTGTTGGCTGGATTTTGAGCCGATCTGTACACCAACGCATTGTTTGATTAGGGCTGGGATAGCCTTTGCCAATCAAAAGAACCCAAAACGACTTGTCAATCTCTGGTTGAGTGGTTGCTACAGTCATTGGAAGGCCGAAGTTGATCGCAGCTTCGTTGATTTCCTTTTGAACTTTAGCGAGATGGGCAAGGACGAGAGGACTTTCTACCAGCGTATCGTTAGACACTATGTGAACGTGCCTAGTGCGCTTAGAGGGTGCTATTGAAAGAAGTGCTTCAAATACCGCCTGGGCAACCAAGGTGGAATCTTTGCCACCTGAGAATCCAATGATCCATGGGTAGCTTTGTGCATCTGAAAGGTATTCCTCTCGGACGTTCTGAACAATATCACCCCATAAGGCGGAGGTGGGGTCGGAGATGGATAGCGACTCGTACATGGCTCTATTCTACAAGATGCATACCATGCTGGGTAGGATAAGCTGCCGCGGGGCTATAGATGGTCGACATGCTGTCAACCGCAATAGCTTAGCATGGATGAGTAAAGAGCTGCGTAGCTGGAAAGACTTAATAAAATGATGGGCTTATGTGTCTAATGGGGACTGAATGTAAAAACTCATAATCCGTTGGTGCCCGGCAAGATGGCTGATTGGCGAGTGCAGCAGCTCACTTCCTAAGTTTGATAATTTGATTGATATCTATCTTTATAGTTAGCACACTGAATACAAAAGGAAGTGTATTCAGTGTGCTTTTATTTTGTTGGAGGTTTTATTTGGCCCCAATGGCTGCCAAGCCTGCGGCGGCCGCTTGCTCATCTTGTTGAGAGGTGGCGCCGCTTACTCCGATGGCGCCTACGATTTTCCCATCAAGGATAATTGGCAAGCCGCCTTGTAGCGGCAAAACATTTGGCAGGTTGAGCAGGGCGACCCGGCCACCGGCTACTACGTCGTCCAGCGCTTTGGTAGGACGTTTGAAATTGTTAGCAGTACGGGCTTTGCCGATGGCGGTTTCCACACTGGAAATCTGGGTGCCATCGATCTTTTCCAGATAAGACAAGCTGCCGCTGCTATCTACCACTGCGACTACTACTGCTAAGTTATTTTTCTTTGCATCTGCAATCGCCGCTGTAGCGGCTTTTTTGGCCTGATCACTCGTGATGGGAGCGCCGTAACCGATGATATCAGCCGCCAAGCCGAAGCTAGAATAGGAAGCAAAGATTGCAGCAACGATAGTCGAATGGAAAATATGAGTCATTATTGAGGTCCTTTTTATGAAAAACACCTAGACCTGCAATTGATATGCCAAGTGGAGAGAGTGTTTTAATTGGCTGTTTTTAAAGTTTTTTTATATGGAAGCGTTTGAGTAGATGTTCAGTAAGAATCACTTATTAATGGGAAACCAACAGAATGTTAGTTTTAAAACATTATCTTGGGGTGCTGTTTCTGCGTAGATTTTAAGTCTTATTAAACAAAAATAATTTATCCGCCGATTCGTTTACTGCTACCACGGCAGGGTGAGTTGCCCGCTTGGGGACGGAGATTGCATAGAAATGCTGGGTAAATTCGTCGGTGTCGGCAATTTTGATGACGTCATACTCCTGTTCAATTTCATGCGCGATGACGGATGAGACGGTAAAGAAACCCGCTCCAGCAGTGCCGAAGGCTTTCATCAGTGCACTATCATCAAACTCCCCGACAATGTTGGGGGTAATATGTTGCTCGTTCAGCCAACGCATGATTTGCCCTTGTAATAGGCTATCCTCTCCCATGACCAGCATGGGCGCGCGATGCAGGCGTTCCGGGAACTGGCCTGGATATTTCATGGCAAGTTCTGCGGTGGCAAAAAAAGAGGTGCCGCTTTCCCCGAGCTTACGGCTAATGCCGGTGATGTTGACTTCGCTCGGCATGGGACGGTCTGCCAGCACGATGTCCAGTTTATGAATCGCCAGTTGTGCGAGAAGCGTTTCGAAGTTGTCCTCCCGACACACGATGCGAATCGGGTCTTCTAATTCCATGGCCGCCGAAAGTAGGTGATAGGCAATGGATTTGGGGACGAATTCTGCAATACCTACGTTGAAAACCCTAGGACGTTTTTTGGGTTGATGATGCAGGGTTTCTTCCAGCATGCTGCCTATTTCGAAAATGCGTTCGGCGTAAGGCAGTGCAAGACGTCCTGCATCCGTGAGTTCCAGGCCGCGCCCGGCCCGCTTGAACAATGTGACGTTCAGGTCGGCTTCAAGTAGCGAAATTTGCCCACTGAGGGTTTGTGGAGTCACACCTAATTGCTCACTGGCCTTGACCAGGCTGCCAGCTTTGGCGACAGCCCAGAAATAACTGAGTTGCTTATAGTTCATGATGTCTCCTTGGTGGCAAACCTCGACACTTCGAAATTCCCGAACAATTAATTAGGGAATAGTATGTTTTTCTTGTGATCTTCGTCTAGTAGGATGTGCACCATGGCAAGACAAAATATTAATTCACTATTTGGAGACGATGATGAATAAGACTGTTGTGATAGCGAGTGTGGCGCTTGCGGCTTCCTGGGCTTCTTTTGCCCAGGCAGAGGAACATAATGCAGCGCTGTTCGATCAGCAGGTGTTGGCCGCGGCAACGATTAATCCCAGCCGCCTGGCTACTGATGCGCGTGTGGCGGAGTCCGAAGCGGTGATTACGCATAAGGAGGTGGTGCAGTCGCGTAATAATCGTCCTCACTTCAGGCATCACTTCAATCTGAACCGTATCGATACGAGCGGGGTGAGTGCAGATCGCAATGCCGGGAAGAAGTTTGTCTATGTGACGCATCCTAAGCATCACTTCAAGGTTAAGCGGTATGTCGGTGTGAACTAAGCCTTACATTACGCAACATCGCACCCTTCCCAGGCATTTGCAGATGCCTGGGAATTACCCCTAGAGCTAGGCTTCCGGGGGTGTTTTTGTAATTTTTGATTGTTTGTGAATGGCCGAGTATTTGCGCGCATTGTCGCCTATGTGTTCTTCACCGCGCTGGCGCGCAATTTCAATCTGCCTTTGTCTCTCTTCAATGCTGGCGCGTTTCTCAGCTGACAGTTTGTCATAGCAACGAGGGCAGGAAATGCCTTTCACATATTTCGGCGATGCCATATCTGCGGCAGAGATGGGATGGCGACATGCAAAGCATTGGTCATAATCTCCTACCTCTAAGCCGTGTCTCACTGCCACCCGCTGGTCAAATACAAAGCATTCCCCTTCCCACAGGCTTTGTTCCTTTGGAACAGTTTCCAGGTACTTCAGAATGCCGCCTTGCAAGTGGTAGACCTCTTCAAATCCCTGTTCCAACATATATGAACTGGCTTTCTCGCAGCGAATGCCCCCAGTGCAGAACATGGCGACTTTCTTGTTTTTTGCCGGATCAAGGTTGTTGCGGACATAATCGGGAAACTGGCGGAAAGTCGTGGTAGCCGGGTCGATAGCGCCTTTGAACGTGCCAATTTCGTATTCATAATCATTGCGCGTGTCGACCACAATGACATCCGGGTCGGAAATCAGAGCATTCCAGTCCTCCGGTTTGACGTAAGTTCCTACTTTCTTGTTGGGGTCGATGCCCGGCACCCCCAAGGTCACTATTTCCTTTTTCAACCGCACTTTCATGCGATAGAACGGCATTTCGTCAGTGAAGGACTCTTTATGGTCGATATCCGCGAATCGCGGATCCTGGCGCAGGTAAGCCAGTAGGACGTCAATGGCTTCACGGCTGCCAGCCACTGTGCCGTTAATGCCTTCTTCCGCCAACAGCAAGGTACCCTTGATGCCCTGGGCGTTACACAAGGCCAGCAGGCCCGGTTGAATCTCCTGATAGTCAGGCAAGCTGACAAACTTATATAAAGCAGCAACGACAATATGATGCACGACAAATTTCTCACGAAAATACAACAAAACAATGGGTTAAAAGGCATCCTGCAGTTGAGCATAAATGCACTAACACGCGCTATTTTAATTAAATTTCCATAGATTTCATACGGTTATTATGTTGCGAATTCACAACATAATACAAATTTTACTTGAATTGAGAATGTTTATTATTTATATTCCATCTCTGTGAATTTATGTAAAACGTTGTAAAGGGAAAATTGTGCAATATAAAAAATATGATCCGGCATTCAAACCAATTTTTGCTGCCATGGCGCTGACCTTCACTGGTTCGGCGGGTGCAGCTGAAGAGGGAGGGGCTCTGCCCGAGTTGAGCGTTTCAGCGAAGAAACAAGCTACATATAAGGCAGATCGCGCTTCTTCTCCAAAATTTACGGAACCTCTGCTTGATACGCCAAAATCTGTCACGGTGATTAATGAGGAGTTGATCCAGGCGCGAGGGTTGATGTCATTGACTGAAGTATTGCGTACCACTCCTGGTGTAAGTCTTGGGGCCGGGGAGGGCGGAACACCTGTGGGTGACCGTCCCTTTATCCGTGGTTATGAAGCAAGTACTGATATGCAGGTTGATGGTATTCGCCAAGTGGGTCGTTTTTCGCATGAGATTTTCAATCTTGAGTCCGTCGAAATCATCAAAGGGCCGGGCTCAATGCAGAATGGACGGGGCTCTACGGGTGGCGTCGTCAACATGGTTACCAAAAAGCCAAAAGCAGAAAACTTTACCAGCGCAGGGGGCACCTGGGGTACTGATCAGACCAAGCGTTTGACGGTTGACACCAACTGGGTGCTGGGTGATGAAGCTGCTTTGCGCATTAATTTAATGCACCATGATGCCAATGTGGCTGGGCGCCAATCGGTAGAGCTGGAGCGTAAAGGGATCGCTGCGGCCCTGGCGCTCGGACTGAATACGGCGACACGCGCCAATGTCAGCTTTTATCATTTTGAATCTGATGACACGCCTGACCTTGGTATTCCATTCAGTGCTGGTGGCGCCTTGAGAACACCTCCTCGTGTTGATCGTGATAATTTCTACGGTTTGAAGAATCGAGATTTCAGAGAGCAAAATGCCGATCAGATCACCTTGAGGCTAGAGCATGATTTTGATCACGGTTTTACTTTGCGTAATACTTCAATGTACACCCGGACCACCAATCAATATGTCATGACGCGTCCATCATTTGCCAATGCTACGGCCCTGGCTGCAGGGACTGTGACACAGCAGGTACGTAATAGCCGCAGGCTGTCGGAAGGCATGCTTAATCAAACCGATTATTTCGGCAGCCTTGAGCTTTGGGGAATGAAGCATAATGTGGCGACAGGTATTGAAATCAGTAAGGAAGAGCTATCCAACGGAAGCTATGCCGCGACCGGAAGCAGCAACTCTACCACTGATTTATACGATCCCAATCCCTATGCGCCGGCAGCAGGCGCTCCTTTTACGAGAGTAGCGTATGGCGATCCCGTTAAATTCAACACGCGGGCATGGTATGCGACGGATACCGTTCATATCAATGACCAATGGCAGGCATCTGCCGGCATTCGCTTGGACCACTACCGTGTTGTGGATACTGCTGATACAACACAAGAGCGCTCTGACCGCATATTCAACTATCAATTAGGCTTGGTCTACAAGCCAGCACCTAATGGCAGTGTCTATGTATCGTTCGGCACTTCATCCAATCCTGCTGGCGAAACGGCTAATCAGAGTGGTGGCGCAGATGGTGCAGCGGGCGGCGGTATTCGCAATTTGGCGCCCGAAAAGACCCGGGCGCTGGAAGTGGGCACCAAATGGGATATCTTTGATGAGAAGCTTTCCCTCACGGCAGCAATCTTCAAAACCAAAAAAACCGATGCTCGCAGTACTGACCCGACCACTGGGGAGGTCGCTTTGGTTGGTGATAATAGTGTTAAGGGTATTGATTTGGGCGCTGCTGGCAACATTACTGATAAATGGTCTGTATGGGGCGGCGTAGTGTTCATGGATCCAACATTAGATAAATATTGGAACGGCGCTACTGATTACTCAGGGAATCAATCCAAATTCATCGCCAAGCGTTCTGGTTCATTGTGGACTATGTACAAAGTGACACCAAAGTTTTCAGTCGGTGGTGGTGCCATCTATACCGGCAAGCGTTATGTGGATGATGCGAATACCATGCACTTTAATTCCACATGGCGTTGGGATGCTTCAGCAACTTACGAGGTTAGCCAGAAACTGTCCTTGCGCTTAAATGTGCTGAACCTGACGGATGAGCGTATTTACGATGCATCGCATGTTGGCCTCTTTGCCGTTATGGCTCCTGGGCGTTCTGCATTGTTGAATGCAACCTATACTTTTTAATTGCCAATAAGTGTTAATAAAATCTCTGCCAGAATGTTTGGCAGAGATTTTTTTATTTTTCGGGCAATGTAAAGAAAACTGGAGTGTGCAATATCCATTCTGGCATTGTGTTGAATTGGTAATGTCTATCATTTATATTCCGTTTCCCAAATATTTTTCAGGGAAATGGAAGGGTAATCGTGCAAGACAACATATTAAAAACAAATGGATTGAGCCTTGATCGTGTTGCCGTGGCGGTCGGGCTGGTATTCGCGGGGTCGGCGGTCGCTGCAGAGGACGTGAGTACTTTGCCTGAAGTAAACGTGGCGGCGCCAAAAGAGAAAACAACCTCCTATAAGGCCGAGCGTACATCTTCTTCTAAATTTACGGCCCCTTTGCTGGATACGCCGAAATCCGTGACGGTGATTTCCGAAAGCGTGATCAAGGATACGGGATCGGTGTCTCTGGAAGAGGTGCTGCGTACGGTGCCAGGGATTACCCTGGGTACTGGTGAGGGCGGGGGGGCGGTCGGCGACAGGCCATTCATCCGTGGCTTTGATGCTCAAGCTTCTATTTACGTGGACGGTGTTCGCAGTATCGGGGCGCAATCGCGGGAAATCTTCGCGCTGGAATCGGTGGAAGTGATCAAGGGGCCTAGTGGCGCCTTTGATGGCCGCGGGTCGGCAGGGGGCAGCATCAACTTGGTCACCAAGCAGCCCAAGGCCGAGAATTTCATTGGAGGCAGTGTGGGCCTGGGTACGGATAAATACCGCCGCGTGACTGTGGACGGCAACTATGCGGTCAACGAAGACATTGCCGTGCGCCTGGCATTGCTGAGCCATACGGCAGACACCCCTGGACGGGACGACGTGGATGTCAAGAAATTCGGCATAGCGCCCTCCATTACGTTTGGCATGAATTCGCCTACTTCGTTGAATCTGAGCTATTACCACCTGAATACGGACGATACGCCGGATTACGGTATTCCCTACACGCTGGCCGGGCGCAGCGAGGCCAATCCAAGCAGGCCTGCAAGTGTCAGCAAGGACAATTTCTACGGATACGCCCACCGTGATTTCCGCAAGACGGAAATTGACTCTGGCACGGCTACCCTCAAGCATGCGTTCAGCGATGACGTGATCCTGAAGAATGTGACGCGCTATGATGTTTCAACCAACGACTATATCGTGACTGTGCCGGACGATTCCGCCGGGAACGTTGTCAATGGGCGCGTGTTCCGCTCTGCAAAAAGCCGCAATGCCACCACCAGGACCGTGGCCAACGTGACGGATTTGAGCGTTGCTTTCGATACGTGGAATGTGGGGCATAAGCTCAATACCGGTGTTGAATATAGTCATGAGGAAACCAAGAACCGCCCGTATAGCATAGTGAATAATGGCGCAGGAAGAGATTGCTCTACCGCTTTGGGGGCTACGACAAATTGTACGAGTCTATACGACCCCAACCCCAGCGATCCATACACCGGCACTGTGACTGATAGCCCGACACAGACGACGACGCGCGCCATTACGCGGGCCGCCTATGTGTTCGATAGCGTGAAGTTCAATGAGCAATGGCTTGCCAATGTAGGTGTTCGCTACGACGATTATTCTACCGATAGTTATCAGTTCAATAGGAATACAAACGCATTCGCCAATGAGCTGAAGAATGGCGCGCATTTCTGGAACTATCAGGCAGGGCTGGTATACAAGCCGCAGTCGAATATGAGTGTTTATGCTTCGTATGGCACATCGTCAACCCCGACAGGCCTGACGCTGGGCACGGGGAATGACAATATCAGCGCAGCCAATCAGAACCTTGAGCCCGAGCGCAGCCGCAGTGCCGAACTCGGCGTGAAATGGGATGTGCTGGAAGACCTTGCATTGACCGCTGCTGTTTTCCGCACGGAAAAAACCAACGCACGCGTCACTTTGTCCGATGGAACAACCGATACTGCGGGCGATATGAAGATCAAGGGTGTGGAGTTGGGCCTGGCAGGCAAGCTGACGTCCAACTGGCAGGCTTTTGCAGGATATACCTATCTTGACAGCGAAGTCGTGGACGGCGGCACAAATGCAACTGGCCTTGCAGCGAAGGGAAACGACTTTGCCAACACGCCGAAAAACAGCGCCAGCCTCTGGACAACTTACGCTATCCTGCCAAAATTGACAGTCGGTGGAGGGGCGTTCTATGTGGACAAGCAGTTCGGCAATGTGGCCAATACGGTTGAGATTCCGTCCTATACGCGGTTTGATTTCATGTCGCGCTACGACATAGACAAGAACCTGAGCTTGCAGTTGAATGTGCAGAACCTGACGGACAAGCGTTATTTCAACGCGGCTTATTCAACGCATTATGCTGTGGTTGCGCCGGGCCGTTTGGCTTTCCTGAGCCTGAACTTTAATTATTAACGTTTTGTAGTAGAGTTTAGCGTGCCAGCCCTATAGAGAGGTAAACTCTCTATAGGGTTTTTGCTTGTTGGTTTGATGGGTAAATAAAATGCTGATTGAAATTCCAGGAGTGTTGAGCAAGGAACAGGTGGCGCAGTGCCGGCAATTGATGGATGCCGCAGAATGGGTGGATGGCAATGTCACTTCAGGCAGCCAATCCGCTTTGGCCAAGAATAATATGCAGCTGCCGGAAGGTTCGCCTGTGGCGCGCCAAGTCGGGGATTTGATCCAGGATGCATTGGGCATGAGCCCTTTGTTCATCTCGGCAGCTTTGCCTCTGAAAGTGTTTCCGCCCCTGTTCAACCGATATGAGGGCGGGCAAGCGTTTGGCACGCATGTGGATAATGCGATCCGCCAATTGCGCGGCACCAATTTCCGCATCCGCAGCGACCTTTCCGCCACTTTATTTTTCTCTGAGCCTGAGGATTATGACGGTGGGGTGCTGACGATTGAAGATACGTTCGGCACCCAGGAGGTGAAGCTGCCAGCAGGACATATGGTGCTTTACCCTTCCAGCAGTTTGCATCACGTGACGCCTGTCACGCGCGGAGCCCGGGTTTCATCGTTTTTCTGGATGCAGAGCATGATCCGCGACGATGCGCAGCGTACTTTGCTGTTCCAGCTGGACAGCAGCATCCAGGCGATTGGGGCCGAGCGCGGCGGCAAGGACCCCGAGGTGATCCGCCTGACCGGCGTCTATCACAATCTATTGCGGATGTGGGCGGATAGCTAGGGCGGCTTAAGCCGAGCCGTTTATATGGCTGTGCTGCAGTCGCGTCGCTATCTGGCGCAGGAAGTTCATGGCGATTTGCGGCTCGCCTTGCAGCAGCGTTTCGATATTCTCTGCGTTGACGACGACGACCCCGGCTTCCTTGGAAATCACGATAGCGTCTGCAACCCTGGGGGTTTGGGTGAGGAAGGCCATTTCGCCAAAATAATCGCCGCTGTCGAGTTCGCGCAGCAATTTCTCTCCCAGCATGAGCTTGATCTGGCCTGAGACAAGGTAATAAAGGTCATGGCAGTTATCATTGACTCTAAAAATATAGTCGCCGCGCTGGAATGTCTTGCCATAACGCTCCATCAATTCGTCCAAGTAAGCTGTCTTGTCCTCCGGCATCTGATCGAACAGCCCTCGCAGCAATAGCACATCTTTTTTGCGCAGCGTGGAGATCAGCGTGGTGCCGAGCATGAATACCACAAAAGTGTAGTAAAGCCAGGCAATCGAGATGAAGAGGTTCTTCATGCCGCCAAATACTGCGCCATAAGCAGGGTTCACAGACAAGAACAAGCTGAAGGCCGGACGCATGGCAAGCCACAGCAGGGCGGTCACAACGGCGCCGATCATGATATGAGATAGACGCAGCCGTACTGGGAAATAAACGCGGTAGAAGATCGCGGTCAATAATGTGGTGAGTGCGATGGAGGTGGCCGAGTTGATGTATTTGGAGTAGGCGGTATGCGGTTCCAGGATGTTGATCACTTTTTCTATCCCCAGCCCCAGGATGGTAAACAGGAAGAACATCAACAATATGCCAAGCACGCCCAGGATATCCTTGATCTGGCGCCGCAGGAACGAAGGCTTTTCCTGGATGCTGGCGATGGTGTAGAAGGCCGAGCGCAAGGCGCCTGCCAATGGCACGGCCAGCCAGAACATGGCGATGAAACCGAAAACGCCCCAGGCGGCCTTATGCTGTGAGGCGTTATAGACTTCCACCATGATGCGGTTGCTGAGGTTGGGCACCAGGTTGCTGACGATGATCGCCAGTTTGACGGTGGCATAGTTGGACGACACCACCAAATGGCTCAACAGGAAAAACATGAGCACGATTAGCGGAATCAAGGCAAACATGGCGTAAAACGACAGCGACGCAGAAATGCCAAACCCGTTGTGAACCTGGAAGCTGATCAGCGTTTCACGCAACACGAAGAACGGCGTGCTGTAACGCTGGCGTGCGTAAGCGCGGCGCGACTTATGCAATGCCGGATGGCTGCCCAGGTGTTTGACCTTGGAAATGTTGAGTGCCAAAAAACCGCTCCTGTTGCCCTGCTTAGTGTAGAGCTTGCTTGAATTTCTCTGTGGCGGCAATCAGGGCGCTCCTGGTGCCGGCTTCCATGCCTGAGTGGCCCGCGTCGGGAATCATGTGAAGTTCCGCATGCGGCATGGCGTTGTGGAGCTCGTGCGCGGTCAATGGCGGGCATACCATGTCGTAGCGACCTTGCACGATGACGGTCGGGATCTGTTGCAGCTTTGCGGCGGCCTCTGCCAATAAATTACGTTCTCCCACAAAGCACTGGTTCTTGATGTAGTGGATTTGCACCCGGGCGCGCGCCAGCTCGATTTTGCCGTTGATGCCTTGCTCACTAGTGGTGGCGCTCGGCAATAAGGTCATGATGCTGGCTTCGAAAGCGTTCCAATGAATGGCGGCTGGCTCACTGATGGATGGCTCATCTGAAAACACGCGCTTCGCGAATGCGCTCAAGGGATCATGCTGCTCAGCTGCTGGCAAGTAGGATAGCAATTGCTGCCAGGCTTCCGGGAAGAAGTGCTGTACGTCGTGCAGGAACCAATCCAATTCGCTTGGGCGACTGAGGAAAATGCCGCGGAGAATGAGCCCGGCGACATGTTGCGGATATGCCAAGGCGTAGTTCAGCGCCAGGGTGCTGCCCCATGAGCCGCCGAATACCAGCCAGCGGTCAATGGCCAGGTGCCGGCGCAGCGCGTCCAGGTCGGCCACTAGGTGGTCGATCGTATTCTCCTCAACTTCTCCTTGCGGGGTGCTGCGCCCGCAACCGCGTTGATCCAACAGGATGATGCGGTAATGGGCCGGGTCGAAATAACGGCGCTGTCCTGGGTTGCACCCGCTGCCGGGGCCGCCGTGCAGGAACACCACGGGCTGGCCGGCTGGATTCCCCGATTGCTCGTAATAAATGGAATGCAGGCCTGAGACGGCCAGCATGCCTTGCTGATAAGGTTGAATGTCCGGGAAAAGCGCGTGAGTCATGAATGGAGGTCTCGTCTGTGAAGGAGATTATTTTTCTATATATGGGAAATTGTCTCACCAAGTTTAGGAATTATTTAATTGTAAGTAAAATGTAAATGAAGTATTGCAAAACATTTTTTCCTGCACTAAGATGCAGTCTACTCGCTTTAAAGTGAGTAAAAGGCAAAGTCTCAAAGATGCTGCAACAACCCGTAATTATAAATGGGAGGTGGTATATGTGGGGCTGGGTCTTGTTAAACCCTTAGTAGTATCACTATGGAGATTTATAAAAATGGAGATGAGCAAAATCAAGCTGGCGCTTGGTGTGGCATTTGGCATGGCTATGGCTTTGCCTATGGTTGCATCTGCAGCTGCTGACCAAGAAGCCGCAATGAAGGATCCTAACAACTGGGCACATCCACGCGGTCAACATAATAATCAGGGTTACAGCACCCTGAACCAAATCAACAAGAGCAACGTCAAGAACGTTAAGGCAGCTTGGCAATTCGCAACCGGTGTAAACCGTGGTCACGAAGGCTCTCCTGTTGTTGTAGGCAACATGATGTATGTGCATACAGCATTCCCTAACAACGTTTACGCACTTGATCTGAACGACAATCAAAAGATTGTCTGGGCTTACTTCCCTAAGCAAGATCCTTCCGTGCAAGCTGTTCTCTGCTGCGATAACGTAAGCCGCGGTCTGGGTTACGGCGACGGCAAGATCTTCCTGCAACAGAACGACGGCGTGTTGGTTGCTCTGGATGCGAAGACTGGTGCAAAGGTTTGGGACGTTAAGGTAAACGATCCTAAGGTTGGCGCTACCAACACCAACGCTCCTCACGTCATCAAGGACAAGGTCCTGACTGGTTGTTCCGGTGCTGAGTTCGGTGTTCGCTGCTTCCTGGCTGCTTACAGCCTGAAGGATGGCGCGCTGGTATGGAAGGCATACAGCACCGGTCCTGACAGCGAAGTGCTGATCGGCAAGGATTTCAACAAGGACAATCCTCACTACAGCTCACTGTCCGTATATGAAGACGTAAACGGCGGTAACAAGGAAGGCGGCTCTTTCAAGGCTCTGCCTAAGGAAAAGCTGAAATTCCCTGAAAAGGACCTGGGTGTTAAGACCTGGCTGAAACCGCAAGCTGTTAAGGATGGTTGGCAGCACGGTGGTGGTTCCACATGGGGCTGGTGGCCATATGACCACAGAACCAACCTGGTTTACTACGGTACTGGTAACCCATCCGTTTGGAACCCAGACGTACGTCCTGGTGACAACAAGTGGTCCATGACTATTTTCGCTCGCGATGTAGATACTGGTATCGCTAAGTGGGGTTATCAAATGACTCCTCACGATGAGTGGGATTATGACGGCATCAATGAAGTGATCCTGTTCGACAAGGGCGGCAAGACTTACGCTTGGCACCATGACCGCAACGGTTTCGCTTATACCTTTGATGCACATACCGGCAGCATCATTGCAGCTGAAAAAGTACACCCATTCGTTAACTGGGCTACTGGTGTTGATCTGAAGAGCGGTGTTCCTCAGAAGGATGGTAAGTACTCTACTCACCAAGACTACAACGCTAAGGGTATCTGCCCTGCTGCGCTGGGTACCAAGGATCAGCAGCCTGCTGCTTACTCCCCACGTACTGGCCTGGTCTACTCTCCACTGAACCACGTTTGTATGACATACGAGCCAGTTGAGTCCAAGTACATCGCCGGTCAACCATGGGTTGGTGCTACTTTGACCATGTTTGCTGGTCCTGACGGCGTAATGGGCGGCTTTGCTGCTTATGACCCAATGACCAACAAGAGCAAGTGGTACAACAAGGAGAAGTTCTCTGCTTGGGGTGGCGCACTGACAACTGCTTCCGACCTGGTGTTCTACGGCACTCTGGACCGTTGGTTCAAGGCTGTTGACGCACAATCCGGTAAGGAACTCTGGAAGTTCCAAGTTGGTTCCGGTGTGATCGGTAACGCTTTCACATACACCCACAAGGGTAAGCAATACGTTGGCGTACTGTCCGGTATCGGCGGTTGGGCTGGCGTTGCGATGAACCTTGGCCTTGACAACGACACCGATGCGCTGGGCGCTGCTGGTGGCTACAAAGAACTGACCAAGTACAACGCTGCTCCTGGCGGCGGTGCACTGAACGTGTTCAGCCTGTAATCGTCTGATTAATGCAGAAGATTCAAAGCTGACATTAGGTTAGTTGCTCCCAAGCACCCTGTCTTAGGACGGGGTGCTTTTTATCTTTGATAGGCAATTAGTTAGCAGGCTTATCAACGCAGAAGGAAGTAAGTAATGTTAAAAACGCTGAAGAAGGTTTCATTAGTACTCGTGTTGTCCGGCGTGAGCCAGGTTGCGATGGCAGGCGGTGCTGGCAATGCATTGGAAGTCGACACCGAGGTGGGGCGCGGAGGCCTCCCGGTACGTGAAGACAATCCAAATGAATTGAAGGTCTGCGCGGACTATGACAACTTACCCTACTCAAACGGCAAGCAGGAAGGCTTTGAGAACAAAATTGCCGAATTGATTGCCAAGGATCTTGGCAAGACCCTGACCTACCAATTCTGGTATGACCGTATGGGGTTCATCCGTAATACATTGAATGCACGTCGGTGTGATGTGATTATCGGCACGGTCGCCGGTAATGACATGATGGCGACATCCAAGCCTTATTACCGTTCAGGCTACGTATTCGTTTACCGCAAGGATAGCGGGTATGACATCAAGGACTGGGATTCCCCGGACCTGCATAAAGGCATTATCGGCGTGGTAGGGCAGACGCCGCCCTCCCGGCCGCTTAACGACAAGGGCTTGCTCGGCAACTCCCGTCCATACCGTATCCAGCGCGACCTCAATTTGCCGCCCAGTTTTGTGATTGACGACCTGGTCAAGGGTGAAATTGATGTCGCTATCCTTTGGGGCCCCATCGCCGGCTATTACGCCAAAAAGGCCCCTATTCCCTTGGTTGTGGTTCCTGCCCCGGAATATGAACAAGAGAATATCCATGGCAAGGAATATTGGAATATTTCGCTAGGCGTGCGTAAGCGCGACAAGGAGCGCCTGGCGATGCTGCAGGAAGTGCTGGACCGCCGTCATGACGACATCATCAAGATCCTTGATGAGTACGGCATTCCTCACGTGCCAGTGGTCGAGGGCGACGACATCGAGAAAAAATCTAAAAACAAGGGTGATGTAATTCCCAAATTTGAATAGTATTTTTCATGAACTGGGTCAACTATTCATAGTCTGACACGTTAATTGAAGTGCAGACTCGTTAGTTCTTAATAAGTAGTCGAAGTTTAATGTTCAAAAAGCAAGGAGAAAGTATGTTGAATCATGGAGTGATCAAAGCAACCTTGGCAGCCTCTGTGCTGGCGCTGGCAGGATTGGCGATGCCAATGCAGGCGAGTGCTGCCTGCAACCTGGTGTCCACCAAGGACAATAGCCCTCTGAATATCAAGGTGGCTGATGATGATACCCCAGAAGCCAAGCAGTTCCTGGAAACTTGTGTCAATCCGTACACTAAGGTTTATGCAGCCGATCCAGAGAAGGCCAAGCAAGGTAAGAAGAAGTTCGGTCTTTATTCCTGCACGACTTGCCATGGTCCAAATGGCGACGGCCAGGTAGCAGTTTCGATTACCGACGACCGTTGGCAATACTCCAAGCATATTACCGACAAGGGTTTGTTTGAAACCATTGCAGGTGGTACCAATGGTGGTATGGCAACTTGGCACAAGCAAGTATCTGGCAACCCAGACCTGGTTTCAACTGACGAAATCTTGAAGATCGTCGCTTTCCTGCGCAGCCAATACAAGGGCGGCGGCGACAAGCCATGGTTGAACGAAAAGCCACAATAATGAAGTAGTATGGGGTGGCGCGGGTGCGATCCAGCACTCGCTGATCCTCCTCTATAAAGAAAAGACGGTCGTTGTTTATTCAATGGCCGTTTTTTTATGCGCGAAGCCCGGCCTTTAGAGGTAAAATCAAAGCATTCCTTTTTGTGCAAGCCAGCTACCATGGTCATTGAGGGGTGGTTGTGATATAGCAACGCTATGCTTGCCGTGAGATGTACGGATTTATATTGATTAGTCCTGGAAAGTGAAGTTATGCAATTGGAAACGCAAACAAATTCAGATTTGCACCGTGTCGTGATCGTCGGTGGTGGGGCAGGTGGACTGGAGCTAGCTACGCGCCTGGGCAGAAGTCTGGGACGCAAGAAAAAAGCGCATATCACCCTGATCGATTGCACCCGCACCCATGTCTGGAAGCCATTGCTGCATGAAATCGCCGCAGGCAGCATGAATCCGGACAAGCATGAGCTTGAGTACATTGCCCAGGCGCACTGGCATCACTTTCACTTCCGGCTTGGGCGCATGGACGGCTTGGATCGAACCAAGAAAGAGGTATATGTCGCCCCTTATTTTGATGAAGGTGTGGAAGTCATCCCCCGGCGTACTTTCAAGTACGATACCTTAATCATTGCGGTTGGCAGTACGACCAATGACTTCGGTATTTCCGGCGCACGTGAGCATTCTATTGCGCTGGATACGCAAAACCAGGCTGAACGTTTCCATAAGCAATTAACCAATGCTTTGATTCGTGCACAAACCCAGGCCGAACCAGTACAGGCTGGGCAACTGGAAGTGGTTATTGTCGGGGCTGGCGCCACAGGGGTCGAGCTTGCTGCGGAACTGCACAATACCACCCGTGAAGTGGCTGCATTTGGCCTGGATAGGATTGACCCCGATCGCGATATCAAGATTTCCATTATTGAAGCGAGCGACCGCGTATTGCCGGCGCTGCCGCCCAAGCTGTCAATGGCGGTGGACGTTGAGCTGCGCAAGCTGCGTGTGCACGTTTACGCAGGGGAGCGGGTTACCGAAGTGACGGATAAAGGGGTATATACCCATAGCGGCCGTTTCATTCCTTCAGCGCTGGTAGTGTGGGCGGCAGGCATTAAGGCGCCCGACTTCCTCCGTGAACTGGATGGCCTCGAAGTGAACCGCATCAATCAACTGGTGGTCAAGCGCACGCTGCAAACCACGCTGGATGAGAATGTCTTTGCTTTCGGCGATTGCGCGGCTTGCCCATGGCCCGGACATGACGAGAACGTGCCCCCGCGGGCCCAGTCTGCTCACCAGCAGGCCTCCATGCTGGTGAAGACAGTGAAAGCCCGTGTGGCAGGCAAAGACAACCTGCCTGAGTACACCTACCGGGATTACGGTTCATTGGTCAATCTTGGGCGCTACTCTACAGTAGGCAGCCTGATGGGTGCGATTGCGGGCGGCAGCATGTATATCGAAGGTTTGTTTGCACGCCTGATGTATCAGTCTTTATATCAAATGCACTTAATGGCGCTGCATGGGTTCTTCGCCGTGGTGCTCCAGATACTGGCGCGCCTGATTACGCGCAGGACAGAGGCCCGGGTTAAGCTGCATTAATGCCTCTCTAGCGATATCTAATCAATAAAAAGCCCGGATACTTGTCCGGGCTTTTTATTGATTGAGGCGACATGGTTGCGGGAGGGCTATTCCGATTTGTGCTGCACCGCGTTCTGCGCTTGAAATAGCTTGTATATTCCACCCATGCTCAGGCTGACAAATAGGCCAAAGACCACAATAATGAAATTGATGTGGATGTCTGCCTTGATCATCAAGGTATAAAGGCTGATCAAGGCGGCAATGCCGAGGTTTTCATTGAAGTTCTGCACCGCAATGGAATGGCCTGCACCGATTAATAAATGGCCGCGATGCTGCAGCAATGCATTCAATGGCACGACGAGGTAGCCGCTCAAGGCGCCGATCATGAGCAGCAGGATGCAGGCAACGATCCAGTTGCTTACAAATGCCATCCCAATGACCAGCAGCCCTACCGCAATACCCACGGGGAGCACGCGGGCTGAATGTTCAAGCTTGATCATGCGTGCAGCAGCGATGGAGCCAAATGCAATGCCGATAGCGACGACCACCATGAGATAGGTGGATTGCTCCTGGGTGAAATTCAAGGCAAAGCCGGCCCAAGCCAGGACGACGAAACGCAACGTGGCTGCGACCCCCCAGAACAAGGTGGTGACCGCCAAGGAGACCTGGCCTTGCGCATCCTTCCATAACGTCTTGGTCGCGTGCCAGAAATCCTTGATGAGAAAGGTAGGCGTTTTCTTGGGGGGCTTGTGGTCCACCGGCACCTTGGGGATGTAGATATTGAAGATGGCTGCCGAGAGATAAAGCACCGTGATCACGATCATGGCAACCTGGATATTGATACTGGGCAGGATGGCGCCGACCACGGTTCCCAACACAATGGCCATGACGGTGGAACCCTCCATCCAGCCATTGGCTTTCACCAGCATGGATGGCGGCAGGTATTCCGTCAGAATGCCGTACTTGGCGGGCGAGTAGGCGGCTGCCCCTATGCCGACTATGCCATAGGCGTACAAGGGCGGCATGCCAAGCACCATGGCCATGCTGCCGATAAACTTGATGGCATTGGAGACGAACATCACCCGGCCCTTGGGAAAAGCGTCGGCAAACGCGCCGACGAAAGGGGCGAGGATGATGTAGGAGATGACAAAGAACCATTGCAGCAATGGGTCGTGCCAGCTAGGGGCCTCCATGTCTCTCAGGAGCGCAATTGCGGTGAACAGCAATGCATTGTCAGCCAGCGCGGATAAGAACTGCGCCAGCAGTATGATATAAAAACCCCAGTTCATCGCTGCTTTATTACACCCTGATAAGAAGGTGCATTTATCCTGTCATTGTGACTGGCTATGCCAGATTGAGTCATAGTAGTGGCCGATTATTACAATATATCTGCTGCAAAATCTGCCAACCTGGATCGCTCGCCGCGAACCAGGGTAACGTGCCCGTTATGCTCCCAGCCCTTGAAGCGATCGACTACGTAGGTCAGGCCGGAGCTGCCTTCAGTGAGATAAGGCGTGTCAATTTGCGCAATATTACCTAAACAAACGACTTTAGTCCCGGGTCCTGCACGCGTAATGAGGGTTTTCATCTGTTTTGGAGTCAGATTCTGGGCTTCATCGATGATCAGGAACTTATGTAGGAAAGTGCGTCCTCGCATGAAGTTCAATGATTTTACCTTGATGCGGGTGCGGATCAGGTCCTGGGTGGCCGCGCGGCCCCATTCCCCCGCATCCTCGTCGGACTTGTTGAGTACGTCGAGATTGTCTTCCAACGCCCCCATCCACGGGGCCATTTTTTCCTCTTCCGTGCCGGGCAGGAAACCGATGTCCTCGCCGACGGGAACGGTGACGCGGGTCATGATGATTTCGCTGTAAATTTTTTTGTCCAGTGTCTGGGTTAGCGCAGAGGCCAGCGTCAGCAGGGTTTTGCCAGTGCCGGCCTGGCCCAGCAGCGTGACGAAGTCCACTTCCGGGTCCATCAGCAGGTTGAGTGCGAAGTTCTGCTCGCGGTTGCGGGCCGTGATGCCCCAGATGTTGTGTTTGGACTGGGTATAGTCCTTGACCACTTCCAATACGGCAGTATTGCCTTCAATCGAACGTACGATCGCGTGAAAGGGCTTCTCGAATTCGTAATAGACGAATTCATTGATGAGAAAGCTCTTGCAGAGCGGCCCGGTGATGCGATAGAACATCCTGCCGGCATCCTGCCAGGATTCCATGGCCTTGCTGTGCTTGTCCCAGAAGTCTGCCGGAAGCTCCTTCATGCCGGTGTAGAGCAGGTCGGTGTCTTCCAGCACCTTGTCATTGAAATAATCTTCAGCAGCCACGCCAATCGCGCGTGCCTTGATGCGGATATTGATATCCTTGCTGACGAGCACCACTTCCCGGCTCGGCTGCGATGTCTGCAGGCTGAGCACTACGCTCAGTATCTGGTTGTCCGCCTTGCTGCCGGCCAGCATGGGCAGTTCCGTTGTCACTGCCTCGGTTTGCAGGAACAGCTTGCCGCTGACGTGCTTATTGCCATGAATGGAGAGCGGACAGCCTTTTTCCAGGTCCGCCAGGTTGGTTCCCACAATCTCTTCCAGGTTACGGCTTGCCTGGCGCGCATTGCGTGCAACCTCTGTCATCCCCTTCTTGTTGTTATCCAGCTCTTCCAGCGTGACCATGGGAAGGTAAATATCATGTTCCTCGAAGCGGAACAGGCTTGACGGGTCGTGCATGAGCACATTGGTGTCAAGTACAAACAGTTTGGTGCTTGCTGTGCGCTTTCTGATCATCTGGCGGCCTTTTAAAGGGATTGAATGAATTCGAGCACTTGCTGTGCGTGGCCGTCTACTTTCACTTTCCGCCATTCATGGATCAGGATGCCCTGTTCATCGATGACGAAAGTGCTGCGTTCTATGCCACGTACTTCTTTACCATAAAGTTTCTTCATCTTGATTACGTCGAACAACGTACAGGCTTTTTCTTCCGCATCTGATAGCAGTTCAAACGGAAAGTTGAACTTAGCCTTGAAGTTCTCGTGAGACTTGAGGCCGTCCCGCGAAATGCCGACGATTTCCGTATTGCTAGCCTGGAATGCCTCGTAGAGGTCGCGTAGGTCCTTGCCTTGGTTGGTACAGCCGGGGGTATTGTCCTTGGGATAGAAGTAAACGATCAGTTTTTTGCCGATATAGTCGGAAAGCTTGAAAATTTTTCCGCTGGTGGAAGGTAATTCAAAGTCGGGAATTGCTTGATTCAACATAGTGGACAGTAAGCTCTAGACGCTCTCATTGTTGATAAAAACTGAGGATATGGCAAGCAAGTTATGGGGTGATATTCATATTAGTTTCATTCAGATTGATAGTCGCGCGGCAAGATGATTTCAGTCGTTGTGCCGCCCTTGACCCTGTGGTTGAAGTGGATGTGCCCGGATAATGCTTCCATGACCTTGAATGCAAAAGGGATCCCGAGTCCGGTGCCAAAGCGCTTGGTTGTAGGGCCTGGGCTGGCCGCATGTGGATCCGGGGTAAACGGCATGCCCGGCCCCTGGTCGCTGATCGTAATATGCAGGCTATCCTCGGCGATATCGCAGTCAATGGCGATTTCGCTGGATTGAGGGGACGCTTCCACGGCATTCAGGAGAAGGTTGTAGAGTGCCTGCTCCAGCAGGTTCTCATCGGTGAGCATGCGGTCGTTCATGTCCTGCCAATCCGGCAGTCGTACCGATATCTGCTTCTCCTGGATTTTCTGCTGTAATGGGGCGAGTGCGCCTTGCAGTATCTGGCGCAGCGTGGTGGCGCTGGCATGCGGCTTCAGTGGGTGCAGGTAGGCTAACAATGCGCGGGTCCAGCGGTCCAGGCGGTCAACGGTACTGATGATGGCAGTGAGCGAGTCGCGGGTTTCCTGGTCGAGGTGGGTGTTGTCCGCCACTTGCGCCGTGGCACGGATGCTGGCCAATGGATTGCGGATGTTGTGAGCGAGCATGGGCACCAGCAGGCCAAGGGCGGCTTGTTTTTCCGAGCGTACCAAGGCTTCCTGACTGTGGGTCAATTCATGTGCCATGCTGTTGATGGCGGATGACAATGCAGCCAGCTCGGCAACCCCCTCTTCAGGTGCCTTGTGATCGAGGTTGCCTGCGCTGATCTCGCTGGTGGCGTGCAACACGTTGCGGATGGGGCGCACAATCGCCCGTTTGAGGAAAATATGGGAGAACAGCAGTAGCAACAACGCCAGCCCGATCGGGATGATCAACAGGGTGAATGCCGTGTGCTTGACATCCTCCAGCCGGGCAGAGAGCTCGCTATGCTTCAAAAGCAGCAAGCGTTCTGCCCGGGCGGAAATAATTTCGTAATGGTGGAAGATGCTGGATTCCAAATGGGTGTTTAGCACCTTCTCCAGCTCAGCATTGTTGTAGTCTTCCACCAGGGCGAAGATATGTTGGGTTTCTTGGATCAAATCTTGATAACTGGCATTCAATTCCATGATGGCCGATTTTTCCTGGCTATCGGCGGTGAGCTTCAGTAATTTGCGGAAATGCGTGTCAATCGAAAGGGTGTAGACGTTATATTCCTCTTGCGCTTGCGGATCCTTCAAGAAGTGCAGGTCAAACAACTCCTTCATCTGCCTGTATAAGTCGCCGCGTGTTTGCTGGATTTCCTGCACCATGAGATGGATGCGTTGCGACTCCTGCGAGGACTGGTCCCAGATGCGCATGCCGATTACGCCGGCCGTTCCCGCGAGGATGACCAGCAGGAAAAACGTCAATTCATGGATCAGCAAGACATCCCGGAGCGATTTTGCCTGCGGCTGGTTGCTCATGACGCTTCCAGTGTGAAGGGAACGGGAACCAGAATGACCAGGTGCTTGCTGTTGCGCAATATTTCGGGCGGTTGCGGCAATGGGGACGCTTTCTTCACCATGGTGATGGCTTGTTCATCCAATACGTTATGGCCGCTGGATTTCTTCACTTGCGTCGAAAGCACGTGGCCGGTCTCGTCGCAATGCACCTCCAGCAGTACTTCGCCTTCCCATCCCCGCATTTGGGCAATCCGCGGATATTGCTTGTACTTGGCGATAGCGCGTGAAAGCAGGCTGCCGTACAAGCTGCGTGCGGCATCTATATCCTGCTGGCTTGGCCCGGCCGGTTGCGGCGGCGGGGCGGGTTCTGGCGCAGGAGGCGCTACGGGAGCGACCGGGGCCGGCGTCGGGGTTTCCCTGGGCGGAGCTGTCATGACATCGGGAACGGCGGCTGGCAGGGGAGTTTCCACGGCTTCATGCTGGGAAGGCTTATCCGCCATGCTGGGCGGTTCCGGCGGCTTGGGCGCAGGTTTTGGCGGCGGGGGCACAGGTTTTGGCGTTGGCTTGGGAACAATGGGTACAGGTTCGGGCTCCGGCTGTTTGACTGGCTCCGCTGGCGCAATGGTTTCAGGCTCCGGCAACGCAGCGGATTGGGCAGGGTTGGGTTGCGGTGTCAGCTCAACCTGCAGGGGCGGCGGCACGGGCGTTTCTGGAGAGGTAAAATCCAGGACAGGCAGTTGCATCAACAGCATGACATGAAGCGCCAACGACGCCAGAACGGCCCAGCCGATGCTGTGCTGGCCGGCTGGTGTGGGGATTGAATGGGCGATCGCAACCAAGGTGTAAGGTGAATTACTGTACGTTGTCAAAGAAAGGCATCGCTGATTATAGACTGACCATGGCTGTCTTTTTGGAATTATTCCCATTCAAGCACGGGATAAATCAGATTGACGTTGCGCCGGTTGACCGCATTGAATAATTGCCAGCGAGCAGCTTCGCTGCTCGCAGCGCTATCCATCGCCTGTTCCATGCTGCGGCCTTGCTTGATGGCTTCGCGTACGTCATGCAGCAAGAGCTTGAGGTAGCGGGACTGGTTGTCCAAGGCGCCCTGAAAATCCTGCGTGACTGGGCCGTGCCCGGGGACTGCATGATGGATGCCTTGGAGTTGCTGTAGCTTTGCAATCGCTGACAGCCACCCCTTGATATCGCCGTCAATGGAAGGGGCGCGCTCGATGAAAAGCAGGTCGCCTGTCCATAAGGTGCCGGTTTGTTCATCCAGTACCGTAAGGTCGGTATTGGTATGGGCATTGGGGTATGCCGTCAACAGCAGCCTTCTCTCGCCAATATCCAGTTCCTGGGTGGATTCCACCAATTGGGTCGGTTGGACGATTTCGCTGCCCGAGAACTGTGCTCCAAGAAGCTTATGGCCTTGGCGCAAATAGGCATCGCTGCGCAAGGCCATGGCATTGGCGAGTTTGGCATGGCCGATAAAGACTGGATATTCCTGCTTGAAGGCTGCATTGCCAAAAATATGATCGGGATGGATATGGGTGTTGATCACATACAAAATGGGCAAGTTAGTGACCTTGCGAATTGAGGCGAGCAGGGCTTCCCCTACTCGCTTGCTGCCGCCAGTGTCAATGACGGCTACCCCTTTTGTGCCGATGACGAAGCCGATATTGCTGATATCCCCTTGGTATCCTTCATCCAGGTCAAGGTGGGCGCCTTGGTGCATATAGACCCCCAAGGCTACTTGCTGCATGGGCAGTGCCGCCGGCGCGCTGTCGGCAGGGAGCATCCAGAGGGCGCTGGCGATGCATAACAGGAGCGTAAAATAATGGATGAGTCGGCGAGCCATAATGAGGAAACTGCAAAATTGCATGTTAAATGGGTATATACAATTCTGTAAACACCCTAATTGAACTTGAGAAGTATCGCGGCGTCTGAAACAATGCGTGTAAACGACAAAAACAATATTTTAAATACTATTGGAGAATGTATTATGCAATGCAAATTTGAGATAAAGCTCATGACGGCTGCGGCTGCGCTGGCGTTCTCGAGCTCCTTGCTCGCGGCGCCTTTTGCCTATTCCACCAATGAGAAATCGGGGACGATTTCAGTGATCGATACCCAGACCGACAAGGTCGTGGATACCTTCGATGCGGGCAAGAAGCCCCGCGGTGCCGCCATCACCAAGGACGGCAAATACATTTTCGTGAGCGACCAGAAGCAAAACGCCCTGCTGGTCATTGATCTTAAGACCAAGAAAGTGACTGACAAGATCAAGCTCGAAGAGTCGCCGGAAGGCGTGGGCATCTCACACGACGGCAAATGGATTTCGGCAGCCAACGAAGAAGACAACAGCGTGGCCGTGATCGATACCAGCACCCATAAGGTAAGCTACATCGTGCAGATGCAGGGCAAAAACCCTGAACATGCCGAATTCAGCCCCGATGGCAAATGGATGTACGTCAGCGCTGAAGAAGCCAAGTATGTCGATATCGTCGATGTTGCGAAGCGTGCTTCCATCAAGTTAGTGGAAGTTGGCGAACGTCCGCGCGGTATCGGCTTCCTGCCGGACAGCTCGCGCGCTTATGTCGCCAATGAGGCGGCAGGCAACGTATCCGTTTTCGATACCAGCAAACACGAAGTCATTGCGACGATTCCAGTAGGTCAACGCTCCAATGGCGTCCAAGTGCTCCCTAACGGCAAGAAAGTGTATATCTCGAATGGCGGGGACGGCAGCCTGTCCGTGATCGATACCGCCACCAATAAAGTGACAGCTACCATCCCGGTCGGCAAGCGTCCATGGAACATGGCCCTGACCCCGGACGGCAAGAAGCTGTATGTCGCCAATGGTAAGTCCAACTCGGTGACGGTCGTCGACACCTCCACGGACAAGGCCCTGAAGGAAATCCCGGTTGGTGATACGCCATGGGGCGTGTTCGTCCATTAGCCATTGTTGATTGACCCTGGCCCCGGCATCTGCCACTACTTGGCAAGTGCCGGGGCTGTTTAGGTTGGAATGACCATGAATAACCCCAACAGGTATACCAAGGTGGCAATCACGCTACATTGGCTGATTGCGATCGCCATACTCTTCCTGTTTGCGCTTGGTTGGTATATGAACGAGCTTCCCCGCGGCGGAGACAAAATCACAAGCATTGATCTCTTCGACTTGGGAGCTTATACCTGGCAACTTGCCGAGGCGGCCACCCCCCGCACCTTTTATTTCAATTTGCACAAATCAATCGGTTTCACCGTGCTTCTGCTGGTCGGCCTCAGGCTGTATTGGCGGCTGATGCACCGGCCGCCAGCCTTGCCCGACTCGATGAAGCGTTGGGAGAAAGCAGTGGCCCACGGCACCCATCATCTGCTGTATCTCATGATGGTATTGATGCCCGCGAGCGGGCTGTTGACTACGCTATATAGCAAATACGGCCTGCATTGGTTTTCCGTCCCGGTATTGCCAGGCTTGGACAACGCCGGACTGCGGGATTTCTTTGTGGCGGCGCATGAGTTCTCTGCCGCAATACTGGTTACCTTGATCGGCCTGCATATTGCAGCCGCGCTCAAGCATCAATTTATCGACAAGGACAATATCCTGAAGCGGATGTCATTATTTAACTAAAGCTTATTGATCATCTTGTTGTTACATCCTGCGTAACAGCGTGCCGATATGAAAATACCCTCAGGACTATTATCCTGAGGGTGTTTTTTCATGGTGGCCAGAATGAACTGGACTACCTGTTTGCAGATACCGGCGTACTTACTTTATCCCGCCTACATACCGCTTGACCTTGAAGTGATGCTTAGGATGCGTCACATACACAAACTTCTTCCCGGCATTGCGGTTTGCACTCACTCCGCTCGTATCGATACGGTTCACATTAAAGTGATGCCTGAAGTGAGGACGATTGTTGCGGGACTGCACCACATCTTTATGTGTAATCACCGCTTCGGACTCTGCCACACGTGCATCGGTAGCCAGGCGGCTGGGATTAATCGTCGCCGCAGCCAACACCTGCTGATCGAACAGGGCCGCGTTATGCTCCTCTGCCTGGGCAAAAGAAGCCCAGGAAGCCGCAAGCGCCACACTCGCTATTACAACAGTCTTATTCATCATCGTCTCCAAATAGTGAATTAATATTTTGTCTTGCCATGGTGCCCATCCTACTAGACGAAGATCGCAAGAAAAACATATTATTCACTGATAAATACTTCGGATTTTTCGAAGGGTTTGGTTCGGGATCAAAGTGATTGCGCATGAAAAACAAAAGGGATGCTGCAGTCGCAGCATCTCTTTTATTTGAAGATGACGTCAGTAAAGCTTAGAAGATATAGGTCGCGTTAAGCCCTAACAACCAGTTGCGGCCTGCAGCAGGTTCGTAGAAACGACCATTGTTATCATTAACCCGAATGGAGCTGATATATTCTTTGTCGAAGATATTTTCTACTCGTAAATATTCACTGAAGCGCCAGTTCTCCAGTTTCTGTTGGAAGCCGGCACGAATATTAAAGATGGTGTAAGAGGTGGCAGACTCTGTATTCTGATCATCAGTGTAAACTTTGCTATTGTGTCGAGCTTCAAAAGCTGTATTGAATCCTGTAACTTGATGTTTCCATGCAATTTCCCCATAAATTTGACTGCGATAAGTTCCGGGAATGTAATTACCCGACGCTACAGTTCGAGGTGTTCCGTTAAAAACATAGGTATAGTCATCATCAAACTTTGCACGTAACAACGTGTAAGAACCGAACAGTGAAATATTATTGGCAAGCTTAGAGTCAATAGATAGCTCAATACCATTACGCTTGGTTTTGCTAGCGTTCATGTAGGTGACGTTATTGTTCAGGTTTTGCTGCACAACAATTTCATCATCAGTACGTACATTGAACAAAGTCAAATTGGCAACAGTATTACTGCCGATAAATGCCTTTGTGCCGACTTCGAAGTTGCGGCTTTCGCTAGGTTTTAAGCCTAAGTTAGGGCCAGTAACTGCAGGGGTAACGGTGGCATAAGCTGCTTCAGCAAAAGTGGGAGTTTCGAAGCCTTTGCCATAGTTAGTATAGATATTCCAAGTTGGAGAAACTTTCCAAACTGCACCAGCGACAGGTGTGGTTTTCTCATAGGTGACGCTACCGTCGTTGGTGCCACGATGATCATCGACTTCCAACTTGACCTTGGTTCGGCGGGCACCAAAATGCAGATCCAAACTATCTAAGACCGACCATTGTGCCTGGATATACTTATCGGAATTGGTGGCGATATTTTCTTCATCTCGATTCAATCGATTTGCATCGGTACGCTTTATGCCATTGTAAGTATTAATATCTAGACGATCATCACTCATCTTGCCATATGTCAGGCCTAGGCTTATTGTGTATGGACGGCTGAATAGTTCACCTTTGTTGTTCCAACGCAAGTCGGTTCCCCAGAATTCACGGTCAATAGAGCTGGCCCGCCCTTCCCATCTTCCACTTATTAATCCTCTAGTGGAAAGGTATTGTTCGTTTTTACGATTCCCTACATAAGAAATAAGATTGATAGAGTTATTTTCGTTAATTGTGTGTTCCAGATTGAAACCAACTTGGGTTTGGCTGCGAGACACGCGAGTATCTGCACCATATGCGGAGGCAATAGCTTGTTTGCGATCTGATCTAACATCAACACGACTTAATCCCAACGGATCATCTGCTTCCTGATCAAACCAATTAATCAGTGTGGTGAGCTTAGTCTCCTCATTCAAGTTGAAGCGGAATTTGGCGGTGCCTTGTTCTTTTTTGTTACGGCTATGGTCGCGGTAGCCGTCGGAGGAGTAATTGCTGTAGTTGATCAGATACTCCAAGCCGTCTGCAGTGCCTGCAGCACGTACATTTTCGCGGCGGGTATCGTAGCTGCCGAATAATACGCCAGCAGATAACTCATGGCCTGCCGGTGCATTTTCCGTTAGCAACTGCACAACGCCGCCGGAAGAGTTGCCATACAGTGCGGAGAACGGGCCGCGCATGACTTCAATGCCTTGCATGGCGCCAAGGTCAACGCTGCCCGGTTGACCGCTGCCATCGGGGTAGGTCAATGGAATGCCATCGACATATACGCGTACGCCACGTACGCCAAACGCAGAGCGGGCACCGAAACCACGGGTTGAAATTTGAGGGTCCTGAGACATCTGCGTACGGTTCTGCGCAGTGATGCCCGGAACGCGGATCAGGCTTTCGGACAAGGTCATTTGCGGCAGGCCGTCCTGGATGTTTTCCTTGCCGACCACGTCAATTGCCACTGGCAGGTCGAAGCTACGCTGTGCTGCGCGGGTGGCCGTCACGACAACCGGGGAGATGACTTGAAGGTCATCCTTGTTTTCTTCCGTGGTGTCTTCTGCCAGGGCGGTGCTACTGCAGCATACGCTTAGTACGGCGAGTGGAATGAGTTTGAGGTGAAACCTGGAATGATGCATGCTGACTCCCCGACGATGCTTTTAAACTGTTTTACGAGCAGGCGAGCATAGGCGAAAGCGATCGGTTTGACCATCAAGATAATCATGAATTTGCACCGGAACCTTGCCCGGCCAGGAAGTCCTGCAAAGCGCTTGCGGTGGGCAGGTGGGGCAGAAGGCCGCGTTGACGGACCGTCAGGCTGGCACTGGCGCAGCCATGTTGCAAGGCGGTGGTGATGATGTTGCCTTGAAGCAGGCTAGCAATAAAGGCGCTGGCAAACGCATCGCCTGCGCCGATAGTGTCGATGGCTTCAGCGCGAAATCCTGCTTGCTCGTATGTGCTGCCGTCTTCAAGGATGGCGACTGCTCCCTGGCAGCCTAAAGTGATGATGATCGACTTGCCAGGAAAGCGTTGGTTGAAGCGAATGGCATGCAGCCATGCGAGTGCGGCCGCACAGGAGTTGAAATTTCCTGGTGCGCCATTCAGCCATGCCTGCGCCTCGGTCTGGTTCATGATCAGTACGTCGGTAAGCGCGAGCAGTTCGGAGCTGATGGCATGGTAAGGGGATGGATTGAGCACTGTCATGCTGCCAACGCTATGTGCGATCTTGAAGGCTGCCAAGATGGCGTTATCAGGCAGTTCGAAGGGGGCGTAGATGAGGTCGGCCTGCTGGATGGACGCTGCTTGCTGTTGGACATGCGTTTCATCAAGGAGGGCATTGGCTCCGGGATGAACGATGATTTGATTCTGTCCTTGCGCATCGATCAATGCGACGCCGTGGCCATTGTACTTGGCCGTCACGGCGGAAGCGATATGGCGGAGTTGCCACTGCGACAATATATCTTGGCATTGCTGTTGTGATGATGGATGCGAACCGCAAGGCAGGATGCCGTCGACGGGTATTTGGAGTTTGCGCAGGCCGACCAGGACATTCAGGCCCTTGCCGCCGGTTTCGCAGTAAAAATCATCTGCCTGCCATGATTCGCCGGGCGCTGGAAAGCGGCGTACGAAATAGATATGCGCGATCATGAGGCTAGCAAGCACGTAAGCGTTGGAGGCTGTAGGTTTGAAGCTTGCCAGCATGGAGTTTTATCCTTTCATCTTGACCCGGTAGGCATAAGCGTCGCCGCGGAATGTGCCCTCCACATATTCCAACAGGATGCCGTCATGTGAATAGCTGCGGCGCTTGATCAGCAGGCAGGGCTGGGGGAAGCTGAAGCCGAAGGCCTGGTTTTCGATGTCGTTGGAAAGGACGGCTTCGACCGTCTGCTCGCACCAGTCCAGATGATGCTGACATTGCTGGTTGATCGCTTGGTAGATGGAGCCATGCAAGTCGGCAGAGGCGAGTTCCGGCAGGTGGTGCAGGTTATACCAGGCGATTTCGTGCGAGAGCGGCTTTTCGTCCCCGTAGCGGATACGCTCCAGTTTGAGGAGTGGGGTGTTGGAATTGAGGCCAAACATGGAAGCCATGCCACGGTCATTGATGATGGATTTATCCAGAATGCGGGTGGAAGGTGTCATGCCCAGTTCGCGCATTTCATCGGTGAAACCACGTAGCTTGAACATGTGGGTGTCGAGCCGTCCGGGGGTGAGCACGGTGGTGCCGCCCTTGCGGTTGCTGGTAATCAGCTTGCGGTTGCGCAATTCCATGTAGCTACGCTTGATGGTGATCTTGCTGACGCCGAGTGCTTCCGAGAATGCGGTTTCGGTAGGCAATTGTGTGCCCGGCTTGAGTTCCTGCTGCAATATCAGGGATTCAAGCTGCTGATAAAGCTGTGCGTAGAGCGGGTCGCTCGCGTTCTTATCCAATGTAATCAAGTTGGTGATGGAAGCTACGTTAGCTTTGGTGTTCTTCAATGGGGGCACGCATTTGTCCTACAAAACAATCAATGGCATATTAACTTCCACTTTGACGAAAACTCAACAGGAATATACAAACATAGTGCCATATATAAATATATCCATATTTATAAAATTATAATAACATTGGCCTTCCTTTAATCTTCACCCCCGGGAGGTTTGATATGGCAAAAATCACACTGGACTTTAACGAGCTGGGAAGCAGGTTGGGCGGATGGCGCTATAAAAGTCGCACTGCCGCTGAATACAAGGCTGCCGGTAGCAACTACCGTACCTATAAGCCAATGGTATCGACGCCGATAGGCGGGGGCCTGCAGTTATTCACTAAACTTGATCATATCCGCGGCGGGGCAAAAGATGACCATTGTCAGCTTGATATGCAATTTGATCACCAAGGTACGTTGGTAAATTGGCGTACCAGGATCCAGATCCAGGGCAACCCCCAGTTTGATACTGGCCTGGTGACCGAAGCCGCCAGCATATTCGGTCAAGAGTATGGCGCGATTGCTAATGTTGCCAGCAGAATCTTGAATAGTATTTCCAATTTCATCGGGCAATTAGGTGAACATGGTGGACGTGCCGCATTTCCATCGGTGATCCAGATGAATTTCAATCACATCATCGAAAGCGTCCGACGCGAGTTCGAAGTCGGCGGAGCGATCGGCGCAAAATATGCTGCATTGGGCGGGGCGGATGGTTTCCTCGGCAGGGCGCTGACTGACGAGCGCGGCACTCCGGACGGGATAGGGCGCTATAACCACTTTGAAGGCGGATCTATCTATTGGACCTCCAAGACTGGAGCATGGTCGGTACGGGGCGCGATCCGCAATCAGTGGGCCACCTTGGGGTGGGAGCGCGGTAAATTGGGGTACCCGATTTCTGATGAGGAGCCGCGCAAGGGAGGCGGCCGGCAGAGCAGGTTCCAGGGAGGCGTGATCAACTGGACGCAGG
This sequence comes from Methylobacillus draconifructus, assembly GCF_045984355.1. NCBI lineage: Bacteria > Pseudomonadati > Pseudomonadota > Betaproteobacteria > Nitrosomonadales > Methylophilaceae > Methylobacillus > Methylobacillus draconifructus. The sequence continues at coordinate 214,211 of NZ_JBJQII010000001.1, read as the reverse complement.
CAAAAGGTGCCTGGGTGCAATATAACCTGATCTTGCAGATGTCGGAAAAAGTGAAGCTGGAAAAAGGGACGAAAGTCGACTTGAGCAAATACCTTGAAAGGCTAAGCTAAGCTGCTATAGGCTCGCGCGCTATCCTTTCATGGGGTGGCGCGCTTACAAAATCCCTTCCATTACTTGAACTTGGACTTCTGCGCCGGCTGGCAGGTTGCCTACATGGTCATCCAGCACGATAAAGCAATTGGCTTCTGACATGGAGCGCAGGATGCCCGACCCCTGGTTGCCGGTAGGGCGCACTTGCCATACTCCTGCCGGATCGGCAAACAGGATGCCGCGCTGGAACTCTGTGCGGCCTGCCAGCTTGCGGATCGGCTCGGTGCAGGTGGCCTTCAGCAATGGCAGCGCTGGCACCGGGGTTTGTCCCATCAAGCATAGCAAGGCATCGCGCACGAACTGGTAAAAGGTGACCATGACCGAGACGGGGTTGCCCGGCAGCCCGAAATAGTGCGCCTCTCCTACTTTTCCGTAGGCTAACGGACGGCCGGGTTTCATGGCGATTTTCCAGAATACGACCTGCCCGAGTTTTTCCAACAGCTGTTTCATGAAGTCGGCCTCGCCAACGGAAACGCCTCCGCTGGTCAGGATGACATCCGCTTGAGCGGATGCTTGTACCAGCGTTTGTTCCAAGGCTTGCGGGTCGTCGGGGACGACTCCCATGTCGGTGACCTCCACACCAAGGCTTTCCAGCATGCTATGCAGGGTATAGCGATTACTGTCGTATATTTGCCCCTCGCCCAACGGCTTGCCAATGCTCACCAGTTCGTCTCCTGTCGAGAAGAAGGCGACTTTGAGCTTGCGGTAGACCAAGACTTCCCCAATGCCGAGAGATGCGATCAGGCCGATATCCGCAGGGCGCAGCCTGCGTCCTTTTTCCAGTACGGCATGGCCGGCCTTGAGATCTTCGCCGGCATAGCGTACGTTCGCCTGTGGGGCGGGCGGCTCGAGCATGGTCATGATCTCACCGGAAACCTGGGTGCGTTCCTGCATGATGACGGTGTCCGTACCTTCCGGGACGAGCGCCCCCGTCATGATGCGGATGCATTCGCCGGCCTTCACTGTTCCCGGAAATGGCTTGCCTGCATACGCGGTGCCGACGATCTTCAAGGAGGCGGTATTGAGGTCGCGGCTGTGAAGGGCGAACCCGTCCATGGCCGAGTTGTCGTGACCGGGAACATTTAGCGGCGAGACGATACTGGCGGCGAGTACGCGTCCGCGAGCGGCTTTCAACGGCAATGTTTCTGTTGCGCTGACCGGGTTGAGAAAATTGCGGATGAATTTCCGTGCCTGCTCGACCGGCATGGAGTTGGGGTCGTAATCATCCTGGCAGCTGATGAGCTGGTTCAATGAGGGCTGCATGCTCATGGTGTCAAATCCTTCATCCAGTGCGCGATGAAGTCGGCAATCGCTTCCGGGTTATTTAAATCCAATGTTGGCACTGCCGCTGCACTGAGCGGAGCGTCCGCCGCCACAGCGATGATGCTGTCGTCCCCTGGTGCCAGCAGCGGGTAGCCCAGGCTGGGGCGGTGGATCTCGATCTTGTCTATTTCTGCCTGTTTGAAGCCTTCGACCAGCACGAGGTCGATGACGCTGTCATCAAGCTGGGGAAGCAGCTCTGAGAGCTCTATAGTGGTGCTTTGCCGCTCGGGAATGCGCTGGCGTTCCGTCATCAACGCCCAGCGGATATCCGAGCCTACCAATGTCTGGACCGCGCCTGCTTCACGCAAGCGGTAGCTATCCTTGCCTGGCTTGTCGACATCGAATTTGTGGTGCGCATGCTTGACGACTGACAAGCGCAAGCCGCGCGCTGTCAGCACCGGAATTAGGCGGGTGAGCAATGTCGTTTTGCCCGACCCGCTGCCGTAGGCGCAAAAGCCCAATACTGGGCGGGTGAATGCGGCGGTGCTCACGCTGCCTGTTCCAGCCCGCGCAGCTCTTCAGGAGTATTGATGTTGGTGAAGGCGAGCGCCTGGTCCGTGAAAGAGACTTCGATACTGTCGAGCTCGGCGATCCAGTCTGCCATTTTGCGCTCGCCGCGTTCAAGAAACTGTCCCAAGCTGGGGAGCAGTGCGCGGCGGCACAGGCTGAAGACGGGGTGGGCTTGTTTGCCGGTTTTTGCAACGGCGATATCCGCATCACGTTCTATCAAGGCATTCATCAAGCGCTTTGCCAGGCTGGGCGGCAACAAGGGGGAATCGCACGGCACTGTGAGGATGTAAGGGTGTTGCGCGTGCTGCATGCCCGCATGCAAGCCGGCCAATGGGCCGGCAAAGCCGCTGATTTCATCCTCGATGACGCGGTAGCCCAATTGGTTGTAACGCTCGATCTCTCTATTGGCATTGACCAGTACTTCGTCCACTTGCGGGGCAAGACGCCGTAATACATGCGCGACCATGGGCTGGCCGTTGAATTCCACCAAGCCCTTGTCTGCGCCTCCCATGCGCTTGCCTTTGCCGCCTGCAAGTACGATACCTGTAATACTCATATGCTTTGGCCCGATATTGGAGTGCCGTGAAGCGATGCCAATAAATCCGGTTGATTTGAAATGTAAAATTTTACTTTATTTTCCGTCGCTGCTACAGCGGGACAATGCCGTAAGGGCGTCAGCATGGTCAACCGCCCGTCTGTGACATGAAGCGGATGACGGAGGGTGCCTGGCGACGCAGGTCAAAGTCATGTCCCTTTGGTTTGACCTGCATGGAGGCAAGAATGGCTTCTCTCAAAGGCTGGTCATCATCGGGATATTCACGCAGCAAGGGCATGAGGTCCACCTTGTTTTCCTGCCCCAGGCAGAGGTAAAGCTCGCCCTTGCAGGTAATGCGCACGCGATTGCATGCTTCGCAGAAATTATGGCTGTGCGGCGAGATGAAGCCGACGCGGGTGTTGGTATGGGCAACCCGCCAATACCGCGCTGGACCGCCTGTGGTTTCCGTACTGCTGACCAGCGGGAAGTGGGTCCGCAGCAGCTTGAGGGTGGCTTGATTGCTGATATAGGTGTCGCCACGGCTGTGGTCGACCTCGCCCAATGGCATTTCCTCGATGAAGGCGACATCCAGGCCTTGTTGGATTGCGAACTCCAACAGCGGGACGGCTTCCGTATCGTTGAAGCCGCGCATGAGGACGGTATTGAGCTTGATATTGGCGAAACCCGCATCCTTGGCTGCCTGGATGCCGCGCAGCACCTTGTTGAGATCCCCGACCCGCGTGATCTTGCGGAAGCGCTCGGGATCGAGGCTATCCATGCTGATGTTGATGCGGTCCAGCCCGGCTTTCTTCAGGTCGTGGGCGTAATGCTCCAGCTGCGAGCCGTTGGTGGTCATGGTCAGTTCGCGCAACCCGGGAAGGCGGCCGATTTCCTCGAAAAGGGAAAGCGCATTTTTACGCACCAGCGGTTCGCCGCCGGTAACGCGCACTTTGCTCACACCCAGGGAGACGAAGGTTTTGACCAGGCGAGCGCATTCCTCTAAGGTCAGTACCTCTTCACGTGGCAGGAAGTTCATGTCTTCGCCCATGCAATAGACGCAACGGAAGTCGCAGCGGTCTGTGATCGACAGGCGTATATAGTCCACATGACGGCCGAACTGGTCGATCAACTGGGGAGTGTGGGCGATGGCAGACATTGAGCAGCTATTCAGGCCTGGCATGGATGCGATAAGATGCGTGGATTGTAAGTCCTTCAGTCAATACAAACAATAATATTTGAAGACTGTGATATGACCCCGGTGAGAGGTGAAAATTCCATATGAGTGCAATCAGTATCAAGATTCGCCTGCCATATCAACACTTGGTCGCCATTGGGCCCGGCAAGGCCGATTTGCTGGAGGCGATAGACAAAAGCGGCTCGATATCAGCAGGCGCCCGGGCTATGGGGATGTCTTATAAACGCGCCTGGGATCTGGTCGATGCCATGAATAAAAGCTTTCGCGAGCCGCTGGTGGCAACGGCGACGGGCGGAAGCCATGGCGGTGGCGCGAAGGTGACGCCGTTCGGCCAGGATGTGCTGGCACGCTATCGCGCGATGGAAGCCAAGGCCAGCCACAGCATCGCCCAGGACGCACAGGCGCTGGCTTCCTTGTTGCTGCCGCGTTAAGGTTGCTTGGTACTTTCATCCTCTTCCACTGATACGCTGGCGTGACGCGTAAACAGCCGGAAGCTCTCGCGCCTGTCCAATGCGCGGTTGCCGGACCATGCCAATTGCCAGCCCTCGCCTGGCGTCAGGTTGGGGTGGCTGTCCTCCTGTACCAGATAAAGGTCACAGGCTGGATTGTGGCTTTGCGGCGCGCTCTGTGGCTGTATGGCCAGGCCGGTATAGTAGTCAAGCAGCGCAGTTTGCGCGGCTCCTATGCCGTAACTGTTGATGCAGGCGTATTGCGCGGGCATGGCTGCATTGAGTTCCTTGAAGACATTCTTATAGCTGCGCGCGTTGTCTATCCATGGCAGCCATAGCGTCATCAGGAGCCCCCATGCCATGGTCATGCCGACCGCCCAGTTGGTCAGTGCGCCGCGGTTCGAGCGTTTGCTGTTCGAAATCACGAATAACCAGATGACCGTAACAGTCAAGGCTGCAGCCAATGCCAGGATATTCAGGTGCGCTTCCTGGGTGGCGGCAAGAAATTGCATGCGTTCGGCGATCTTGGCCGGCTTGCCTGTCAACATGGCAAACCAGCCCAGCCAGACCAGCGAGCCTAGCAGGCCGAACAGCAGCAAGCCAAACCAGTCCAATGCGCCGGCCGCTCCGCGCTTCAATGTCTCGACACTGCCGCCAGCCAATGCAGCCAGCGGTAGCAACAGCGGCAGGATATGGATTTCGCGGCGTTCGAACCCGATGCCGATGATCAAGAAACTGGCTGCAAAAAACACCAGCAGCAACTGCATTTTGGGTTTAGTGAGCAGTACAGCCCGGTAACGCCACGCGCCCCATGCCGCAATTGGCAGTGCCGGCCAGGAATACCAGAGCAGGGTACGCAGGATATAAGGATAATTGACAGGGCTGGAACCGTTAATGCTGTTCTGCCACCAGATACTGAATTGAGCAGGCTCCGCATCGAATAGCAGCCATGGCCAGATGAAGAGCCATGGACTGGCCGCCAGCAGGCTTAATGCAGACACAATGGCAAAGCTCTTGCTGCGCCATTGGTTGAACAGGATGGGCAAGAGCAGCATGGTCGACAGGACAATGAGGGCGCTGGCCGGGCCCGTGGCAAGAAAACTGATTCCTATGCCTGATCCCAGTAACGCTGACGCCCTTAGCGGGCGGCGCTTGGCAAGCGCCAGGGCATACAGCGCCATGGACAATCCGGCCAGCGAGGCGACCTGCGGCATCAACAGGTGGGAGGATGCAATCAGGCCGATGGAGGCAATGAAGATGAAGGTGATCTGGCGACCGATACCGACGCCCCACAGCTCTCGTCCCAGCATGCCAATCATGAGCAAGGTGATGGTCATCCAGATGCTGTTGATCAACCTGGCGGCGTCATGCAAGGGCAGGATGGATGAAAGCAGTTTGCCGCTACCCGCAGCGCTCCAGTAATACAGCGGCGGATATTCTATGGTTTGCTGCCCTGCGGCAACCGGGGCGAGCAGCCCCTTGCCTTGCGTCATGTTTTTGACGATGCTGATGGCTTGCGCTTCGTCTGGCTTCCAGGGTTCATGTCCAACCAATCCCAGGAATATCCATGCAATGCAAAGCAAAATCAGCAGATGTGTCTTGGCACGCTCCCCCACATGCGCGCGAGGGGTTGCCAGGTGTGCTTGCCAATCATGCTCAAGCTCGAATGCCATGAATATCCTTTAGTCTTGTTCGGGAATACCTATACATTTTAATCGCCAGGCAATTGTATGGAAAACAAAAAAGGCAGCCCAGGCTGCCTTTTTGCCACAACATACAATCCCGTTGGATTACATGCCGTATTTCTGGCGGAACTTCTCAACACGGCCAGCAGTATCGAGAATCTTCTGCTTGCCAGTATAGAATGGGTGGGATTGGGAAGAAACTTCAATCTTGACCAGTGGATATTCCTTGCCGTCTGTCCACTTGATGGTTTCTTTCGCAGCGATAGTGGAGCGTGTCAAGAAGCTGAAATCAGCACCGATGTCCTGAAATACAACTTCGCGATATTCTGGGTGAATGCCAGGTTTCATAATGTTTTACCTCTATATTGCCGGTTTGTGCGGCGGGCCAGTGTAGGTTCCTGCCTAGCAGGAAAGTCGGCCATTATATTAAGCTTGTCAAGAAATTGCAAATTTCTCCAAGCCGTCTTTCCTTAGCTGCCGTTGGCGTTAGCCCCTGCGCATGGAGTCGAAGAAGTCGGCGTTGTTCTTGGTGGCCTTGAGTTTGTCCAGCAGGAATTCTATCGCTTCCAGGTCATCCATTGGATAGAGCAGTTTGCGCAATACCCATATCTTTTGCAGCACATCCTTCTCGATCAGCAGTTCTTCGCGGCGGGTGCCGGATTTGTTGACGTTGATGGCGGGGTAAATGCGTTTCTCTGCCATGCGGCGGTCGAGGTGAAGTTCGGAATTGCCGGTGCCCTTGAATTCTTCGTAGATCACATCGTCCATGCGGGAGCCGGTATCCACCAGGGCCGTGCCGATGATGGTCAGGGAGCCGCCTTCTTCAATGTTGCGTGCGGCGCCGAAGAAGCGTTTGGGGCGTTGCAATGCATTGGCGTCCACCCCCCCGGTCAGTACCTTGCCGGAAGCAGGGACTACCGTGTTGTAGGCGCGCGCCAGGCGGGTAATGGAGTCGAGCAGGATCACGACATCCTTCTTGTGCTCGACCAGGCGCTTGGCTTTTTCCAGCACCATTTCGGCGACCTGCACGTGGCGGGTCGCAGGTTCGTCGAAGGTGGAGGCAACGACCTCGCCCTTTACCGAGCGGGTCATTTCCGTGACTTCTTCCGGGCGTTCGTCGATCATGAGCACGATCAGGACGACGTCTGGATGGTTGGCGGTGATGGCGTGGGCAATATGCTGCATCATCACTGTCTTGCCTGATTTGGGCGGCGCCACGAGAAGCGCGCGCTGGCCCTTGCCTATCGGGGCGATCATGTCGATGACGCGCCCTGTGATGTTTTCTTCGCCACGGATGTCGCGTTCCAACACCAGCGGCTTGGTGGGGAACAAGGGCGTCAGGTTCTCGAACAGGATCTTGTGCTTGCTGTTCTCCGGCGCTTCGCCATTGACGCTGTCCACCTTGACCAGCGCAAAGTAGCGTTCACCATCTTTCGGGGTGCGAATCTCGCCCTGGATTGTATCGCCGGTATGCAGGTTGAAGCGGCGGATCTGCGAAGGGGAGACATAAATGTCGTCAGGCCCGGCAAGATAAGAGGTATCGGGCGAGCGCAGGAAACCGAAACCGTCTTGCAGGACTTCCAGGGTGCCATCGCCAAAGATGCTGTCGCCTTTCTTGGCCTTGTTCTTCAATATCGCAAAGATCAAGTCCTGTTTGCGCATGCGGCTTGCGCCTTCAATCTCGTTGGCGATCGCCATTTCGACTAGTTCGGTGACAGGGAGGTGCTTCAGGTCTGATAAATGCATATGGGAAGGCTCGTTGAAGATCGGATGTGCTGCAAAAACGGGGATTGTTTGAAGGATGACCGCCAGGTTCCTGTGGCGTATGACGCTCTTTAAGCGTGTTGTTTTAGACGGAACCTGGCGCCAGGGTAGCGCTATTAAATATTGCTGTCAATAAATGCCGTCAGTTGGGATTTGGAAAGGGCGCCTACTTTGGTCGCTTCCACATTGCCGTTCTTGAACAGCATGAGGGTCGGAATGCCGCGGATGCCGTACTTGGGTGGCGTATTCTGGTTTTCATCGATGTTGAGCTTGGCGATTTTCAGGCGGTCGGCGTACTCTTTGGAAATTTCGTCCAGAATCGGAGCGATCATTTTGCAGGGGCCACACCATTCCGCCCAGTAGTCTACCAGAACAGGAACCTGGGACTGCAAGACTTCCTGGTCGAAAGTATCGTCGCTGATATGGGTAATATGTTCGCTCATTTGAACCTCTAGTGATGGTTTGGTTATGCTGGGTGATGTGTCCGCACCAGCTTGATAGTGGCATAGCGTGCCAAGCAATTCCGCTATCCTAGCGAAAAAAATCCTGCAAGTGAAGTATTGAATGCAGGCATGGATATTGCTGCGCTGCATGGATTTTTGTTATCTGCGCTGTGAACCGCTTCAATGATATATGACAGGGCTTCATCAATGACCGAAAACACGACTGGGAAGTTCCAGTTCCTGGACGAGCCTGGAGAGCATGGCAAAGTGTTTGCCGCTTACGAGCATGTAAAGCTGTATAGCGCGTTCCAGCCGATTTATAGCTTGTCGCATTGCCGGGTTGTCGGCTACGAAGGATTGCTGCGCGCGATTGATGGGCGCCGGCAGGTGTCGCCCTACCAGATATTTTCGCTGGCCCGGGACGAGGCCAGCATCGTGCATTTGGACCGTTTGTCGCGCGCCCTGCATTTGCGCAATTTCTGCAGCATGGGACGTGAAAGCGTGGAGTGGCTGTTCCTGAACGTGGACCCGCGTGTGATCGTCCAGGGCAAGCAGTATGGCGCTTTTTTCAGGCAGTTGCTCGAGGAGAACGACATGCCGCCGGAACGGGTCGTCGTCGAGATCATGGAAGGTGCGATCGACGATGAGCTGCAACTGTCCGAATCCGTCGGCTTCTACAAGGATCTGGGCTGCCTGGTGGCAATCGACGATTTTGGCGCAGGGCAATCCAATTTCGAGCGAATATGGCGGCTATCCCCCGACATCGTCAAGCTTGACCGCTCCATGATCGTGCAGGCCATGCAAAAGCCGATGGCGCGGCGCTTGTTGCCGGGGATCGTGTCCTTGATCCACGAGGCAGGCAGCCTGGTGCTGATTGAGGGCGTAGAAACCCTGGAAGAGGCCATGGTGGCGATGGAAACCGATGTGGACCTTGTCCAAGGGCATTATTTCGGCATGCCGGCCCATACGCTCAATGAAGCGCATAGTGAAGACAAGATATTTTCATTGTTTGAACGTTACCAGGCTTCATCCGCCCTGGATTCTAGCCAGAAATGCCTGGCCTACTACCGCGGCGCCTTCATGCTGGCCGTGTCCCAGCTGCAGGCCGGGGTTGCCCCGGAGCAGGCTTTCCAAAAATTATTGCTGCTGAACGGGGCCGATCGCTGTTATATGCTGGACCAGCAAGGGGTGCAGCTTGGCGCCAGCTGCCTGGCGGATAGTGCAAAAATGGTCACGGATAGGCGCTACCGGCCTTTGGCCGACGGGAGCGGCGCCGTCTGGCTGCGCCGTCCTTATTTGCGCCGGGCATTGCAGAACCCCGGTTCGTTACAGATGACCCGGCCTTATCTCTCGATTGCGACGGGCAAGCTCTGCGTCACGCTGTCCATGGCGATGGCGTTGCATGGGCAGGTCAGCGTATTGTGCTTCGATTTCAACTGGGTGGACGAGGTATTCGGCGCAAAGTAGTGCGCCAGGCCTATTGTGGTGCACTGATCTGGTGCTTATAAAGTGCTAAACTGGAAGTGATCGAATTGATTGGTCCTTTCAATCAGCCGGGTGATCATGATGCGTTTGCTGCTGTCGTCCTCAAGCGTCAAGTCGATGATTTTCGCCGGGCTGTAGCTGCCCGGAGCGCCGATCAGGGAAGGCGATTGCTTGAGGGTGGGGATTTCGGGCAACAATAGCAGCGGCACGGCATGCTCATCGGCGGATTGCATACTGACGGGTTTCGCTTCTGGCGCCAGCAGCTGGATGCCAATGTCCAGGTGGCGATTTTCCGTATGGCTAGCCCAGCGCAGCACGCCGATCGCCCAATGGGTGGTATGGCTTATTCGGACGCCTACCAGGTCGCCGATGTGCAGATGGGCTTCTGTCGCCGGCAGTTTGCGCAGGGCCATGCCGCCAGCACTGATATTGAGCGCTTGCCAGCGCGAATTGCGCGGCAGTTTTCCGAGCGCATTGTCCGCCTCGGTCAATATCTTGCCGTACAGCGTGGTGTGCAATGCTGGCAAGCCTATGATCAGTTCGATGCCGTCATTCTTCGGTGTGCGGTTGTAAATGCGCTTCGGGGAAGCGCCCCAGTGACGGAGCAGATAGGTCAGCAGGTCCTGATAGCGGGGCTGGTTCGCATTTTCCGGCAGGCCGGCTTCCGGCGGAAAAGAGCCCTGCTGGCACTGCTTGATATGCTGGTGGACCTGGCGTGCCAGATCCATGGTAAGCAGAAAGAAGTCGTGCTCTTCGTCTACTTTCCGTAAGCGCTTGCCCAGTGGCACGGGCGGCTTGTCACGGTTGCCCGAGATCAGGAAAATGGCTGCCGGGTTTTCCATCGGCTCAGGGCGCTGCAATTGGGCAAGGCCGGCGAAGCGCGTGATGTAATCGGAAGTGAGCTTGATGTCTTTCTGCGAAAGGTGTTGCGGATCGGCCAGGCTGATCAGTAGCGCCTGTTTGTAGACATGGCTGATGGGCAGCGCTTGGTTGCGTACCAAGTCGTCGATTGCCGTTGCTTCCAGCCCGCGCTTCACGCTCAGGGCGTAAAGCTGGTGCAGCTCGCTCCAGAGCGAAGGAGGCTGCGCCCGGTAGGTTTCATAATAAATCTCGATCTGCATGCGCAAGGCATCTAGCGTGCGATGCAGGCACAGGTTCAGGAGCTTTGCGCCGCCAATCTTGAATAGCCTGGCTTCAAGGTCCAGCAGGGCGAGTTTGTAGCCATAGGCCAATTCGGTCCACAGGGTGTTGGCCAACGTGGCATATTGCTTGTCCTGCTCGGGCAGGGGAAGCGGGGCATTGCAGTAATGGGCCGCGAGTGATTCTGTGACTGAAGCAATGGCAGGCCGGTAGGTTTCCAGCGCCTTGACCCGGGTGTCCGGCGCGACTTTCTGCCGGTTGAGGATTTCCAGCTCTTCCTGCAGCGCCTGGGATGTCTCTAGGATGTTAGTGACGGGGAGTGCGTTCAGAAACTTGGTGATTTTTGCCGGTTTGGTTTCTGCAACAATCAGTGGATGCTCCACCAATGCCGGCACGTTCAAATTCAACAGCATTCCCTGACTCCCCCTTTAAAGTGAGGATGGTAAATAGTCTTGGCTGTTTTGTCACTGCCTGGATAAAGCCCGAAGGAGCTTTAGCAATGGTGCGGTACTGATGAGCCGGTTAGATTGCGGAGGCTTGGGAGGCGTCGATACTGTTGCCTTCGGCATCCAGTATGTTGAGCTGGTTTTCGTCAGCAAAATACATGAGCTGATTGAAGCCTTCCGGATTGGTGTCTCTGAGTTTCAGGTCCACCGCCAGGCAGCGTACTCCTTCTATGACGCGCGGCTTGAGGTAGGGCGAGTAACGGAGCTTGCGGTCAGCGCCAAAGCTGGCGTAGGTACTGCACATCCTGTCCACCCAGTCGCTGGGGCGGAACGGCTTGCCTGCGCGGGTCAGACCCTGAATGATGATTTCCTTGATGCCTGATTTTTCTGTCGTGCTCATGCCTTAACCATTAACCCAATCTGAGAGTACATTCTAGCACCCAATCAGCCGATGCAGCGCGATTGGGTGCACGCTTGCACGCTGTTAATCAATGTACTCGAATACCTTGACTACCTTGCCCACGCCGCTGGTGCTGCGGGCGATGTCGACGGCGTCCTCAGCCTCCTGCCTGGTCACGAGGCCGAGCAGGAACACGGTGGTGGCTTCCGTCACTACCTTGACATAGTTTGCGGGGAAGCGGTTTTCCTTCACCAGGCGCGCCTTTACCTTGGAGGTGATGTAGGTGTCGTTGTTGCGTTCGCTAAAAGTGCTCTTGGTGTCGATCACGATTTCATTGGTGACATTGCGGACGTTGTCCACATTGCGTACCGCTTTCTCGGCTGCTTCCTTGCTGGCGGCATCGACCGCTTCGCCGGTGAGCAGCACGTTGCGGTTGTAGCTGGTGACATTGATGTGGTTCTTTTCGCCGAGCTCCTGCTTGATGGCATTGGAGGCTTTGAGCTCAATGTTCTGGTCTTCAATGTAAATGCCCGAGGTCCTGCGGTCAGCCGCCATGGCGCCGCCGGCGGCGGCTCCGCCGATGACGGCAGGTACGCAGGCTGCGAGCTGGGTGGAGAGTGCCACGGCCAGAATCAATGGAGCCAGAGGGGAAAGGGTACGTGCGCGCATAATTAATTCACTCCTAACAAAAGACAATCAATTGCATCGCAGATGCAATGCAGGCTCAACATATAAACTTCCTGGATTCTGGCGGGGTGCTCGTGCGGCACCCCGATATGGATATCTTCTTCGGTCAGAAGTTCCACAAGCTCGCCGCCATCCCCGCCGCTGAAGGCGATCACGTGCATGCCTGCATCCTTGGCTGCGGAGATCGCACGCAGGATATTCTTGGAATTGCCGCTGGTGCTGAGCGCCAGCAGCACGTCGCCCTGGTGGCCGAGGGCCGTGATCTGGCGCGAGAACACCTGCTCAAAGTGATTGTCGTTGGCAATCGATGTGAGGGTCGCAATATCAGCAGGCAGGGCGACGGCAGCCAGCCCCGGGCGTTCCTGGTCGTAGCGGTTCAGCATGCGCGACGCGAAATATTGTGCGTTGGATGCCGAGCCGCCATTGCCGCAAGTCAGGATCTTTTTCTCATTGAGCAGGGCCTGCACGATGAGGTCGGCAGAGTCGGCGATCGGTGCGGCCAATAGTTCCGCAAGTTCCAGCTTGAGGCGTCCGCTCTCTTCAAAATGTGCAGCGATGCGGTGGTGCAGGTCAGTCATGTCGTAATGTCAGTATTGTTTGAAGGGCGTCAGGCGCCAAACGCATCCTGAATCCATTCAATTTTGTTCGTATCCAGTTTGTTCAACAGGACGGCATCGAAGCGGCAAGGGGCGCTGCCATGTTGTTGCAGGAAGTATTCGGCCGTGCGGATGAGCTTTTGCTGCTTGGCAGCATTGATGCTGGCTGCTGCGCCGCCAAATGCGGAATGGCTGCGCATGCGGACTTCAATGAATACAACGGTGTCGCCTTGTTTCATCACCAGGTCTATTTCGCCAAAACGGCAGCGATAGTTGCGGCTGACCAGCACCAACCCCTGTGTTGCCAGGTAGCGCTCAGCAATTGCCTCTGCATCATCCCCGAGCTGTTTCAAGGCGTGGTTTCCGGCACGACACCTTGTGCGCTGAAACGTCCGCTGGCAAGCTCGCGGCTGATATTGCCCTCGGAGGAAATGCTGATTTTTCCGGTCAGGCCCTGCAGGGTGTGCGCTTGTTGCGGATGTTTGCTCACATGGTCGAGGATGCGGTAGGCGTCCACCCCCAAGGCGAACCAGCGTTGCATTTCGCCGGGCGGCAAGTCGGAAGCGGCAGGCCGCAGGTTTGCAAATGCAGCGGATTCGGGCTTGAGCAGCCAGGGCATATCGACGAAACGCACAGCATTGAGTGGCTCGTTTTCCGGATCCTGCGGAATGCCTGCATAGATATGCGAGGTCGCGAATGTTGGGGTCGCGGTGTCGAGGTAAGGACGGATGACTCTCGCCTCTTCATAATTCGCCGCCAGGAAAATCAGGTCGGATGGGTTGGATGTGATTTTGGCCTGCAGTTCAGTCAGGTTGCTGTCCTCGGCAAACGTCAGTTGTTGAGTGATGCGGCCGCCCGCGTCGTTCCAGGCATTGCCGAACGCTTGCGCCATGCGTTCAGCCAGGTGGTTGCTGCCGGCTGCTATAGTTGCGGTTTGCATGCCCAGGCGTTGCGCCAGCCTGACAAGCTGGGCAATCTCCACTTCAAGGGATAGGCCGAAGATATATAGGTTGGGCGTCTTGCCTGGAGTGGAGTCGGGCTGGTTGAGCGCCAGGGTCGGGATGCCGAGGTCCTGCTGGCCCAGGCGCGTGACTTCATCGCGCGTCAATGGCCCTAACGCCACCTGCACGCCTTCATCGACTGCGCGCTGGTATGTTGCGGCAATATTGGCGGGATTGCCGTCGGTGGCGTACAGCGTGAGTTCGCGTTGGTCTTGCGCCTGGGCTTGGGCGGCGGCAAACCCCTGCTCTATTGCATCTGCCGCGGGATAATAGGCTTCTACCGCAAACGGCAGGATAACCCCTATTTTGCCGCCAGGAGCGACAGGTGCAACAGCTTCGCTAGGGACCGGAGCCTCGGGGCGCTGGGAGAGTAACGTCTGGCTGAACCCTTTGCTTGCAGGGTGGCCTGGATAGAAGTCAGGCCAGTTCTTCAACGCATTGTCATCTTGTTCCTGGGCTGCCAGCGCCAGGTCGATCCAGCCCTGGATGTCCGTGTCCGGGCTTTCGCCGCGTATATTGACCAGGTCTTCGCGGCTCAGCTTGCCCAGGCTGCTCCAGATTTTCTTGTGGTTCTCGGCACGGCTTTGCTCATCATCAAGGAAGCCTTCCGCTGCAACGCGTTGTTCCAACGCTCGCAAGGGGTCGGGCTCTTGCTCATAGGCGAGCGCGAGGCTTGCGTGTAAACTTGCGGCTGCCTCGTTGTTGAGGGAAGTATTGGCCTTCAAAGGCAACAGCAGGCGGAAAACGGAGTCAAAATCCTGTTGTGCGGCGGCAATGTTGCCAGCCAGGAGCTTGGCATAGACCGATTGGCTGGGAATCCGGTTGAGTGCCAGGGTGGCGCAGTCGATATCCTGGGCCTGCAGGCAGGTGATGCCTTCATGAAAACGTGTTTCCGGCGGTACGGCATTCGGGCTGGCTGCTGCTGCCATTGCCTGGGCCGGCAGCAATATCCATGTGAAATACAGAAGGGCGAGCAGTCGTTGAATCATAGTGGGACATTATATGTGGTAGCCACGCCAATTGGAAACCTGCAAGACATCAGCTTGCGGGCGTTGGAAGTGCTCAAGGCGGTTGATGTCGTGGCGGCAGAAGATACCCGGCACACTTCCGGCCTGCTGTCGCATTTCGCCATCCAGAAAAAGTTGCTGGCCGTGCATGAGCACAATGAGCGCAAGGCGGGCGAGCAGTTGATCCAGCGTTTGCAGGCTGGCGAATCTGTCGCTCTGGTAAGCGATGCGGGCACGCCCGGCATCAGCGACCCAGGCGCTGTGGCGATTGCGATGGCGCATGAGGCCGGAATCAAGGTGGTACCGATACCGGGTGCATCTGCAGTGGTGGCTGCGCTTTCCGCGGCGGGGATCGCGACGCCCGGGTTCCAGTTTCATGGGTTCCTCCCGGCCAGCGGCAGCCAACGCCGTTCGGCCCTGCAGTCACTTGCGGAGGTGACGGTGACCCTGGCGTTTTACGAGGCTCCGCACCGGGTGCTCGATAGTGTCGCAGACATGGCTGGCGTGCTCGGTCCGGAACGTACGCTCACGATTGCGCGCGAGCTGACCAAGACCTTTGAAACCATACACCGTTTGCCATTGGCGGAAGCCCGGGCTTGGTTGGAGGAGGATGCCAACCGCCAGCGCGGCGAATTCGTGCTATTGGTGGAGCCTGCACCGGCGAAGGAGGTTGCTCCCGTCGATGCCGAGGCGCAACGCGTATTGACGTTGCTGCTGGATGAACTGCCCCTGAAGCAGGCGGTCAAGCTGGCGACCGAGATTACCGGAGCCAAGAAGAATGCGCTGTATGAGCTGGCGCTCAGTCTCAAGCAATCCTGAACCATATTGTTAGATATTAAATATAGAGAGTTTCATGACGACTACCATCACCATCACACGCCCTGATGATTGGCACCTGCATTTGCGCGATGGCGCGGCCTTGTCTGCGGTGTTGCCGGATGCCGCAAGGCGCTTCGGGCGGGCGATTGTCATGCCCAACCTGCGTCCGCCGGTGACGACTACGGCATTGGCGCGCGCTTATCGTGAACGTATCGTACGGGCATTGCCTGCCGGTTCAAGTTTTGAGCCGTTGATGACTTTGTACCTGACGGATAACACCAGTGCCGATGAAATTGTCCTGGCCAAGGACAGCGGCATCGTGCATGGCGTGAAGCTTTACCCTGCCGGAGCTACCACCAATTCCGACTCAGGGGTGACCAACCTCGGGCATTGCGTCAAGGCGCTGGAGGCCATGGAGAAGCACGGGGTTCCCTTGCTGGTGCATGCCGAAGTGACCGATGCCAATGTGGATGTGTTCGACCGCGAGCGGGTGTTCATCGAGCGCAATATGATTCCGTTGCTGGAGCGTTTCCAGGGATTGCGGGTGGTATTTGAGCACATTACGACCAGGGATGCGGCCGAGTTCGTCGCCGGGGCGTCGGAGAACGTCGCTGCCACCATCACGGCGCACCACCTGCTCATGAACCGCAATGCCATGTTCAACGGAGGCATTCGTCCGCATCATTATTGCCTGCCGGTACTCAAGCGCGAGGAGCATCGCCTGGCCTTGGTCGCGGCGGCGACTTCCGGCGATCCCAAATTCTTCCTGGGCACCGATAGCGCGCCGCATCCGAAATCCGCAAAAGAGGCGGCTTGTGGCTGCGCCGGCATGTATACCGCGCATGCCGGGATCGAGCTTTATGCCGAAGTGTTTGATGAGGCTGGCGCGTTGGACGGGCTGGAAGCATTTGCAAGCTTCCATGGGCCTGATTTTTACCGCTTGCCGCGCAATGCGGACAAGATCACCCTGGAAAAGAACGCATGGGAAGTTCCAGCAAGCCTGCCGTTTGCTGACGAAGAGCTGGTACCCTTGCGGGCAAGCAGCACAATTGCCTGGCGCCTGAAATAGCTATCTGCTTCGGCGCGGTGTTGCCTTGGTCTTATGGCGCATCAGGCTGGAAGGTGCGTGTGGTACACTAGCGCCGAAGCTGGCCAGGCAGCCGCCGCTCGCGCAAGCGAGGGGAGGAAAGTCCGGGCTCCATAGAGCAGGATGACGGCTAACGGCCGTACGCCGTGAGGCGAGGAATAGGGCCACAGAGACGAGTAAGCCGCAAGGTGGACGTGAAACGCGGTAACCTCCATCCGGAGCAAGACCAAATAGGGTAGCAATGGCGTGGCTCGCGCTGCTACCGGGTAGGTTGCTTGAGCCTAGCGGCAACGCTAGGCCTAGATGAATGGCTGCCACCCGCACTGCGGGGACAGAACCCGGCTTACCGGCCAGCTTCAATCTTGTTCCAAGATAGTCGAATATAGATTCTTTCCCTGCCAATACTTCCCCATACCAAGATTCAGCCACCTCGCAACTGTTTCTCATAAAGCACTTTCACTAAATTGCCTATCTCCTTATTTTTTAAGGATAAAAATTTTCTCATAAAAATCATCTAAGTCATTGTCCCGTAAAGGAAAAATCCTAAAAAAGCCCTTGCATTGCCATTTTTTTTTATCTATAGTGGGTGTTAGTGGAGAAAAGTGGAGTTTTGTGGGTAATTGTTGATCAAAGTTGATTGCTCATCTCCGGATGGTTGGCAATTACCCATCTCCCGATCTGACAAAATTTAATGCCGATGCCAGCGCGCTAAACGCTGGTATCGGCCAAGGGACCTCATGTTTCGCGGTGCGACGTCATTAAATATGGATGCCAAAGGCAGGCTGGCTGTGCCAGCCAAGCACCGTGACGCCCTGCACGCTCAAAGCGAGGGCAGCCTTGTCCTGACTGCCCATCCACATCGTTGCCTGCTCCTGTATCCCCAGCCTGCCTGGGAGCCAATCCAATCCAAGGTGATGGCGCTTTCCAGTTTCGATCGCCAGTCCAGTGCCTTGCAGCGCTTGCTGGTGGGTTTTGCCGAAGACGTCGAGCTGGACAGCGCCGGCCGCTTGCTGGTTTCCCCGGTATTGAGGGAGTTTGCCGGGTTGGAGAAGCAGGTGATGCTGGTGGGGCAGGGCAGCCACTTCGAGCTTTGGGGCATGGAGGCCTGGCGGGCCCAGTTGCAGCAGGTGATGTCGTCCGAGAATATGGAGTTGCCTGCCGAGTTGGAGGGTTTTTCGCTGTGAGTGCTGGCGTTCGCCATGTACCCGCTCCCCAGGTTTCTCAGCATGTAACGGTTTTGTTGGACGAAGCGGTGGAGGCACTGGCGATCAAGCCTGACGGCATTTATGTCGACGGCACGTTCGGCCGGGGCGGGCATAGCCGCAAGATACTGGAAAAACTCGGACCGCAAGGGCGCCTGGTGGCGCTGGACCGCGACCTAGCCGCCGTTGAGGCCGCACGGGGTATCCAGGATGCGCGCTTTACGATCGTCCACAGTCATTTTGCCGCCATGGCGGAAGTCCTGGCGGATCTGAATATTCAAAAAGTAGATGGTGTGTTGCTGGATCTGGGAATTTCATCTCCACAGATCGACGAGGGCGAGCGCGGCTTCAGCTTCAGGTTTGACGGCCCGCTCGATATGCGCATGGACCAAAGCCGTGGACAGACAGCGGCTGAGTTCGTCGCGGCTGCAACGGAGCAGGAACTGACGGGGGTAATAAAGGAATATGGTGAAGAACGGTTTGCTAAACAGATTGCAAGGGCGATTGTTGCGCAGCGCACAGGAGGGGTGGTCATCTCCACTACCGGACAACTTGCCAAGATCGTGGCAGGGGCGGTCCCAAAAGTCGAGCCTGGCCAAGATCCGGCGACGCGCACCTTTCAGGCTTTACGGATTTTCATCAATCAGGAGCTTGAGGAATTGTCGCTGACCCTTCCTCAGTGCCTGCCGCTATTGGCAGCGCAAGGGCGTTTGGCGGTGATCAGCTTCCACTCGCTGGAAGACCGCATTGTGAAACGCTTTATCCGTGCCGAGCAGGACAGGGATGACTTGCCTGCGAATTTCCCCGTGCGTGCGAAGGATCTGCCGCAGCCCCGCCTGGTGGCGGTCGGGCGTGCGGTGCGCCCGGGCGATGCCGAGGTCAGGCGCAATCCGCGTTCACGCAGCGCCGTATTGCGCGTTGCGGAAAGGACCGCGGTGCAATAATGGCCAAGCTTAACCTGATCCTCTTCCTTGTGGTGATAGTGGCGGCGCTGGGCGTCATTACGTCACAGCACAAGGCGCGCAAGCTCTATATCGAGCTGCAGCAGCAAGAGGATGCGGCCAAGCAATACGAGATAGAGTGGGGCCAGCTGCAATTGGAGCAAAGCACCTGGGCCATGCATTCCCGCATCGAGCAGATTGCCGAGCGGCGCCTGAACATGCAGGTGCCTGATCCAAGCCGCATACAGGTGGTCGCGCCATGATGGGGGCGATGCGCATGCGCGTGGGGTCGAAGCCGCGGGTCGTGGTCAGGCTGCCGGTCTGGCGCCGCCGCCTCCTGCTGGTGCTGGTGCTGTGCGGTTTTGCCGTGCTGCTGGGGCGCAGCGTCTATTTGCAGAGCGTGCATAAATCCTTTCTGCAGCAAAAGGGCGATGCGCGCTATAGCCGCCTGTTGAGCCTGCCCGCGCACCGCGGCAAGATCACCGACCGTTACGGCGAGCCGCTGGCGATCAGCACGCCTGTGGAGTCCATCTGGGCCAGCCCGCCAGACGTGAAGGCGACGCATGAACAATTGGCGAAACTGGCGAGCATCCTCAAGCTCAAGCCGGAAGCGATCAAATCCAAGTTCGATAACACGCAGCGTGAATTCGTTTATCTCAAGCGCCGCCTGCCGCCTGAGCTTGCCGCGCAGGTGATGAGCATCGGCATTCCTGGCGTCTTCATGCAGCGCGAATACCGCCGCTATTATCCTGCTGGGGAAGTGACTGCTCACCTTGTCGGCTTTACCGGCATTGACGATAACGGTCAGGAAGGCTTCGAGCTGCATTCCCAGAAATGGTTGTCCGGCAAGCCGGGCAGCCGCCGCGTGATCAAGGACAGGCAAGGGCGTATCGTCGAAGACCTCGAGGCAGTCAAGGTTCCGCAGGATGGCCGCGACCTGGCGCTTTCCATAGACCGCAAGCTTCAATACCTGGCTTATCGCGAACTGGCGGCGGCGGTGGAAGAGCACAAGGCCAAGGCAGGTTCTGCGGTCGTGCTGGATGCCAAGACCGGCGAGGTGCTGGCGATGGCAAACGTGCCCAGCTACAACCCGAACAATCCGGTCAATCTGACCGGGGGCCGTTCACGCAACCGGGCGATCGTCGACACTTTCGAGCCCGGATCGACGCTGAAGCCGTTTACTGCCGCGGCAGCCCTCGATAGCGGACAGTACAAGCCTAGCACGCTCATCGATACATCGTCCGGCGCAATGCGCATCGGCAAGGCCACGATCCGTGATGCGCACCCGCAAGGCGTGCTCACGGTCGCGCAGGTCATTCAGAAGTCTTCCAATATCGGTTCGGCCAAGATGGCGCTGAGCCTGGAGCCGCATTACATGTGGAGCATCTATAACCAGGTCGGGTTCGGCTCCGTGACGCGCATCGGTTTCCCTGGCGAAGCTTCCGGAAGGCTACGCAATTACAAGACCTGGCGCCCGATCGAGCAGGCCACCATGTCTTACGGCCATGGCCTCAGCCTGACCTTGCTGCAGCTGGCGCGTGCCTACACCGTATTCACCAATGATGGCGCCTTGCTGCCGGTCTCCCTGCTCAAGCTCAAGGAGCCTCCTGTTGGCCATCAGGTTTATACCCCCGAAACTGCGCATCACCTGCGCGACATGATGGAGACGGTGATCCAGCCTGGCGGCACTGCCCCAAGGGCACAAGTGCTGGGCTACCGCGTCGCAGGCAAAACCGGGACGGCGCACAAGCCCGGCGTGGGCGGCTACCAGGCAAACCACTATGTATCCTCGTTTGTCGGTTTTGCGCCTGCATCCAACCCGCGCTTGATCATTGCGGTGATGATCGACGACCCAAGTGGCGGCAAATATTACGGCGGTACGGTGGCCGCCCCGGTATTCAGCAAGGTGATGTCGGGCGCGCTACGCATGCTGGCGATCCCGCAGGATGCGCCGAACAACAATGTCGTGATCCCTGTCGACGACCTGCCCGAGATCAAGGAGGTGGTATGAGCCTGCCCAGCCTTGACCGCCATCATTTCACCGGCATGACTTCGGATAGCCGCCGTGCTTCTGCCGGCAGCCTGTTCCTTGCCTATCCGGGCGAGCAGGCCGATGGGCGCCGTTTCATCGAGCAGGCCATCGCCAACGGGGCGGCCGGCGTGGTATGGGAGCAGGAGGGATTCGACTGGAGTCCTTCATGGGCCGTTGCCAACCAGCCTGTAACAGGTTTGCGTCGCAAGGCAAGCGCCATCGCCGGAGAATTCTACGGCCACCCGTCCCGCCAACTCTGGATGATAGGCGTGACCGGCACCAATGGAAAAACCTCCTGCAGCCATTGGCTGGCGCAGGCGTTCAACGCCCTTCGACGCAAGGCGGTGGTGATCGGCACCCTGGGCAACGGCTTTCCGGATGCCTTGTCCGCTGCGGCGAACACTACGCCTGACCCTATCCTGCTGCAATCCATGCTTGCCGACTACCTGCAAGCGGGCGCCGAAGTGGCGGCGATGGAGGTTTCCTCGCACGGGCTGGACCAAGGGCGGGTGAACGGCATCGATTTCAAGGTCGCCGTGCTGACCAATCTGACACGCGACCACCTGGATTATCACGGCGATATGGCGAGTTACGCCGACGCCAAGCGCAAGTTGTTCCGTTTTGACGGCATGCAGACCGCCATCCTCAACCAGGACGATGCCTTTGGCCGGGAGTTGCTGAGCGAGCTTAAGGCCAAGGGCAAGCATGTGCTGAGCTATGGATTGAGCGGCGGGGACGTGCGCGGCCATGATCTGTACTTCGACGCCGAGGGCCTGCATATGCACGTGCATACCCCGCATGGTGAAGCCGCGGTGCATGCCAAGCTGGTGGGGCGCTTTAATGCCAGCAACCTGCTCGCCGTATTGGCGACATTGCTTGCCTCGGAAGTCGTACTGGAAGACGCGGTGCGCGTCCTGGCTGAAATCCGGCCTGCACCCGGGCGCATGCAGCAACTTGGCGGCGGCGGCCAGCCATTGGTCGTGGTGGATTATGCGCATAGCCCCGATGCGCTGGAAAAGGCATTGCTTGCCTTGCGCGAGCAGGCAAAGGCCAGCCTCATTTGCGTATTCGGTTGCGGCGGCGACCGGGATAAAGGTAAGCGCCCGCTGATGGCGGAAGTCGCTTCAAGACTGGCAGACAAGGTGATCGTGACTTCGGACAATCCGCGCGGTGAGGACCCCGAGGCGATCATTGCCGAGGTGGTGGCTGGCTTGCATGGTCCGGCCCAGGTGGAGCCCGATCGGGAAAAAGCCATTATCCAGGCAATTAGGTCGGCGCAGGCGGGCGACGTCGTGCTGATCGCGGGCAAGGGGCACGAGGATTACCAGGAAATATCAGGCGTACGGCATCCATTCAATGATGCTGCTGTGGCGGCCAACATCTTAGGGGTCGCCACATGATGTATCTATCCGAAATCGCCAAGGCAACGGGTGGCACTCTGATCGGCGCCGACGTGCTGGTCCAGTCCGTAGGCACGGACAGCCGCAAGCTGGAGCCGGCGCAGTTGTTTGTGGCGCTCAAGGGTGAGCGATTCGACGGCCATGATTACGCCCAGGACGTATTGAACCAAGGCGCTGCTGCCTTGTTGCTATCTCGTGCTGTCGGGGCAGGGCCCGCCGTATTGGTCGAGGATACCCGTCTTGCATTGGGTCAATTGGCCGCCTACTGGCGCCGGAAATTCAATATTCCCGTGGCGGCGATTACCGGCAGCAACGGCAAGACCAGCGTCAAGGAAATGCTGGCAGCAATCCTGCGGGTCGCGGCAGGCGCGGATGATGCTGTGCTTGCGACTCAGGGCAACCTGAACAACGACATCGGCCTGCCGCTTACGCTGCTGCGCTTGCGTGAGCGCCACCGCTATGCCGCGGTGGAAATGGGCATGAACCATTTCGGCGAGATCAGCTACCTCACCCGGATTGGCCGTCCTGACGTGGCATTGATCAACAATGCGACTTCCGCGCACCTGGGCGGCCTGGGTTCCGTCGAGGGCGTGGCGAAAGCCAAGGGCGAGATTTTCGAGGGATTGGCGGATGACGGCGTGGCGGTGATCAACGCCGACGATGCGTTTGCCGGCCTATGGCAGTCCCTGGCAGGCCGGCACCGCATCGTGCGTTTCGGCCTCAACGCCGGCGGAGACGTCACGGCGGATTATGCGCTGCATTCAGAAGGCAGCGACCTGCAATTGAGCACGCCTGCCGGCGAATGCGCATTGCGCTTGCCCGTGCCTGGTCTGCACAACATCAGGAACGCGCTGGCCGCCACAGCCGCCGCCTTGTCCATGGGCGTGCCGCTGGATGCGGTTGCCGGGGGCCTTGCCGGTTTTTCCGGCGTCAAGGGCAGGCTGCAGCGCAAGTCCGGCAGGCGCGGCGCATTGCTGATCGATGATACCTACAACGCCAATCCTGCTTCAATGAGAGCCGCGATCGACGTGCTTGCCAGCCAGTCTGGAAAACGGTTGCTTGTCGTGGGCGACATGGGCGAGCTGGGCGAGAACGAAGCGGCCTTGCATGCCGAATTGGGCGCTTATGCCAAAGCGGCAGGCGTGGATGCCCTGCATGCGCTGGGCGTCTTGTCTGCCAAGGCCGTGGAGGCATACGGCAGTGGCGCGAGCCATCACGAGACGGTGGAAAGCCTGGCGGCATTCCTGCTACCGGCATTGGATGCCGATACCGTTGTGCTGGTCAAGGGGTCGCGCTTCATGTGCATGGAGCGTGTCGTCGACTTGCTGCAAGAACAAAAGGAGAAACCATAATGCTGCTCGAACTCGCCCGTTGGCTGGCCCAGGATATTCGCGGCTTTAATGTGTTCAATTACATCACGCTGCGCGCCGTCCTCGCGACATTGACGGCATTGACGATTTCCTTCCTGGTGGGGCCTAAGCTGATCCGCAAGCTCACCGAATACAAGGTGGGGCAATCCGTACGCGATGACGGCCCGCAAACCCACCTGGTGAAGGCGGGCACCCCGACCATGGGCGGCGCGTTGATCCTCATCGCGATTGCAGTCTCGACCTTGCTCTGGGCCGATCTTTCCAACCGTTTCGTCTGGGTGGTGCTGATCACGACCCTGGGTTTCGGCGTGATCGGCTGGGTCGATGACTGGCGCAAGGTAGTCTACCGCAATCCCAAGGGATTGTCGGCCAAGGCGAAATATTTCTGGCAGTCATTGATAGGCGCGGGCGTTGCGGCCTATTTGTTCTATACCGCGACGGTGCCGGCGGAGACCGAGCTGATCGTGCCGTTCTTCAAGCATCTGGTGCTGCCGATGGGCGTGGTGAGCTTCATCGTGCTGACCTATTTCGTGATTGTCGGCACCAGCAACGCGGTCAACCTGACCGACGGGCTGGACGGCCTCGCGATCATGCCCACCGTGATGGTGGCGAGCGCCCTGGCGGTGTTTGCCTATGTGGCGGGCCATCTTTATTTCTCCAAGTACCTCGGCGTGCCCTATGTGCCTGGGGCAGGTGAACTCACTGTGTTCTGTGCGGCGATCGGCGGCGCGGGCCTGGGCTTCCTCTGGTTCAACGCCTATCCCGCAGAAGTATTCATGGGCGACGTCGGCGCGCTGGCGCTGGGAGCCGCGCTGGGCACCGTGGCCGTGATCGTGCGCCAGGAAATCGTGCTGTTCATCATGGGCGGCGTGTTCGTGATGGAAACCATTTCGGTGATGCTGCAGGTGGGGTCGTTCAAGCTTACGGGCAAGCGGATTTTCCGCATGGCGCCCTTGCATCACCACTACGAGCTCAAGGGCTGGAAAGAGACGCAAGTCGTGGTCAGGTTCTGGATCATCACCATGATGCTGGTGCTGGTCGGCCTCTCCACGTTGAAGCTGAGATAAGGAAACAGGTTAAAGGATCTATGCTGCAACTCAAGGACAAACAGGTGTTGGTGCTGGGGCTGGGAGATACCGGCCTTTCGGCATTGCGCTGGCTCGCTCGCCAGGGCGCACGCCTGTCCGTTGCCGACAGCCGTGAGCTGCCGCCGGGCCTTGATGCAGTCAAGCAGGAGTTTCCCGGTATTGCGGTACATCTGGGGCCTTTCGCCGAGGATGCATTCCAGGGTGCGGAACTGATCGTGGCCAGTCCAGGCGTGCCATTGGCCGAGCCGCAAATCCAGGCTGCCATCAAACGCGGCGTGCAGGTGGTGGGCGATGTCGAGCTGTTTGCCCAGGCAAAGCCGGCGCATGCCAAGGTCATTGCGATTACAGGCGCGAACGGTAAGAGCACGGTGACCACGCTGGTGGGCGAGATTTGCAAGGCCGCGGGCCTGAGGACAGTCGTGGCCGGCAATATCGGCCTGCCGGTGCTGGATGCGATCGACGAGGCAGCGGATGTCTACGTGCTTGAGCTTTCCAGCTTCCAGCTGGAAACCACGCACAGCCTGGCGGCGGACGCTGCCACGGTGCTAAATATCAGCGAAGACCACATGGACCGTTATGCCGACATGCAGGCGTATGCCGACACCAAGGCGCGCATTTTCGCCCACGCCGGGCTGCAGGTGCTCAATGCTGACGACGCATGGAGCCGGGAAATGGCGCTTGGCGGCATCGCCCAGCGCATGTTCGGCCTGGGCGCGCCGGGCAGTGAGCAGGAGTTCGGCCTGCTGCATGATGCCGGCGAAGCCTGGCTTGCCCGCGGGCAGCGCAAGCTGATGCCGGTGTCCGACCTGAAAATTACCGGCCTGCATAATGCAGCCAACGCCCTGGCGGCGCTGGCATTGTGCACCGTGCTCGACATCGACGAGACTGTCGCGTTGCGGGCATTGCGTGATTTCAAGGGTTTGCCGCACCGTGTGCAATGGGTGGCCGATATCGACGGCGTATCCTTTTATGATGATTCCAAGGGCACCAATGTCGGCGCTACCGTCGCGGCGCTCAATGGCTTGAGCCGCAAGCTGGTGCTGATTGCGGGCGGCGACGGCAAGGGACAGGATTTTGCGCCCTTGCAAACGCCTGTGGCCGGACATGCGCGCGCCGTGGTGCTGATCGGGCGCGACGCCGGTTTGATTGCCGACGCATTGCAGAATACAGGCGTGCCGCTGGAGCATGTGGCCAGTCTCGAGGAGGCCGTGGTGAAGGCGTTCGATCTGGCTGGCATCGGTGATGCCGTGTTGCTCTCGCCCGCTTGCGCGAGCCTGGATATGTTCCGCAATTACGTGCACCGCGCGGAGATCTTCGTGAAGGCGGTCAATGGCCTGCAGAAAAGAGAGGCGCGGGCATGAACAACATGATGTACATGCTGAGCGGGCGCGACCGACTGACCTCCTCATCGTCGACTTATGACCAGGGCCTGGTCTGGGTAACGCTGATCCTGCTCGGCATCGGCCTGGTCATGGTGTATTCCGCCTCGATTGCGTTGGCGGAGGCCGACAAGATGACCGGGCACCAGCCGACCTATTTCCTGGTGCGCCACTCCATTTTCCTGGTGATCAGCCTGACGGCGGCCTTGCTCGCATTCCAGGTGCCGACCCGGTTCTGGCAGAAGATGGCGCCGTATCTGTTCCTGCTGGGCCTGTTCCTGCTGGTGCTGGTACTGATTCCCGGCGTCGGCCGCAACGTCAACGGCAGCCAGCGCTGGCTGTCGCTGTTCGTCATCAATCTGCAGCCTTCGGAATTCATGAAGCTGTTTGCCGCGATCTATGTCGCGGACTACACCATCCGCAAGGCGGAAGTGATGGACAGCATCAAGCGCGGCTTCCTGCCCATGGTGGCGGTGATGGTGGTGGTCGGCTGGCTGCTGCTGCGCGAGCCCGACTTCGGCGCGTTCAGCGTGATCGTGTCGATTTCCATGGCGATTCTCTGGCTCGGCGGCATCAACGCCCGTATTTTCGTCGGCCTGATGGCTTTGCTGCCGGTGGCGGTCGTGGGGCTGATCTGGAGTTCGCCTTACCGCCTGCAGCGCGTGATCGGATTCATGGACCCCTGGGCCGACCCGTTCGGCAAGGGCTACCAGCTTTCCCACGCCCTGATCGCATTCGGACGCGGCGAATGGCTGGGCGTCGGCCTGGGCGCCAGCGTGGAAAAACTACTCTACCTGCCCGAAGCGCATACAGACTTTCTCATGGCGGTGATTGCCGAGGAGCTCGGCTTCATTGGCGTCATGGTGGTGGTCGG
This sequence comes from Methylobacillus draconifructus, assembly GCF_045984355.1. Taxonomy (NCBI): domain Bacteria; kingdom Pseudomonadati; phylum Pseudomonadota; class Betaproteobacteria; order Nitrosomonadales; family Methylophilaceae; genus Methylobacillus; species Methylobacillus draconifructus. Next base: position 187,203 of record NZ_JBJQII010000001.1, on the reverse strand, counting down.
CCTGTTCGCTTGGCTGGTGATCCGCGCCTTCCGCATCGGCAAGGAAGCCGTCGCCAACGAGCGTTATTTCTCCGCCTTGCTTGCGCAGGGCATAGGCGTCTGGATCGGCGTGCAGAGCATCATCAATATCGGCGTGAACATGGGCGTGCTGCCGACCAAGGGCCTGACCCTGCCATTGCTGTCTTTCGGCGGCAGCGGCATTCTGGCGAACTGCATTGCCTTGGCGATCCTACTTAGGGTCGATTGGGAAAACAGGCGCCTTCAAAAGGGATTGCCGGCATGATGGATAACACGATATTCAAAGGGATTTGCCAACATTGCCAGGCGCCTGTTTTCCCATGGGTCAAAGGTGGTTTGCATGAGTAAGACCTTACTCATCATGGCGGCAGGCACCGGCGGGCACGTCATGCCAGGCTTGGCGATCGCCAAGGCCATGCAGGCGCGCGGCTGGAACGTGCATTGGCTGGGCACGACCCACGGGATGGAAAACCGCCTGGTGCCACCCAGCGGATTGCCGATGACGCAGCTCAAGTTCTCCGGCCTGCGCGGCAAGGGATGGAAACATACGTTGCAGGGGATGTTCCGCCTGCTGGGATCCACCTGGACGGCATGGCGCCTGATGCGTGAATTGAAGCCGCAGGCGGTGCTCGGTATGGGCGGCTATGTCACCGTGCCGGGCGGCTGGGCGGCCAGGGCTGCGAGCGTGCCGCTGGCAGTGGTGAATGCGGATGCCGCCTTGCTGATGTCGAACCGGGCGCTGGTCAAGCATGCCAAGCGCGTGTTGTTCGGTTTCGATGGCGGCGCCGCGACGTTGGGCGGCATGGCGTTCAAGGCGCGCGTGACCGGCAACCCGGTGCGTGCCGAGATTGTTGATATCGCTTCGCCGGAGCAGCGCTTTGCCGGCCGTCAAGGCCCGCTGCACGTGCTGGTGGTGGGCGGCAGCCTGGGGGCGCAAGTGCTGAATGCGACTTTGCCCAAGGCGTTGGCTTTGCTGTCTGCGGGACAGCGTCCGGTAGTGACCCATCAGTCCGGCGCGCAACATATCGACGCCTTGCGCGAGGCTTATGCCGCCGCTGGCGTGGAAGCCAGGGTGGTGCCCTTTATCGACGACATGGCGGGCGCCTATGCCGAGGCCGATGTGCTGGTATGCCGGGCCGGGGCGATCACGGTGAGCGAGCTGGCGGTGGCCGGCGTCGCCAGCATCCTGGTGCCGCTGGTGGTGTCGACCACCTCGCACCAGCGCGACAACGCCCGCTGGATGGCCGAGCACGGCGCAGCCATCCATTTGCCGCAGCAGGAACTGACGCCGCAGAGACTGGCCGCGCTGCTGCAGAAGCTGACTCGCACCCGCCTGCTGGCGATGGCGCATGCCGCGCGCGAGCTGGGCAGGCCTAAGGCGACAGAGACGATTGCAAACGAATTAGAAAGTATTGCCCTGCCGTCGCAGGGAGGGAAACGCCCATGAAACATAAAGTGAAACACGTGCATTTTGTCGGTATAGGCGGTTCCGGCATGAGCGGCATTGCCGAAGTCCTGCTCAACCTGGGCTTCAGCGTCAGCGGCTCGGATCTCGCCGACAATGCGACCACGCGAAGGCTGGCCGGGTTCGGCGCCAGGCTGCACCAGGGCCATGCCGCGGAAAACCTTGGAGAGGCCGACGTGGTGGTGATTTCCAGCGCGGTCAAGGATGACAACCCCGAAGTGGTGGCGGCGCGCGAGCGCAGCGTTCCCATCATTCCGCGCGCGCTGATGCTGGCCGAGCTCATGCGTTTCCGCCAGGGGATCGCGATCGCCGGCACGCACGGCAAGACCACGACCACCAGCCTCATTGCCAGCATCCTGGCGGAAGCCGGGATGGATCCTACCTTCGTGATCGGCGGACGGCTGGAAGCCTCGGGCAGCAATGCGCGCCTGGGGTCGGGAGAGTTCATTGTCGCGGAAGCCGATGAGTCGGATGCCTCCTTCCTGCACCTTACTCCCATCATTTCCGTGGTCACCAATATCGATGCAGACCACATGGATACCTATGGCCATGATTTCGAGCGGCTCAAAGGGGCATTCGTCGAATTCCTGCAGCGCCTGCCGTTCTACGGCATGGCCGTGGTATGCATCGACGACCCGAATATCCGCGCCATCCTGCCGCAGATTTCCAAGCAGGTCATGCCGTACGGCTTCTCGGAAGAGGCCCGTATCCGCGCCAGCAACGTGCGTGCGGAAAATGGGCGCATGCACTTTACCGTGAGCCGCATCAACGGCGTGACGACGACATTCGATGTCACGCTCAACCTGCCTGGCAGGCATTACGTGCTGAATGCGCTGGCCGCGATTGCAGTGGCGAGCGAGTTGAACGTGCCCGACAGCGCCATCATTAAGGCGCTGGCCGAGTTCAAGGGTGTGGGACGCCGTTTCGAGCGGTATGGCGAAATGCCGGCGAAAAACGGCGGGTACTTCACATTGATCGATGATTACGGGCACCACCCGGTCGAGATGAATGCCGTGATTGCAGCAGCTCGCGATGCCTTTCCCGGGCGCAGGCTGGTGCTGGCTTTCCAGCCGCACCGCTATACCCGCACCCGTGATTGCTTCGAGGATTTCGTCAAAGTGCTTTCCGGCGCCGACGTGGTGGTGCTGACCGAAGTGTATTCCGCCGGAGAAGCGCCAATCGTGGCAGCTGACGGCCGCTCGCTGGTACGCGCGATTCGTGTCGCTGGCAAGGTGGAACCGCTATTCGTGGAAACGCCGCAGGAATTGCCGCAGGCGATCGTGGATATGGCGCGGGATGGCGATGTGGTGATCGTGATGGGCGCAGGCTCCATCGGCCAGGTCGCCGCTAAAACCAGGGAGCTGGCGGCCGCTGCAGAGAGCGTACCCATGGAGGCCGTGCAGTGACGGCTACGGTCGCGACAGGCAACTTGCTGTATGACGAGTCCCTGGCCCGTTATACCAGCTGGCGTGCGGGCGGGGCGGCCGAGCGGCTGTATGTGCCCGCCAGCCTGGACGACCTGCAGCAATTCCTTGCCGGATTGCCTGCCGACGAGCCGCTGTATTTTATCGGCCTGGGTTCCAACTTGCTGGTGCGTGACGGTGGCGTCAGGGGCACTGTGGTCCTTATGCATGGTGCGTTGACTACATTGCAGACGGATAAAGAGTTTGTCTACGCCGAGGCGGGCGTAACCTGCGCCAAGCTTGCCAAGTTTGCCGCGCGCCAGCATCGGCATGGCGCGGAGTTCATGGCGGGCATTCCCGGGACCGTGGGCGGTGCGCTGGCGATGAATGCCGGCTGCCATGGCGGCGAGACTTGGGAAATTGTCGACCGCGTGCTGACCATAGACCGCGAAGGCAAGCTGCACGAGCGCAACCACCAGGCGTTCGCCACCGCCTACCGCCATGTGGAGATGCCGGTGGCGGACGAGTGGTTCGTCGCGGCCTGGTTCAGGCTGGCCGATGGCGATGCGATGGAAGCCGAGGCCAGGATCAAGCAGCTGTTGGCCAGGCGTCTCGCGACACAGCCGTTGAACCTGCCGAATGCCGGGTCGGTGTTCCGCAACCCGCCGGGCGACCATGCGGCGCGCCTGATCGAGGCCAGCGGCCTCAAAGGCTACAGCATCGGCGGGGCGCAAGTGTCGGAGAAGCACGCCAACTTCATCGTCAACCAGGGCGGGGCGACGGCAAAGGATATAGAGCAATTGATCCTGCATGTGCAGGCGGTGGTGAAGCAACAGCAGGGCGTGGACCTGCAACCGGAAGTGAGAGTGATTGGAGAGGATGGGCATGAGTAGGGATTTCGGCAGGGTGGCCGTGCTGCTGGGCGGCAAGTCGGGCGAGCGCGAGGTGTCGCTGAAGAGCGGCGCCGCGGTGCTGGCTGCCTTGCGCCGCGGCGGAGTCGATGCCCATGCCTTCGACCCGGCAGAGCGCGAGTTGAGCGAGCTGGCCGGATTCGACCGCGTGTTCATTGCGTTGCATGGCCGCTATGGCGAGGACGGCACCATCCAGGGCGCGCTGGAGCTCATGGGCATTCCCTATACCGGCAGCGGCGTGATGGCGTCCAGCGTGGGCATGGACAAATGGCGCACCAAGCTGCTCTGGCGCGCGGCTGGCGTGGCGACGCCCGAGTTCGAGCTGGTTGATGCCGACGGCGACTTTGCCGCGATCGAGCAGCGCCTTGGCCTGCCCTTGTTCGTGAAGCCTGCCAACGAGGGCTCCAGCATCGGCATCAGCAAGGTAAAGACGGCAGGCGGCCTCAAGGCTGCCTATGAGTTGGCGGCCAAGTCCGACCCGTTGGTGATCGCGGAGCAATTCGTCGGCGGCGGCGAGTACACGGTGGGCATTCTCGGCGACGAAGCCTTGCCCGTGATCCGCATCGTGCCTGCCAACGAGTTCTACGACTACGAGGCCAAGTACCTGCGCGACGATACGCAATACCTCTGCCCGTGCGGGCTGGATGCCGCGCTGGAGGAAAAAATCAAGGCCGAGGCTTTGCAGGCGTTCCGCGTCGTCGGCGGGCAGGGCTGGGGAAGGGTGGACTTCCTCATGGACGAAGCCGGACGGCATTACTTGCTTGAAGTGAATACCTCGCCCGGCATGACCGACCACAGCCTGGTGCCCATGGGGGCCAAGGCGGTCGGGCTCAGTTTCGACGAGCTGGTGCTGAGGATATTGGAGCTTGCGCATGTGGGATAAGCCGCGCGCCCTTAACTGGATCGCGAACCTGCTCAATGCGCTGGCGGCCGTGATGTTTTTGTATGGGCTGGTGTATGTGGTGGTGCACCTGCCGATTTTCCCGCTCAAGGAAGTGCGGGTGGAAGGCACGCTGGAACACGTGACGCGCGAGCAGATCAAGCTGATCGCGGACCGGCATTTGCAGGGCAATTTCTTCACGGTGGACGTGGTGAAGGCGCGCGACGCTTTCCAGAAGCTGCCGTGGGCGCGCAAGGTCAGCGTGCGCAAGCGCTGGCCCGACCGTTTGGAGGTGGTGATCGAGGAACAGAGGGAGCTGGCACGCTGGGGCAATATCGCGCTGGTGAATACGTACGGCGAGCTGTTCCATGCGGCGTCGGACAGCGACCTGCCGGTGTTCTACGGTCCGGGGGACGGCGTGGCGGAGGTGGCGAAGCAATACGGCGTATATAGCCAGATCCTGGGTACGGGTACCGGCATGCATATCGCGCAACTGGCTTTGACCCCGCGCCGCGCCTGGCAGATCAAGACCAGCAATGGCATGGTGATCGAGCTGGGGCGGGAAGAGATGGAAACGCGCTTGCAGAAATTCGCCAGCGTATACGGACAGACATTGGGCGGGTTGAAAGTGGCGATCAACTACGCCGATTTGCGCTATCCCAACGGGTTTGCCGTACGCAAGCCCGAGGGGTCGACGCCAAAACGCAAGACAGGAGCAGCCTGAGTAACATGGAAAATTGGAGAAATAAATGAGCAGGGTCCGGGAAGATAAGAATCTGATTGTCGGGCTGGATATAGGCACCTCGAAGATCGTGGCGATCGTGGCCGAGTTGCAGCTGGACGGCAGCCTCAAGGTCATCGGCCTGGGTCAGAACACCTCGCGCGGGCTGAAGAAGGGCGTGGTGGTGAATATCGATTCCACGGTGCAGGCCATCCAGCGCGCGCTGGAAGAGGCCGAGCTCATGGCGGATTGCAAGATCAGCACCGTGTTCACCGGCATTGCGGGCTCGCATATCAAGAGCCTCAATTCGCACGGCATGGTGAAGATCAAGGATGCCGAGGTGACGCAGATGGACGTGGACCGCGTGATCGAGACCGCGCGCGCGATTGCCTTGCCGTCCGACCAGCAGATCCTGCACATCCTCACGCAGGAATTCATCATCGACGGCCAGGAGGACGTGCGCGAGCCCCTGGGCATGAGCGGCATGAAGCTCGAGGTCAAGGTGCATATCGTCACCGGCGCCGTCTCCGCTGCGCAGAACATCGTCAAGTGCATCAAGCGCTGCGGCCTGGAGGTGAGCGACCTCATCCTGCAGCCGCTGGCTTCCAGCCTGGCGGTATTGACCGAGGACGAGAAGGAGCTCGGCGTCTGCCTGGTGGATATCGGCGGCGGCACAACCGACATCGCCGTGTTCAAGCAGGGCGCAATCCGCCATACCGCCGTGGTGCCGATCGCAGGCGACCAGATCACCAACGACGTGGCGGTGGCGTTCCGCACGCCGACCCAGTCGGCCGAAGAGATCAAGATCAAGCACGGCTGCGCCTTGCGCCAGCTGGCCGACTCGCGCGAAGTGGTGGAAGTGCCCGGCGTCGATGGCCGCGACCCGCGCCAGTTGTCGGTGCAGACGCTGGCCGAGGTGATCGAGCCGCGCGTGGTCGAGCTGTATGAATTCGTGCTCGGCGAGCTGCGCCGCAGCGGCATGGAGGAAATGATTGCCTCCGGCATCGTGATTACAGGCGGTTCCTCCCTCATGAAGGGGATGGTGGAACTGGGTGAAGAGATTTTCCACATGCCGGTGCGCCTTGGCATGCCGCGCAATGTGGGAGGTTTGTCCGAGGTGGTAGGCAATCCGCGGTATGCCACCGGGGTGGGACTGGTGTTGATGGGCCAGCAACAAGTGGAACGTCAGCTCCAGGGACAGATGGAGTCCAATTCTTTCAGCCAGGTGTTGAGCCGGATGAAGAGTTGGTTCCAGGGTAATTTCTAGTAGTTGAGTGGATCGGTTTGTAAGCGATTGTGTGTAAGCAATAGTGCTTTTTTCGAGTTTAGGCAGACGTAACTTTGGAGGAATTTAACATGTTTGAGATTATGGACAGGGACTCACAAGAGGCCGTGATCAAAGTGATAGGCGTGGGCGGTTGCGGCGGTAACGCAGTGGCGCACATGATTGCCAAGGAAGTCGGCGGCGTGGAATTCATTTGCGCCAATACCGACATGCAGGCGCTGAAGAAGAGCCAGGCCAAGACTGTGCTGCAGATCGGCACCGACATCACCAAGGGCCTTGGTGCGGGCGCACGTCCCGAGATTGGCCGCGAGGCAGCCTTGGAAGACCGCGACCGTATTGCCGAGATCATCGACGGCGCTGATATGCTGTTCATCACAGCAGGCATGGGCGGCGGCACCGGCACCGGCGCCGCGCCCATCATCGCGGAAGTCGCTAAGGAAATGGGTATCCTGACCGTGGCCGTGGTCACCAAGCCTTTCGCATTCGAAGGCAAGCGTACCAAGGTCGCGCAGGAAGGCCTGGAAGAACTTTCCAAGCATGTCGACTCTCTTATCATTATCCCGAACGAGAAGCTCATGCAGGTGTTGGGCGAGGACGTGCCGTTCCTGGAAGCGTTCCAGGCGGCCAATGACGTGTTGCACAACGCGGTTTCCGGCATTGCCGAAATCATCAATTGCCCTGGCATGGTGAACGTCGACTTTGCCGACGTGCGTACCGTGATGTCCGAAATGGGCATGGCGATGATGGGGTCGGCGACGGCTACCGGCAGCGAGCGTGCACGTATCGCGGCTGAACAGGCAGTGGCAAGCCCCCTGCTGGAAGACGTGAACCTGGCCAATGCGCGCGGCGTGCTGGTCAACATCACCGCAAGCACCTCCTTCAAGATGAAGGAATACTACGACGTGATGAACACCATCAAGGAGTTCACTGCGGATGATGCGACCGTGATCGTTGGCAATGTCTTCGACGAGTCCATCGGCGACGGCCTACGCGTCACCATGGTGGCAACCGGCTTGAATGGCGCAGTAGCACGCCGCCAGCAAAAGCCCGAGCTGCGCGTGATGACCCAGGTGCGCGACGGTACGACCAACCAGCCTGTCTACATGGGCGGCATGGATGACGAAGGCCCGGCTGTATTCAGCTCCAATGGCCGACGCGCCCAGGTGGAAGCCATGAAGATGTCAGGCGTGGAGGAATACGATATTCCTGCATTCCTGCGCAAGCAGGCTGATTAAGGCATTGCCTGGGCCCGCAAGGGCCGGTGGGGATGCCCGTCTGCTCCGGGCGGGGTAGCGCCACGTGCTATAATATGGCAATTATATGAATGAGGACTCTCGCGAGAGGGACAGCAGTGCTTAAACAAAGAACGCTGAAAAAAGAAATAAGCGCCACCGGTGTTGGCTTGCATTCCGGCGACAAGGTTACCCTGACCTTGCGGCCGGCAGCGCCAGATACCGGTATCGTATTCCGCAGGGTCGATCTGCCCGAAACTGCGGAATTCAAGGTGCAGCCTCATCTCGTTACCGATACCAAGTTGTGTTCCGCGCTGGAGTGCAACGGTGCGCGGGTTGCCACGATCGAGCACCTGATGTCCGCCCTGGCCGGGTTGGGCATAGACAACATCCATATCGAGCTCAATGCGGGCGAAGTGCCTATCATGGACGGCAGCGCCGGACCTTTTGTCTTCCTTCTGCAAGAAGCCGGCATTGTCGAACAGGACGCGATGAAGAAATTCATCCGTATCAAAAAAACCGTCGAGTACCACGAAGGCGACAAATGGGTGCGTTTCGATCCTTATTTCGGCTTCAAGCTCGACTTCACCATTGATTTCGACCATCCTGCCGTGGAGCATACCGGGCAGAAAATCAGCATAGACTTTGCCGACAACTCCTATATCAAGGAAATCAGCCGCGCGCGCACTTTCGGCTTCATGCATGAGGTGGAAGCCTTGCGCTCCATGGGATTGGCCCGGGGCGGCAGCCTGGACAATGCCATCGTGCTGGATGATTATCGCGTATTGAACAGCGACGGATTGCGTTATGACGACGAATTCGTCAAGCACAAGATGCTGGACGCCATCGGCGACCTGTACGTATTGGGGCACCCCTTGATCGGCGCGTTCAGCGCCTACAAGGCGGGCCATTACATGAACAACCAACTGTTGCGGACATTGCTGGCCGACGGCGATGCCTGGGAGTACGCTACTTTCGACAAGTTCGAGGAAGCGCCCGGCGCTTTCCAGAATCCCATCGGCCTGCCGCCCGCGTTGCAATACGTTTAAGAACCTGTTCACAGGCTTTTTATGAGATACGTTGACCTGTCAAGGCAGTCGAAGCAAGGCGCACACCGCAGCCGTGCTTATTGTACGGCGAGAATTTGCAACGCGGCAGCGGCTGCCTTGACAGGCCAACCCGAAGGGCATGGCCCGGCCCAACACGCGCCCGCTCCGCGTTGCAGATCTTGGCAAGGCAATGAGCATTACCTGCGGACTGCGCCTTGACCGGACGCGACCTGGAGCCATGCGTACTTATAAAAAGTCTTTGAACAGGTTCTAACCTATGCTGGTATTGCGCATCCTGCTGGTGCTGGGCTTGATCTCGGTTGCCGTGTCGCTGGGTGTCTACTTTATTTCAGGCGACAAGCGCTATCTCAAGTTCACTTGGCAGTTGACCAAGTTCACCTTGGTCATGCTCATGGTGGTGGCTCTGGTGATCTCCATGGGCCGCATCATTCTTTACTAGATTCCTCAATTGCAGCGGCCATCTCAGGGGATGGCTATGCTATGCTTGGTCAAGCGTCATGGTTTGGGTATAACACAATGCAGTTAAGTCAGATGGGCGTCGCGCAGGCAGGCAGTCTGCGGCGTGCAGGCAAAGCCAAATGGTTGGGCAATTGCAGGATGGCTTTGGCTTCAATCCTGCTGGCTGGCGCGTTGGTGCTGGGTAATCAGCCTGTGCATGCCGCCGGCCCCGACGACCTCTTCCTGAGCGCGCGTGCCGCCTATAACGCGCGCAACCTCAATGCGCTCGCCACCGCTTCGCAAAGCCTGCATGCGCAGCATTATATTCTCGCTCCCTATATCGATTATTGGCGCTTGTTGCTCGACTTGAACCAGGCAAGCAGCCAGTCCGTGCAAAACTTTCTTGAGCAATACAAGGACGCGCCATTTGCCGATCGCTTGCGCGGCGAGTGGCTGAAGGTGCTGGCAAAGCGCCAGGACTGGAACGCGTTTTTTGAAGAGTATCCCAAGTTTCAGCGTGAGGATATGGCAGTCAGCTGCTATGCGGCCGACGGCGGCATCCAGCAAGGGCTGGAGTCCGCCGTCAAGGATGGAAAGGCGCTCTGGATGACGGGCAGCGAGCTGCCTGCCAACTGCGGCGCCGTGTTCGAGCGCTTGCAGAAAGGCGGGGTGTTGCGCGAGGAGGATATCTGGGCGCGGACCCGTTTGCTGCTGCAAGGCTCGAAGATCACCGTCGCCAAAACCGTGTTGCAACGCCTGCCCGACATCGATAAGAACAACCTCAAGCTTTTGGACCGGGTTTACCAAAACCCGCAGCAAGTGCTGGAAAAGCGCCAGATCAGCTTCAAGAGCCGATTGGGCAGGGAGCTCAACCTCTATGCGCTGGAGCGGCTGAGCCGCAGCCAGCCCGCATTGGCATTGGATTTGTGGGAAAAGCTGCATGGCAATTTCGATGTGGCCGACCGCGACTATTTCTGGGGGCGTTTTGCCCTGCATGCTGCACGCAAGCACGACCCCGCCGCGTTGACCTATTTCCAGCGCGCCGGCAGCACCGTATTGGACAAGGACCAGCAGGAATGGAAAGCCAGAGCTGCCATGCGCGCCGGCGACTGGAAGGCATTGCAGGCGGCTATTGCCGCCATGCCGGAATCGCAGCAAGAGGAACAGGTGTGGCAGTACTGGAAGGCCCGTGCCCTCAAGGAGCAGAAGCAGATCGTCGCGGCCAACCTGATACTGGTCAAGCTTGCCAAGGAAAACACCTATTACGGCCTGTTGGCGGAAGAGGAAATGGGGGATGCCCTGGGCGCTACGCCCGATCCTTACAAGGCGAGTGCGGACGAAGTGCGGGCGGTATTGGACCAAGCAGGCGTACAGCGCGCCCTGGCGCTGCGCAGGCTGGAGATGCGTTGGGAGTCGCGCGAGGAGTGGCGGTTTGCCAGCCGCGACTTCGATGACAAGCAGCTGATCGCCGCTGCCGAAGTGGCGTTCCGCGAAGGCTGGTACGATATTGCCATCAGCACGGCCGACCGCACCAAGCTGCTGCATGATTTCGCCCTGCGCTACCCCACGCCCTATCGCGACCTCATGCAGGGATATGCCGCGGATAACGCCTTGGACGAGGCCTGGGTATACGGCCTGATCCGCCAGGAAAGCCGCTTTGTCAGCTGGGCCAAGTCCGTGGTCGGCGCATCCGGCCTGATGCAGGTAATGCCCGAAACCGCCAAGTGGATCGCCAAGCGCATGGGCATGGGGGACTACAAGCCTGCCATGATCAACCAGCTCGACACCAATCTGAAGTTCGGGACCCATTACTTGCGCTATACCATGGACAAGATGGACCAGCAGCCGTTGATGGCGACCGCAGCTTATAATGCAGGACCGGGAAGGCCCAAGCGCTGGGCGTCGGACAAGCCGCTGGAAGGCGCGGTGTATGCGGAAACCATTCCTTTCAGCGAAACGCGGGATTACGTCAAGAAAGTGCTGGGCAACTCCATCTATTACTCGCAGCAGCTGGGCACCAAGCCCCAGACGCTGAAACAGCGGCTGGGGACTGTGCCGGGGATAGGCGAGCCCGTCAACCCGGAACAAGATTAGCAAAGCACTCAACATAGGCAAGCAAAGGGACATGAAGTAATGCAACGTATCAGGCAAGTATGTGTGATTGGTGGCTCTGGTTTCGTGGGCAGTGCGCTCGTGCACAAGCTCAGCGTCGCCGGGTATGACGTCAAGGTATTGACCCGCAGACGCGAAAGCAGCAAGCATCTCATCCTGTTGCCCAACGTGCAGGTCGTCGAATGCGATATCTTCAATGACACGGCGCTCTCCGGGCACTTGCACGCGCAGGATGCCGTAATCAACCTGGTCGGCATCCTGCATGAATCCTCGCAAGCCGGGTTCGACAAGCTGCATGCCGAGTTGCCGGCACGCATCGTCGACATCTGTTGCAAACAGGGCGTGAAACGCCTATTGCACATGAGCGCGCTCCAGGCCGACGCCAATGCCAAGAGCGCCTATCTGCGCTCGAAGGCGGCTGGCGAGGCCGCTGTGCTGGCGCGAGCCCGCGAGGTCGATGTGACGGTATTCCGCCCCTCCGTCATCTTCGGCCGCGGCGACCAGTTCCTCAACCTGTTCGCCAACGTGGTCAAGATATTGCCGGTGGTAGCCGTCGCCAAGCCCAACGCACGCTTCCAGCCGATCTGGGTGGAAGACGTGGCCCATGTCTTCGTCGCCGCCCTGGATAATGTAAGCACCTATGGCCGCAGCATCGACCTAGGCGGCCCCCAAGTCTACACCTTGCAGCAGTTGATCGAGTTCGTGGCGTTCCTGCTCGGCAAGAAACGCCGGATTGTCCCGCTCAACGACAAGCTCTCCTATTACCAGGCCTATGTCATGGAAAAGCTGCCGGTGAAGCTCATGACGCGCGACAACCTGTTCAGTATGGAAGTGGATAGCGTGTGCGCAGCGCCGGTGAGAGAACTGTTTGGCGTCCCGACCACGGCACTGGAGGCGGTGGCGCCGGAATACCTCGTCGGCGATACCCCGCGCAGCGCCTATGACCGCTTCCGCAGCCTGGCCGGGCGAACGTTCAGCAAGCGCTAAACCCATGCGCACCTATACGGTTGGCGGCGCTGTTCGGGACAGGCTTCTGGGCCTGCCGGTCAAGGACCGCGACTACGTCGTGGTAGGCAGCACGCCAGAAGCCATGGAGCGACTGGGCTACAGGCCGGTAGGCAAGGATTTCCCGGTGTTCCTGCATCCCGAGACGCATGAGGAATATGCCCTGGCACGCACCGAGCGCAAGACCGGCAAGGGCTACAAGGGGTTCCAGGTGTATGCCGACTCGGAAGTCACGCTGGAGCAGGACCTGGCGCGACGCGACCTCACCATCAACGCGATTGCCGAGGACGAGCATGGGCAATTGATCGATCCCTACCATGGCGTGGCCGACCTCGATGCCAAGTTATTGCGCCATGTCAGCCCGGCCTTCAGCGAAGACCCGGTGCGTATCCTGCGCGCCGCGCGCTTTGCGGCGAGATTCACCGAATTCACCGTGGCGGACGAAACCATGGCGCTGATGCGCAATATGGTGGAGGGCGGCGAAGTCGATGCCCTGGTGCCGGAGCGCGTATGGCAGGAATTGGCCAAGGGACTCATGGAACAGCAGCCCAGCCGCATGTTCGAGGTGCTGCGGGCCTGCGGCGCCCTCAAACGGCTGCTGCCCGAGGTGGACAGGCTGTTCGGCGTGCCGCAGACGGCCAAATACCATCCCGAAGTCGATACCGGCGTCCATGTCATGCTGGTGATCGACTACGCCGCCCGTGCGGGCTTCAGCCTGCCGGTGCGTTTTGCGGCATTGACGCACGATCTCGGCAAGGGCACGACGCCTGCCGATATCCTGCCCCGGCACATCGGCCACGAAGAGCGTAGCGTGGGATTGTTGCAGTCTTTGGTAAAACGCCTGCGCGTACCGAACGACTGCAAGGAACTGGCGCTGGTGGTGGCGAAATTCCACGGCAAGGTGCACCAGGTCGGCGAGATGAAAGCTGCTACTGTATTGCGTTTTTTGCAGGAAACGGATGCTCTGCGCCAGCCTGGTCGTTTCAGGGATTTTTTGCGTGCCTGCGAGGCCGATGCCCGGGGGCGCACGGGTTTCGAAGATCAGCCTCTGCCGCAGTTTCAGCTATTGCTGGATATCCTGGATATGGTCATTGCCGTGGATGTGGGCGAGGTGGCCAAGCAGCAGGTCAATCCTGCTGCCATCAAGGATGCGGTGTTTAATGCCCGCGTCGCGGCCATGGAGGCGGCATTCAATTTTCCATTGGCTTGGGCATCATGATTAGAATGGATGCAAAGAAAAAGCCTCGCAACTGCGAGGCTTTTTCTTTGGTGTAAATGACTGTAATTACTCTTCCAGCCCGTATAGCAATGTCAGTTGCTGCTGCACGTATTCCATCGGCTTGCGTTTGAAGCCGCTCTTGGCGAACTGGTGCCAGCGGCCGATCACGAAGCACAGCAGTAGGTTGGCCTGGGACTCGGGATCGAACTTGCGGCCGGTCTGGGTTTCGGCAATGCGCAGGCTTTGCTTCAGGGTGGACTCGATGCGGTCGAATAGCTGGTTGATGCGGGTCTGCAGGCTGGCGTCTTCATTCACCAGCGCGTCGCCGATCAGTACGCGGGTCATGCCGTGGTTCTTTTCCGCGAACAGCAGCAGGATGGTGACGATGCGCCGCGCCTGGCGCAGGCCTTCCTCTTCTTCCGAGGTGATCTTGTTGATGAGGCCGAACAGCGTTTGCTCGATGAACTCGATCAGGCCGTCGAACATCCGAGCCTTGCTGGGGAAGTGGCGGTAGAGCGCTGCTTCGCTGACTTCCAGCTTGGCCGCGAGGGAAGCCGTAGTGATCTTTTCGCGTTTGGGCGATTCCAGCATCTTCGCCAGGGTTTCCAGGATTTGCTGCTTGCGTTCTCCGGGTTTCAAAGCCATTTCTTTACCTCTTGATCCAGGCAGAAAGCCAGGCCGGAGCCTTATGTCCCCGGCTGCTGGCGATGTTCTGCATTGTTGTATGTTTTATAAATCCAAGTGTGCGGAAGCTCCAGCACGCTGGAAATCCTGGCATCGACATAACTGGCGCGCCTAGGCCTGGCAGAAACATGGATAGTCTTCATGCCCAGGCGCTTTGCCGTCATCAATGCCGGTAGGCTATCCTCCAGCAGGATGCAGTTGCCCGCGCTGACCTTGAGCGCCTGCAACAAGTGCCGGAAGCCGCGCATCGCGGGTTTAGGGTGGAAGCCAGAGGATTCCACGCTGAACACCTGATCGAACAAGCCGTCGATAGCGAGTAATTTTAACACTCTTTCGGCATAACTCATCGGCGCGTTAGTGAATACTACCTTACGGCCGGAGAGTTGCTGCAAGGTGTGCCGCAACCTTTTGACCGAGCGGACCATCTTGGGCAGGTCGTCAAGCTGGTGGGTGGTCTGGAGGAAATGATGCGGGTGCACACGATGATGGCGCATCAGGCCTTTGAGGGTGGCGCCGTAGATGCGCCAGTAATGCTGGCGCAACAGGCAGGCAGCCTCCTCTTCCAAATTGAGCTCGCTCATGATGTAGCGCGTCATCTCGATGTGCAGATGCGGAAAGATTTCCGCATCTGCATCATGCAAGGTGTTGTCGAGGTCGAAGATCCAGACCTTGTGCGGCATGGGTTCGGGCTGGAGTATACGCTTACTTGGCGGTGATGAGGGTGCCCACGCCGGCGTCGGTCAGGACTTCCAGCAGCAAGGCATGCTCGACGCGGCCGTCGATGATATGCACGGACTTGACTCCGCTGCGCGCAGCGTCCAGCGCCGAGCTGATCTTGGGCAGCATGCCGCCTGACAGCGTGCCATCGGCGACCAGGTCGTCGATCTGCTTCGGCGTCAGGCCGGTGAGCAGGTTGCCCGTCTTGTCGAGTACGCCCGGGGTATTGGTGAGCAGAATCAATTTCTCGGCACCGAGGATTTCCGCCAGCTTGCCTGCCACCACGTCGGCGTTGATATTGTAGGTCTGTCCATCTTCGCCTACGCCGATAGGCGCGATGACGGGAATGAAGTCGCCGCTGTCCAGGAACTGGATCAGGCTGGGGTCGATGCCGCTGATCTCGCCCACCTGGCCGATGTCGATCATGTTGGCCGGATTTTGAAGGTCCTGCACCAGCAGCTTGCGGGCATGAATGAAATTGCCGTCCTGGCCGGTCAGGCCGACCGCCTTGCCGCCGTTGCGGTTGATCAGGTTGACGATTTCCTTGTTGACCTGGCCGCCCAGCACCATTTCCACGATGTCCATGGTTTCTTCGTCGGTGACTCGCATGCCCTGAATGAATTCGCCCTTCTTGCCCAGCTTGTCCAGCAATTCGTTAATCTGCGGGCCGCCGCCGTGCACTACCACCGGGTTCATGCCGACCAGTTTGAGCAGTACGACATCGCTGGCGAAGCATTCTTTGAGGTGGGGGTCGGTCATGGCGTTGCCGCCGTACTTGATGACGATGGTCTTGTCGAAAAAGCGCTTGATATAGGGCAAGGCTTCGGCGAGGGTTTGGGCTTTCTGGGCGGCGGTGGTTTGGTTGAGCATCGACTCTCTCTGAAAATGCGAGTGAATGAATATGCGGCTATTTTAACTGGTTTAACATGAAAATCACGCGACAGCTCGCTAAAACTCCTGAGAGCCTGTTCACGATCTTTTCATAGGACGCGTTGTCCCGGCAGGGTAGGCGATGCAAGGCGCAAACCGAAGCCGTGCTGATTGCCCGGCGAGGATTTGCAACGCGGCAGTGGCTGCGCTGCCGGGGCAACCCGGAGGGCACGGCCCCAACACCCGCCCGCTCCCCGTTGCAGTCCTTGGCAAGGCAATGAGCATTACCTGCGGACTGCGCCTTGACCGGACGCGTGTTGGAACCATGCGCGTCCGATGAAAAGATCGTGAACAGGCTCTTACAAACCATGGACGGCAGAGGTAAACTGAGTTCGAGAGCAATACCATCCTGGCATCCGTCAACAATCAGAACAGGGAAATGCATGCCAAGCGATATTGAAATTGCCCAGCAGGCAAAACTCCGGAAGATCAGCGAGATTGCCGCCGGGCTCGGCCTGAGCGAAGACTCCATCACGCTTTATGGACAATACAAGGCCAAGATAGACCTCAATGCAAATCCGCAACTGCAAGCGCGGCCGGATGGCAAGCTGATCCTGGTGACGGCCATCAGCCCGAGTCCGGCGGGAGAGGGCAAGACCACGACCACGGTCGGCCTCGGCGACGCCTTGCAGCGTCTGGGCAAGCGCGCCGTCATCTGCCTGCGTGAACCTTCCATGGGGCCGGTATTCGGCATGAAGGGCGGCGCTGCCGGCGGCGGCTATGCACAGGTCGTGCCGATGGAGGATATCAACCTGCACTTCACCGGCGATTTTGCCGCCATCGCGTTAGCGCACAACCTGCTTGCCGCCATGATCGACAACCACATCCATCACGGCAACGCCTTGCAGATCGACCCGCGCCAGGTCACGTGGAAACGGGTCGTCGATATGAACGACCGGGCCTTGCGCCAGGTCGTGGTCGGGCTGGGCGGCAAGGTCAACGGCCAGCCGCGCGAGGACGGTTTCGATATCGTCGTGGCTTCGGAAGTGATGGCCGTGTTTTGCCTGGCGGGTTCCCTCAAGGACCTGCGCACCCGCCTGGGCAATATCGTGGTCGGATATACATTCGCAGGCAAGCCGGTAACGGCGCAGGATCTCAAGGTGCATGGGGCGATGGCGGCGCTGCTCAAGGATGCGATCAAGCCCAACCTGGTGCAGACCTTGGAGCATACGCCTGCGCTAGTGCACGGAGGGCCGTTTGCCAATATCGCCCATGGCTGCAATTCAGTCCTCGCCACGAGGACGGCGCTCAAACTTGGTGAAATCGTCGTGACCGAGGCCGGGTTCGGCGCCGACCTGGGTGCCGAGAAGTTCGTCGATATCAAATGCCGCAAGGCCGGCTTGAAGCCAGACGCCTGCGTCATCGTGGCAACCGTCAGGGCGCTCAAGTACCACGGCGGCGTGGATGTTCCTGAGTTGGCAAAGGAGGATCTTGGCGCGCTGGAGCGCGGCATTGCCAACCTGGAAAAACATGTGGAAAACGTCACGCAGCATTACGGCCTGCCTTCCGTGGTGGCGGTAAACCGTTTCGACCATGATACTGCGGCGGAGCTGGACCTGTTGGTCGGGCGCATGGCCAGGCTGGGTTTCAAGGTGGTGCTGGCTGAGCATTGGGCAAAAGGCGGTGCCGGGGCGGCGGCGCTCGCGAGCGCGGTGGTTGAGCTGCTGGATGGCAGCGATGCGCCGGGCATGCATTACGTCTACCAGGATGAGGACAGGCTCTGGGACAAGCTGGGCAAGGTGGCGCGCAATATCTACGGCGCTGTCGAGGTGCATGCGCCCCGCCGCGTGCGTGCCATGATCGACAAGTTGCAAGACGAGGGCTACGGGCATTACCCGATCTGTATTGCCAAGACCCAGTATTCGTTTTCCACCGACGCTTCCCAACGCGGCCTGCCGCACGAGCATATCTTGACGGTGCGGGCTGTACGGCTGTGTGCCGGGGCAGAGTTTGTCGTGATGATTTGCGATGACATCATGACCATGCCTGGCCTGCCCGCGGTGCCCAGTGCAACGCGCATTGATATCGACGATGACGGGCGGGTGATCGGCCTGGATTGATGGGGCCGGTATGCCGCCGGAAAAGAAAAACGGCAACCTCCCTTAACTACAGAGAGGTTGCCGCACCGGGGTGGACGGTGGGATGGCCTCTAGTGAATCAGGCCTTCTTGCGGCGGGCTGCGAAGCCGACCAATACCAAGCCACCGAGCATCAAGGCATAAGCAGAAGGCTCGGGTACCGCGGCAGCAATCTGGTCTACCTGGAATGCCACAACGCTGCTGTGCAGGTGGACCAGGAATGAAATTTCATAAGAGGTGATTGGAGCGCTGATGCTGCTGAAGTCCCAGGTGAAGTAGCCTACTGCGCCTTCAGCGACTGGGTTTTCAGGATCCCAAAAAGGAGAGTTCTCATCGACTGGTGCATCGGACAGGGTGAAACTGCTTGCTGCCAGCAATTGATTGCCGCCATTGTAGTTCAGGTATACATCGGAAATCGCTGCGGCAAGGCCGCTTTGGCCGCCGAGAGATTGATTGCCGCCTGGGAATACTTCGCTCTGGAATACAATGGAGCCGATGTCGGAAATCAGCGTGTTATCGGTGATGCTGAACAGGGAATAGTCTGTGCCAGTCCATTGGTACAAACCAAGGGAGGCGGGATATGCATTACCGTATGTACGTGTTAATACAGCATCGCCGGCTGGCGCGTTGCTTACAACGCCATCAACAAGCGCTTGTTGTCCAGCTGTACCGCTGCCCAGGCGGGAAGCGATAAGTTGGTTGAAGCCATCAGTCGCCAGTGAGTCTTCAACATCGGAAAAGTATTGGCTGGTAGAAGTTGCTGCCTGAGCGAAGGATGCGGCTGCAAGCAAGCTTAAAGCAAGGATACTTTGAGTGTAAGCAATTTTCATTTATTTCCCCTTGAATCTGTTTATGGGCCTGAGCACTATGAGCGTGACCGGCACTAAATTATCAATTAATGGGAATCAGTATTATTTCCATAATCGATAATTAATAGTAATTATTCTCATTTGAAAGGTCAATACTTTATTTTCCATTCCGGGAAAATGATTGGCTCAAATATGCTTGATGAACACCTTGGAGCGGCGTTGCAGGTTGTACAGCTTCTGCTTTTCGCCCGGTAATTGCTCTACGCCGATTTCGATAAAGCCCCGTTCGAGGAACCAGTGCTCGGTGCGCGTGGTGAGGACGAAGATGGATTGCAGGCGGAGCTCGCGGGCCTGTTCTTCGCAATAGCTGAGCAGGCGGTCGCCGCGTCCGCCGCGGCGGAACGAGGAGTGGATGGCCATGCAGGCGAGCTCAGCGGTTTTGGTGCCGGGAAACGGATAGAGCGCTGCGCAGCCGATGATCTTGCCGTCGTGCTCCATGACGTGGAAGTGGCTGATCTCCATTTCCAGGCGTTCCCGCCCGCGCCTGACCAGGATTCCTTCGTTCTCCAGCGGCTCGATCAGTTGCAAGATGCCGCCCACGTCGCCAATGTCCGCGGGGCGCATGGCTTCCAGCGGGTCTTCCGTGACCATGGTGCCTATGCCGTCATGCGTGAAGAGTTCCTGCAGGATCGCCCCGTCCACATGGCGGCTGATCAGGTGCGTGCGTGCCACGCCTTGTCCGCAGGCACGGACCGCGGCCGGGAGGTAATAGAATTCATCTTCGGTGATCTGCTGGGCAACGTTGTCGCCGATATGGCGCAACAGGTTCCTGGCCTTATCGGTAGTCATTTCCCGCAGCAATTCCCCGCGGATGTTGTGCACCCCGCTGGAATCCATGAGGAAAATCAGCTTGTCGGCATCCAACGCAATGGCGGCGCTGGTGGCGACATCCTCAAGCGTCAGGTTGAACACCTCTCCCGTAGGCGAATAGCCCAGGGGTGAAAGCAGCACCAGCTCTCCGTCGTCCAGGCGCTTCTGGATGCCGATCGCATCGACCTTGCGGACCTCGCCGGTATGCTGCAGGTCTATGCCTTCGCGCACCCCCAACGGCTTGGCGGTGACGAAGTTGCCGCTCGCGACCCGGATGTCAGCGCCTGCCATCGGAGAGTTGATCAAGCCCATGGACAGCAGGGACTCGATCTCGACGCGGACTGCGCCATTGGCTTCCTTCACCGCCTCCATGGCCTCGTCATCCGTGACGCGCAGGCCGTTGACCAGCTTGGTCTGCAGCTTGGCGCGCCGGAGGCGGCTCTCGATTTGCGGGCGCGCGCCGTGCACCAGCACCAGCCGCACTTCCAGGCTGGCAAGCAGGTTGAGGTCGTGCGAGAGGGCGACGAACTGGCCGTCGTCCACGACCTCGCCGCCGAAAGCGATGACGAAAGTGCGCCCGCCGAAAGCGTGGATATAAGGGGCGGCGGCGCGGAACCAGCGCACGAACTCCTGTGGCTGGTGCAGCGTCAGGCGGGACGTGTTGGTGCTGTTGCCGCTTTCCGCGTCGCTTTGCGCATAAAGGTGGGCGGCGGTGCAATCCAGCGCGGTGCAGAGCTTGCGCAGCATGGCCTCGGAGACGCCCTGCGCCCCGCGTTCGATGCGCGAAAGGTTGCCGCTATTGGCGTTGACCTTGCGCGCAAGCTCCTGCAGCGTCATGTTGAGTGCCTTGCGGCGTTTGCGGATTGCGCTGCCTAAAGCCATTGGAATCAGTCCTGATTTTGCGTTTGAGGCATATTTTTATAGCAAAAGGCCTTTTAATGCAATTTTGATCTGCATCATCGGGTGAAATCTCCCCACAGCGCCTGCATGCTGGCAATGGCGGCCAATGCGGCGGTTTCCGTGCGCAGAATGCGCGGCCCCATGCGCACAAGGGCGAAGCCATGCTGGGCGGCGAGCCCGATTTCGTGCTCGGTCAGGCCGCCTTCGGGGCCGATCAGCAGGCAAATGTTGGTTCCGGGCGGGCTGGTTTGCGCGAGCGCGGCCGGGGCATCTGGAGCCAGGGTGATATATGCGTCTGCCTCCGGCTTTTGCGCCAGCCATTCGGGCAGGCCGATGGGGGAGGCCACGCTGGGTATGTAGGCACGCCCT
The DNA here is from genome assembly GCF_045984355.1 of Methylobacillus draconifructus. Classification (NCBI taxonomy): domain Bacteria; kingdom Pseudomonadati; phylum Pseudomonadota; class Betaproteobacteria; order Nitrosomonadales; family Methylophilaceae; genus Methylobacillus; species Methylobacillus draconifructus. Next base: position 166,088 of record NZ_JBJQII010000001.1, on the reverse strand, counting down.
GATTGCTCGCAGGCGGAGACCGCCACATTCTGCCAATGCTCGCGGCGCTTCTCGGCGCGATCGCCTACGAGCTTGACGATGCTGCGCTGGCTGGCGATCGGCTGGATGAATGACACGCCCATTTCCACCGCTTTCTGTATCGTGAAATCCATGCGGTCTCCGGAAGAGATCGCCTGCGCAAGCGTGATCTTCAAGGGGGACTCCGTCTGGCATGGCTGCGCTTCTAATATATCGACCCGCACCTCCTGCTTGCGGATGGAGGTTATCTTGCCCAGGTAGTTCTGCCCATCGCCATTGAACAGGACAGCATGGTCTCCCGCTTGCATACGCAGGGCCTTGCTGGCATGGATTGCCGCGTTGTCTGGCAATGCCGTCTCGCTGCCGGGGGTAAGCGCTCCAGGGTGGTAAAAGCGAGGAATTATCATGACGTAATGGTAGTATTGAAGGTGAATAATTTTAATTGAAGGAGTAGGCATTATGGCAAGTCTGAACCCGCCAGTGTGTGATTTTGGCTGGAAAGCGCCAGATTTTAATTTGCCTGGCGTGGATGGCAGGCATTGGTCGTTGGCCGAGGCCAAGGGGGTCAACGGCACGCTGGTGATGTTCATCTGCAATCATTGCCCGTATGTGCAGGCTATCAGGGAACGGCTGGTGGCGGACGCACGCGCGTTGCGCGAGCTGGGCGTCAATACCGTCGCGATTTCCTCCAATGACGCAGAGGCTTATCCTGAGGACTCTTTCGAGAAAATGGCGGAGGTCGCCCGCGAATTCCATTTTCCTTTCCCCTACCTCTTCGATGAAAGTCAGGAAGTCGCCAAGGCGTACGGCGCGGTGTGCACGCCGGACTTCTTCGGCTTCAATGCGCATCTTGAGCTGCAATACCGCGGGCGCTTTGACAACCAGGGGCGCGTGATGGCGCCGGTAGAGAACCCGACCCGTGATCTTTTCAACGCCATGCGGCATGTTGCCGAGACAGGGCGCGGCCCGGCTGAGCAAGTGCCTTCGATCGGATGCTCCATCAAGTGGCGGGAGTCTGTCTAATTGGTCTGCTAGGGAAATGAGGCGTTACTTCAGATATCAGCATTGGCATCAACATTCATCGTTGGTATTGCTGAAACCGCTCATCTAAGGAATAATTATGGGCTAAATACCTCTTCGGAACTGTGGCTTGCAACAGTTTCCGCATTCCGACGATTCAAAGGGGTTTCAAGAATTTGAGTGAGGCTTCCTCCAGCCTTTCCTGTGCTGGTGAAGCCTTTTTCTCTTCAACCGTAGGGAGATATGTATGGCAGCAACTCGTCAAGAATTGGCAAATGCCATCCGCGTGTTATCCATGGACGCAGTTCAGAAGGCAAATTCTGGACACCCTGGTGCACCGATGGGCATGGCAGACATCGCAGAGGTTCTCTGGAACCACCATCTGCGCCACAACCCAACCAACCCTAACTGGGCTGACCGTGACCGTTTCATTCTGTCCAACGGCCATGGTTCCATGTTGATCTACTCCCTGTTGCACCTGACAGGCTACGATCTGGGTATCGAAGACATCAAGACTTTCCGTCAACTGCATTCCCGTTGCGCCGGCCACCCAGAATACGGCTACGCACCTGGCATTGAAACCACCACTGGCCCTCTGGGCCAAGGCATCACCAATGCAGTTGGTTTTGCGATGGCTGAAAAGCTGCTGGCAGACCAGTTCAACAAGCCAGGCCACGAGATCGTTGATCATTACACCTACTGTTTCCTTGGTGATGGTTGCATGATGGAAGGCGTTTCCCACGAAGCCGCCGCATTGGCTGGTACATGGGGGCTGGGTAAGCTGATCGCTTTCTGGGATGACAATGGCATCTCCATCGACGGACATATCGAAGGCTGGTACACCGACGACACAGCAAAGCGTTTTGAAGCCTACGGCTGGCACGTTGTTCCTAACGTCGACGGTCACGACTTCGAGGCAGTGAACGCTGCCATCGAATCTGCGAAGAAGGTAACTGACAAGCCAACCTTGATCTGCTGCAAGACCATCATCGGCAAGGGTTCCCCGAACAAGTGCGGTTCCCACGACTGCCACGGTTCCGCACTGGGCCTGGAAGAAGTCGCTGCAACCCGTGAAGCATTGGGCTGGACACACGAGCCATTCGTTATCCCTGAAGAAGTTTACGCAGGCTGGGATGGCAAGGAAAAGGGTTCCAAGCTTGAGAACGACTGGAACGCCAAGTTCGAAGCTTACGCCAAGATCTACCCGGCGGAAGCTGCCGAGTTCAAGCGCCGTTTTGCAGGCGAACTGCCAGCAAATTGGAAGGAAGTGACTGACGCTTTCATCAAGGCAACCAACGAGAAGGCTGAAGGCGTTGCAACCCGCAAGGCTTCCCAGAACGCAATTGCTGCCCTGGCTCCAGTATTGCCAGAGTTCATCGGCGGTTCCGCCGACTTGACTGGCTCCAACCTGACCAGCTACTCCGGCTTCAAGCACGTGAGCGGCAAGGAGCCTGGCAACTACATCTCCTACGGTGTACGTGAATTCGGTATGTACGCGATCATGAACGGTATGGCGCTGCACGGTGGCTTGCTGCCATTCGGCGGTACTTTCCACATGTTCTCCGACTACGCGAAGAACGCATTGCGTATGGCTGCATTGATGAAGCAACGCACTATCGCCGTGTTGACTCACGACTCTATCGGCCAGGGCGAAGACGGTCCTACTCACCAGCCAATCGAGAATACTGCCGGCCTGCGTTACATTCCTCGTATGGATGTATGGCGTCCTGCTGATTCCGTTGAAACTGCAATCTCCTGGGTTGCTGCCATTGAGCGCAAGGACGGCCCATCCAGCCTGGTGCTGAGCCGTCAGAACGTGCCTGGCATCAAACACGACGAGAAGCACTTCGAACTGATCCGCAAGGGCGGTTATGTATTCTCCGACGTGGAAGGCAAGGCAGACGTTATCCTGATCGCTACCGGTTCCGAGCTGGACCTGGCAATCAAGGCTGCTGCAGAGCTGAATGCTGCCGGCACCAAGGTGCGCGTGGTTTCCATGCCATCCACCAACGTGTTCGACCGTCAAGACCAAGCCTACAAGGACAGCGTATTGACCCCAGGCGTGAAGCGCGTGGCTGTTGAAGCCGGCGTGACCGACTTCTGGCGCAAGTATGTTGGCCTCGAAGGTGCTGTGGTCGGTATCGACACCTTCGGCGAATCCGCTCCAGGCGGCGTGCTGTTCAAGCACTTCGGCTTCACTGTTGAAAACGTAGTGAACACCGTCAAGTCCGTGCTGTAATGGCGTGAACTGACTAAAAAAAGGGGGCCAGTGTTACTGGCTCCCTTTTTGTTTTTCATAGAGAGGAAAACCCTATGACAATCAAGGTTGGCATCAACGGCTTTGGCCGTATCGGCCGCATGGCGTTCCGCGCGGCAATCAAGGATTTTACTGATATCGAAGTCGTGGCGATCAACGACCTGCTTGAGCCCGACTACCTGGCGTACATGCTCAAGCACGATTCCGTGCACGGTCGCTTCGATGGCGACGTTGCCGTCAGCGGCAACAACTTGGTCGTGAACGGCAAGACTATCCGCCTGACTGCCGAGCGTGACCCTGCAAACCTCAAATGGGGCGAAGTCGGCGTGGACGTCGTGGTCGAGTGTACCGGCTTCTTCCTGACCGAAGAAACCTGCCAGAAGCATATTGACGCGGGTGCCAAGAAAGTCGTGCAGTCCGCACCATCCAAGGACGACACCCCCATGTTCGTTTATGGCGTGAACCATGACACCTACAAGGGCCAAGCCATCGTTTCCGCAGCGTCTTGCACCACCAACGGCTTGGCGCCGGTCGCCAAGGTATTGCAGGACAGTTTCGGCATCAAGCGCGGCCTGATGACTACCGTGCATGCGGCCACTGCCACGCAGAAGACCGTGGACGGCCCATCCAACAAGGATTGGCGCGGCGGCCGAGGCATCCTGGAAAACATCATTCCCTCCTCCACCGGCGCAGCCAAGGCCGTGGGCAAGGTGATTCCGGAACTGAACAAGAAGCTGACCGGCATGGCATTCCGCATCCCGACCAGCGACGTATCCGTGGTGGACCTGACCGTGGAACTGAACAAGGAAACAACCTACGAGCAGATCGTCGCTGCGATGAAGGCAGCTTCCGAAAGCGGTCCGCTCAAGGGCGTACTCGGCTTTACCGACGAGAAAGTGGTTTCCACCGATTTCCGCGGGAATGCCTATCCGTCGATTTTCGATGCCGATGCCGGTATCCAGCTCGACCCGACCTTCGTCAAGATCGTGGCCTGGTACGACAATGAATACGGCTACACCTGCAACATGATGCGCCTGGTGCGTCACATTGCCAGCTAGGCCGGGGAGCAAGCGATGACCGTAATCAACATGACGGACCTCGACCTCGCGGGCAAGCGCGTCTTCATCCGCGCCGACCTCAACGTGCCGGTCAGCGACGGCAAAGTCACTTCCGACGCGCGTATCACCGCTTCCATTCCCACCATACGCCACGCCCTGGATGCCAAGGCGCGCGTCATGGTGACTTCCCACCTCGGCCGTCCGGAAGAAGGCGTATATTCCGAGGAAAACTCCTTGCAGCCCGTGGCTGACGTATTGGCTGCAAAGCTCGGCCAGCCGGTGCGGCTGATCAAGGACTGGGTGGATGGCGGCTTTGAAGTGGCCGAGGGCGAAGTGGTCTTGCTGGAGAACTGCCGCTTCAACAAGGGCGAGAAAAAGAACCTCGAAGAAACCGCGCGCAAATATGCCGCGCTCTGCGACGTGTTCGTGATGGACGCTTTCGGCACGGCCCACCGTGCAGAAGCCTCCACCTACGGTGTGGCGCAATATGCGCCTGTCGCCGCGGCAGGACTGCTGTTGGTAGGCGAGCTGGATGCGCTGGGCCAGGCCCTGTGCGAACCCGCCCGCCCCATGGTCGCGATTGTCGGCGGCTCTAAGGTTTCTACCAAGCTCACCGTGCTGGAAAGCCTGGCTGAAAAGGTGGACCAGCTCGTGGTCGGCGGCGGTATCGCCAACACCTTCCTCAAGGCGGCCGGTAAACCGATCGGCCGTTCGCTGAACGAGGACGACCTGGTGCCTACTGCGCAATGCCTGATGGAAAAAATGGCAAAACGCGGCGCGGCCGTGCCGATCGCGGTGGACGTGGTCTGCGGCAAGCAGTTCGATGCCAATGAGCGTGCCGTGCTCAAGTCGGCGGATGACGTGGCCGACGACGACATGATCTTCGACATCGGCCCCGAGTCCGCCAAGCAACTGGCCGAGATTATCCTCAATGCAGGCACCGTGGTCTGGAACGGCCCGGTCGGCGTATTCGAGTTCGACCAATTCGGAGAAGGCACCAAGACAATCGCCGCCGCCATCGCCAAGACCAAGGCCTTCACCCTGGCCGGCGGCGGCGACACCATCGCTGCGATCCAGAAATACGATATCTATGATAAGGTGTCTTATATCTCGACAGCAGGCGGGGCATTCCTGGAGTTCCTCGAAGGCAAGAAATTGCCGGCGGTGGAGATTTTGGAACAGCGTGCCAAGAATTGATTGCCGAAATCAGCCTATAAATAAAGGAGCCTATGGGCTCCTTTATTTTTTGACATATGAAAAACGAGTTTCCGCTAATAGTGTGATTGGTGAGAGCATTGTTATAAAGTTTCTAAAAATAAAGTATGCCAAAATATGAATTGTGCACCAAACATTCGATATTAATACTATTTCTATGCACGGACATTATATTGCTCTTTTTGATATTCTCGGTTTTGAACAGAGGTTAGCGTATTTTGGCCTAAATGAAATGCTTGCTCGTTATGAAGCCTTAATTGAGGTTGTGAAATACCGAGAAAAACAAATAAAGAGAGTTTTTGGTGATTTTAATTTCAAAGAATCTCCATACTGGTTGGCTGATGGAGATATCTTTATGTTTACAAAAACTCATGGAGCTTATGCAAGTGATTCTATTTTGATTTGGGCAAATCGCACATGGCCTGATATCCGAGATATGAGTTTAGATGAATTATCGGATTCTCTTCCCTCACCTGCAGATGAGTGGAAATACCATCCAATCCCATGTGATAACTTTTTGGATGTTTGTAATGATTTAATGTGTTGTGCTTTGGAGGTTGGTCTCCCTTTGCGTGGAGCAATTGCTGTAGGGGATGCAATTCTCGATTTAGACCAACATATCTTTTTAGGTCAGCCAGTTATTGATGCGGCTCGTCTTGAAAATCAGCAGGATATGATTAGTACCAGTTTTTGTAGATCAGCTGTGAATCAAATAATTCCCCAAAGGTTTACATTGCAATTTGATCGTTATATGAAGAGAGACTCTAAAGAATTATGGGGAGGTGTAGTACTAGACTGGCCACGACATTGGCGTAACACTAGAAAAAATGATCTGAAAGATACGCTCCAAGCCTTGGATAACAATCCTGATTTTTCTCACGTATATAATAGAAACACGCTTGAGCTTGTTGATTATTCAGAACAGTTTGCTGACAAATTCGAAAGCATTGACGAAACATCGCTTCGTTCTGTGTATGGTCAATTTCATTGGTCGAATGCCTCTCTTGCTCTTCCTGCTCGTGCTGTACGCCGTGTTCCCATTACTACAATTTCTACTTCCACTTCATTCTTTTGCTCAAGTAATAAATACTTTTGATCTGCACGTGTCATTCCCATGGCACAAAATATGCACCATTCTCCCCAAGCGCTGTCAGCATTAAGATGAATTCCTGAGCAATCGCAAGGAAAGGATGTCATGGCATTACGTAAAACCAAGATTGTGGCGACGCTGGGGCCGGCTTCCAGCGATGAGGCGGTGATCGAGCGGCTAGTGGATGCCGGGATGGATGTGGTACGGCTCAATTTCTCGCATGGGTCTGCGCAAGACCATATTGCCCGCGCCGAGTTGGTGCGCGATATCTGCCGGCGTAGCGGAAGGCCGGTGGGGGTGTTGTGCGACCTGCAGGGGCCGAAGATCCGCATCGGCAAGTTCGAGAACGACCGCATCCTGCTCAAGGTGGGCGACAAATTCATCCTCGATGCGGCATGCAAGCTGGGCAACCAGGATCGGGTGGGATTGGATTACAAGACCCTGCCATCCGAGGTGGAGGCTGGCGCGGTGTTGCTGCTCGATGATGGGCGCATCGTGCTCAACGTCGAAGCGGTGAACGGCGGCGAGGTGCATTGCACGGTGGCGGCCGGCGGGGTGCTGTCGAACAACAAGGGCATCAACCGCCAGGGCGGGGGCCTTTCTGCGCCCGCGCTGACATTGAAGGACCAGGAGGATATCCTGACGGCTGTAGCATTGGAGGCGGATTATATCGCCGTCTCGTTCCCGCGCAGTGGTGCGGATATCGAGTTGGCGCGCCAACTGGTGGAGGAGGCGGGCGGCCATGCGGCGATTGTCGCCAAGATCGAACGCGCGGAGGCGATTGACGCGCTGGAGGAGATTATCGATGCCGCCGATGTGATCATGGTGGCGCGCGGCGACCTCGGCGTCGAGGTGGGCGATGCGGCGGTGCCCGGCTTGCAGAAGCGCATGATCCGCACGGCGCGCATGCGCAACAAGCTGGTGATCACGGCGACGCAGATGCTGGAATCCATGATCAGCAGCCCGATCCCGACTCGGGCCGAGGTATCCGATGTGGCCAACGCGGTGCTGGACGGCACCGACGCGGTGATGCTCTCGGGCGAGACGGCGGTGGGGCATTATCCGGTCGAGTCCATCCAGGCCATGCACCGGGTCTGCCTGGAGGCGGAAAAGGAATACGACAGCCACCATTTGCAGGCGCCGATCAACGACGAGTTCGAGTTCATCGATGAGGCGATCGCCATGGCATCGGTGTATGCGGCGGAGCATTTGAACGTGAAGGCGATCGCCGCTCTGACGCGGTCAGGCTCTTCTGTCACCTGGCTGTCACGCTCGAATACTAATGTGCCGATTTACGCCTTGACGACGGAGCGCAACACGCGGCGCAAGCTGACCTTGTACCGCGGGGTCTATCCCTACCATATCGAGCTGCCCAGCCAGGAGCTAAGCAAGATACTCTATGACGCGGAAGAGACATTGCTGCGGCTGGGCGCGGTGCAGCGCGACGACCTCATGATGCTGACGTTCGGCGAGCCGATCGGCAATGCGGGCGGGACCAATACCCTGCAGATCGTCAAGGTGGGCGAGCACAGGCGCGAGCGACATTTAACCGCCAGCAATACTAGCCGTGAACAACCCTAGGATGGATAACGATGGCACTGATCAGTCTACGCCAATTGCTGGATCACGCTGCCGAGCATGACTACGGCGTGCCAGCCTTCAACATCAACAACCTGGAGCAGGTGCAGGCCATCATGCGCGCGGCGGATGCGTGCAATAGCCCGGTGATCCTGCAGGCGTCCGCAGGCGCGCGCAAGTATGCGGGCGAGGCCTTCCTGCTCAAACTGGTGGAGGCGGCCATCGCCAGTTATCCGCACATCCCCATCGTGCTGCACCAGGACCACGGCGCCAGCCCGGCGGTATGCCTGCATTCCATCAAGACCGGCTTCAGCAGCGTGATGATGGACGGTTCCCTGCTGGAGGACGCCAAGACCCCGGCCAGTTATGCTTACAATGTAGAGGTGACGCGGCAGGTGGTGATGGCCGCGCATGCGGCGGGCGTGTCGGTGGAGGGCGAGCTGGGCGTGCTCGGCTCGCTGGAGACAGGCCTGGCGGGCGAGGAGGACGGCGTCGGGGCGGAAGGCCTACTAGACCACAGCCAGTTGCTCACCAGCCCGGACGAGGCGGTGGATTTCGTTGCGCAGACAGGCGTGGATGCATTGGCGATCGCGATCGGCACTTCGCACGGCGCCTACAAGTTCAAGCGCCCGCCCACCGGGGAAACGCTTTCCATCAGCCGCCTGCGCGAAATCCATGCGCGGTTGCCGAACACGCATCTGGTGATGCATGGCTCTTCCTCCGTGCCGCAGGAATGGCTGCGGGTGATCAACGAATACGGCGGCGAAATTCCCGAGACCTACGGCGTGCCGGTGGAGGAAATCGTCAAGGGCATCCGAAGCGGGGTGCGCAAGGTGAATATCGATACCGACCTGCGGCTGGCTTTTACCGGCGCGTTGCGCCGCTTTCTCGGGCAGCCGGAACACAAGGCGGAATTCGACCCGCGCAAGATCCTGGCGGCCGCGACCGGCGGCATGCAGGCCTTGTGCCGGGAGCGTTTCGAGGCATTCGGCTCTGCCGGGCATGCGGCGCAAATCCAGCCTCTCCCACTCGATAAAATGGCGCAGCGATACGCTGCTTCCTAAGAGCCTGTTCGCCATCTTTTCATGGGGTACGCATGGCATCAAAACGCGTCCGATCAAGGCGTTATTGCTTTGCCAAGGACTGCAATGCAGTCCAGGCGCGTTTTGATGCCATGCCCTCCGGGTTGAACTGGCAGAGCAGCCGCTGCTGCGTTGCAAATCCTCGCCGGGCAATAAGCCCGGTTACAATGCGCATGCTTGTGGTTTGTGCCTTGCTTTGACTATCCTGCCGGGACAACGTGCCCTATGAAAAGATGGTGAACAGGCTCTAATACATCGCTTCACGGCGGCGGATATTTACAGCGTATAATGCCGGGATCATTTGCCCGGACCAGCGCCGCTATGCAACCCAATAAATACAGTAAATTAGGCCAGCGAGGCATCGGCCTCGTCGAGCAGGCATTGCTGGTGTTCATCGCCTTGGCGACGATAGTGGCAACCGGGCAGGCCGCGCTGCATATCTGGGATATGAGGGCCGTGACTGTGGCGGATTTGCTGCTGCTGTTCCTCTATCTCGAAATCCTCACCATGCTGAACCACTACTTGAGCTCGGGCACGCTGCCGGTGCGGTACCCCTTGTATATCGGCATTATTGCGCTGGCGCGCTACCTAGTGCTGGACATCAAGGAGCTGGAAGCCTGGCGCATTTTTGCCGTGGCGGCTTCCATCCTGCTGATCGCCGTCGCCATCCTGGTGGTGCGCTACGGGCATGTGAAGTTTCCTTATTCCGATGGCCCCGAGCAGGACCATCACAAATAGTTTTTGATAAAGGTACGCGTTTTGACTACTCCCCTCATGCAGTCCAGCATCAAGAGCCTGAAACTCATCAATCAGGGCAAGGTGCGGGATATTTATGATCTCGACGACCAACACATGCTGCTGGTGGCGAGCGACCGCCTCTCCGCATTCGACGTCATTTTGCCGACGCCGATCAAGGACAAGGGCGCGATCCTGACCCAGATCGCCAATTTCTGGTTCGAGAAACTCAAGCATGTCGTGCCCAACCACCTGACCGGCATCGACCCCAATACCGTGGTGAGCGACCCTGCGGAGCAGGCGCAATTGGGGCCGCGCGCGCTGGTGGTGAAGAAGCTCAAGCCGTTGCCGATCGAGGCGATCGTGCGCGGCTACCTCGCGGGCTCCGGCTGGAAGGAATACAAGGCCAGCCAGAGCGTGTGCGGCATCCCGTTGCCGGCTGGCCTGCAGGAAGCGGCCCAGTTGCCCGAGCCCTTGTTCACGCCATCGAGCAAGGCGGAAGTGGGCGACCACGACGAGAACATCACCTTGGAAAAATGCGCCCAACTATTGGGTAAAGAGCTGGCCGACAAGGTGGCGCGCATCAGCGTGCAGCTTTACAAGGAAGCGGCGGCCTATGCCCTGAGCCGCGGCATCATCATCGCCGACACCAAGTTCGAGTTCGGGTTGGACGAGGCGGGCGAGCTGTACCTGATCGATGAAGTACTGACGCCGGATTCATCCCGCTTCTGGCCGCAGGATCAATACCAGGTCGGCAGCAATCCGCCGAGCTTCGACAAGCAATACGTGCGCGACTGGCTGGAATCCACCGGCTGGAACAAGACAGCGCCCGGCCCGGTATTGCCGGACGATGTGGCAGCCAGGACGGCAGACAAATACCGCGAGGCGTTCGAGCGCCTGACCGGAAAGCCTTTCTAGCCAGGAGACGCTCTGAAAGAAAAGCTGAAAAAGCTGGCGCGGCAGCTCAAGACCGAACTGGAAGTCTATAAGTTGGTGCTGCGCCATCCGCAAACGCCCTGGCTGGCCAGGGTGTTGCTGGGGCTGGCGGTGGGCTATCTGCTGCTGCCATTCGACCTGATACCGGATTTCATCCCCATCCTCGGCCAGCTGGACGACCTGGTTATCGTGCCGGGTCTGTTCTACCTGGGCATCAAGTGCGTGCCTGCGGCGGTGGTTGCCGAATGCAGGCAGCAGGTCGCCGACCGCAACGCTGCCCAAAGATGATTTTTGCCCTAGATTTACGCTAAAATCCCGCGTTATCTTCATATTATTCAAACCAAAACCTATTTAAGGATCAATCCATGTCCCTCTGTAATGTGCCGGCAGGCAAAGACATCCCTAACGACTTCAACGTCATTATCGAAATCTCCATGCGTGGCGAGCCCATCAAGTTCGAAGTGGACAAGGACTCCGGCGCCGTATTCGTGGACCGTTTCATGGGCACTTCCATGCATTATCCGTGCAACTACGGCTACATTCCGCAGACGCTGTCTGAAGACGGCGACCCCGTCGACGTGTTGGTGATTACCCCGATTCCATTGCAGCCGGGCGTGGTGATCCGCTGCCGCGCGATCGGCGTACTGACCATGGAAGATGACGGCGGCGTGGACGCCAAAGTGCTGGCCGTGCCGGTGGACAAGATCTGCCCGCAATACAAGGACATCAAGTCCTACCAGGATATCCCCGAGTTCCAGCTCGCGCCTATCGCCCACTTCTTCGAGCATTACAAGGACCTGGAAAAAGGCAAGTGGGTCAAGGTCGGCGAGTGGAAGGATGTTGAAGACGCCAAGGCGGAAATCGTCGCTGGCGTCGAGAGGTTCGGTAAGTAATCCAGTCCCGCAATAGAGCCGGTCAGGATCAGAAAGAGGAGCAATGCTCCTCTTTTTTATGCCATAGCATGCACAAAAGGATGTTTGAGGCCGTTGCTAATTCCGGCAAATAAATAGGTAATTGTCTTACTTCGGCGTGGCATTCATGTCATTATGATGACAGGCGCGTGAAGCTGATCATTGGCTCAAGTGTTTGCGATTAAGCGGCCTTGTGCCGGGAATATTATGGGACGGATGACAATTGCGGCTGAATAGATGATTAGTCAACTGAAGCTTGAAAGCTACCAGCTCGAGGCTTTGCTGGAGTCGCTGCCTATTCCTATTTCCTGTGCCAGCCTGCAAGGCGGCAAGATTCTATTCATGAACGGCAAGTTCCGCGAGACCTACGGTTACCGCAGCAGCGATTTTGCCTCGGTGGAAGATTGGATCGTGCGCGTTTATCCCTTGGCAAGCCAGCAGGTAAGCGCTCGCGAAAGGTGGTCGGCATATTTTGAGGGCGGCGGCAAACAGGTCTACGAGGTTCCCGCGCTGGAGGTGAATGTCCAATGTGCCGACGGCAGCATCAAGACGGCGCTTCACGGCGGGGTGATCCTGCCCGAGGCTGGCTTGGCCCTGGCGACATTTGTCGATATCACCGAGCGCAAGCGGGACGAAGCCACGCTCAAGGCGCTGGCGGAAAAGGATGCCTTGACCGGCTTGCTCAACCGTAGGGCGTTTGACTTCTATCTCGAGCACCTGACGCAGAAAGCGGCCGACGAAAATCAGATGCTGCTGCTGATCCTGCTGGACCTCGACCGCTTCAAGGCGATTAACGACACCTACGGCCACCAGACCGGTGACCTGGTCTTGAAGCATGTGGCCTCGGTGCTGTCGGCCTGCGTCCGCTCCAGCGACCACCTGGCGCGGTTCGGCGGCGACGAGTTCGGCATCCTAGCGCCCAACATCACCACCAAGAAAACCGCGGAGCGCCTGTGCAGCAAGATCATAGACATGCTGCACGAACCTTTCGACATTGGCGCCGACAATCCTTACCGGATCAACACCAGCATCGGGTTCGCCATTTATCCGCTGGCCGCGACTTCCTGCCAGCAGCTGTTCAAGAAGGCCGACGAGGCGCTCTACATATCCAAGAGCAACGGCCGGGGAATGTGGACGGCCGCCAAAGAAGAGGGCTGATCATTCGCCCACCTGCAACAGCAGCCCCTTGCGCCTTGCGATTTGGAAGTAGCCGAGGAATACGGCGACACCGACGGCCAGGTAGACGATATTCAGCCCTATTGCCCAGGCCATGTGGCTTGCATTGAAGCTGTGTTCTAGCAGCAATGCGCGCATCCCTTCGAACACATGGCTTGCCGGCAACGCCAGGGCGACAGGCTGCAGCCAGCCGGGCAGGATGGCGACCGGGTAATAGATGGCGCAGAGCGGCTGGATGGCGAACACGCTGACCCAGGCGATGCTTTCCGCGCCCATGCCGTAGCGCAGCACGATGCCGGATACGATCAGGCCGATCGCCCAGCCCATGACGATGAGGTTGAGGAAGAAGGCGATCAGCGGCAGGCCCATATCGTAGATGTTGTAGCCGAACAGCGGGATGGCGATGAGGGTGGCGCCGCCAATGCCGATCAGGGTGCGGATCAGGCTCATGAGCAGCAGCGATGCCACCATTTCATAGGGCCGCAACGGGCTGACGAACAAATGTCCCAGATTGCGCGACCACATTTCCTCCATGAACACCAATGCAATGCCGAGCTGCCCGCGGAACAGAACGTCCCAAAGCAGCACCCCGGAAAGCAGGATGCCGCTGGCCTGGGCGATCAGGCTGCTGTTGCCTTGCAAGTACAAGGTGATGAAGCCCCACAATATCATCTGCACCGTAGGCCAGTAGACCATTTCCAGCACGCGCGGCCAGGAAGAGCGCATCAGGTAGAGGTGACGCAAGGCGACTGCACCGATGCGGCGCGGAGAGAAGTGGATATCCTGCATCAGGCAGGCTCCTTGTGGCGCGCGATGTCGATGAAGACTTCCTCCAGGTTGTTGCGACCGTACTTGGCAAGCAGGCCGGACGGAGTGCCGGTGTCCACCACCTGGCCTTTGCGCATCATGATCACGTCAGTTGCCATGCGCTCGACCTCGGCCATGTTGTGCGATGCCAGCAGGATGCTGGCGCCGGTGTCGCGTTGATATTGTTCCAGGTAGCTGCGGATGGAGTCCGCGGTATCAGGGTCCAACGATGCGGTAGGCTCGTCCATCAGCAGCAGCTCGGGTTCGTTTAGCAGCGATTTGGCAAGGGAAACACGGGTTTTCTGGCCGGCCGAGAGCTGCCCGTAGCGTTTGTCCAACAGCGTATCCAGGCGAAGCGCCCCGGCCAGTTCCTCTATGCGAGACTTCAGCCCGGGCAGGCGGTACAGGTGCCCGTAGACCGTGAGGTTCTCGCGTATCGTCAGCCGCTGCGGCAGGTCGACGTAGGGCGAGGAGAAATTCATGCGATGCAGCAGGCGATAGCGATGCTGCAGCATGTCCTCGCCGAGGATGCGGATCCGTCCCCGGCTAGGGGTCAATAACCCCAGCAGCATGGCAATCGTCGTGGTTTTCCCCGCGCCGTTGCCGCCCAGCAAAGCCGTGGTGACGCCGCGCTTGGCCTGGAAGCACAGGTTGTCGACGGCGCAGAACTGGTCGAAATACTTGTACAAGCCGTCGACTTCGATGACGAATGCCTGGCTCATACCAGACTCCAGAGCATCTTGATGCCCACCACGTAGAGCAGCAGCGCAAACAGCTTTTTCAGTACCGGGACCGGCAGCCTATGGGCCAGGTAAGCGCCAAACGGCGCGGTGAGCATGCTGGCGAGCGCAATGCCGGCGAATGCCGGCAGGTAGACATAGCCCAGGCTGTATGCGGGCAGATTGCCCTCCGCCAGGCCTGTGACGACGAAGCCGAGCGTACCGGCGACGGCGATCGGCAGCCCGATCGCAGAGGAGGTGCCGATCGCGTAGCGCGCATTGAAGTTGCAATAGATCAGGAGCGGCACCGATAGCGATCCGCCGCCAATGCCAACCAGGCTGGAAAGCACGCCGATGACGCCTCCCATACCCAAGGTGCCGGCCTTGCCTGGCAATTGCCTATGGGCCGCCGGCGTGAAGTTGAGCACCATCTGGGTGGCGATCAGCAATACGAACACGGCGAAAATCACCTTGAGTATCACGGTATCCAGCTGGCCGGCCAGTACGGCGCCGAGCAATGTGCCGATAACGATGCCGGGCGCGATCAGCTTGACGGCGGACCAATGCACGTTCTGTTTTTTATGGTGGGCGCGCGCCGAGGAAATCGAGGTGACGATGATCGTCGCCAGCGAGGTGCCGAGCGCGATATGCATGATGTGCTGCGGCGGGAACGCCAGCGAGGTGAAGATGACGACGAGGATGGGCACGATCACGGTGCCGCCGCCTACGCCAAGCAGCCCAGACAAAACCCCTGCCCCGGCCCCGGCAATAAAATAAAGTAAAAATTCCATATTGATCCGACAAAATCCTGGTGAATGTCAGGGACAGGCGAAGATGCTGCTAGCGGCGGCTGGACAGCCGGGCAATGGCATCGCCCAGCGGCGAACCCTGCAGTTCCCTTGCCAGCTTTTCAAGGCTGGCTGCTGCGGCCGGGCTGAGCGTGCGCACTTTCTTGGCAGGCTTGCCCGCGGCAGATTGCACTTGCACTTCCACCCGAATTGAAGTAACTTCAAGCCCTTGTTTTTTCAGCCCAAGCATCAGGCTGGGCAGCATCAGTTTGATTTTTGCGGCGACTGCGCCATTGGTGGCATAGACCGTCAGGCGCTTGTGGCTGAGACCCCCTGCCTGCGTATAAGGTTTCAGCGCGGCGGGTACTACGGCGTTCCATTTCTGCTGCGAAAGCGTCAGTTGTTCCGCTTGTTGCGAAAGAGCCGCCAATTCGGCATTTTCAGTAAACAATGCACTTACACGCAGCATGCCGGGCTCTCCCAAGGGGAAGTAATGAACATCATTTTAGTATCGAATAGTATGGCAAGGACGCGCAGCATCCCGCTGCCACTGGGCTTGCTCGTCATTGGCCTGCTGAGCGCGCTGCCAGCCTTGCTGCTTTGGGTGCTTATTGTGCCACAGGGCACCCACCAGCACAAAGGCGCCCCGGCTTCCATGCATTTCGCGAGCGCAGGCGAGCAGGCGCATATCGATGCGTTGGCGCAGCAGCTTGGCGAGATAGAGGCCAAGGTGTTGCGTCTGGATGCATTGGGCGCGCGGCTCTCCAGCCTGGCAGGCGTCAAGGCCAGCGACGCCGATGCCTTGCCGCCGGGGCGGGGCGGCCCCATGGTGGATGCGCGTACCATGTCCGAGGATGAGTTGAAGCAGCGCATCCAGGCATTGACGCAATCGATAGACCTCAACAGCGACAAGCTGAGCGTGCTTGAAGCCTCCCTGTTGCAGCAGCGCCTGAAGGCGAGTACATTGCCGAGCACCATGCCGACCGATGTGGCGTATAACTCCTCCAGCTACGGCTGGCGCGTCGACCCGTTTTCCGGCAAGGTCGCTTTCCATGAGGGCCTGGATTTCGTCGCGGACAGCGGGACGCCTGTGTATGCTTCTGCCGCAGGAGTTGTAACGGCTGCGGAGCAGACTCCCGACTATGGTAGAATTGTCAAGATTAACCATGGGTCCGGGCTGGAAACTCGATATGCCCATGCATCCCAGTTGCTGGTGAAGGCTGGGGAGCGCGTTGAGCGAGGCCAGTTGATCGCCCGCGTCGGCAGTACCGGGCGTTCCACCGGGGCCCACCTGCATTTCGAGGTGCGCTTGAACGGGGCAGCGCTGGATCCGCGCAAGTATTTGCAAAGCGCGAATTAGATATTGATTTTATTAACTAAACTTATTTAAAGCTAACCTAGAGGTTTCCGTCCATACGGAAAAGTGGTGCCACTTCATGTTATCCGCGTTGTTTAAGAAAATCTTCGGTAGCCGCAACGAGCGGCTGGTCAAGCAATATGCACAGAACGTCAAGGCCATCAATGCGCTGGAACCCAGCATGCAGGCGTTGACGGACGAGCAGCTCAAAGCCAAGACGGAGGAGTTCAAGCAACGCTACCAGCAGGGCGAATCGCTGGAGAAACTGTTGCCGGAAGCGTTTGCCGTGGTGCGCGAAGGCGGCCGCCGCGTGCTCAACATGCGCCACTTCGATGTACAGTTGATTGGCGGCATGGTGCTCAATGCCGGCAAGATTGCCGAAATGCGCACCGGCGAGGGCAAGACCCTGGTGGCTACCCTGCCTGCCTACCTCAATGCCCTGACCGGCAAGGGCGTGCATGTGGTCACGGTGAATGACTACCTAGCGCGGCGCGATGCCGAATGGATGTCCCGCCTGTACAACTTCCTGGGCCTGAGCGTGGGCATCAACCTCTCTCAAATGCCGCATGATGAAAAGCAGAAAGCCTATGCGGCAGACATCACTTACGGCACCAACAACGAATTCGGTTTCGACTACCTGCGCGACAACATGGTGTTCACGGCGGAAGAGCGCGTGCAGCGCAGCCTCAACTACGCGCTGGTGGACGAGGTCGACTCCATCCTGATCGACGAAGCGCGCACCCCGCTGATTATTTCCGGCCAGGCCGACGACAGCGTGGACCTGTACCTGCAGATGAACAGCATCGCCGCCAAGCTGGTGCGCCAGGAAAAGGAAGACGGCGAAGGCGATTTCTGGGTGGATGAGAAATCGCACCAGGTATTGCTCTCGGAGCAAGGACATGAGCATGCGGAGGCCCTGCTGGCAGAGGCAGGCTTGCTGGCCGAGGGCAGCAGCCTCTACGACGCCGCCAACATCAGCCTGGTGCACCACATGTATGCCGCCCTGCGTGCGCAGTCGCTCTACCACCGCGACCAGCACTATGTCGTGCGCGATGGCGAAATCGTGATCGTCGATGAGTTTACCGGCCGCATGATGGCGGGCCGCCGCTGGTCTGACGGCCTGCACCAGGCGGTGGAAGCCAAGGAAGGCGTGACCATCCAGAAGGAAAACCAGACTCTGGCTTCCATCACCTTCCAGAATTACTTCCGCATGTACGGCAAGCTGTCCGGCATGACCGGTACCGCCGATACCGAAGCCTATGAATTCAACCAGATCTACGGCCTGGAAACCGTGGTGATCCCTACGCACCGCCCATTGCAGCGCAAGGACCACATGGACAAGGTGTATCGCACCGCCAAGGAAAAATACCAGGCGGTGATCGACGATATCAAGGAATGCCAGAAGCGCGGCCAGCCGGTACTGGTGGGCACCACCTCGATCGAGAATTCGGAGCTGATTTCCAGGGTATTGTCCGAAGCCAAGCTCGAGCACCAGGTGCTCAATGCCAAGCAGCACGAGCGTGAGGCCCACATCATCGCCCAGGCCGGCCGTGCCGGCATGATTACCATTGCCACCAACATGGCGGGCCGCGGTACCGATATCGTGCTGGGAGGCAATCCGGAAGACGAAATCGCCGCCGTGGAAGCGGACGAGAGCTTGTCCGAATCAGACAAGGTGGCGCAGGTTGCCAAGATCAAGGCCGACTGGCAGGTGAAGCATGACGCCGTGCTGGCAGCAGGCGGCCTGCATATCATAGGCACCGAGCGCCATGAGTCCCGCCGCGTGGACAACCAGCTGCGCGGCCGTGCCGGCCGCCAGGGCGACCCTGGTTCCAGCCGATTCTACCTGTCGCTGGAAGACCAGCTGCTGCGTATTTTCGCCTCCGACCGTGTCGCCGCCATCATGGAGCGCCTGAAGATGCCGGAAGGCGAGGCCATCGAGCATCCATGGGTCACGCGTGCGATCGAGAACGCCCAGCGCAAGGTCGAGGGCCGCAACTTCGATATCCGCAAGCAACTGCTGGAATATGACGACGTGTCCAACGACCAGCGCAAGGTGATCTACCAGCAGCGCAACGAATTGCTCGAAGCCGCGGACGTGGGTGAGACCATTGCCGCGATGCGCGTGGACGTGATCCACGACTTGATTGCGACGTATATCCCGCCTGAAAGTCTGGAAGAGCAGTGGGATATCCCCGGCCTGGAAAAAGCCCTGCAGGCTGACTTGGGCCTCGAGATCCCGTTGCAGAAGATGCTGGAAGAAAACCCCAACCTGCATGAAGAAACCCTGCGCGAACATATCGTCGAGACGGCCAATGCCGCCTACCAGGCGAAGGAAGATCAGGCCTCGGCTTCGGTATTGCGCCAGTTCGAGCGCGCCGTAATGCTGCAAAGCCTGGACAACCACTGGCGTGAGCACCTGGCCGCGCTGGATCATTTGCGCCAGGGCATCCACCTGCGTTCCTATGCCCAGAAGAACCCCAAGCAGGAATACAAGCGCGAGGCTTTTGCCCTGTTCTCCAGCCTGCTGGATACCGTCAAGCGCGAAGTGACTCAGGTGACCATGCTGGTCAAGGTGCAGAGCGAGGCTGATGTGGAAGCCGTCGAGAAGCCTGCCGAGCTCGAGAACGTGCAATATCAGCATGCGGACTATGACGAGGCGCTCGGCAATGCGGATGAGTCCGACGAGGCCGGCGGACAGCCAGTGACGACATTCGAGCGCGTCGGCGCCAAGGTGGGCCGTAACGATCCTTGTCCTTGCGGTTCCGGCAAGAAGTACAAGCAGTGCCACGGCAAACTGAACTGATACCTCAGGGTTGAACGGATGCAGGTGCAAGCCCCGCAACTGGCCTCTCCCTGTATAAGGGTATGCGCGCTGGATAGCCGGCGGGAGTATTGTACGGGCTGCTTGCGGACGATTGCCGAAATACGCGCCTGGCGCACCATGGATGAGGCCGAGCGTCTGCAGGTAATGCGAGCGCTTGAAGCAAGGCGTCTCAGCCAGGCTTGAGACTAGAAGCGGCTAACAAAACTAAGCGAAGCGATCCTGGCTAGGCGCTCTGCGCAGACCGTACAAGTGGTACGACAAGCAGAAGCAACAACGTTATGAGAGTTTTATTAGCTGCTCTAAGCCGGGAAATCCCGGCTTTTTTATTGCCTGCATTCATGGTGCTGCCGGGCAAGCGGCACCTGATTATGGTAAAATCAGCCTTTTGCGTTCCTGAGAAAAGCCATCATGCCAGTCAATCTCGTCGCGCCCGAAGCGCATTCCCTGTTGCCGGTCCCAGGCGTAGAGCTTGGTATTGCCAAAGCCCATATCCGCAAACCGGACCGCAAGGACATGCTGGTCATCAGGCTCGCCGACGGTACGCGCGTGGCCGGCGTATTCACCAAGAACCGTTTCTGTGCGGCGCCGGTGACTGTCTGCAAGGAGCATTTGTCGAAGACTGGCGGGAGTATCCGTGCGCTGGTGGTCAATACCGGCAATGCCAACGCGGGAACCGGCGAATCCGGCCTGGAAAACGCCCGCGCTACATGTGTCGAGCTGGCGAAGCTGTTGCAGCTCAAGCCTGAGCAGGTGTTGCCTTTCTCCACCGGCGTCATCCTGGAGCCGTTGCCCATGGATCGTCTGCTGGCCGGCCTGCCTCAATGCGTAGCTGGCCTGGGTGAGCAACGCTGGTTCGATGCGGCTGAGGCCATCATGACGACCGACATTGTATCCAAGGGCGCTTCGCGCCAAATCGCCCTGGGCGGCAAGGCCGTGACGGTGACTGGGGTTTCCAAGGGTTCCGGCATGATTCATCCGAACATGGCGACCATGCTCGGCTATGTGGCGACGGATGCCGCGATCAGCCAGGCCGCGCTGGAAGCCTTGATCGATCATGCGGTGAATCGCTCGTTCAACTGCATCACGGTCGATGGCGATACCTCGACCAACGATTCCTTCATCGTCATGGCGACCGGCAAGGCAGACAATGCCGAGATCGTTGATGTCGCCAGTGCGGAATTCCAGCAATTGCAGGATGCCATCACCGAAGTGGCGGTCGAGCTGGCCCAGGCGATCGTGCGCGACGGCGAGGGCGCCACCAAGTTCATGACGATCCAGGTCGAGTCCGGCAAGGACGTGGAGGAGTGCCGCCAGGTCGCCTACGCGATTGCGCACTCGCCATTGATCAAGACCGCTTTCTTTGCTTCCGACCCCAACCTCGGACGGATTCTCGCCGCGATCGGCTATGCAGGCGTGGACGACCTCGACGTGAATGCCATGCAGCTCTACCTGGGCGATGTGCTGGTGGCCGAGCATGGCGGACGCGCGGCAAGCTATGTGGAGGAACAAGGTGCTGCCGTGATGAAGGAAGCCGAAATCACAGTGCGCGTCGTGCTAAACCGCGGGCAAGCCAATGCCACGGTCTGGACCTGCGACTTTTCCTATGACTATGTCCGCATCAATGCGGACTATCGAAGCTAGGAGGACTCATGGCCGATTTCGAGCAATTGATCACCCGCGCCGAAGCTGTGCTGGCAAGGCTGGAAAGCTTCTTGCCGCCGCCGGCACCCGAACCGGATTGGAACGCCATTGCCTGGCGCTGGCAGACATTGAATGGCCGCGGCCACCTGGTGGCCGTGGAGCATCCGCACCATATCAGCCTGGACGACATTCGCAACGTCGATGAGCAAAAGGCTGAAATCGTGCGCAACACGGAGCAGTTCGTGCATGGCCATCCAGCCAATAACGTGCTGTTGACCGGCGCGCGCGGCACCGGCAAGTCCTCGCTCGTGAAAGCGGTGCTGAGCGCGTTTGCGAACCAGGGTTTGCGCCTGGTTGAGGTGGACAAACAGGACCTGGTGGCATTGCCGGAAATCGTTGCCTTGCTGCGTGAGCGCAAGGAGCGCTTTATCGTTTTCTGCGACGACCTTTCCTTCGAGTCCAGCGATCCGGGCTACAAGGCGCTCAAGGTGGTGCTGGACGGTTCGATCGCGGCGACATCGGACAATGTCGTGGTGTATGCCACTTCCAACCGCCGTCACCTGATGCCTGAATACATGTCGGAAAACCTGGAAGTGACGCGGCATGGCGACGAGGTCAGGCCGGGAGATACCACCGAGGAAAAAGTATCGTTGTCTGAGCGATTCGGCCTCTGGCTGTCGTTCTATCCGTTCAGCCAGGATGAATATCTGGCCGTCGTTGCGCAATGGCTCAAGCATTACGGTATCGAACAAGTGGACGAGGAAACCCGCAGCGCCGCCTTGCTGTTTTCGCATACCCGAGGCGCACGCAGCGGCCGGGTGGCGTACCAGTTTGCCCGCGACTATGTCGGCCGCCAGGCCTTGGCAGCAGCCAGACATCCATGAGCGTAGTGCGTGCCGCCGTAGCCATATTGCAACGCCCTGACGGCCTGGTGCTGCTAGCCGAGCGTCCTGCCGGCAAGCCCTGGGAAGGCTGGTGGGAATTTCCCGGAGGCAAGATAGAGGCCGGCGAGACTCCGCGCCACGCCTTGGTGCGGGAATTGCGCGAGGAACTTGGGGTCGATGTGGAAAGTGCCTACCCCTGGCTGTTGCGCCGTTTCGAGTATCCTGACCGCAAGGTGGAACTGCATTTTTTTATCGTGCGCGAATGGCAGCACGAGCCGCACGGCTGCGAAGGTCAGCGATTGAGCTGGCAACATCCTGCCGCGTTGACCGTAGGCCCGATGCTGCCTGCCAATGAGCCTATCCTGGCAGCCCTGAGCTTGCCGTCTATTTATGCGATCAGCAATACGGGCGAGCTGGGCGAGCAGCGCTTCCTGGAGTGCTTGCAGCATGCCCTGGACCAAGGGCTGCGCTTGCTGCAGTTGAGGGAAAAGCATTTGCCTGCGGAGAGCCTGCAGCGTTTGGCGGAGCAAGTGCTCAAGCTGGCGCAGCCCTACCAGGCCAGGGTGCTGCTCAACGGCGAGATCGAGGCTGCACGGGCATTGGGCATGGCCGGGGTGCATTTGTCTTCCGAGCGCCTGATGGCGCTTTCGGAGCGTCCGGATGGCATGCTGTGCGCTGCCTCTTGCCATAATGCGCAGCAGCTCGCGCATGCCCAATCCCTAGCGCTGGATTTTGCCGTGCTGTCGCCAGTACTGCCTACATTAAGCCATCCTCAAGCCCAGGTATTGGGCTGGGAAGGCTTTGCCACCTTGGTGCAGGACAGCAGTCTGCCAGTCTACGCATTGGGCGGCTTGCAGCAGGCGTATATGGAACAGGCATGGCAGCACGGCGCTCACGGTATCGCTATGATGCGCGGAGCATGGGGCTGATCATGTCGCGCAAGCTATTGGCGCGGCTGGCGGTTGTACTGGTGCCCGCGTTGGTGCTGGGGGCTTATTTATGGCTGAAGCCTGGCGGAGCCACGGTCGAGCCGTTAGCGATCGCCTGCGAGGATATTGTGCGCGGATGCCGCCATGACGACCTGACAATCCAGGCGATGACAACACCCAAGGTCATGCAGGCGTTCGAGATGCGAGTAACGCTGCCCGAGGCGGAGTCGGTGCAAGCCAGCTTTGATATGCAGGATATGAAGATGGGAATCAACCGCTACCGCCTCCAGCAGCAGCCTGATGGCAGCTGGCGCGCCATGGTCACCCTGCCGGTATGCGTGAGCGGAAGCAGCGACTGGGTAATGACGCTCGATATCAAGCGTCCGTCCCAGCCATTAAAGACTCAATATACACTCGAATTCAGCACCCAGCCTTAACCCACTATTCGTGCGTTAGTATTCGTCGTCGTCAGGCTTGGGGTTGGTGTCCGGGATGCGATAGCTCTCGCTGGCCCATTGCCCCAGGTCGATCAGGCGGCAGCGTTCCGAGCAAAACGGACGATATGGGTTTGCACTGGAGTATTCCGACAACTCCCCGCATTGCGGGCAGGGAACCAGTTTCTTGCCTACAGGTTGCACAGTGTCAATGAGAAGTCGATGTTGGAGTCGCAGGGACGTGGCCGTTGGGCGTTGTCCAGGCTGTTGAAGCGGATATTGATCGCATACTTGTTGGCGCTCACTTCGGGAAAGCAGGGCGTATCGTCGCTGATCTCCACACGTAGCATCTGGGCTGGCTTGGCGCCTCCCAGCATTTGTTGGTAAGCCCCGTTGACGGCGGTCATGCTGGAAGTCGCTCCGCTGCCGCGCAGGATGTGCAGGATGATGCGGATGGCGTCGTACAGCGGCATCAAGGGGCTCATCCAGACGCTGAGGTCATGCTTGCGCCGCTCGCTGCTCAGTCCCAGCCAGTAGTGGTAGGACGGCAGGTCGAACTCACAGACGCCGCCAGGGATGACGGAGCGCTGCTTGATGCTCATCAGCCATTCGTTGTCGCGCAGGGTTTGCCCAAGCTTGCCGGGCGTATTGCGTAGCGGCCGCGCTGCATTTTCGATATCGGTCACCAGGTCGTTCAGCACCTTTTCCTCGATCGAGGGGTTGCCGCGCAGGTTGTTCATGACCATTTTCTGCCGGTCCAGCTCTTGCAGCAGGTCCATCTTGAGCTCGGCCCGCTCGATGATGTCCAGTATCTGAAAAATGGAAAGCAGGACGCTGTGGTGGACAAACTCGTGCTCACCCTCAATGTTATGCAAAACCTTGGTGAACAGGTCTTCCAGACGCAACAGGGTACGGATGCGTTCGTTAAAAGGATAGTCGTAACTAGGCACGGGCTTCTCGAGGCTGATCCGTTTGTTTATAAAAGCTATCGTGAATTATCAGATTTATTCGCTAACTATGCAAGTCTTAATGAATTTTTCATGCATCAGGCGGATTTTCTCTTCCAGTTCTTCAATACTGCCGTTGTTGTCGATGATGTCGTTGGCGAGCGCGCGGCGAAAACTGCGCGATGCCTGGGCGGCAATGATGGAACGCACCATTTTCTCGGTGAATCCGTTGCGGTTGACCACGCGGCTGATCTGCTTGTCCTCGTCGCAGTCGATCAACAGGGTGCGGTTGACGATGCCTTCGTAGCGGTTTGACTCAAAAAACAGCGGGATGGCGAGTATCTGGTACGGGGCCTGGTTGTAGTTTTCCAGTTCGCGCAGGGCCTCGCTGTGGATGGCGGGATGCAGGATGGACTCGAGCAGCCTGCGGTCGGCATCGTTGGCAAAGATGCGGTCGCGTATTTTGCCTCTGTCCATGGCGCCATCCGCGGTGACATATTCTGCGCCGAATGCTTCCGCTATTTTCGCTACCAAGGGCTGGCCGGCGCAGGTCAGGCGGCGTGAAATGACATCGACGTCGACGACAGGCACGCCCAGCCCGCTAAATATTCTTGCCGCTTCGCTTTTGCCGGCACCAATGCCGCCGGTGAGTCCAACCACGTACATCTATCAGCCTCCTAGGTATAGTTGAGAGAGTTGTTTGCCGAAAAACAGGGCTGCAATCCCGCCCAAAGCCAGGTATGGGCCGAACGGAATCGGGGTCTCGCGCCCATGCTTGGTCAACACGATCAAGCCGATGCCGATGATGGAACCAGCGACTGATGATAATAAAATGACAGCCGGGAGCAACTGCCAGCCAAACCAGGCTCCCAGCGCTGCGAGGAGCTTGAAGTCGCCATAGCCCATCCCCTCCTTGCCCGTGGCCAGCTTGAATAGCCAGTATACAGACCAGAGGACGAGATATCCCGCAGCGGCCCCGGCCACGGCAGACGTGATATCCGTAAAGCCGTGGTTGATATTGAACAGCAAGCCCGCCCAAAGCAACGGCAGTGTGATGTCGTCCGGCAGCAGGTGCGTGTCGAGGTCGATAAAGGTCAAGGCGATCAGGGCGAAGATAATGAGCCAGCTTGCCACGGCCAGGCTCGAGTAGCCGAAATGCCAGCTGGCGAGGCCGGTCAGCGTTGCCGTGAGGATTTCCACCAATGGGTAGCGCGGGCTGATGGGCGCCTTGCATTGCCTGCATTTGCCGCCCAGGAACAAGTAGCTGACGACCGGGATGTTCTCGATAGCCGTAATGGCATGCTGGCAATGCGGGCAGCGGGAGCGCGGAGTGACAAGGTTGTACCGGATTTGTTCCGGCTGCGGCTTGCCTTCCGCTTCCAGGCGCTCGGCCTGCCAGGCCAGTTCCATCATGCGCGGCAGGCGGTGGATCACGACATTGAGGAAGCTGCCCACCATGAGTCCCAGCAGGACGGAGCAGGTGATGAAGAGCGCGGGGCTGTCCCTCAAGACATCCAGCAAAACAAAATCAGGCATAAATTGGGTTGTCGGTAAACTTTCCGCATCATCGCACCGTTATATCAGTATGGCAACCGCAGTTGTGGCGTTCTGGATGGACTTGAAATCAGGAAAATTATCGCCACGTAATAGTTGTCAATATTTCTCATCACTAACCTGAAAGGAATGCACATGATGAATACTGCAGCTCAAACCGCATGGGAGACCCCTGTCGTTTGCCGCGTCGAAGTGGATTTATCGGGTTGGTTGGAACAGTTGACAGGTAACGGCGACTGGGAAGTCTATGACGAGTCCGAGGATGAAAACTACATGAGCTTTGCCATGCGTCACGGACGGCAACAGGCGGAAGTTACCCTCTACCACAATGGCTACGCCACGGTCGACGTGGATGGCGAATCCCTGTTTGACGGTTCGCTGACCACCAGGACCAGCCATTGCGCCCACCTCAGCTACTATCACGCTGAGAATGGGGAGTTGATAACATTGAATTGATCGCTGGAGTTAAGCGGTATGATAAAGAGCCCTGTTCGCAGGGCTCTTTTTGTTTTACGGGGTTTGTTTTTCCGGAACTAAGTCCAGATGGCAATGTCGTTTTGCTGGGTTAGAGTGAACAATGAAGAATGAACAACGATACCTTACATAAAATACCGCCCCGGCAAAGATTGATCGACCTGCTGAGCCTGGAACGCAAAGACATCCTGCTGATCATCATCCTGATGGGCGGGGTGGGCTTCATCAACCTGGCGATTCCGATTTCGGTACAGGCTCTCATCAATACGGTCACCATGGGCAGCCTGATGAAGCCGTTGCTCATCATTTCCTTCATGCTGTTCATCTTCCTGCTGCTTGCAGGTTTGTTCTACGTGCTGGAGATTTTTATCGTCGAGCTCATCCAGCGCCGTATTTTCTGCCGGATTGCCACTGACGCCGCCAACAAGACGCAAGGCGCGAAATATGATGCGGCGGATGCGGAAGATTTGCAGGAGCTGGTCAACCGCTTCTTCGAGGTGACGTCGGTGCAGAAGTCAGTCGCGACATTGCTGACGATAGGCGTGGCGACTATCCTGCAAGGGGTGGTCGGCAGCATCATCCTGGTTTTCTATAGCATGTATTTCGCCGTGGTGGTGGCGTTGGTCGTGCTCATCATCCTGGTGATTGTCTACGTCATCGGCCGCAAGGCGCCATTGACGGCGATTGCGGAGTCCCATGCCAAGTTCGAATTGGCCGCCTGGCTCGAAACGATTGCCCGCAACCTCAATACCTTCAAATTCTCCTCGGGGGTAAGCCTGGCGCAAGAACGCACCAGCCAATTGGCGTCCGAATACCTGGAAAAGCGGAGCGCGCATTTCCGCATTCTCATCAAGCAGTACCTGGGGGGCGTCCTCATCTATGCCTTGGGTGGCACCGCCATGCTGGCGCTGGGGGGCACGCTGGTGATCAAGGGGCAGATCAACCTGGGGCAATTCGTCGCGGCGGAATTGATCATTTTCGCAGTGCTGGCTTCCTTCCTGCGGTTTATCGGCCAGCTTGAATATTATTACGACCTGCTCGCCAGCCTGGACAAAATTGGCTATATCCAGGACTTGCCCCAAGAAAAGGCGCCTTTACGCCAAGTAGAGGTAAAGCGACCGATCAAGTTGAGCGCCGTAAATCTTAGCTATCACTACCTGCGGCATACTGCCTTGCAATCTGGCATCAGCTTTACCGTACAGCCTGGTCGCAGCCTTGCTGTGCTGGGGGCTGCTGGCAGCGGAAAATCCTCATTGGCGGCATTGCTTACTGGCTTGAAGCAGCCAGAAAGTGGGCGTGTGGAGTTCAATGATATCGCTATTGATCAATTCAATCTGAACGAGTTGCGCCAACATATTGGTTGTGTCGGAAAGCTAGAGATCATTGAAGGCAGTATTATTGAGAATATCCTGATCGGACGGAATGATATTCCGATCGGAGAGGTGACTGAGCTGCTGGGCAGGCTGGGGCTGATGTCCAGCATCAACCAGTTGCAGGATGGCTTTAATACTCAGCTTTCAGTCAATGGTGCGCCGCTCTCCACTACACAGATCAATCTCTTGATGCTGGCCAGGGCGATTATTGGCCAGGCAGGATTGCTGATTGTGGATGGCTTGCTCGACTACCTGGATGAGGCTGACCTGCAGCGCGCCCTGCCCTTGCTGCTGGAATTGCCAGCGTGCAGCCTTGTCATCATGACGCGTCGTGCATCGATCGCACAGCATTGCGACGAAACCCTTGTGCTGGAGTTGCCCGATCATGATGCCTGACATTATTGACAACCAGCAGTTCTCGCAATATACGGTCACGCCTAGGCTGGTAAAGCGCATCCTGTTCTGGGTCGTGGTGTCGTGTTTTATCGTACCGGCCTTGATATTGTTCCTCCCCTGGCAACAGAATGTGCAGGCCATGGGTGCCGTGACCGCATTTGCTCCACTGGAAAGGCGTCAAAGCGTGGATGCCCCGGTAGGCGGCGTAATCAGGCAATGGTTCGTGCGGGAGGGGTCGCGTGTCAATGCAGGGGATCCTTTGCTTGAAATCAGCGATGTCGATCCGAGATTCAAGGAAAGGCTAGCGGCACAACGCCAGACCGTCGCCGCCAAGCTCAAGGCCAAGCAGGATGAATTGCAGGCTTATGAAGTGCAGTTGCAAAACTTGCTGGCTGTGCGTCAAGCCAGGATAGCGGCCGTGGATTATGGCCTGAATGTTGCTCAGCAGAAAGTCGTAGCTGCGGCTGAAAGCGTTGCATCCGCCCAGGCTATGCTGGATGCGGCCGATTTCCAGGTTGGCAGAATGCAGCGCCTAGTACAGGAAGGGTTGGTTTCCAGACGCGATGTAGAATTGGCCGAGCGGGACAGGGCGGTGGCGCTTCGAAACGTGAATAGCGCCAAGGCCGCGCTGGACTCGGCACGAGCCGAAGAAAAAGCCGCAGTGGCTAGCCAGGCGCAGGTCAGAGCCGAGACCCAGGCCAATATTGATACCAGTCGCGCCCTGATCAGCAAGATCAGTTCGGAGGTGGCCGATACCCAGAATGAATTGACCAGTCTCGAGATTAGCCTTGCTCGCCAGGAGTCGCAATTGGTGCGGGCGCCCCGCGCAGGCACCGTGTTCAGGTTGCCGGTGAATTCCCAGTCACAGGTGATCAATCAAGGGCAGCCATTGCTGGTGATTATTCCCGACACGGAGCAGCGGGCGGTGGAGTTGATGGTGAAGGGCCTGGATGCTGCGCTGATACTTCCAGGCAGCCGCGTCAGATTGGAATTCGACGGCTGGCCGGCGTTGCAGATATCCGGGTGGCCCAATGTCGCGATCGGCACATTTGGCGGTAAAGTAGCCTTTGTCGATGCTAGCGATGACGGCACCGGGCGTTTCCGGGTCATGGTGGTGCCCGATGAGAGTGTGCAGAAATGGCCTTCCGAGCGCTTTCTGAGGCAAGGAAGTTCCGCTCGGGGCTGGATACTGCTAGAAGAAGTTTCGATTGGTTATGAAGTCTGGCGCGTGCTGAATGGTTTCCCTCCACGTGTGCCGCAGCCTGCCGCCAATGCTTTCCAGGGGGCTTGATGATGCAACATAGGCCGCCAAGCTTGGTCATGCTTTGTTGTCAGGCACTGGCCTGGTTAAGCCTGTCAGGCCTGTCTCCAGGCTTGGGCTGGGCAGCGTCCGGCACGGATGCAGCACTGGAGCATTCCATGCCCGATCACCTGCCAAATGGCGTTGATTTGAATGCCATGAGCCGGAATAAGGCAACGACTCTGGAAGAGGACTTCGCAAATGCGCGGCGGCAGTATGGATTGTCTGTTCCCGAGCGGTTCCGTCTGAACCTGGATGAGGCATTGGCGCAAGGCCGCGAACAGGAAATGTTCTTGCCGAAAGGGGTTGAACATGGATTGACGATTGCAGATGTCAGGGCTCGGGCCTTGCAGAACAATCTTTCGTTGAAGGTAGTGCAATTCGATCAGCAAATCGCGCAAAGCGTATTGGGCGCAGAGCGCGCAAAGTTTGACAATATTATCTATGCCAGCTTGCAACGCAGGCGCGAGAATCGACCGTTGACCAGTGGCGACATAGTGCAGATCAAATCCGAGGACCCCCTCTTGGATGGGCAGCTGGCCAAGTTGGACAAGGCAGAGCAGCAGATTGACTATCTGGACGGCGAGGCTGGGGTTGCCATTCCGCTCAGGACAGGGGGAGTGGTGAGGGTGAGCACTCCCTTCGAGCGTAAACTGACGGAAGGCGTACTAGGCTCAGACCAGTACCGTCGCGCAACACGTTTTTCGATCAGCCAGCCTTTGTTGCGCAACGCTGGGGTCAAGGTCAATGAAGCTAGCATCCGCATTGCCGATCTGGACCGGCAGGCGGTGGATGCCAAGACGCGGCTGCAGTCCATTCGCGTGCTATCGTTGATCGACAAGGCGTACTGGGAGCTCTATGCGGCCTGGGCTGAGTTGGATGTCCGGCGCCAGCAATATGAGCTGGCGGCGCGTAATCTCGATATGGTGCGCCGCAAGGTGGAGGAGGGGCTGGTCGCGGGCATTGAGGCCAGTCGCGCCGAAATTGGCGTTTCGGACCGAATTGAGGCGTTGATCCTTGCCAAAACCCGATTGCAGCTAACCCAGCGACAATTGCTATTCCTGCTCAATGATCCCCAATATGCCATAGACAGCAATGCATTAATCCGTCCCCAGTCCGAACCTGTTCTCATGCATTACGAATTCGACAAGAATCGGCTGATCTCATCTGCCATGCAGGGCCGGCTCGAATTGTTGGAACTGGAGTTGAGGCTCGCCGCAGACCTCGACAAGGTGGAGTACCTGCAAAACCAGACTTTGCCGTTGTTTACCCTAGATTACAGTTATGGTGCCTTGTCGTCTGGCGAGAGCAGCCTGTCGAGGGCGTACGACAGTCCATTCGACAACCGCTTCAGTGATTGGTCCGTAGGCTTGCGTTTTGAGCTGCCTATGACGAACGAGGCACGGCGTAATCAACTGCAGCAAGCAGTACAGCAGCGTATGCAGCGCTTGGCGACCAAAGAGTTGCAGATATTGACGGTCAAAAGAGAAATCCACGATGCGGTGGATCGGGCTGAGCAGCATTGGCAGCGCATCATTGCCGCGCGGCAGCAGGTGATGCTGGCTGGCGTTAATTACGATGGCGAGCTCAAGCAGTTCAATGAAGGGCTGCGGAATATGACCGAGGTGCTGGAAATGCTGAGCCGGCTGGGAGAGTCGCAGATCAAGGAAATACGGGCCATGGTGGATTACCAGGCCGCGTTGATTGATATCGCCTATACCACGGGCACCCTATTGGGGTACGGCCAAGTGGAACTGGGTTCCTGATTTAATAGCTTCGCGAGACGGCAAAGTCGGCAAGTTGCAGCAAGGCCTGCTTGTATGCGGAGTCGGGCAAGCGGGTAATGGCCTTGCAGCCGGCGGCGGCTTCGGCCTTGGCGACTTCAAGCACGTGTTCCAGGGCGCCTGTCGCTTTCACCGCCTCGATTACTGCCGGCAATTCATCCAGCCCGCCTTGCTCGATTGAATTGCGGATGATGGCACGCTGGGTTTCCGTGCCGTGGCGCATGGCATATAGCAACGGCAGCGTGGGTTTGCCTTCGGCAAGATCGTCCCCCAGATTCTTGCCGATCTCGGTGCTGTCGCCGCTCAGGTCGAGCACGTCGTCCACCAGCTGGAACGCCGTACCCAGGCGCATGCCGTATTCCGCCATGGCGGCTTCATCGTGCGCATTGGCGCCGCAGATGATGGCGCCAAGCCGCGTCGCCGCCTCGAACAGCTTTGCCGTCTTGTAATGGATGACCTTCAAGTAGGCTTCGTCGGTGATGTCGGCGTCGTGCACGTTGAGCAGTTGCAGCACCTCGCCCTCGGCAATCGTGTTGGTGGCCTCTGACAGGACCTCCATCACCCGCATGCTCTGGATGCTGACCATCATCTGGAAAGTGCGGGAGTAAATGAAATCGCCGACCAGCACGCTGGCTGCGTTGCCGAACAAGGTGTTGGCGGTCGCCTTGCCGCGGCGCAGCGAGGATTCGTCGACCACGTCGTCATGGAGCAGGGTCGAGGTATGGATCAGTTCGATGATGGCTGCGAGTTCATGATGCTTTGCTTCAATATGGCCGAATGCGCCTGCAGAGAGCAACACCAAGGCGGGCCGCAGGCGCTTGCCGCCGCTGTTGACGATATAATCGGCGACCTGGTTGATCAGGACGACATCGGAATGCAGGGATTTGCGAATCACCGCATCGACCTGTTGCATGTCATCTGCGATGCACGATTGAATAAAAGCTAGGGACACGTCTGGCTGCCAAAAATAAGTCTCGGGATTCTAGCATATGCCAGGCCGGATGCAGTGTCTGCATGACAGGGGTCCAGCCTGGAAATTGCAATTTTGCCGCAAGGGAAGCATTAGCGATAATAGCATTTGCTTTCCATGCGATTTTCCGTATAATGCCCGATTCATTTGAATGCGTAGCAAACGAGGCATAACCATGTATGCAGTTATCAAAACTGGTGGCAAACAATATCGCGTAGCCGCTGGTGACAAGCTTAAGGTAGAAAAGTTGGCGGGCGAAGTCGGCAGCGAAATCACCCTCGACAAGGTATTGTTGGTTTCCGATGGTGACAATACCACCATTGGTTCCCCTCTGGTTCAAGGTGCGAGCGTACAAGCCAAGGTTGTGGCTCACGGTCGTGGCGACAAGGTGTTGATCTTCAAAATGCGTCGCCGCAAGCACTATCGCAAGACTCAAGGCCACCGCCAGAGTTTCACCGAAATCCAGATCGAAAAGATTGCTGCTAAGTAAGGAGTAGTTAGAAATGGCACACAAAAAAGCAGGCGGTAGTTCCCGTAACGGTCGCGACTCGAACGCGCAGCGACTGGGCGTAAAGGCTTTTGGCGACCAGTTTGTTTCCGCTGGCAGCATCATCGTCCGCCAGCGCGGCACCAAGATGCACCCGGGCGAGAATGTTGGTATCGGCAAGGATCACACCTTGTTTGCCAAGATTGACGGCAAGGTGGCTTTCTCCGTGAAAGGCGCGCTGGGCCGCAAGTTGGTCAGCATCATCCCAGCTTAATTCTGGCGTGATTCGGAAAAAGCCCTATCCAACGATAGGGCTTTTTTATTTTAAGCAGTATTTTAGGCGGTATGATGACTGCCTTAACGAATTGAACCTGTGAAACAGCGACCATGAAGTTTATAGACGAAGCCACGATCAAGGTCTACGCCGGCGACGGCGGCAACGGCGTCGCCACATTTCGCCGCGAGAAATACGAAGCCATGGGCGGTCCCAATGGCGGGGACGGCGGTCGTGGCGGCTCGATCTACATGATCGCCGACCGCAATATCAATACCTTGGTCGATTACCGCTATACGCGCGTCTTCCGCGCGCAGCGCGGGGAAAACGGCCGCGGCTCGGACCAGTACGGTGCGGGCGGCGAAGACATGGTGCTGCGGGTGCCGGTGGGAACCGTGATCAGCGACAAGGCGACCGGCCAGGTGCTGACGGACCTTGCCGAGCATGGCCAGAAGGT
Organism: Methylobacillus draconifructus; assembly: GCF_045984355.1. NCBI lineage: Bacteria > Pseudomonadati > Pseudomonadota > Betaproteobacteria > Nitrosomonadales > Methylophilaceae > Methylobacillus > Methylobacillus draconifructus. The sequence goes on along the minus strand of NZ_JBJQII010000001.1, from coordinate 132,610 downwards.
GATGGTGGCCAAGGGCGGCAATGGCGGCCTTGGCAACATCCACTTCAAGTCCAGTACTAACCGTGCGCCGCGCCAATGCACCAAGGGCGATACTGGCGAGGAGTTCGAGCTTTACCTTGAACTAAAGGTATTGGCCGACGTCGGCTTGCTGGGGATGCCCAACGCGGGCAAGTCCACTTTCATCCGGTCGGTATCTGCCGCCAAGCCCAAGGTGGCCGACTATCCGTTTACCACCTTGCATCCCAACCTGGGCGTGGTGCGCGTCGATGCCAACCGCAGCTTCGTGATTGCGGATGTTCCCGGGCTGATCGAGGGCGCAGCCGAGGGCGCAGGTTTGGGCCACCAGTTCCTGCGCCACCTTTCCCGTACCCGTCTCTTGCTGCACTTGGTGGACCTGGCGCCGTTTGATGAGGCCGTCGACCCGGTGCGCGAAGCCCTGGCCATCACGGAAGAATTGCGCAAATACGACGAAGAACTCTACAACAAGCCGCGCTGGCTGGTGCTCAACAAGGTAGACATGCTGCAAGACAGCGAGGAAAAGGTAGCCGAATTTGTCCAGAGACTGGGCTGGAAGGGCCGTTATTTCGCCATTTCCGCATTGGCCGGCATAGGCTGCCGCGAATTGACCTATGCCATCATGGAGCATGTGGAAGAAACCAGCCGGGCTGACCATGAGGCGGCTGAGAGCGTCGGCACGGCCCCGGTAGCTGGAGACTAGGCAGGACCGGCAGAAATGACGTCATTGCTATTGAATGTGAAGTGCCTGGTCGTCAAGGTCGGCTCCAGCCTGGTGACCAACAATGGGGCAGGCCTGGACAGGGATGCCATTGCGGCCTGGGCCGACCAGATCGCCAGGCTGGTCAAGTCCGGCAAGCAGGTGGTGCTGGTGTCGAGCGGCGCTGTGGCCGAGGGCATGCAGCGCCTGGGCTGGAAGAAGCGGCCGGTCGCGATCAATGAATTGCAGGCGGCTGCTGCCGTCGGGCAGATGGGCCTGGTGCAGATGTACGAAACCTGTTTTGCCTCGCACGGCCTGCATACCGCCCAGATTTTGTTGACGCATGCCGACCTGGCGGACAGGAAGCGCTACCTGAACGCACGTACGACCTTGCGTACCTTGCTGGATTTGGGCGTGATCCCCGTGATCAACGAAAACGACACCGTGGTGACCGATGAGATCCGCTTCGGCGACAACGACACCCTGGGGTCGCTGGTCGCCAACTTGATCGAGGCCGATGCGCTGGTGATCCTCACCGACCAGCCCGGCTTGTATTCCGCCGATCCGCGCAAGCATCCCGACGCGGAATTCATCCAGCATGAAACTGCCGGCAACCCGGCCCTGGAGAAAATGGCCGGCGGCGCTGGCACCTTGATCGGCAGCGGCGGCATGCTGACCAAGATACTCGCTGCCAAGCGTGCGGCGCGCAGCGGGGCGCATACCGTCATAGCCTCGGGCCGCGAGCCCGATGTGCTGGTGAGGCTGGCGCAGGGCGACGTGGTGGGCACCCATCTCAAGGCGGGCCAGGTCAAGACGCTGGCGCGTAAGCAATGGCTTGCCGACCACTTGCGTTTGGCGGGCAAGGTCGTATTGGACGAAGGCGCCGCCAAGGCCTTGCTTGAAGGCGGGCGCAGCCTGTTGCCGATCGGCGTGATTGCGGTGGAAGGCAGTTTCGAGCGCGGCGAGGTGGTGTCGTGCGCGAATGCCGCGGGGCAGGAAATCGCACGCGGCCTGGTGAATTACAGCGCGCTGGAAACCGCACGCATCCTGCGCAAGCCGAGCCACGAAATTGAACATATCCTGGGTTATGTCGATGAGCCTGAATTGATTCATCGCGATAACCTGATTCTGGTGTAAGGGGAAATCATGTCCAAACCATTGGTTGGTATCATCATGGGCTCAGATAGCGACTGGCCCGTCATGCGCGCAGCGGCCCAGGTGCTGGCTGACTTCGGCATCGCCTATGAGGCGCGCGTGGTGTCTGCGCATCGTACGCCGGACCTTATGTTCGAATTTGCCGAACAGGCTGCCGAGCGCGGTTTGCGCGTCATTATTGCCGGTGCTGGCGGTGCGGCGCACCTGCCGGGCATGGTGGCCGCCAAGACGACATTGCCGGTGCTTGGCGTGCCGGTGCCATCCCGTCACTTGCAAGGGCAGGATTCCCTGCTATCCATCGTGCAGATGCCCAAGGGCATTCCCGTGGCGACATTTGCGATTGGCGAGGCGGGCGCAGCCAATGCCGGTCTGTTTGCCGCTGCCATCCTGGCGACGACGGATGCCGGGCTCGCGCAGCAATTGGCTGATTTCCGGGCTGCACAGTCCGCACGGGTGCTGGACATGACATTGCAAGACCAGCCTTGATAAGTCTTAATGATAATGCTGAATATCGAGTTTTGAGGAGTTTGCGTGAGTAGTGCAAAAACTATATTGCCTCCAGCGATGCTGGGGATGCTGGGCGGCGGCCAGTTGGGCCGCTTCTTCGTGATTGCGGCTCATGAGATGGGCTACAAGGTGGCGGTGCTGGATCCGGACCGCAACAGCCCTGCAGGCAAGATTGCCGATGCGCACCTCTGCGCGGCCTACGACGATGAGGCTGCCCTGCGGTCGCTGGCTGAGCAATGTGAAGCCATCACTACCGAGTTCGAGAACGTGCCGGCATCCACGCTGGAATACCTCGCGCAGCATCGCACCGTGCGTCCTGCGGCAGCTTCGGTGGCGATTGCGCAGAACCGCGTCGCGGAAAAGAACTTTTTCCGCGATTCCGGCTTGCCGGTGGCGCCTTATGCCGTGATCCGGCAGGCGGCTGACATTCCCGGCGCCGATAGCGGGCTTTATCCCGCCATTCTCAAGGTGGCGCGATTCGGCTATGACGGCAAGGGCCAGGCCCGGGTGGCGACGCCTGAGGAAGCCGGCGCCGCTTTCGAGAAGTTCGGCACGGAGGTCTGTGTGCTCGAGCGCATGCTGAAGCTGGATTATGAAGTGTCCGTGGTATTGGCGCGCGACGCGGAAGGCAATGTAGAGACCTTTCCCGTGGCGGAAAACAGCCACCTGAACGGCATCCTCGACGTCAGCGTTGCCCCGGCTCGAGGCGATGCTGCGATTCGTGAGCAAGCCCGCCAGCTGGCGGTGGATGTGGCGCAAAAGCTTAATTACGCCGGCGTGCTGGGCGTCGAGTTCTTCGTCAGCGAAGGCCGTTTGCTGGTCAATGAAATGGCGCCGCGTCCGCATAATTCCGGTCACTACACCATAGATGCATGCGTGACCAACCAGTTCGAGCAGCAGGTGCGCGTGTTGGCCGGCCTGCCTCTGGGCGATGCGCGCCAGCACAGCCCGGCGGTGATGGTGAATTTGCTTGGCGATATCTGGGGCGAAGGCGAGCCGTCATGGGGAGATGTCTATGCCGAGCCAGGGTTGAAAATGCACCTTTACGGCAAGCATGAGGCCAGGCCGGGCCGCAAGATGGGCCACTTTACCGTGGTTGGGGAAAGGATCGATCAAACCCTGCAGGGTGCATTGAAAGTGCGCCATGCCTTGGGAATCGAGGATTGAGGAAATTGGTTTGAATGGAAAAAGCCAGGCGGTCTGCCTGGCTTTTTCGTTTCCGCTGCTGCTTGCGGGATGGTCTTGTCTCAGCTTGCTAACTTGCTTTGCTGCCCATTAGTAATGCATTGTTGTGGATATCCAACACTATATTGCTGCTGGATTGATTGCCGCAAGGGAATCCAATGTCGCTACAGGTCTGCAATCAACCTAGGCATTAGAAGAGGTGTTGCAAATACGGAGCAATAAAAAAGCCGGGATATGTCCCGGCTTTTTTACGCAAGAATACGAGTCGGATCAGGCAAGAGCCTTGATCGCTGCGCTCAGGCGGCTCTTGTGGCGAGCGGCCTTGTTCTTGTGGATGATTTTCTTGTCTGCAATGCGGTCGATCACGCTGACATTTTCGTTGAACACGCTTTGAGCTGCAGTCTTGTCGCCGGCTTCAACCGCTTTGATGATCTTTTTGACCGCGGTACGCAGAGCCGAGCGCAAACTTGCATTGTGGGCGCGTTGCTTGATTGCCTGACGTGCACGCTTTCTCGCCTGTGCGCTATTAGCCATGGATGATAATTCCTGTTAATTGAATTCGAAGCCCGGAATATTAACCAATTTTCCTCGTGAATGCAATCCCTATGTTGACCTTTCAGTGAGTTGCCGGACTAGCCGTGATAAAATCCCCGCTTTGGTCTATCCCTTGGGCTCGATTACTCGTGATGCGTGTGCAATGAATCTGTTAAAAGCGTTAGCTGCTGTCGGGAGCATGACCTTTGTTTCCCGGGTATTAGGGTTCGTCAGGGATACGTTAATTGCACGGGTGTTCGGTGCAGGGATCTACACGGACGCTTTCTTTGTCGCCTTCAAGATTCCCAACCTGTTGCGCCGCCTGTTTGCTGAGGGCGCTTTTTCCCAGGCTTTTGTGCCGGTCCTGGCCGAATACAAGAACCGCCGCGGCCACGACGAAACCTATGACCTGATCAGCAAGGTGGCGACCCTGCTCGGCCTGGTGCTGATGGGAGTGACCCTGATAGGCATGCTGGCAGCACCCGTGGTTGCCTATGTCAGTGCGCCAGGCTGGGCGCATAGCGAGCCTGAAACCTTCGCGCTGACTATCGACATGCTGCGCATCATTTTCCCCTATATCCTGCTTATCTCCCTGGTTTCCCTGGCTGGCGGCGTGCTCAATACCTATGGCAGGTTTTCCGTGCCGGCGTTTACGCCGGTCTGGCTCAACATCGCATTTATCATCGCCGCATTGTTCTTTGCCCCTTATTTCGACCCGCCTATCATGGTGCTGGCCTGGGCAGTGTTCGCAGGCGGCGTGCTGCAACTGGCCTTCCAATTGCCCTTCCTGCGCAAGATCGGCATGCTGCCGAGATTGCGGTTCGATTTCAGGGATGAGGGCGTCTGGCGCATCTTGCGCTTGATGGGGCCGGCAGTGTTCGGCGTCTCGATTGCCCAGCTGTCATTGCTCATCAACACGATTTTTGCCTCTTTCCTCGAAAGCGGCAGCGTGTCCTGGCTTTATTATGCCGACCGCCTTATGGAGTTTCCTACCGGCTTGCTGGGCGTCGCGCTGGGGACCATCCTGCTGCCCAGCTTGTCGAAAAGCGTCGCGGACAAGGCGGAACACGAGTATTCGGCGTTGCTGGACTGGGGATTGCGCCTGACATTGATCCTGGCCTTGCCGGCGGCGGTGGCGCTCGCGGTGTTGTCTGTGCCGCTGGTGACGTCCTTGTTCCACTACGGGGCCTTCACCGAGCACGACGTGTGGATGACGCGCCAGGCGCTGATTGCCTACAGCCTGGGATTGCTGGGCCTGATCCTGGTCAAAGTGCTCGCGCCCGGCTTTTATGCGCGCCAGAACGTCAAGACGCCGGTCAAGATCGCGGTGGTGACCTTGTTCGCCACGCAACTGATGAACCTGGCTTTTGTCGGCATTTTTCGCCATGCAGGCCTGGCGCTGGCGATCGGCCTGGGCGCTTGCATCAACGCCGGCCTGCTCTATTACAACTTGCGCAAGAGCGGCATTTACCAGCCTCAGCCCGGCTGGCTGGGCTTCATTGCACGCGTCGTCGTGGCCTTGCTGGCGATGGGGGCCGCGCTCTGGCTAGGGGCGGGCGATAGCGGATACTGGCTACACGCCAGCTTGTGGAACAAGCTGATGTATTTGCTGGGGCTAGTGGGTCTCGGTGCGGCGGTTTATTTTGCCGCCTTGTGGCTGATGGGCTTGCGTATCCGCGACTTCATCAAGCGTAGTGTGAGCTGAGGAACGGGACGATATGCAGATATTCCGTCATTTCCACCAGGCAGCTCACCATCCGCTTGCGGTTGCGATCGGCAATTTCGACGGCGTGCACCTGGGCCACCAGGCCTTGCTGCGGCGCTTGATCGAGGTGGCTGCCGAACAAGGGCTGCAGTCGGCGGTAATGACCTTCGAACCGCACCCCAGGGAATTTTTTGCCCCTGACAAGGCGCCGACGCGGCTGACTTCCTTGCGCGAGAAGCTGGAGCTGTTTGCAGAGGCCAGCGTGGATTATGTCTATGTTTGCCACTTCAATCGCCGTTTCGCCGCCATTACCGTCGAAGCCTTCATGCAGGATATCCTGCGCAACGCCTTGGATGCGCGGGCCATTCTTGTCGGCGAGGATTTCCGCTTTGGCGCCGGGCGCCAGGGCAGCATGCAAGACTTTGCCCGCGGCGGCTTCAACCTGCAAAGCCAGCCGCAGGTCAACCTGGACGGCAAGCGCGTTTCCAGCACGGCAATACGCGAGGCGCTGGCGCAAGGCCAGCTGATTGAAGCTTCACGACTGCTGGGGCGCCCTTACAGCATCAGCGGCAAGGTGGTGCATGGCGACAAGCTCGCGCGCGAGCTTGGCTATCCCACGGCGAATATTCACATGCTGCACGATAGGCCGCCGCTTTTCGGCATCTATGCGGTAAAATTAGAGGGTTTGGCCGAGGGCGGCGATTGGCCCGGCGTAGCCAGCCTCGGCGTGCGCCCTACGGTGAAGCAGGATGGCAAGCCGACGCTGGAGGCGCACCTGTTCGATTTCAACGGCGATATCTATGGCCGGCATGTGCGCGTGAAATTCATGCACAAGATACGCGACGAAATGAAATTCGACAGCCTGGATACCTTGAAATACTGGATTGCCAAGGATGCCGAGATGGCGCGCGAGTATTTCCGCGCCAACCCGTGAGCGACGAAGCCTGATTTTTGAAGATTGATTGAAACTAGACTGATGAGCGAAAACACCAAATACAAGTTGAACCTGCCCGAAACCAGTTTCCCCATGCGCGGAGACCTGGCGAAGCGTGAACCCGCATGGCTGAAAAGCTGGCAGGAAAAACAGGTGTACCAGCGCATACGCAATGCGCGCAAGGGCGCGAAGAAATTCATCCTGCACGACGGCCCGCCGTATGCCAACGGCGCGATCCATCTCGGGCATGCGGTCAACAAGATATTGAAGGACATCATCGTCAAGTCCAAAACTCTGTCCGGTTTCGATGCGCCTTACGTGCCGGGCTGGGATTGCCACGGCCTGCCGATCGAGCTGGCGGTCGAGAAGCAGCACGGCAAGGATATCCCGCCGGCCAAGTTCCGCGAGCTGTGCCGCGCCTATGCCGCCGAGCAGGTGGCGCGGCAGAAGCAGGACTTCATCCGCCTGGGCGTGCTGGGCGACTGGGACCATCCCTACCTCACCATGGATTTCCAGACCGAGGCCGACATCATCCGTGCGCTTGGCGACATCTACGAGAACGGCTACCTCTACCAGGGCTCCAAGCCCGTGCACTGGTGCGTGGACTGCGGTTCGGCATTGGCCGAAGCCGAAGTCGAGTACGAGGACGTCAACTCGCCCGCGATCGACGTCGGCTTCAGGTTCGTCGATAACGCTGCGCTCGGCGCGGCGTTCAATACCGCCGTCAATGGCGATGCCTACGCGGTGATCTGGACCACCACGCCCTGGACCTTGCCTGCCAACCAAGCGGTAAGCGTGCATCCCGAACTCAATTACGACCTGCTGCAGACCTCGCGCGGCTTGCTGGTGCTGGCGCGCGACCTGGCCGAAGCGACGCTTAAGCGCTATGGCGAGGAAGAGGCGCAAGTGCTCGGCTCTGCCAAGGGTGCGGCGCTCAAGGGATTGCTGTTGCAGCATCCTTTCGACCAACGCACCGTTCCCGTGATCACTGGCGATCATGTCACGACCGATGCCGGTACCGGCCTGGTGCATACCGCTGCCGCCCACGGCAACGACGACTGGCTGGTGATGCGCGCGCATTATCCCGAGGAAAAGCCGCGCGTGCTGATCGGCGGCGACGGCAAGTTCTTCAACAGCGAGTTGGTCGAACTGGCGGCGATCCGCGGCTTGGACCGGCAAGAGGCCAACAAGGTGATCCTCACCGTGTTGCAGGAGAAAGGCGCATTGTTCGCCAGCGCACGCCTCAACCATAGCTTTCCGCATTGCTGGCGCCACAAGACGCCATTGATGCAGCTGGCGACCCACCAATGGTTCATCGGCATGAACCAGGTCGGCAGCAATGGCAAATCGTTGCGCGAACTGGCGAACCAGGCGGTGGACGATACGGCGTTCTATCCTGCCTGGGGCCGCGCGCGCCTTGAGGCGATGATCAAGAACCGTCCCGACTGGTGCGTCTCGCGCCAGCGCAACTGGGGCGTGCCGATGCCGTTCTTCGTGCACAAGGAAACCGGAGAACCGCATCCGCAAACTGCGAAGCTGCTCGAGACCGTCGCCTTGCAGGTGGAACAGCAAGGCATCGAAGCCTGGTTCTCGCTCGACGGCGCGGCGTTCCTGGCCCAGCATGCGCCGGATAACGCAGATCAGTATAAAAAAGTGACGGACACTCTTGATGTCTGGTTCGATTCCGGCGCCACGCATGCGGCAGTATTGAAGCGCCGTCCTGAACTGCAAAGCCCAGCCGACTTGTACCTGGAAGGTTCGGACCAGCACCGCGGCTGGTTCCAGTCCTCCTTGCTCACCGGCTGCGCCATCGACGGCCGCGCGCCTTACGACGCCTTGCTCACCCACGGCTTCACCGTGGACGAGAAGGGCTACAAGATGTCGAAATCGCGCGGCAACGGCATCGAGCCGCAGGATATCTGCAACCGCCTCGGCGCAGACATGCTGCGCCTGTGGATTGCGTCCACGGACTATTCCGGCGAAATGTCGCTGTCCGAGGAAATCCTCAAGCGCGTGACCGACAGCTACCGCCGCATCCGCAACACCCTGCGCTTCCTGCTCGCCAACCTGGCCGATTTCGATACGCGGCAGGATTCGCTGCCGGTCGGGCAGTGGCTGGAGCTGGACCGCTTCGGTCTTGCCCTGACGCAGAAATTGCAGGAGCAGGTGATTGCCGATTTCGACCGCTATGAGTTTCACCTTGCGGTGCAAAAACTGGTGGGTTTCTGCTCCGAGGAGTTGGGCGGCTTCTACCTGGATATCCTCAAGGACAGGCTCTACACTTCTGGTGACAAGTCGCACGCGCGCCGTTCCGCGCAGAGCGCGCTGCACCACATCACCCATGCCCTGATGCGCCTGATGGCGCCTATCCTCAGCTTCACTGCGGATGAAATCTGGAACACCCTGGGCCTGGATGCCCAGGCTACCGTGTTCGAGGAAACCTGGTATGCCTTGCCGGAGCACGGCCTGGATCAGGCGGCATTGCAGGCATGGGGTACGGTGTTGGAGGTGCGCAACGTCTCCAACAAGGCGATCGAGAACGAGCGTGCGCAAGGCAAGATAGGCGCTTCCCTGCAGGCCGAGCTGGATATCTATGCCAGCGGCGATATTCATGCCGCATTGGCGCGTCTGCAAGACGACCTGCGCTTCGTGCTCATGGCGTCGCGCGCCACCCTGCATGCGCGCAAGGGCGAGCTGGAGGTGAAGGTAAGCGCCAGTTCGCATGCCAAGTGCGAGCGCTGCTGGCACTACCGCGCCGATGTTGGCAGCGATGCCGCGCATCCCACTATCTGCGGGCGTTGCGTCAGCAACCTGTTCGGCCAGGGCGAGTCGCGCCATTATGCTTAGATGGCTGGGCCTTAGTGGCATCGTCATTGCGCTGGACCTTTACACCAAGCACCTGGTGCTCAAGGCGTTCGAATATGGCGAGCATGTGCAGCTGACTTCCTTTTTTGACCTGGTGCGCTATCATAACGAGGGCGCGGCATTCAGCTTCCTCGCTGGTGCGGGCGGCTGGCAGCGCATCTTTTTCAGCGCGATTGCCGTGGTGGCTTCCGTCATCATCATCCGCCTGTTGCGCAAACATCCGCAGCAGCGCCTGTTCTGCCTTGGGTTGGCCCTGGTGCTGGGCGGCGCGCTAGGCAACCTCTATGACCGCGTGACCTTGGGCTATGTGGTGGACTTTCTGTTTTTCCATTACAAGGAATACTACTGGCCGGCGTTCAACGTGGCGGATTCGGCGATTTGCGTTGGAGTGGCGTTGCTAATATTGGATAGCTTCAGGAAAAAAGCCTGAATTGCTGAAGACATGAAGAAATAAAAAAGCACACCTTGGTGTGCTTTTTTATTCATGGGATATTGGCTTAGGCAGCTTGTTTCAGGCTAGCGATATCAATCACGAAGCGGTATTTCACGTCGCTCTTCAGCATGCGCTCGAACGCATTGTTGATTTCCTGGATCGGGATCAGTTCGATGTCGGAGATGATATTGTGCTGGGCGCAGAAATCCAGCATTTCCTGGGTTTCCTTGATGCCACCAATCAAGGAGCCGGCCAGCTTGCGGCGCTTGAAGATCAGGTTGGCGACGCTGGGCGAAGGATGCGGGCTGTCGGGCACGCCGACCAGGCACATGGAGCCGTCGCGCTTGAGCAGTGCCATGAACTGGTCAAGGTCGTGCGGCGCGGCGACGGTATTGAGGATGAAGTCGAAGCTTTGCAGGTGCTGCTGCATTTGCCCAGGGTCCTTGGAGATGATGACTTCATCGGCGCCCAGGCGTTTTGCATCCTCGACTTTGCTCGGAGAGGTGGTGAACAGCACCGTGTGTGCGCCAAACGCCTTGGCGAATTTGACGCCCATATGGCCGAGGCCGCCCAGGCCGACGATGCCCACTTTCTGGCCGGGGCCGACATTCCAGTGACGAAGCGGGGAGTAGGTGGTGATGCCGGCGCAGAGCAACGGCGCTGTCGCTGCCAGGTCGAGCTTGTCGGAAATCTTCAGCGTGAAGCGCTCATCTACCACGATCAGGTTGGAATAGCCGCCGTAGGTTGCCTGGCCGGGCATATTCTTGTCCGGGCTGTTGTAGGTGAATACGGAATGGTTGCAGTATTGTTCCAGGCCTTCCGCGCAATCGGGGCAAGTGCCGCACGAATCTACCATGCAGCCTACGCCTGCCAAATCGCCGATCTTGAACTTTTTGACATTGTTACCGACCCGGGTCACGCGTCCTACTATTTCATGGCCGGGCACCAGCGGAAATGTGGAGTTGCCCCATTCATCACGTGCCTGGTGCAGGTCCGAGTGGCAAACGCCACAGTATAGGATTTCGATTTCCACATCATTCGTACCTACATTGCGTCGCTCGAAAGAGAAGGGCGATAAAGGCTGTTTGGGATCATGCGCGGCATAACTGATGGCTTTAGTCATGGAAAGCTCCTGATTGGGAATGGTTGATTCTAGCTTGAGAAGTTGTTCAGATATTATGCCGTGTCAAATAAGGCCGAGGAATGAAGATATAGAAACTTCACAATTCCATATTCAGGAATTATTCAGCTGCTTGGATATAAACTAACAACCAAGATAGCACTTGGGAATAGTCTGTTTTTTTTATCTGAGAAGGAGCTAAGCGATTAATTTCTTATCATTTCTTAACAATTCTGAGGGGAGTGAAATAAACTTGTAACATGAATCATTCCCATTATAATTCGCCCCGTTCTTTACATTACTTAACACCTTAATTGGTTAAGTTGGCATTCACTTTAAAGGGGCATTCACTTATGGCAACAGCCATTCAACCTTCATCGTTTCTTATTAAACCCACAGTTTCGGTCCTTGCGATTGCATTTTCTGCGACTGGGAGCGTCCATGCTGCAGATCAGACAACAGGTGCACAAGCGCAGGAATCCAATACCTTGCCGGAAGTCAAAGTCACTACTGCGAAGGATGGGAACAATACTGACGGTTACAAGGTTGACCGTGCATCTTCGACCAAATTTACCGCACCATTGCTGGATACGCCAAAATCAGTCACGGTCTTGACCGAGGCGCTGATCCGAGACCAGGGTGCCACCACTTTCGAACAGGCGCTGCGCACCGTACCTGGCATCACATTCGGTGCCGGTGAAGGCGGCACGCCGATGAACGACAGGCCATTCATCCGTGGTTACGACTCCAGCTCTTCCACGTTTGTCGACGGCTTGCGTGACCTGGGTTCGCAATCCCGCGAAATCTTCAATATCGAAACCATTGAAGTGCTCAAAGGGCCAAGCGGTGCGTTCGATGGCCGCGGTTCCGGCGGCGGCAGCATCAACATCGTGAGCAAGACCCCCAAGGCCGAGAATTTCGTCCGCGGCAGCGTCGGGCTGGGTACTGACCAATACAAGCGCGGCACCCTGGATGTCAATTACCTGTTGAGCGAGGATATTGCAGTCCGCGTCAATGCCATGGCGCATGATGCCGATGTCCCAGGCCGTGACGACGTGGATATGAAGCGCTGGGGCTTTGCGCCTTCCATCACCTTCGGCCTGAACTCGCCTACATCCATGACCTTGAGCTACTACAAGCTGAAGACGGATGATATGCCGGATTACGGCCTGCCGTTGACATCGGCCAGTCAAGGAACAATTCGTAAACCTGTCAGTGGCATCAGCAAAGATAACTTCTATGGTCTGAAAGACCGTGATTTCCGCAAGACGGAAATCGATGCCGGTACGGCAACCATCAAGCATGCGTTCAATGATGATGTCAGTTTCCGCAACGTGACCCGCTATGCGGTTTCCAGGAATGACTACATTGTGACCAATCCGGATGACTCCGCTGGCAACATTCCAAGAGGCTATGTATGGCGTTCATCTAAGAGCCGTAACTCCAAGACTGAGTCTTTTGGCAATTTGAGTGAATTCAATGTCAAGTTTGATACTGCCGAAATCAAGCACAACCTGAGTGCTGGATTTGAATACAGTTACGAAGATACTACTAATAGGCCTTATAGCGTTGTTGACGGCTATGTAAGAGCAACGGGTTGTACCGCAGTCACTTCGGTTTGTGCAGACCTGTATGATCCGAATCCGTCCGCTCCATGGCTAGGCACTATCACCAAGGGTGCGACGACTACAGAAACCAGGACACAGACTAAGTCTTTCTATGTGTTTGATAGTGCCGAGATTGCTAAGGACTGGATTCTGAACTTGGGTCTGCGCCGTGATATCTATTCGACAGATTCAGATGCGTTGAACCGTTCAACCAATGTACGCACCAAGCTGGATAATGACTCTGCGTTCTGGAATTATCAGGCTGGCCTGGTCTACAAAATTCAGCCCAATGCTAGCGTATACGTTTCATATGGTACTTCTTCAACTGCGAGTGGCACCTCTAATGGCGACGGTACCGAAAACCTAAGCGTAGCTACTCAGAATTTGAAGCCTGAGCGTACCAAGAACTACGAAATCGGTGTCAAGTGGGATGTGCTGACCAACCTGTCTTTAACTTCTGCGATTTTCCACACTGAGAAGGACAATGCCCGTGTGACGTTGACTGATGGCACCACAATGTCCCTGGATGGTGAGCAGAAAGTCAAAGGGTTTGAAATCGGTTTCGCTGGTTCACTGACTCCATCTTGGCAAGTATTTGGCGGTTACACCTATCTTGACAGCGAGTTGGTTAACAATGGTCCGCGTGCTACTGATGCTGTCAATAATGGCAATGAGTTCCCAGGCATTGCCAAGAATAGCGCCAATATTTGGACTACTTACAATGTGACAGAGAAGTGGACAGTGGGCGGCGGTGCAAATTATATGGATCGTGTATATGCCAACACTGCCAATACCATTATCTTGCCTTCATGGACCAGATTCGATGCCATGACCAGCTACAAGATCGACAAGAACCTGACCTTGCAGCTCAATGTATTGAACCTGACCGACAAGAGATACTTTGACAAGACATTCACTACACACTTCGCCAATGTGGCTGCTGGCAGGTCTGCAATGTTGTCTCTGATATTCAATTATTGATTGTATGATCCAGGTCGGTTTTCATCCTTCACCTAATCAAGGATGAAAACGATGGAGTAACAAAAAGCCCCGCAAATTCTGGATTTGCGGGGCTTTGTTTTTCATGGCTGTTTAGCGGCCGGGCTTGTCCACGGATAGCCCTAAGGTGCCGGTACTAGCCAGCAACAGGAAGCCGCCCGCAATGGCCAGATCCTTGAGGAACAGGATGGATTGCAGCGAGTCCTTCAGGTCGAAATGGAAAAGGAAGGCTGCCGCGATGCAGAAAATGGCGAGCAGCCAGGAAACTAGGCGTGTCTGGAAACCGATTACAATCGCGATTCCGCCCAGGAGTTCAAGCGCTATCGTGGGCCATAGCAGTATGCCCGGCACCCCGGCAGACTCCATGTAGGCTACCGTGCCGGTCTGGTCCGCAATCTTTCCTGCGCCCGCAACGATGAAAATGATGGCGATCAGGATACGACCAACTAGGTGTGCATATTGATTCATTCATATCTCCTCTGCGTTTAGTATTGGAATAATTGGCAGGCAGCGATTAAAACTCATTCGCTGCCAAGCTCCACCATAAAGCAAAATGGATGAGGATGCCATGCCGGCATATTGATCCAGTCCGGGCACCGCCTCGTATCCATTGCTCATGGCCAATATCAGGCAAGTCATGCCTGGGATGTGTGCTTGACCAGTTGCTGGAATCGGCGGCAATAAAAAAGGGGCTTGAAAGCCCCTTGTGCGATGATAGCGCGAATATTTAGTGGTTCGAATTCACGCGAATTTTCTGCAGGATGATGGTGGACAGTTCTTCAATCGAACGGCTTGTGGAGTCAATCCAACTGATGCCTTCACGCTGCATCAGGTCCTCCGCCAGGCGGATTTCATGGCGGCAATTATCCAAGGACGCATAGTGGCTGTCGGGGCGGCGTTCGCTGCGTACGCTATGCAGGCGTTCGGGATTGATCGACAGGCCGTAGAGCTTTTCCGGGTGCTTCTTCAATGCCTCAGGCAGGGTGCCGCGCTCGAGGTCTTCCGGAATCAGCGGGTAGTTGGCGGCCTTGATGCCGAACTGCATCGCCAGATACAGGCTGGTCGGCGTCTTGCCGCAACGGGATACCCCGACCAGGATCACTTGCGCTTCGCTGAGGCCGAAATCGGTCATGCCGTCGTCGTGGTTGAGCGTGAAGTTGATCGCATCGATGCGTTCATAGTAGCTGTTGCCCAGTACGCTATGGGCGATACCCGAGGTGCGCGAGGGCTGTTCCTGCAACTCCTCGGCCAGCGGGTCGACGAACGAACCGAACACATCCAGATGCACGGCGTTGCTTTGCTTGAGCATGTCGCGCAGGTCGGTGTTGACCAAGGTCATGACGACGATAGGGCGGGCTCCGTCTGCTTTTTCCGTGTCGGCGATCCTGACCAGCGCTTCTTCCACCTTCTGCTCCGAATTGGTGAAAGGCAGGCGGATGTGCTTGAAGCTCACCGTGGGAAAGTGCGCCAGCAGATGCCCGACGGACTCGGCGGTAATCCCGGTGCCGTCGGAAATGAAGAATACACTGCGTTTCTGCATGGCGCGCTATCCCTTGGCCTAAGTGAGTTACTTGCTCTTGCTGATGCGTTGCCAGGTGTTGATCACGGTATCAGGGTTGAGGGACACGGACTTGATGCCCTTTTCCACCAGCCATTCCGCGAAATCGGGATGGTCGGAAGGCCCCTGGCCGCAGATGCCGACGTACTTGCCTAGGCGGTTCGCGGTGCTGATCGCCATTTCCAGCAACACCTTGACCGCAGGGTCGCGCTCGTCGAAGCCGGCAGCCACCAGGCCTGAGTCGCGGTCCATGCCCAGGGAAAGCTGGGTCAGGTCGTTGGAGCCGATGGAGAAGCCGTCGAAATATTCCAGGAACTGTTCGGCCAGCAAGGCGTTGGATGGAATCTCGCACATCATGATCAGGCGCAGGCCGTTCTCGCCGCGCTTGAGGCCGTGCTTGGCAAGAATCTCGACCACTTTGCGCGCCTCGTCCAGGGTACGCACGAACGGGATCATGAGTTCGACGTTGGTAAGGCCGAGCTGCTCGCGTACCTTGCGCATCGCAATGCACTCGAGCTCGAAGCAGTCCTCGAAATCGGGCGAGATGTAGCGCGTTGCGCCGCGGAAGCCCAGCATCGGGTTTTCTTCTTCCGGCTCGTAGATTTCGCCGCCAATCAGCTTGCGGTATTCGTTGGACTTGAAGTCGGACATGCGCGCAATGACAGGCTTGGGCCAGAATGCCGCACCGATAGTGGCCACACCCTCGGCCAGCTTGTCGATGTAGAACTGGCGGGGGCTTTCGTAACCCTTGGCGCGGCGCTTGATTTCCTCTTGCAGGTCGGCAGGCACGCTGTCGAGGTTGAGGATGGCCTTGGGGTGGATGCCGATCATGTTGTTGATCACGAATTCCAGGCGGGCCAGGCCGACGCCGTCGTTCGGGATTTGCGCGAAGCTGAACGCCATGTCGGGGTTGCCGACGTTCATCATGACCTTGACAGGCGCCGGCGGCAGCTTGGCTTCTTCTTCCTGGGTGACGGTGAAAGGCACTGCGCCGGCATAGACGTAGCCGGTTTCGCCTTCGGCACAGGAGACGGTGACGACCTTGCCGTCTTCCAGCAGGTCGGTGGCGTTGACGCTGCCGACGATCGCAGGGATGCCCAGCTCACGCGCAATGATGGCAGCATGGCAGGTACGGCCGCCGCGGTTGGTCACCAGCGCGGATGCGCGCTTCATGACGGGCTCCCAGTTCGGGTCAGTCATGTCGGCCACCAGGACGTCGCCAGGTTGCACGGTGTTCATTTCAGAGGCGTGTTTGACCACGCGGACGGGGCCGGAGCCGACTTTCTGCGTTACGGCGCGGCCGGTGATGATCGCGGTGTTGCCGCTGCTGTTGATCTGGAATTTCTCGACCACGTTGCCGCTCTGGGACTTTACGGTTTCCGGGCGGGCTTGCAGGATATACAGCTTGCCGTCCACGCCGTCGCGGCCCCATTCGACGTCCATCGGGCACTTGTAATGTTCCTCGATCAGGACGGCAAAACGGGCAAGCTCGAGGATTTCCTCGTCGGCGATGGAGTAGCGCGCGCTTTCTTCCTTGCTGTTCTCCACGGTATGGGTGCTCTTGCCGGCGACGTTGCTGTCGCTGAACACCATCTTGATCAGCTTGGAGCCCAGCGTGCGGCGCACGATGGCAGGGAAGCCCTTGGCCAGCAATGGCTTGTGGACATAGAACTCATCCGGGTTCACCGCGCCTTGCACCACGGTCTCGCCGAGGCCGTAGGAGGAGGTGATGAAGACTACGTCGCGGAAACCGGATTCGGTATCCATGGTGAACATGACGCCGGAGCTGCCGAGGTTGCTGCGCACCATGCGCTGCACGCCGGCAGACAGGGCGACGTCAGCGTGGATGAAGCCCTTGTGCACGCGATAGGAGATGGCGCGGTCATTGTAGAGGGATGCGAACACTTCCTTGATGGCGTGCAGGATATTGTCCAGGCCATGGATGTTGAGGAAGCTTTCCTGCTGGCCTGCAAAAGAGGCGTCAGGCAAGTCTTCGGCCGTCGCGGATGAGCGCACGGCAAATGTCATATCGTCGCCGGAATCGGCGGTCAGTGCCTTGTAATGCTCGGCGATGGCGTCTTGCAGCTCCTTGGGGAAGGAGGTGTCGACAATCCATTGGCGGATCTTTTCGCCGGTGGCGGCCAATGCATCGACATCGTCGACATCGAGCTTGTCGAGTTCCGCATTGATGCGCTTGTCCAAGCCGTCTTGTGCCAGGAATTGGCGGTAGGCGTGAGCTGTCGTGGCAAAACCACCTGGCACTCGTACGCCCTTGGCAGTGAGTTGGCTGATCATTTCGCCCAAAGAGGCATTCTTGCCGCCAACTGCAGGCACATCAGAGATGCGCAGCTTGTCAAAGGCGATTACGTAATCCAACATGTTTACTCTCCATCAATTACATGGCGCTGGGCGCACGTAAGTTTTTGTTTCAGTATGGCTTTCCATTAAGCAGTGAGCTATCGGGGAGCGTAATACTAAAAAGCTAAAGATTTTAAGGGGATGTAGATAAGAAAACCAATATTTTGCCTTATTCTGGGCTTTGGTGTCACGCGTCACCGCATGCGGACAGCAAAAAATCCCCTTGCAAACGCAATAATCCGGGTAATTGTAAACGCTGTGCAAGAGCTTGGGGATAGGGACTAGTCCAAACGGGCTAGGAGTTCTTAAGTTATTTTCTGGCCGGATGCTTGTTCAGCTTGCGCTGCAGGGTGCGCCTGTGCATATTGAGGCTGCGGGCAGTGGCGGAGATGTTGCCGTCGTTTTCCTGCAGTACGCGTTGGATGTGCTCCCATTCCATGCGGTTGACGGAAAGCGCATTGTTGGGGACGGGGGCGTTGATATCGCCCTCCGTTCGCTCGAATGCGGCAAGCACCTGGTCCGCGTCCGCAGGCTTGGCAAGGTAGTGCGTTGCGCCCAGCTTGACCGCCTCCACGGCGGTGGCGATGCTGGCATAGCCCGTGAGCACCACGATGCGGGTCTGGTTGTCCAGCTGGTGCAAGTGCCTGACCAACGCCAGCCCGGAATCTCCGGGCATGCGCAGGTCGATGACGGCATATTCCGGGCTTTCGTCCACATACATGGACATGGCGTCGGCCACATTGTGGGCGACCTGCACCAGGAATCCCCGTTTTTGCATGGCTTTTTCCAGGACTTGCGTGAATATCTCGTCATCGTCTACCAGCAGCATTGTCGGTTGGTCTTGAAGCGGTTCTTGTGTCATGGCGTGTGTTTCAGCGTGGACTGTAATTGGAGGTTTTTCAACGGAATGCGCACCCGGGTTAACGTACCTTGGGGTTCCCTGGGCGTGAACGCGACTTCGCCATCGAATTTTTCCAACACCGACTTGGCCAGGAATATGCCCAGGCCCAAGCCGCCGGCGTCCTGCTTGGTGCTATGGAATGGCCTGCCCATCAACGCGAGCCGGTCCGCGCTGGGAAAGCTACCTTGGTCATGGATGTCGACGACCAGGATATCCTGATCCACCTGGGCAGCCAGGCTAATGCCGTCGGGCGAGGCGTCGGCAGCGTTGTTGATCAGGTTGGTGAGGGCCTGGCCCAAGGCAAGGTCGGCCACAATCACCGGGCTCAGTTGCGGCAGATGGATGTCCAGCTTGATCGGCGTGACCGGGCGCATCTCCTTCCAGCGCTCCGCCACTTGCCTGATAAAGGCATCCGCAGGCATGGAGGAAGCGGCTTCGGAGCGCATCATACCGGCCGAGGCGGTGATGGAGGAGAGGATTTCCTTGCAACGGTCGATTTGCCTGCGCAGCAGGGTGAGCGAACCGGACAGCTCAGGGTCGTGCCGATGCTCCTGCAGCAGCTCCTGGGCAATGACCGCCATGGTGGAGAGCGGGGTGCCGAGCTCGTGCGCCGCGCCTGTCGCCAGAGTGCCGATTGCCAGCATGCGTTCGCTCGCGAGCACTTTTTCCCGCGATTCGGCCAGCAGCTTGTCATATTCGCGCAGGTTGCGTCCCATGCGCTCCACGAAAAATGCAATGACGACCGCGCTGACGACGAAACCGCCCCACATGCCGAGCAAATGCAGGCTGAAGCCTTCGTCATGCTCGTGGTAGGAAGCGCCGTGATGCACTGCGCTATGAATGGTCAACGGCTCGTACCAGAACATCAGCAGGCTGTAGGCGGCAATGACCAGCGCCGCGATCAGCCATGTGTAGCGCCAGGGCAGCGCGACGGCGGCCACCGATAGCGGCAGCAGATACATCCAGACGAAAGGGTTGCTGTAGCCTCCGGTGACATAGAACAGCCAGGTGAGCAGGGCAATGTCGAGCAATAGCTGTGTCAGCAGCTCGAGTTCATGGATGCGTGCCTGACGCCACAGGCGCAGCCAGCTGAGGAGGTTGACGGCCAGCATGAGGCCGATGGCGCTGGCGACCTCGAAGGTGGGCAGCGCGATGCCGAATGCCCGGGTGGCCACTACGCTGGCCAATGCCAGGGCGGCCATCATGACGACGCGCAGCCACAGCAGGCGGCGCAGGTTGGTGGCAAAGGCAAGTGAGGACATGGGGCGATTCTACCCTAGGCAGGGCTTGGCAATGCATGCGGCAGAATGCCGCATCCGCGCAAATGCGCCTTGCTTGGCGTGCGAGAGGCTGCGACAACATGTCGCATTCCCAGGCACCGGCGCTGCATTTAATATTCCCTTATCCAATTGAGGATACCTCGTCTAAAGGCCGATGGCCTTTTCGCAGAGGCTGGGTACTTGCTGGTGCCCAGCCTTTTTCTTTATCCGTACGCTGCAGTTTGCTTCAATCCCGATGGCATGCCTGGCCCGTGCTCGCGGGCTAGATATCCAGCCGGAGAGAGGCATAGACGCCGCGGCCCTCGCCAGGCGAGTGCAAGGTTTGCGTATAGTCAGGGTCGTAATAAACATATTCGTAGTAACGGTCCGCCAGGTTGCGCACTTGCAGTTCCAGGCTGACGTTTTTCTGCACTTGCCATGCGGCGCCCAAATTGACGAGGAAATAGCCGCCGTATTTGCCCCAGGTGTTGGAGCGCTCCAGGTAGTAATCGCCTTGCCCGTTGCCCCAGGCGGAAAGCTTGAGCGTGGGCAGGATGCGGTAATCGGCGCCCAGCCCGTAAATCTGCCGTGGCACATGGTCGATCTCGTTGCCCTTGTTGCCCAGCTCGGTGTTGCCCGGCTTGGTGATTTCCGAGCGCTGTACCGACAGGTTGGCCCAGATATCCAGCTTTTCCGTTGGGCGCAGGTTGGCCTGGAAATCGATGCCCTGGCGCAAGGTCTGGCCGATGTTCTCGGAATCATTGCTGGCGTTGCCCAGGATGCGGCGCGCCTCGTTGCTGGCTTTCTGCTCCCAGGCCGCGATACGCCCGTCGATCCAGTCCGTAGGCTGGAATTTCAAGCCCACCTCCCAGCCGTCGTTGATGGAGGGCTTGAGGTCGGGCGCGAGCGGGTTGGTTTTATAGGTGGCTGCGCCAATGCCGACCTGGAAGCTGCGCCCCCAGTTGCCATAGACGCTGTAATGCTCTGACAGGCTATATACCGCGCTGATCTTGGGCTGGCGGATGGCGCCGTAGTCCTGCGCATCGGCATTGCTGCCATCGAGCAGGTTCTTGAAGTCGCCGTCCACGCGGTCCACGCGATAGGCCGGCACGATCTTGAGCTTGGCGGTGGGGCGGATCACCGCTTGTAGGTAGACGCCGTAGGTGTCGAACTCGTAATGCTGGTTGCGCGTTGCGCCCAGCCTGTTGCGGGCGTTGGTCGTGTAGCGGTAGTTTTCATTGTTCTGCCATTCGGCGCTGAAGCCGCCCTCGACGGCCAGGCTGTGCAGGCCGAGGTGGTCCACATTTGGCCGCCAGGTCAAGGTGGATAGCATCCCGGTATGGTTCTCCCTGAGCAGGCGTTCCTGCTGGTTGGCGTTCATGACGGAAAACCTCACCCAGCGTTGGTCGTCCATGGTGTTGAGGTAGGCCTTGTTGGACCAGAACCAGTGATCGTTGATGGTCCAGTCGAAATGCAGGCTGAGCTGGTTGAGTTCACGCTCTCCGCCGTCAGCGGCATTGTGCGGCAGGGATTGCCGGGGGTGGGCGCGCGATTGCGCATAGGTCAGGTAGCCGGCTTCCTGGGCGTCCTGCCGGTAATGGCGTGCGATCAGGCCGGTGCGGAAGCGGCCGTCCTCGGAATCGTAAAACCACTTGCCTGCCACCGAATGCTTGCGGGAATCGGAATGGTCGCGGTATCCGTGATATTCCTGCACTGCCGCAAAGTAATTCTGGCTGAAGCCGTCTTTTTCGATGCCGACGGCGGTTTGCAGTTCACGCGTGTTGAAGCTGCCGTAGCTGGCCCGCGCCGTTGCGTAGTTGCCGCCTATCCTGGTGACGACGTTGGCATTGCCTGCAATATTGTGCAGGCCGTACCGCGGGTCGTTGGTGCCGCGTACGACTTCGATCGCCTCGATATCGAGCGGCATCAGCATGTCCAGATAAGGCATGTTGCCGTCGTTGCTGTTGCTGGGGATGCCGTCGATGAGCAACTTGACGGCATTGACTTCGCCCTCGCCGTTGAAGCCGCGGAACGAGAATTTCCCTGTCGTGGTGCCCATGCGGTATTCGGTCAGTTGCACGCCGGGAGCGCGGGAAAACAATTGCCAGCTGTTCTGCACCGATTGGGTTTCGATCGCCTCCTTGCCGATGACGTCGACAGAGGAGAGGATGCTGCGGGCAGGCAGGGCGGAAGTGCGGTTGCCTGTCACGACGATGCCGCCGATGGTGATCGTGGAGTCGTTGCTGCCGGCCTGCGTCGTGACATGGTCTGCCAATGCCTGGTGGTGGCATGCCGCCATCACGGACAGCGCGACAAGACGGTAACGATACTGCATGAAATGCTCCTGGATGGGGTGTCGTCGGAATGGGGGCTATCCGACCGTCATTGGTCTAATAAAGGGAGTGATCCGGGGTCTGCCGTTTTGCGTGACAAAGGCATATACTTGCTGCCCGGGACAGGAAAGACGGCCAGCCATGCGTTGTGGATCGAACATGGGGCCAGGGCCGCGGCAAGCCTGTTGAATAATGCTGCGATGCAGGCCCCATGGGCAATCGGCCCGTGCTTTTGCCTAAAAAGAATCATGCACGGATAATAACAACAAACGCTGTCCCTGAAGTGCGACAGATTGTCGCACTCGTATCATTTGCGTCATGCTCTTCATGAGTCAATGAAATATGAAACAAAAGATTATTGGAATTATCGGGGTTTTGATTGCTTGCTCGGCTGCCGCGGCAGAGATCGGGCTGGATGTCGTCAACCATGAGGAGGACGCCAAGCTGCGCCAGCTGGCGGACCGTATCCCGAGCAATTGCCGCGTGGCGGGTACGCGCGATGCGAACGGGCAGCCCGTGTTTTTCTGGCAGCACACCTTCACCGACGGCACGCGCGACCTGGTCATGGCCACGTCGCTCGAAGGGCGGCTGCAAGGCATCCGTCGAGTCACTTATGACGGCAGCCGCAGCCTGGGTTGTCATTTCCCCTTGCTCGCCATCGTGCGCGGCGGCAATTGGGGCTGGCACCTGGTGTGGATGCGCATGAACAAGGGCGTGTACTACGCGCGCATGGACGGCTCGGCGTGGGTGTCTTCCCCTCCCAAGCGGATGTCCACCGACGATGTCAGCCATATCGAATTGATCTCGCTCAATAACCAGGTGAACCTGAACTGGCTGGAGATTCGCAGCGACGGCACCTCGGCGCTGCACCAGCTCGTTTCCGAGGACGATGGCCGCACTTGGGACCGGCGTTAGCGCAATGTAGGATTTTGTTAATGCCTGGTGCTTGAATTCATCCTGGATGGTCGCCATGTAGTAGTCAACCAAACATACATTGAAGGAAGGCAAGCATGCGTTTCGACAAACTGACTACAAAATTCCAGCAAGCCCTGGCTGACGCGCAAAGCATCGCGGTCGGCAACGACAATCCCAACATCGAAGCCTCGCACCTGCTGCTGGCCCTGCTCAACCAGGACGACGGCGGCACCGCATCGCTGCTCGCGCGCGCCGGGGCGAACCTGGCCCCGCTCAGGGCCGGGTTGCAGGCCGCGGTCGACAACTTGCCGAAAGTGCAGGGCAATAGCGGCGACGTCTCGATTTCGCGCGAGCTCAACAATCTCCTCAACGTCACTGACAGGAACGCCCAGAAACGCAACGACGCCTATATCGCGAGCGAGATGTTCCTGCTCGCGCTGGCCGACGACAAGGGCGAGACCGGCCGGTTGCTGAAGACCCACGGCTTGACCAAGCAGGCGCTGGAGCAGGCGGTCAACGCCGTGCGCGGCAGCGATACCGTCAATAGCCAGGAGGCGGAAGGCAACCGCGAGGCCCTGAAGAAGTTCACGGTCGACCTGACCGAGCGCGCGCGCTCCGGCAAGCTCGATCCCGTGATCGGGCGCGACGATGAAATCCGGCGCGCGATCCAGGTATTGCAGCGCCGCACCAAGAACAACCCGGTATTGATCGGCGAGCCCGGCGTGGGCAAGACCGCGATCGTGGAAGGCCTGGCCCAGCGCATCGTCAATGGCGAGGTGCCGGAAACACTCAAGAACAAGCGCGTGCTGGTGCTGGACATGGCGGGCCTGCTGGCGGGCGCCAAGTACCGTGGCGAGTTCGAGGAGCGCTTGCAAGCCGTATTGAAGGAACTGGCGCAGGATGAAGGCCAGACCATCGTCTTCATCGATGAAATCCACACCATGGTGGGCGCCGGCAAGGCGGAAGGCGCCATGGATGCCGGCAATATGCTCAAGCCGGCGCTCGCGCGCGGCGAATTGCACTGCGTAGGCGCGACCACGCTGGACGAATACCGCAAGTATATCGAGAAGGATGCCGCGCTGGAGCGCCGCTTCCAGAAGGTGCTGGTGGACGAGCCTTCGGTCGAGGCGACCATCGCCATCCTGCGCGGCTTGCAGGAAAAATACGAAGTGCACCACGGCGTCGAGATCACCGACCCCGCGATCGTCGCCGCCGCCGAGCTGAGCCACCGCTACATTACCGACCGCTTCCTGCCGGACAAGGCCATCGACCTGATCGACGAGGCGGCGTCGCGCATCAAGATGGAAATCGATTCCAAGCCGGAAGCGCTGGACAAGCTCGAGCGCCGCCTGATCCAGCTCAAGATTGAGCGCGAAGCGGTGCACCGCGAGAAGGACGAGGCTTCGCAAAAGCGCCTGTCGCTGATCGAGGATGAAATTCGCCGCCTGGAAAAGGAATATGCCGACCTGGAGGAAATCTGGAAGGCGGAAAAAGCCCAGGTCCAGGGCAGCAAGCACCTGAAGGAAGAGATCGAGAAGGTCAAGCTGCAGATCGAGGAAGCCACGCGCAAGGGCGAATGGCAGAAAGTGTCCGAGCTGCAATACGGCAAGCTGCCGCAGCTGGAAACCCAGCTCAAGCAGGCCGCCAGCGCCGAGGAAGGCGAGCCTAAGCAACACCGCCTGCTGCGCACGCAGGTCGGCGCGGAAGAAATCGCCGAGGTGGTGTCGCGTGCGACGGGCATCCCTGTCTCCAAGATGCTGCAAGGCGAGCGCGACAAGCTCCTGCATATGGAAGACAAACTGCATGAGCGCGTGGTGGGGCAGGACGAGGCGGTGCGCCTGGTCAGCGACGCAATCCGCCGTTCGCGCTCAGGCTTGTCCGACCCCAACAAGCCGTATGGCTCCTTCCTGTTCCTGGGTCCTACCGGCGTAGGCAAGACCGAGCTAACCAAGGCGTTGGCAGGCTTCCTGTTCGATTCGGAAGACCACCTGATCCGCATCGACATGAGCGAGTTCATGGAAAAGCATTCCGTAGCGCGCCTGATCGGCGCGCCTCCGGGCTATGTCGGCTACGAAGAGGGCGGCTACCTGACCGAGGCCGTGCGCCGCAAGCCTTACTCGGTGATCCTGCTGGACGAGGTCGAGAAAGCGCATCCGGACGTGTTCAACGTGCTGTTGCAGGTCCTTGACGACGGGCGTTTGACCGATGGCCAGGGCCGTACGGTGGACTTCAAGAATACGGTGATCATCATGACGTCCAACCTCGGATCGCAGATGATCCAGAACATGAGCGGCGACGACTACCAAGTCGTCAAGCTGGCCGTGATGGCCGAGGTGAAAGCCAATTTCAGGCCTGAATTCGTCAACCGAATCGACGAGGTCGTGGTGTTCCATGCGCTGGGCGAGTCGCACGTGAAGTCGATCGCCGGCATCCAGTTGCAGAGCCTGGCCAAGCGTTTGGCGGCGATGGACATGCAGCTCGACGTCAGCGACGCCGCACTGGCCGAGATCGCCAACGCCGGTTTCGATCCTGTGTATGGTGCACGTCCACTCAAGCGTGCGATCCAGTCCGAGATCGAGAACCCGCTGGCCAAGGAAATCCTCAATGGCACATTTGCCGCCAAGGATACCGTGCATGTGGACTTCAAGGGCGGGCGCATGGTGTTCAGCAAGGCTTGACCATAACGGGGCAGGAATATTCCTGCCCCGTTTCTTATGATCAGAGTGAAAAATTTTGCAATAGAATATGAACGGTTGGGAATTTGGTGGCCGGTTCATGGTCATACAGGCAGTTTGGCCTGTCATTGGCCTTTGAAGCAGGTTTGGAGTGATCTGGCAGAAGCCAGGAGGATGAGATGAGATTGATCGTTGCTGTCGTGATGGGCAGTGTGGTACTGGCGGGATGCGCGACTACCCAGCAGCAGAAGGAACCGCAGATCCAGCGTATTTCCGCTGAAGAACTGGAGAAGCTCCTGCCGCAGCCTGCGCCGTTCATTACCTATGACGAGCTGGTGCGTTTGTCCAAGGCCGGTACCAGCGCTGACGAGATCATTGCCAAGATCAAGGAAAGCAATTCGCGCTACGACCTGACCCCCTCCAAGGCGTTGGAGCTGAGCAAGCAGGGCGTGGATCCCAAGGTGCTCGATTATATCTACAGCAGCCGCGAGCAGGCATTGAGGGATGGGTTTGCTGAAGAGCTGAACAAGCGCGAGAAGGAAAAAGTGATAGAGCAGGAAAAGCTGCGCCGTGAATACCAGTGGCGCAATCGTGGGTTCTACGATCCCTTCTGGGGACCTGGTTACGGTCCATACTGGCGCGGCTACTATGGCCCGCGTTGGGGCTGGTGGTAAGTTGCATTTGTTACACAAAGAGGGCTGGATTTCCAGCCCTTTGCTTTTTGGTGGGCCAGGGTGTGACAAATCGTCGCGTGGCAATTTGTCACATTTTTAAACTTTCTCTAAGTCGCTATTATTAGGCCGCATTAGGAATATGGTTTTTAGCTGGGTGGTATTTCTAATAAAAAAATAGAAAAAACAATCTGGAGAAGGTATGAATAAATTATTTGTAGTGCTGTTGGTGGCACAAGGCATACTTGCGGCCACCGCTCATGCTGCAGATGCGAAAGCAGCACAATCATTGGTTCAGAAGAGCGGATGTCTCGCATGTCATGGCGTCGAGAAGAAAATTGTTGGGCCAGGGTATAAGGAAGTGGCAGAAAAATATAAAAACGACAAAGCGGCAGAAGCAAAATTGATTGCAAAAATCAAAACCGGTGGAGGCGGCACTTGGGGCCAGATGCCGATGCCTCCAAATGCTCATGTCAAAGAAGAAGACATTAAAACAATAGTTTCTTGGATACTCTCCTTGTAAAAATATCGTAAACCTAATTCGATCCTCCATCATAGTCTAAGTAACATTGACTGTGGTTTTGAAGCTGACTCCTTGCTGGTAGTCAGCTTTTTTTTAATCGAACAGAAATGCGACAAATTGTCGCGCGACAATTTGTCACATTCTCATTAATTCTTTCTTTCCTTATATTGCTCTACGGCGCTCATAGCCTATTTGCTCTTATTGAAAGGGAAAACCAATGAAAAAAATAGTATTGCTGGCAGGCTTGATTGCCAGCCAATCAGCTTTTGCCCATGTCAGTTATACGGGGCGGGATTTTGGCACGTTTGATGGGTTGAGTGGTGAGTCGGTCACGATTGCCAATCAAACAACACGTAGCTTCGGTTGGGCGGATGCAGCCGATGCGGACTGGGGAGATTCACACCAGGTCAAATGGTTTACATTTAGTTTGACCAGCGAAGCCCTCGTCACTATTTCCGCATCTGCGTTTGCCAATGCTACAGCAACATCCCTGGACGGCCTGCTGCCGGGCTTCAGTCTTTATGAAGGCAAGGCGCCTGGCGCAGCGCACGATGGAACTGCAGTGACGGTTGCCTATCGCGATGCATTGGGGTTTGAGACCGAAGGCGCGCTCAATACCTTCGGTGATTTCGAAATTGGCAACGATGCTGGTGAAATCAATAAGCTGACGTTCATTGGTTATGCGGTTGACGGTAATTCAGACAATTTCGGCAACTTGCCGGGCGTGGTCGGTGACGGTGTTGCCGATGGCATCGTCAGCTCTAGCTTCCTGCTTGGCTCCGGTACCTACACCTTGATCGTCGGCGGTGCCGATCATGCTTCGCAGAATGATCCGCTATCCCTAGCCTACAACTATGGCCTGTCAACCACATTGAGCGTGGCTGCGGTTCCAGAACCCAGCACCTACGCCATGCTGGCTTTGGGCTTGGGCGTGATGGGCTTTGCTGCCCGTCGTCGCTCAGCGCGTTAATTCCTCGTTCAATTCGGGAGGTCTGCGACCTTCCTCTTCTCGGTAGGAGAATGAAATGAAATTCAGCAAAAAACACATTGCATCCGCAGTATCCGCATTATTGATGGTAGCTAGCACAGGCCAGGCT
This sequence comes from Methylobacillus draconifructus, assembly GCF_045984355.1. Classification (NCBI taxonomy): domain Bacteria; kingdom Pseudomonadati; phylum Pseudomonadota; class Betaproteobacteria; order Nitrosomonadales; family Methylophilaceae; genus Methylobacillus; species Methylobacillus draconifructus. Next base: position 104,561 of record NZ_JBJQII010000001.1, on the reverse strand, counting down.
TTGGCCGCTGTCAGTTCGTATAACATTGAAACCGTATGGTATGAGCCTGATACCCAGCCTCGAGACACTATTTTTCTAGGTACCTTTGATTACGACAGTAGTACCAAGACCGTATCGAACTTGAAAGGCATCTTGTCTGAGTCCATGACGGGCGATCCATTGGGTTACCCAAATGACAACATGACCTGGCTGACCTTGGATTACCAACTGCAATCCTGGTATGACGCTTCTCTGGGCGGTACCTTTGCCGCGGCATTCAAAAATGACAATACCAATACCTTCTGGACCGGGATGGGCGGCGATGGCTGGAGCCCGCAGGCGGGCGTGAATGCAGGCGGGGTTTACTATGGCTTCCCGAGCGCTGGCAACAATCCTGGCAATGCCTATGCCCTGGTCTTCATTCCAGATGACCCACTGCAGGCGCTGACACAAACGCAGATCAACCATCTGGCCTATGCCGACTGCGCAGCTGGCGGCATGATGGGTGCTGTCTGCATGACAGGTACTTCTGAATCAGCCTATGGCGCAATCGGCACCATGAGCGGCTATCCAATCTCCCAAACCATCACTGCTGCGGTACCTGAACCCAGCACCTATGCCATGCTGGGCCTGGGATTGGCTTTAATGGGGGCTGCAGCACGCCGTCGCCGCCAAGCTTAACCTCTTCATCATCTAACTTCTGAACGGCAGGTGCGGTGCGCCTGCCTTTTTGCGCTGGAAAGCTCCAAATGAACAAACCAATCTTGCTGAGCCTAGCTGTTTCGCTCATATTCAGCCCGGCCAGTGGCATGGCTGACACTATTGATAGCAAAGAAAATGGCACGCCAGTCAAGGAATTGCCGCTGCTCGAAGTGCAGGCCAGCCGCATAGAAGATCCTGCATTTGAAGGCCAGTCACTGTCATCAGCGTCATTGGCAAGGCGGCGTCTAAACACCAACGACACCGCCCGCTTGCTGGAAGATATACCTGGCGTCAGTACCTATGGTGCAGGCGGGATTTCCAGCCTGCCGACAATCCACGGCTTTGCCGATGACCGCATCCGCACCCAGGTGGACGGCATGGACCTCATGAGCGCTTGCCCCAACCACATGAACCCTGCATTGTCGTACATGGACCCTTCCAATGTGGAAACCGTGCAGGTATATGCAGGCATCACGCCCGTCAGCGTGGGCGGAGACAGTATCGGCGGGACGATCCAGGTCAGTTCGGCCAAGCCCAAATTTGCAAAGGATGGTGAGGATCTGTTGGTCACGGGCAAGCTCGGCACATTTTACCGCAGCAATGGCGCGGCGAGAGGCGGCAATGTCGCCCTTACCCTGGCAAGTCAAAATCTCAGCCTGACCTATACCGACTCTTATTCCCAAGCCAATAACTACAGGGCAGCAGGGGATTTTAAAAAGCCTGGGGGCTGGAATCAGCAGAACAATGCTTTCTTAAGGCCTTTTCTTGACTCCGTGACTGAACGTACCGTTGCAGGAACAGCTTACCGCGGCTCGCGCCATCGCGAGCTTAGCCTTGGCTGGAAAATCCAGGACAACCACTTGTTCGAACTAAAATTAGGCGAACAATCCCTCGATTGGGAGGGCTTCCCTAACCAGCGGATGGACATGGTTTCAAGCGAGCCGGATCCTGGCAACCCCGGGAATTTTTTACTAAACACCAAGAAACCTGCCAATGTAAACCGCACCGCCAACCTCCATTACACCGGGCAGTTCGGCTGGGGGGAGTTGGAAATGCGCTATTTTCACCAGAACCTCGAGCATTCAATGGATATGTTGCCCCATCGCTACATTGGCATGATGATGCCGATGCTTTCAGAAGCAACCACGGATGGCAGTATGGTAAAAGCCAATATTGCATTGGATGAGCAGCATTCTTTCAATATAGGCACTGATTTCCAATTCTATCGGCTGGATGACTGGTGGCCTGGCATTGGATTATCCGCGAACTCGATGTGCTGCAATGATTTCTGGAATATTCGTGACGGCAAGCGTGACCGCATCGGCGTGTTCAGTGAATGGGAAGCGAAATGGAGCAGTCAATGGACCACGCTGCTGGGTATTAGGACAGATCGTGTCAAGTCGAATACCGGGCCTGTGCAAGGCTACTCAAGCGGTTCATATCAAGCGGATGCCAACGCTTTTAATGCCTTGAACCGCAGCCGCGAGGATTATCATTACGACCTGACAGCATTATCCCGGTTTACACCCGACGACGGCCAAAGTTACGAATTCGGCTTTGCCCGCAAGACCCGCTCTCCCAATCTGTACGAGCGCTACCCATGGTCCAGGTTTGCCATGGCTGCTCTCATGAACAACTTTGTCGGTGATGGCAACGGTTATATCGGCAATCCGGATTTGAAGCCTGAAATCGCCTACACCATCAGCGCCAGCGGCGATTGGCATGATGCCAACAAGGAAAAGTGGCAGGTGAAAACGACAGGGTATCTCACCTATGTCGAGAATTACATCGATGCCGTGCGCTTGCCGGGCTATACCCGCAACGATCAATATATGCTGCTGCAATATGCCAATGCGGATGCCAGGCTCTATGGACTCGATGTTTCAGGAAGCTACCGCCTAGGCAGCATTGCCAATATCGGCAGTTTTGCCGTCAGCGGCATGTTCAGTTACGTTCGTGGCGAGAATCGCGCCACTGGCGACAACCTGTACCACATGATGCCGTTGAACGGCAAATTCGCGCTCGAGCACAAGCTGGGCTCCTGGACCAACACGCTGGAAATGCAGCGGGTCACCGAAAAAGACAGAATCTCCCAGGTGCGCAACGAAATCACAACCCCTGGATATACCTTGTTCAACCTGCGTAGCAGTCTTGAATGGCAAAGTACACGTCTGGATTTGTCGGTGGAAAACCTGTTCAACCGTTTCTACTATTTACCGCTCGGCGGCGCTTATCTGGCACAAGGGAATGCCATGACGACCAATGGCATCCCATGGGGCATGGGTGTGCCAGGGCGGGGAAGGTCAGTAAATATAGCGCTTTCTTACAGTTTTTAAACGTTATCCCATGCGACAATATGTCACTGTCGCATGGAAATGATTCAAGCGAATATGAGCATTTTTTTGCAAGGCTTTATCATGCTCTTCATATCTCGCTTCCCATGTTTTTTCTCCCTCTTTAGCGCCTGCCTATTGCTGGCTTTATCTACATCCTTACATGCAGAAATTCTCGGCACAAGTTTACGTATTTGGACAACGGAACCAGGACAGAAATCCACTTCGGCTTATATGATCTTGACCTCAAGCCGGGATACTGTGTTGACCAATGTAACTTCTCCAATCGCGAAACAGGCCGCATTTTTCCGGACGGTTCGTGTTGGCGACACACTGAAAATGAAGGTGATAGAGCGACTACCCTTGCCTGCAGGCAGTCCTGTGGATTTCACTACGGAAGGCTATCAACTGGTTCTGAGTGGACTTAACCATATGATTCGGCCAGGGGAAATTGTTCCTGTCACGCTGGAATTCGTTGAGAAAGACCAGAGCAGGCAAACCGTGACATTGTCACTCACTGGACATTTCTTCAATGAGTAACGCAGCATGCGACACTTTGTCACATATAACAATAATTCTCATTAACATAAAATAATACTGCTCATTTTTCGAGCTTATTTTCAATAAACACATTGTGTTGATGGGAGGTTGAATGAAAAGCAGTATTCGTCATCTCGTATTAGGAATGATCGGCAGTCTATGTATGGTAGCGGCTAGTAGCACTGTCATGGCTGCCAGTTGTAGCTACACGCCAGATGAAAAAGGGTTTAAGTTCTATTTCACTGCATTTGGTGCGCCAGACAAATCTTATGTTGTCAGCAAAAACACGTTCAAGAAATATCAGTTGGCATCCTCGACCGGGAAATTGGAAGGTGCCACCATCGATATAGACTCGACATCATTGGATACTTCCGCTGACTTGAATAATGGTAGCGGAGGACAATGGGATCCCTCTTTTGCCGCTGTCAGAAACAACAATGTAGTGACAGGGCTATTCAAGACTTTTGCAAATCCTGGCAAGATTTCCGCTAAGATCGACAAGATTGAGGGTGATACATTGCAATTGGCGGTCACCATGAATGAAGTCACCAAAGTCATTCCGATGAAAGTGACTGAAAAAGGCGGTAATTTTCATGCCAAAGGCACCTTGGACATCATCAAGGATTTCAATGGGAGCAAAGCCTTTGCCAAGCTGGAGCGTATTTGTACTCAAGCTTTCCACAGGGGTAAAACCTGGACTGATGTGGAGATTGAGTTTGAAGTTCCAGTGAAAAAGAGTTGTAAGTAAAATCCAAATTTCTCTCATATCCGGATTGATAAGCTACACATCGTTGATCCGGATATATATAGAATTTTGCAATGTTCTTGACGTTGAAAATTGCTTGCTTCGCTGAAGGAAAGCTGTTTCCTGTATGGATTGCATGAGCAAAATAGAACCAGTGTTTGCCGAAATGTTTTCCAAGCAGGAAAGCCCTGAATATTGTGACAGAACGTAGCACCACTATCAACGATGGGCTTGCATTACATGCATGGTCATCGTATGCCCCAAGGTAATTGTAGTATTAGTCCAAGCTGTTTCCGGCAAAGTATCTCTGATCTCTAGGATTGCAAGAATATTTTCTGGATATTAACGATCCATATCGCGCGTGGCAGCGCGCCAGCGCAATTTCTCCGAATAGCGGTGCCGGGCCTGCAGGCGGGTATCCTTGAGGATGATTTCCAGGGTCTCTCCCAGGATGCGGACGACGCCAAGGATGGGAATCACCAGCATCAAGCCCGCCACGCCTGCAATCGCCTCGCCGATTAGGAACATCATGATGGTGAGCAGCGGATGGATGCGCAGGCTGCGCCCGACGATGGCGGGCAGGAAGAAGAAATCGTCCAGCATACGGATCATGATGAACAATGCTGCCAGGCTGTAGATCACGCCGATGTTGCCCGGCATGTCGGTGGAGGCGACCAGCGCCACGATGGCAAATCCCAGCAAGGGTCCCAGGTAGGGTATCCAGCACAGGACGGCCACGATCATGCCCAGCATCAAGGGAGAGGATATGCCGAGCGCCCACAAGCCCAATGTCGTCAGGATGGTATCGATCACCGTCATCTTCATAAGGCCGACAAAATAGAGCCTGGCGGTCTGGTCTACCGCATGGATGAGGTAAAGGGTTTTCTCGAAAAAGGCGTTAGGTACGGCGGCGCCGAGCATTTTCCTGAAATTGGCGCCATCCTTGAGCATGAAGAAGGTAATGATCGGCGTGAGCAGCAAGGAGGGTAGCCAGGTGGCGAGCCCGCTCAGTATCTTGCCCAGGTATTTGTCGGAAAAGTGCTCGGAAACGTCTGTAATCTGCTTCGAGATGTTGTCGCCGAAATGCGCGGTCTGCAGAAAGCTGAACTTCTCCTGCACGCCTTGCAGTGCCTGTTCTGCCAAGGCCGCTCCCCCGGCCGAGTAATGCGCGAAGCCGGTCTGCCACGATGCCGCGTTGGCAACCACCATGGGATAGACCAACAACAGCCCGACCACGGTCACCACCAGGAACGCGCCGCTCAATGCCACCGCGGCAAGCCCGCGTCCCGTGCCTGCGGCTACCATCTTTTTCTCCAGCGGGGCGAGCAGGTAATAGAGGATCAGCGCCAGCAGGAAAGGCACCACTAGCCAAAGGATTTTCTTGAAGATCAGCAACAGCAAACAGGTGGTGGCAATGATCCCTGCCCAGGCCAGCGGACCGGGCCCATGCTGCTCGTCTGCCAATAAGGGCTGGTCTATGGTTTCGCGTTCAATTTCGGGAAATTGAACGCGCCTCAGGCTGCAATGCTCTGAAATAGTATCCGCGATCTGCGGATGCGTATGCAGCAGATGCAGGAAGTCGTCACGGAACAGTACCGCAAGCACGCAGTCTTCCAAGGCACGGATCTGGGTTTTGCGGCGCACGTTCTCCAGTAAGGCCCGCTCCCCGAAAAACTGCCCCGCCTCCAGGGTGCCGATGATCTGCCCGTCCAGCGATACGCGCACCTTGCCCGAGAGGATAAAGTAAATGGCCTGACCTTCCTCATGCGGGTCGAAGATGATTTCATCCCGCACATAGGTGCGCTGGTGCAGCAGGTTGTTCAGGGTGTCCAGCTCGTGGTTGCTGAGCCCGGCCAGCAAAGGCACTTCGCGTAATACAATCTGGTGGTGGGATACGGCGGGGTGGCGGAAACGGCTGAGTAACATGGGGAAGGCTCTGGGCTTGTATTGCCGACTATTCTATCCCGAGGCGGCCGGATCACAAGAGGGCAGGCGGCGAAGCAAGCAGGAGTTGCGCCGCCGCAAACAAGCAGTCAGGCCCGCGCCGGGACGGTAGCGAGCCTGACTGCAGGGAGATCAATTGCGTGGGCGCCGACGACGTGCAGCCAGGCCCAATACGCCTAATCCTGCCAGCAGCATCGCATAGGAGCTTGCTTCCGGCACGGCGGCAATATTGGCTACCACCTGGATGGATTGCAGGTTGAGCGACGCAGTGCCTATTACGCCTTGGTCTTCATATACATCTTCCCAATAGCCATCCTCTACCAATTGATCGGGCTCGCAGAATCCATATTCGTCACATGGCCCTGGTACGTAATAGCTGGTGTCAATCCACACCTGACCCATATAAACAGACGTCCAAGTATAATCCGCCCAAGCTTCGAAAGAACCAGCGATCGTGGGTGGAGCGTCACCGGGAATGATGCCTGTTGCGCTGAAACTGGAACCATACCCGTCATAACCGTAAAATGATGCTCCTGAACCGTTAACGCTCACACCGGCGGCACCCAGGCTACCGTTTGACGCGTCATAAGTGCCGGAATAGGTGATGGAGTAACTTTCGATGACCTGGCCGGGATGTACGGTAAAGGACAATGGAAGGGAAAAGGTGCCGGAAAAGCTTTCGTAACTAAAATAACGCCCGCCGTCCGCACTGACATACAGAGAGCCATTAAAGTTGATTGAAACTCCATTGGTAACACCGGATATTGAAGCAATACTGTTATCCAATGTTTGCCAGCCGTAATACGCATCATTGACTTCGAACAGGAACGTATCCGGATCGTAGGTGATATCGACGGCACTGGAATTGATGGTAGTGGGGGCAGCCAAAGCGGGAATAGCGGTTGCGAGCATGACGACGGCACTCAAGTAACGCATTTTCATTTTGATTCTCCCAGGGGTGATGGAGGCTATGATTATGGGCGTGGTAAAGGTATATTGATATACCTTGTGAATGGTCCGAATAGACTATTGGGCGGGCGTTTTCATTGCAGAAATTTGGGGCTGGACGGTTCTTTATTTTTCGGTGCCGCACTCGGCCGTTATACTTCGGACATCAGGCTAAGCCTCAGGAGTCATTGCATGCAGCAGCAACATCACCAGATCGTTCAACATACCAACGGGCGCCGCTTGTATGACATTACGCCTGCCGTGACGCGGTGGGTGGGCGCGGCAGGCATCCGCCAGGGCTTGTTGACGCTGTACATCCAGCATACTTCGGCCAGCATCCTCATCAACGAGAATTACGATTCCGACGTGCTGGTGGATATGGAAAGCTTCTTCGAGCGCCTGGTGCCTGACGGCGACCCGCTGTTCATCCATACCGCCGAGGGGCCGGATGACATGCCGGCGCATGTGCGATCCGCATTGACGCAGACCAGCATCTCCATCCCGGTCGTGGACGGCAAGGCGGCGCTGGGCACCTGGCAGGGGATATTCCTCTACGAGCACCGGCGCATGTCGCATACGCGCAAGGTGTTGCTGCACTTGATAGGCGAATAAGCAGCGGCAGGAAGTCTCGCTGTTCTGTGGGATGGTTTCGTTATACTGTTTTATAAGCTTTGTTTGAGCCGCGCCTGGCAGGCGCTTTTAGCTTTTACTTCACCACGCTCCAGCTCAGCGGGTCGAAAGGCTTGCTCTGGTGGCGTAGCTCAAAGTAAACGCCGTGCTGTTCATTGCCGCCGCTGTTGCCGACCGAGGCGATGGTATCCCCGCCCTTGACGTTGTCCCCGACCTGCTTCAACACTGCCTGGTTGTTGCCGTACAAGCTCATGTAGCCGTTGCCGTGGTCGACGATGATGAGGTTGCCAAAACCGCGCAACCAGTCGGCGAACACGACTTGGCCGCTGGCGACGGATTTGACCTCGCTGCCTTCGTTGGCCCGGATGAACAGGCCTTTCCAGGAAATGCCGGTGTCGGCGCGGCTGCTGCCGAAGCGGTTGGTGATCTCGCCGCGTACCGGCAGGTTGAGCTTGCCCTTGAGCGAGGCGAAGTTGGTGCCGTCAAATGCATTGCTGGGCAACGTGTCATTGCGGCCGACGATCTTGCCGCCCGGGGACTTGTTGGCGGCGCCTGCGGTTTGTTTTGATTTGTCGCGCACGGCCTCGCGTTGGGCTTTCTCGCGGGCAGCCTTTTCACGCGCGGCTTGTTCGCGCGCAGCCTTGGCGAGCTTTTCCATCAATTGCGTCAGGCGCTGCTCGTCGCGCTTGAGCTTGTCGATCTCGTTGCGTTGCGCGCTGATCTTGCTGGAAAGCTGCTTGACCAGTTTGTCGCGCTGGCTCTTTTGCTGCTGCAGTTCCGTGCGCTCTTTTTCCTGTTGTTCCTGGAGCGCGTCCAGTTGCGCCAGGGTCTTGCTGGTTTCCGCGTTGAGGGCCTCCACCTTGGCAATGTTGGCGGAGGCTGCGTCCATCAGTTCCTTGCGCGCCTGGGATACGTAGCCGAAGTAATGCAACTGGCGCGCTGCGGCGTTGGGGTCCTGCTGCTGCAATAGCACCTGGGCCTGGTTGGGTTTGCCGTGCAGGTATTGCTGGTAGAACTGCTGGTTCAGCAGCGCCTGCTGTTGCTTGAGTTCAGCCTCATGCGCAGCTTTCTGTTTTTGCAGGGATTGCAAGGCCTGGCTGCTTTCCTGCTGTTGCTGCTTGAGCTCGACCAGTTTGCGGTTGGCGTCGCTGATGGCCTTTTCGCTTTTCTTGAGCGCGTCGGCCGCCTCGGCATGCGCCTCCTTGGAGCTGTCCAGCTCTTTCTTCAGCGATTCCAGGCGCTGGTGGATTTCATCCAGCGCCGCCTTGGGCTTTTCCGGGTCGTTCTTGGCGGCCCATGCGGCTGGCGCGGCAGAAAGGCTGCTTGCAAGCAGCATGCTGAGCCAGCGCACGTGCATACGCTATTCCGCCTGGAAAACGACCAGGGATTTTCCGGTCATTTCAGGCGGCTGCTTGAGTCCCATCATGGCCAGCAGCGTCGGCGCCAGGTCGCACAGCGAGCCGGTGCCCGGGGCGGCCAGGGTGGCAGGCTTGCCGATGAAGAACAGCGGCACCTGGTTGGTGGTGTGCTGGGTATGGGGCTGGTTGTTCTCGTAGTCGCGCATCTGTTCGACATTGCCGTGGTCAGCCGTGATGATCATTTGCCCGCCTATGCTTTCCATCGCCTTGACGATGCGGGCAATGCAGGTGTCTATGGTTTCCACCGCCTTGATCGAGGCGGTGAGGTCGCCGGAGTGGCCCACCATGTCGCAATTGGCATAGTTGCAGATGATGGCGTCGTATTTCCTGCTCAGGATGGCGGCTTCTAGCTTGTCCGTGACTTCGTAAGCGCTCATCTCGGGCTGCAAGTCGTAGGTCGCCACCTTGGGGGAGGGGACCAGGATGCGGTCTTCGCCGTTGAACACTTGTTCCTCGCCGCCATTGAAGAAGAAAGTGACATGCGGGTATTTCTCGGTCTCGGCAATGCGCAATTGCGTCAAGCCGTGCTGGGCGACATATTCGCCGAAGGTATTGCGGATTTCCACCGGGGCGAAAATCGGCGTAGCCCGGGTTTCCGCCTTGTCGTAGAGGGTCAGGGTGTAAAAGCCTGCCAGCTTGGGCTGGCGGCGGCGGTTGAAGCCTTCGAAGTCGGGGTCGAGCAAGGCGTGCGTGAGCTGGCGCGCGCGGTCTGAGCGGAAGTTGACGAAGATCACCACGTCGCCGTCTTCCATGGTCACTGGCTGCTCCCCGGCCGCCGCAATCGCTGTGGCCTTGACGAACTCGTCCTTCTCGTCGCGCGCATAGGCGGCTTCCAGGCCTTGCAGGGCGGTGGCCGCGGCAAACTCGCCCTGGCCGTCGGTAATGAGGTTGTAGGCGGCCTCGACGCGGGGCCAGCGCTTGTCCCTGTCCATGGCGTAGAAGCGGCCGCAAATCGAGGCGATCTTGCCGCCGCCGATGCGGGCGCAGGCTTGCTCGAGCTTTTCCAGGTAAGGCCTGGCGCTGATCGGCGGCGTGTCGCGCCCGTCGAGGAAGGCATGCACATACACTTTTTCCACGCCGGCTTTCACCGCCATTTCAATCGTGGCGTGGATATGGTCCTGGTGGCTGTGCACGCCGCCGTCGGATACCAGGCCGAGGATATGTACCGCTTTGTGCGCGGCCTTGGCCTTGTCGACAGCCTCGACCAGGACGGGATTGCTGAAGAACTCCCTCGATGCGATGGAGCGGTTGATGCGCTCGAAATCCTGGAACACCACGCGCCCGGCGCCGATGTTCAGGTGGCCGACCTCGGAGTTGCCCATCTGGCCGCTGGGTAGTCCGACAAAAGTCTCGGAGGCGTTGATCAGGGTATGCGGGTACTGTGCCCAGAAGCGGTCGATGTTGGGCGTGTTGGCCAGGGCGATGGCGTTGTCGTGGCTATCTTCACGGTAGCCGAAGCCATCAAGGATAACGAGTAATGCAGGCGTTACAGTCATTGCGGTGAGGATTCCGGTGAACTCAAGAAATAGCCCTGTATTTTAGAGACTTTTTGTTGATCACGCATGTTTAATCGCCGATTTGATCCGCCAGGAATGGTTTTTGTTCAGTTTTTTGCAATATGGGCTTGAATTTCCCCCCGGCCGGCATCATCTAGTCTGAAATGGCCGCCTGTAGGCGGTGGTAATTTTAGTACAATGATGCCTTTCGGGCATATCTTGAGGTGACTGTGGATTTTTTTGCAAAGAACGCATTATGGATCGGGCTGGCAATCGGCTCCGGCATCATGTTGCTGTTGCCGACAATCAGGCGCGGGGCCGGGGCTGCCGTCAGCGCCAGCGATGCGGTGATCTTGATCAACCGTTCCCATGCCGTGGTGCTGGATGTGCGTGACGACGCCGAGTTCGCGGCCGGCCATATCGCCGATGCCAAGCATATCCCATTGGCGCAGCTGCCCGAGTGCTTCAAGGAGTTGAGCAAGTTCAAGGACAAGCCGGTGCTGGTGTATTGCGAAAGCGGCGCGCGCGCCGGCAAGGCGGCGGCTATCCTGGCAAAAAACGAATTCAAGCAGGTTAAGCAATTGCAGGGCGGCGTCAAGGCCTGGCAGGATGCCAAGCTGCCGCTGGTGAAGGGTTAGGCGATGGCGAACATCCTCATGTATACCACAGGAACTTGCCCTTACTGCATCAATGCCGAGCGCTTGCTGCTGAGCAAGGGCGTGCAGCAGATCAACAAGGTGCGCGTCGACCTCGAGCCTGAGCTCAGGCTGAAAATGATGGAGCAGACCGGCAGGCGCACTGTTCCGCAAATCTATATCGACGATGTGCATGTGGGCGGGTTTGATGACCTGCGTGCGCTCGATATGGCCGGCAAGCTGGACCCGTTGCTGGCGAAATAGTGTCACGGTTTTTTAGTACAAAACCTGGGCTGAAGCGGATAGAATGGCAGGCTTGAGTTTTAGACGCTTTTTGGTTTTTAATTTTATTAATATGTAGGGGGCGCTTGGCGCAACCCGAAGTCAAGGGAAGAGACATGGCAGAAGAACAGGCAGCAGCACAAGAGCAACAACCGGCATTCGGTATCGAGAAGGTCTACGTCAAGGACCTCTCGCTGGAAATCCCGCATGCCCCGCAAATTTTCATTCAGCGCGAAGCGCCCCAGGTTTCCATCGAGTTGAGTAATGCCACCGCCCAACTGGAAGACGGCATTTACGAAGTGGTGGTCACCGTGACCGTGACTTCCAAGCTCGGCGACAAGACAGTGTTCCTGGTGGAAGTGGCCCAGGCCGGTATTTTCCAGATCCGCAACGTGCCTCAGGACAATATCGACATCATCCTCGGCGTGACTTGCCCGAACATCATTTTCCCATACGCACGCGAAACCATCTCCGATATCGTGACGCGCGCAGGTTTCCCACCTGTATTGCTCAACCCTGTCAACTTTGAAGCGCTGTACGCACAGCAAAAACAAGAGCAGGCCAAGGCGAATGGCGCAACCACACACTAATAAGCTGTCTTTAGCTGTCGCAATCCTGCTGATGCCGGTCATGGCATCGGCAGTCGAATTCCGTTCCGTGTCCGTGCCCAAGGCGGTGGTGTACGACGCCCCTTCCGCACAGGGCAAGAGAACATATATTCTTGGCCAAGGCTATCCCGTCGAGGTGATCGTGAACCTGGGGGAATGGCTGAAAGTGCGTGACGCGCAGGGCGGCCTCAACTGGATCGAGGCCAAGCAGCTTGCAAACAAACGTACCGTGCTGGTCAAGGGCGGCCAGGCCGACATACGCCAGGCTGCGGATGCAGCTTCAGCACTGCTGGGCAAGGCAGACAAGGATGTCGTGCTCGACATGCTGGAGTCGCCGGTCAATGGCTGGGTCAAGGTCAAGCACAGGGACGGCATCACGGGCTATATATTGGCTTCCTCCCTGTGGGGCTTTTGATGCGGCTGGTTAAATAGCCCACTATTAATCCACTATGAAAATTTCAGTTTTAGGCGCTGGCGCTTGGGGTACGGCACTGGCCCTGCAAATCAGCCGCCAGCACCAGGTATCGCTCTGGACGCGCAACCAGGCGCATATCATGGATATGCAGGTGACGCGCGCCAACCTGCAATACCTCGGCGACTTCGCGTTCGGCGACCAGCTCACGGTGGAAGGCGACCTTGGCCGCGCGCTGGATGGTGCCGACCTGGTCGTCTCCGTGGTACCGACCAACGGTTTCCGCAATACGTTGAAGGACATCAAGCGGCTGGGTTCCGATGCGCCCGTGGTCTGGGCTTCCAAGGGGTTGGAGGCCGCCACTGCCAAGTTGCCGCACGAGGTCGCGCAGGATGAGCTGGGCGACAGCCGCCACTGGGGCGTCTTGTCCGGGCCGAGTTTCGCGGCGGAGCTGGTGCGTGGGCTACCCACGGCCGTAACCCTCGCCGCGAATGATGCGGATTTTGCCGCCAAGGCCGGCGCGATGCTGCATGGCGGCAACTTCCGCGTCTATACCAGCACCGATGTCATCGGAGTATCGGTCGGCGGCGCGCTCAAGAACGTATTGGCGATTGCCGCAGGCATCAGCGACGGCATGCAGTGCGGCAACAACGCCCGCGCCGCATTGATTACGCGTGGCATGGCCGAAATGACGCGCTTCGGCGTAGCCTTGGGCGGCGCCAAGGAAACCTTCATGGGCTTGACTGGCGCAGGCGACTTGATCCTGACCTGTACCGGGCAATACTCCCGTAACCGTGAGGTGGGCCTGCGCCTTGCCAACGGCCAGACCCTGCAGGAAATCCTCAAGACCCTGGGTCACGTGGCTGAAGGCGTGCATACCGCGCGCGAAGTGGTCAAGCGCGCCAGCCTGCTGGGCGTCGAGATGCCGATTACGCAGGAGGTCGACCAAGTGCTTTCGCATGGGCGCTCGCCGCGGCAGGCGATGGAGAACCTGCTCAGCCGGGAGCAGAAGTCCGAATCGCTATAGCGTTGGCGTCAAAACCGCAATGTTCAAAAGCACCAGCGATGGTGCTTTTTTGTTATATGGGTTGTGATGTGGGGTGTGTTGATTTTATCTCGAGCCGCAAGCCTGGGCCGATTGGCCTTGTGTCCGATGCCATGCGCTAGACCGCGCCGGCGAAATCATGCTGGCGCCAGGCCTCGTACAGCAGGATAGCGGCCGAGTTCGACAGGTTGAGGCTGCGGCTTTCCGGCATCATCGGCAGCCTGACCCTGTGCTGCGGGCTGAACTCGGCGCGGATATCTTCCGGCAGGCCGCGTGTTTCCGGGCCGAATACAAACACATCGCCGGGCAGGAAGCAAATGTCGCTATGGCGGGTGCTGCCCTTGGTGGTGAGCGCGAACATCCTGCGTCCAGCCAGCGCCTGTTTGCAGGCTTCCCAGCTCTCGTGCACGACCAGGCTGGCATATTCGTGGTAATCCAGCCCCGCGCGCTTGAGCTGTTTGTCCTCCAGTTCGAACCCCAGCGGCCTGACCAGGTGCAAACGGGTATTGCTGTTGGCGCACAGGCGTATGATGTTGCCGGTGTTGGGCGGGATTTCGGGCTGGTATAACACGATTTCAAACATGGTTCATTCTGCAATGGTACGGGCGATCACCCAGCATTCTACATGGCTGGCGCCCGCATCCTTCACTGTTTTTGCCAGCGCGCCGAGGCTGGCGCCGGTTGTCATGACGTCATCCAGCAATATCACGCGCATATCTTTCAATGCCGCCCGGCATTCGAAGGCGCCGTGCATGTTCCTGATGCGCTGCTTGTAAGGCAGGCTCGCCTGCGGCGGCGTCGGCTTGATACGCGCGCATGCCTGCAAGGCGAGGGGAATATGCAGTTGCTCGCTGACTACCTTGGCAATCTCCGCTGACTGGTTGAAGCTGCGCTCCTGCAGGCGCCGGCGATGCAATGGCATCGGGATAATGCAGTCGGCGGCCGATTGCCTGCCTATATGTTCGGCAACCAGCAGCCCCATGGTGCGGGCAATGGTAAGCAATTGCCCGTATTTGTATTGCTGCAGCACTGCCGATAGGGGAAACCGATATTGAAACAAACTACGGGCGGCATCGAACGCAGGCGGGGTTTTCAGGCATTGCCCGCACAGCATGTTGTCGCTGCTTGGCAGCGCGCATTGAGGGCAGGCGTTGTCCATGTGCCACGGCATGTCGTCCAGGCAACCGACGCATATGCCTAACGGGCCTGCCTGCCAGCTTGAGCAAAGCAGGCACGGCTGGGGGAACAGCGTTTCCATGAATCCTGCCATACGGATAGTGTTGCTCTTATGGGCGTGGATAAACAGGCAAGGGATTGTAATGCCTTATTCCCGATTTTCGTCCGAAAGTGCAAAGCAGGCAAGCAGTGCGGACGAATATGAGTGTTTAAGACATGTCTATTGTGTCCTGTCATGATTCATGGCGCCTTCATTAAAGAGGACAGGCCTGCGGGCACGACAACGAGAAATGCAATGGCCCAGATTCTTGAATGTTGCCGAAGCGATCTCCTACAGCCATCACAGCCTGGACTGACAGCCAGATCAAGCCTGGGCCTACATGACTCCATGAAAAAATCCCTTAGCATGGTGTTTCGTATCGATGACCAATTGGAAGGAGAACGTAATGAAGGGTTTTTATAGCGTGCTCATGTCAGCCTTTCTGGTAATTCTAATGCCCCATGCTTATGCGGCTGATCCCATAGGCGATGCCCCGCCTGCCCACAAGCAGAAGAATACAGTGCCTGATTCCCCTGCAAGCGGGAATTACCTTGAGCCTCAACAGCAAGGCACGACAGAGGGAAGCAGTAGTGAAAGCCTGAAGGACGGTGCTGTTCCGACCAATGCCAAAGAAAAGAGCCAGCGTTTCAAGAATGAGCCTGAGCAAGGCGGCACCGACGTTAACCAAAAGCAAAGATAGTAAGTTAAGGTGTTTTGCTGTAGATCGTATTGATCCAGCCTTTGCTCGCGCGGGTTAAAAATGGCTTATGCCAATAAGCTTGGCATAAGCCATTTTGCTTTGTGGGGAGGTGTTGCTCACACGGTGAATACTCAGCAATCGGGTGGTTTCACGGCAGCCGGTGTGCCAGATTCAATATGCCGGAAATTCGAACTGGCGCGATTCTCGAACGCCTGCTCGAGGTCAGCCGAAATGATGACGTGGAAGGAGGTAGCCAGCCAGGCGACGCTGCCTGTTGTATCTGGCATATAGCTTGGCGCCGGGTGCAGCCTTGCCAGTATTATGTCGATTGGATACTGGACAGTCTGTCAAAGTCGCGAGGGGCAAGCGTAATGTCCGCAGCTTTCGTGTTTTCCTCCAGGTCCTTGTAAGGATGCAAGGCCTTCCGAATCAAGACCTCGCTTACGTCGGGTCCATAGCTGTCGGCGGTATCAATGAAATTGATCCCCAGTTCCGGGACCCGTTTCAAGGTGGCGATGCTCTCTGCCAGGTCTGCGGGCTTTCCCCAAACGCCTTTCCCGGTAATGCGCATTGCCTCGAACCCTAAGCGATGCAGCTTGTAATCGCCAAGCTTGAAATATTGATTTTGCATGGTAGGCCTCTCAAGTTATGTGGTCGCAGTCTTCACCGCCAAGCAAGTCTCCCTCTTGGAGCATAAGGTATGGCCTAATGTTCAAACAAGGAAATGTAAAGCCTGAAGTAACGGCCTATATTCCTTACCAGCCACCTAGTGTGCCAAGAGGGATGATGACCTGACCGTTTTAGGACGAGCATTGAGTATACCAATTTGTATGGTGTTATAGCGTATTGATCACATGCATCAGGATGGTGAACGTAATCCAGATAAAGCCGATCGTCGACACCACAAAGCTCAATGCGGTGAATACCTTCCACTTTTTCTTGGACCAGAAATTCGTGTCGAAAGCTGCAATGGTGAAGATGGTGGGATTGGTGAATCCGCCTATTGCCAGGCAGACACAGGCTGCTGTCGGAAGCGGGATTCCCAGGCCGTAAAAGCTTAATCCAAATAGCGCCATTAGGGCATAGTCGATGTGCGCCCGGATCATGGTCTTGTAGTCGATCAGGAACTCATCAACGCCCTTGATCGGGAACCACTTGGCAAAGGTCATCAGCCAGGCAGATAAAATCAAAGCTGTAACACAAGCCACAGCGCCTATCAATAAAGCTTCCATTTACTTTCTCCTCTAAGTGATTTTATAAATACATATATACAGATCTGTATATGTTGGAATAATATACCAAGCTTTGCAATTTGCAAGGGAATGTTTCCTTGCAAAAAGATCGGGTTATAACGCTGGAAGGCAGCGCAGGCGAGGGTGAAGTAGGTAGCTTCCGTCCGGTAATGTCCTTATGGATAGATTGGGCAAGGCTTCTGCAAGATGAAGGCCAATAGCAAGGAATAATGCATTGGCATCAATGGAATGGGATACAATTGACTTGAATTTTGACAATGAAGCAAGCGGAGTCATTCGCTTGTCATTTAGGCTCTGAACCAGGCGGTAGATTTGTGAACCCATTAAAGTCATTTCGTGTAGCGGCGCATCATATTCATTCCAGGAGGGTGCTATGACGCTTGAAGACATGAGGACGAAAATCCTGAATGTTGCGAGCAACTTGTTCGAATCCAGGGGAATTCACGCCTCGGGGGTGGACACGATCATCGCAGAGGCGGGCGTGGCCAAAGCCACCCTGTACAAGCACTTCCCCAGCAAGGATCTTCTCGTTATCGCATTCTTGAAAAGAAACGCGGATACCTTTATCGATTGGCTCAGCCAAGGCCTCAAGGAAAAGCCTTCAGAACCGGCTGATAAGCTGATCCAGTTGTGCAGCCTGCTGGAGCAGCATATCCTGACCCAGCGCTCCAAGGGCTTGCCCTTCCACTTGGCATCTGTCGAGTTTCCGGATCCGAAACATCCCGTACATCAGTATTCCGTCAGGCTGTCGAATGAGCTCCAGGCCTATATTGTTGAATTGGCAAAAGAGGCCGGGGTGGCGGAGCCCGAGTCCATCAGCCAGCAAATCATCATGCTGTTTGAAGGAGCCTCGCTGGTTGAGCGTCTGACTCCCGATAGCGGCGCCACTGCCAGGGCAAAGCAAGCCGCTATTCTCCTGATTTGGTCCTCGCTGGGCCGTTAGGCCATCTCATTCAGCTCTCGTGCGGCGCTAACGGGGTATCAACGTCATCTGGTAAAAGGCGGCATCGAGCCACCTGCCGAATTTAAAACCTCGCTGGTTGAAAGTGCCGGCATGCTTGAACCCCAGTTGATCGTGTAACCGGATGCGGGCGGAGTTGGCCGCATCAATGCAGCTTCCCAATACATGCACCTCGGCCATGCTTGCACGGCGGATGATTTCCTTGAGCAATTGCCTGCCCAGTCCCATGTCGCGATAGTCCGCATAAATATAGGCGTTGTATTTATAGGCTGGAAAGTGCCGAAATGTTCTCCCCTGTGGCAAAGTTCAACAATATTCCTGAAACATCGATGAGGCCGATGACCGGAAAGCCGGCTTGCTACTTGCTGGAGCACCAATGCCCCATGGACGCTTGCGAGCGCGGGGCATAATCGTAAAGCGCGCTAGAGTTGGCTATCGCCTCATTGAAAATGGCCAATATTTGCTCTGCATGCGCTGCTTCATGACATTCAACAAGCGCATATCATGGCTTTTGTGATCGGAATCCATATTAACGTTCTTGCTGGCCGGTGAGAGACGGGTAAGTGCAATGTACCTTGGATAATGCCAGTTGCAGATGGGTAAGCTCTGTGAGGGCTATTTCCCCAGTATTGATGAAGTTCAGGAAGGCCGAGCGTTGCGCTTCAGGCAACATGGCCGCCTGAGGGAACTGGCATTTCATTTTCTCCATGTTTTGCCGCATCGTGTAGAAATGGCTGGGAACATAAGGGCTAGGAACTTTAGGATCTTCAGGGGCGATAGCCAACGGCTCTACCGGGAGTGGTTGGCTGGTCACTTTGGGCAGGAAGAAAAACTGGTAGCCGATCAAGCCGGTCGCGGCGAAGAAAAAGGCTCCCAGCATAGGGGCGGCATACCGGAGCGCAAGCGACCGCTTGGAGTTCTGCAATAATGCCTCGATCGCATTGACTGCGATAGGCCAGGAGACAGAAGCGTCATTTCTCGCTTCCATTTGCAGGGTGCCGACCAGCACCATCAATATCTGCTCTGCAATCAATTCTGATTGCGGCACGCCTGCCTTGCTTACCTCCGGCTTGATTAGTTGCCGCAATAGCTCCAAGTCATCTGCCTGGATTTTTTCAACCGCCTGCCGGAACAGTGCCTTGTCAGGAGCCTTGCTCCCCAATAAAGACAGAGCGATCGCCAGGCCGCCCAATCTTTGTGCCGGTTTCCTTCCATGGGCACGCATTGCTTCGGCCAGCTGGCCAGCGACAAAAATTCTCCCTGCATTTTGAGTGTTCATAAATTCTGCAATCTCGGTTTGATGCGGCCTGCGAAGGCATTATAAC
This sequence comes from Methylobacillus draconifructus, assembly GCF_045984355.1. NCBI lineage: Bacteria > Pseudomonadati > Pseudomonadota > Betaproteobacteria > Nitrosomonadales > Methylophilaceae > Methylobacillus > Methylobacillus draconifructus. The sequence continues at coordinate 85,389 of NZ_JBJQII010000001.1, read as the reverse complement.
TGCCTGTTCCTGACGATTGAAATACATAACAGTTGCAAAGTCAGACAGGTCTGTCTATAGTAACTCCACTGGCGCATGCCAGGCAAATCTCCAATTACGGGAGGAGTTCCGTCTGGATGGGGTTTGATAAAGACAGGGCTGGGTTGAAACCAAGCCGCTGCATTCAAGTGTTTGGTTCTGAATCAGGCTCTGGAATTGCAATTACTACTATGGAGAAGGCAACATGAAAATCAAAAAGGTTAATCTAGTGGTGAGCCTTGCCTTGGGCATGGCGGCATCAGCGCCGTTGTTGTCATATGCGGCAGCGGATATGGAAGCTGCCATGAAAGATGCCAACAATTGGGCGCATCCGCGGGGGCAGTACAACAATCAGGGTTACAGCACGCTGAACCAAATCAATAAAAGCAACGTCAAGGATCTAAAAGCGGCCTGGCAGTTCGCTACTGGCGTAAACCGCGGCCACGAAGGCTCTCCTGTGGTCGTGGGCAACGTGATGTACGTGCACACCGCATTCCCGAATAATGTGTACGCCCTTGACCTGAACAATAACCAGAAGATTGTATGGGCCTACTTCCCCAAGCAGGATCCTTCTGTCCAGGCCGTGATGTGTTGCGACGTGGTTAACCGCGGCCTGGGCTATGGAGACGGCAAGATTTTCCTGCAGCAGAATGACGGCACGCTGGTGGCACTTGACGCCAAGACCGGTCAAAAGGTCTGGGATGCAAAGGTGACCGATCCTAAAGAGGGGGGCACCAATACCAATGCGCCGCACGTGATCAAGGACAAGGTGTTGACTGGTTGTTCCGGCGCAGAGTACGGTGTCCGTTGTCATTTCTCGGCCTACAACATCAAGGATGGATCGCTGGTCTGGCGCGCCTACCATACCGGTCCTGACTCAGACGTGCTCATTGGCAAGGACTTCAATAAAGAGAACCCGCATTTCAGTTCGCTTTCCGTTTATGAAGATATCAATGGTGGCAACAAGGAAGGCGGTTCATTCAAGGCCTTGCCCAAGGAAAAGCTGAAGTTCCCGGAAAAAGACCTGGGTGTAAAGACCTGGCTCAAGCCACAGGCAGTGAAGGACGGCTGGCAGAATGGCGGTGCCTCGGTTTGGGGCTGGTTCCCGTATGATCCCAAGACTAACCTGGTCTATTACGGTACTGCCAACCCCTCCGTCTGGAACCCGGATGTCCGTCCCGGCGACAACAAGTGGTCCATGACCATCTTCGCGCGCGACGTCGATACCGGCCTGGCCCGCTGGGGTTATCAAATGACGCCGCATGACGAATGGGACTATGACGGCGTGAACGAGGTAATCCTGTTCGACAAGGGCGGCAAGACTTATGCCTGGCACCATGACCGCAACGGTTTTGCCTATACTTTCGAGGCTGCCAACGGCACCCTGGTTTCCGCGGAAAAAGTCCATCCGTTCGTCAACTGGGCCACTCATGTCGACCTGAAAACCGGCATCCCGCACAAGGATCCGAAATACTCTACCCACCAAGACTACAACACTAAAGGTATTTGCCCCGCCGCGCTAGGTACCAAGGACCAGCAGCCTGCTGCGTATTCTCCGCGTACCGGTCTTGTGTATTCCCCACTGAACCATGTCTGCATGACGTATGAACCGGTTGAATCCAAGTACATCGCAGGCCAGCCGTGGGTTGGCGCTACCTTGACCATGTTCGCAGGTCCTGACGGGGTGATGGGCGGCTTTGCCGCTTATGACCCGATGACCAATAAGAGCAAGTGGTACAACAAGGAGAAGTTCTCTGCCTGGGGCGGGGCGCTGGCAACCGCATCCGACCTCGTGTTCTATGGGACATTGGATCGCTGGTTCAAGGCATTGGACGCCAATAGCGGCAAGGAACTCTGGAAATTCCAGGTGGGCTCAGGCGTGATCGGTAACGCCTTCACCTATAGCCATAAGGGCAAGCAATACGTTGGCGTATTGTCCGGCATCGGCGGCTGGGCTGGGGTGGCGATGAATCTCGGCCTGGATAATGCGACAGATGCGCTGGGCGCTGCGGGTGGTTACAAGGAGCTGAAGGAGTGGAATGCGGCACCAGGCGGCGGCGCGCTCAATGTATTTAGCCTCTAAATAGCAAATCTTAAATTTCTTAGCCTCCATTGATAAATCTCCTCTACTGAGGGTTTATCATTCACCCCTTCTTTGCTCAAGAAGGGGTTTTTTTATTAAGGCCTCGAAGCATAATTTAAAAGATAGGCAAATTTCTTCTTGATCAATAAACCAGCCAATACTGCTTTCACACAAGCAGACCGTTCTGGGTATCGCGCGGTTTTGTCACGTCTCAAATGGGTGTGTTGATAGGCTGAGGTGCCAATTCACGTTACAGGTACACTATCCAGATATGCATCGTTTTACTGTTTTGTTAGAATGCGTAAATGAATAAATGCATTCATGATCGCTGAATGGTTTTTCGCCGATTCAACAATCTATCTTTATGGTTAGTATTATTCTTAGCTTGCTTGCAGGGTTTCCTGCCGCTTTTGCATGCGCACCCTGCTGGACAGCCAATGACGATGACAGAAAGCGGCATTCATTTACATGAAGTCACTGGGAAGAGTATGGAGCGTATGGAGGTTCCAACTTTTCAAGCCGATGAAAATCTCAACGCCGTCGAAGTCGGCATGGCGCGCAAGCCCAAGTCCTTTCTCGATAGTGTGCCGATGCTGGCAGCCATTGTCTTCATCGCGATCTTTTATAACTTTACTTTCCGGTTGCCTGACTGGAGGGAACATAGCTTCCACAAGGTTTCTCCTCCGCATTATTTTTTCTCCCTGCTCCGCGCTCCTCCCCAGCACTAGCCTGTCTGCGCCTTTTTAGCGCCATTTTCATCGTGTTTTGAGGTTTCAAGCACGGTGTTTTCTGAATATTTCTCGATATTGCCGCTTGATCAATTGTTTCGTACGCGTGCGCGGCGATGATTCGGGACAGGCACTTGGAATACCATGGATTATCAATATTTAAGCCACGCAACACACCAGTTGCTGGAGTGGGCGCTCCTCTCGAATCGCTGGAGCAGTTGGGTCTTTCGCATCAGCCTGATGGCGTTGATTGGCATCATACTTAGCAATGCATTCAATCTATTGGGGTTGGCAATCGGGATTGCGGCGTTGCTGGGCCTGGTTGTCGGCGTCAGATCAGAGATACGGAAGATAGACCTGGATTACCGACAAAACCTGCTGAACCACGTGATGGTGCTGGGCGTGGGTAGGGAGCAAGGGTTAATGAAGTCCCTGCCTGAACATGTCACTGGTCAGCGCTGCAGCTATGAAATCCAGGACTATTCATTGGAGCTATTACAGGCCATGAAGCAACGAGTTCAGGAAGCAAGCCACTGTTATGGCCCTGAAACGTTAAAGGTTGTCTATGGTGGCAATGCACCGCCTCATATTGCGTTTCTATCCGGCCAAATCCTGGCGGAAGAAAGGATAGACCTCGTCATGGATTGGGACGAGGTCAGTCAATCGTGGCAGCCAGTCGATGGAGGCGACGACCAGGTGCGATTCACGGTCGATGGGTTGGAGCAACTTTCTGAGGCGAGTGAAATAGTGCTGGCGGTTTCCTGCTCTTACTATATTCCGGATGCCGAAATCAAATCCTTATTGCATTGCCCAGTCGTGAGGCTGACATTGGGAGACCTCGCTTCCTCCCTGTTTTCTTGGAGCAAGCAAAACTGTCTGGCCAACCAATTCAATGCGCTTATGAAGAAATTGGATGCGATGGGAGTGGAGGTTGTGCACATGGGTTATGCAGGCCCTCATAGCCTCATGTTCAATTTTGGGAAAAACCAGGCCAAGTTGAAAACTCCGCAGGTGATCGTACAAGAGATGGAAAATGCAACTGATTAATATTTAATCAGTTGTAAATTTATTGTTGTCTTGAATGTTGACAAGCTATAATCCGGTTTTCAATTCCATTTTGATGTCATGGCTACCAAAATCATCACTGCCAAGCAGCAGATGCGGGCAGCACAGAGCTTTCCCTTTTTCTCCAGCCTTGCTGTGGTGATACCGGTATTGATCCCCTTCTGGATTGCTGCCTCCATTTTTACCTATGCCTCGATGGCAAACCATCCCTGTACCCGCGTTTGTGACTACCTGGTGCCTGCGGGCTATCGTTTCTATGGCTTGCTCGGCGCCTGGGTGGTGCTGCTCAACTTTAGTTCCAATATGGCAGGCTGGGTAGGAGGAGGATTGAATCTCGCCCTGATCATATGGGCGGTCAGTATTCTGGTGATAGTCCCCCTGGGGGTGCGCGACATCCTGCGCGCGCGCAAGGAGCCATGGCAGGAATATACCGTCGAGACAACAGAATAAAAGGAAACACATGCGAGATTCAGTGATTGATATACGCGGCCTGGACCGCGTGGAGCGCGCCAAGACGCAGGCCCGTGTAGAAGCCCCCAAGCGCTGGAGCGTCGATGAAATCGTCGCGCTATTCGAGTTGCCGTTTTCAGACTTGATGCACCGCGCCCAGTCGGTGCATCGCGAGAATTTCGATCCCAATGGCGTGCAGGTGAGCACGCTGCTGTCGATTAAGACCGGCGGCTGTTCCGAAGACTGCGGCTATTGTCCGCAAGCCGCACGGTACCATACCGATGTGGAAAAGCAGGATTTGATGCAGTTGGAGGAAGTGCTCTCTGCTGCGCGGGCCGCCAAGGAAAATGGCGCCAGCCGCTTCTGTATGGGCGCGGCATGGCGCAGCCCGAAGCAGCGCGACCTGGAGCCGGTGCTGGCTATGATCCGCGAAGTGAAGGCGATGGGCCTGGAAACCTGTGCCACGCTTGGGATGCTCAAGGACGGCCAGGCCGAGCAACTGAAGGATGCCGGTCTCGATTATTACAACCACAACCTAGACACCGCGCCGGAATATTACGGCGATGTGATCACGACGCGTACCTACCAGGACCGCCTGGATACCCTGGACCGCGTACGCGAGCAGGACATCAATGTCTGTTGCGGCGGCATCATCGGCATGGGCGAAACCCGCGCCCAGCGTGCCGGCCTGCTGGCGCAGCTTGCCAATATGGAGCGTCCGCCTGAAAGCGTGCCCATCAACTTGTTGACCCAGGTGGAAGGCACGCCGATGTATGGCATGGACGAGCTTGACCCGTTCGAATTCGTGCGCACGATTGCGGCGGCCCGCATCACCATGCCCCAGAGCTTCGTGCGTTTGTCCGCCGGCCGCCAAAGCATGCACGAAGGCATCCAGGCCTTGTGCTTCCTGGCCGGTGCCAACTCGATTTTCTATGGCGAGAAGCTGCTGACCACGGGCAATCCCGAAGCTGAAGCCGACCGCAAGCTGTTCGACAAGCTCGGCATCCATCCGCTTTAAATCACAGATGCCTTCCATGCTGGAATCCCACCCGGCAGAAGCAGCCACCCCATTGCTGGACGCATTGCAAACCGAGCTCGCCGAACGTGCGGACCTGGGTTTGCTGCGCCAGCGTCGCGTGCTTCAAGGCATGCAGGGCGTGCATGTCGAGGTTGACGGTAAGCGTTTGCTCTCGTTCTGCAGCAACGATTACCTGGGTTTGGCTGCCCATCCGTCTCTGATCTCCGCGATGCGCGATTGCGCCGCCACGGCCGGTGCTGGCACCGGCGCATCCCATCTCGTCACCGGGCACCAACAGGCGCATGAAGCGCTTGAGCATGCATTGCAGGGTTTCATGGGATTGCCCGGCGTCCTGCTGTTCACCACCGGCTATATGGCGAACCTGGGTATCATCACATCGCTGTGCGGACGCGAGGACGCCATCTTTGCCGACAAGCTCAATCATGCCTCGCTCAATGATGCCGCCTTGCTCTCGCGGGCCGAACTCAAGCGCTACGCTCACAATGACCTGGCAAACCTCGAGCGCTTGCTGGCGCAAAGCCAGGCCAGGCGCAAGCTGGTGGTGGCCGATGCGGTATTCAGCATGGATGGCGACCTGGCGCCTGTCCCGGAATTGCTCGCCCTATGCGAGCGCTATGATGCCTACCTGATGCTGGACGACGCTCATGGCTTTGGCGTGCTGGGCGCGAATGGCCGCGGCGTGCTGGAGCATTTTGCGCTGGATTCGCCCCGCATCATTTATATGGCAACCCTGGGCAAGGCCGCAGGGGCGGCAGGCGCATTCGTGGCAGGCCCGAAAATCCTCACTGATTACCTGATGCAAACAGCCCGTCCTTATATCTACACCACGGCGAGCCCGGCGCCAGTGGCGGCTGCCGCAATGACCGGCGTGCAATTGATCGAGCAAGACCATACGCGCCGCGCCCATCTGCATGCCTTGATCGCGGATTTCAGAACGTCATGCCGATTGCAGCGCTGGCAGCTGATGGCATCCGAAACTGCGATACAGCCCGTGGTCATCGGTAGCAACGAAGAGGTATTGCAGGTAAGCAAGCGCTTGCTTGAATCGGGCATCCTGGTGCCGGCCATCCGTCCTCCGACCGTGCCAAAAGGCACGGCCAGATTGCGGATATCGCTATCCGCCGCACATACGCATGAGGATGTCCGGCTGCTGCTGGCAGCATTGCATACATTGGAGGCTGCATGAGCGGTATTCATGTCGACATCACCGGCAAGGGCCAGCCCTTGGTCCTGATTCACGGCTGGGGGATGCATGGCGGCGTCTGGCAGCCTTTGGTGAAAAAGCTCTCCCAGTCGTTTGAGCTGCATATCGTGGACTTGCCCGGCATGGGCTTGAGCCAGGGCGTGATCGCCAGCAATCTCGATGAAATGGTGGCGTCGCTGCTGCCTGTCCTGCCTGTTCGTGCCGATATCGCCGGCTGGTCATTGGGCGGCCTGGTAGCCATGCGGCTGGCCTTGGCCCACCCGGAGCGGGTGCAGCGCCTGGTGCTGGTGGGGAGCACGCCGCGCTTCATCAATACCGGGCCGGGGCATTCCCAGCCCTGGGAATACGGTATGGCAGCCACCGTGTTCCAGAGGTTCGCACAACAAGTAAACGAGGATTATGCCGCCACCCTGATCAAGTTCCTGACTTTGCAATGCATGGGGGCCAGCGACGCGCGTGCCACCATCAAGGAGTTGCGCCGGGCGCTGGCCGAGCGCCCTGTGCCATCGCCGCTGGCGCTCGAAGCCGCGCTTGACGTGCTGTTGCAGAACGACCTTCGTCCCGAGCTAGCCGCCTTGCAGCAATCTGTGCTGCTGGTCCATGGCGACCGCGACAGCCTCGCTCCAGTGCAGGCCGCCCATTGGCTGGCCCTGCATTTGCCGCATGCCAGCATGCGGGTGATCGCCGGTGCAAGCCATGCGCCTTTCCTCTCGCATACGGCGCAATTCATCGACAGCGTGCGTGGCTTTCTCCAATCCCATGCAGAGCCTGTGTGATGCGTGACGAATACCTGATAGACAAAGCCAGGATGCGTGCGTCGTTCGACCGCGCGGCAGGCAGCTATGACGCTGCCGCGATCCTGCAGCGCGAAGTGCGCGAGCGCATGTTGCAACGCCTTGAGCTGGTGAAAATCACGCCCCGCGTCATCCTGGATGCGGGCTGCGGCACCGGTCACGCCAGCGTGGCATTGGGCAAGCGGTATCGCGACAGCCAAGTGATCTCGCTGGATATCGCCATGGGCATGTTGCAGCAGACCCTGGCGCATTATCCCTGGACCAAGCGCCTATTAGGGCAAAAACGTCCTAGTGCGCTGTGCGCCGATATCGAACAGCTCCCGCTTAAGGACGCCAGCCTGGACCTGATCTGGTCCAATGTGGCGATCCAGTGGTGCAACGACCTCGATAGCGCTTTCACCTGCATGGCGCGCGTGTTGCGCCCCGAAGGCCTGCTCATGTTCAGCACCTTCGGGCCGGATACCTTGAAGGAACTGCGCGCAGCGTCAGGGGGCGACCATGTCCATGTCAGCCGCTTCATCGACATGCACGATATCGGCGACGCCCTGGTGCGCGCCGGGTTTTCCGACCCCGTGCTCGACGTGGAGCGTTTCGTTCTCACCTATGACGACGTGCTATCCGTCATGCGCGACCTCAAGGCCATCGGGGCGCACAATGCCGCGGCAGGCCGCGCCCGCGGTTTGCTGGGACGCGGCTTCCTCAACCGCTTGACGGAAGCGTACGAACAATTCCGCCATGAAGGCAAACTGCCCGCGACCTATGAAGTGGTCTACGGCCACGCCTGGAAACCCCAGCCCAAACAGCCCGGCGTCGCCACCGTGACCCTGCATCCGAGGAAACCGCGTTGAGCGCCGCACACCGTAAACAAGCCTACTTCGTCACCGGCACCGATACCGGCGTCGGCAAGACCATGGTCAGCAGCATGCTGGTGCGCCAGTTTGCAGCGCGTGGCCTGCGCAGCGTAGGCATGAAACCGGTCGCTTCCGGCTGCGAACGCCAGAATGAGCAATTGATTTCCGAAGACGTCACGCAGCTATTGGCCGCCAGCAATGTCGAGCTATCATTGTCCGACATCAACCCTTATGCCTTCGAGCCCGCCATTGCGCCGCATATCGCGGCCAAACAGGCAGGCGTGCAGATCGACCTGGATCATATCTTGGCCGCGTTCGAGCGCTTGCAGTCCCAGGCGGATGTCGTGATCGTCGAGGGAGCGGGCGGTTTCTATGTGCCGTTGGATGACCAGCACGATATTGCAGACCTGGCTGCCAAGCTTGGCCTGCCCGTGATTCTCGTAGTCGGCATGCGGCTGGGATGCATCAATCATGCATTGCTGACCGCCGAGGCGATCAGGCAACGCGGTCTGGCGTTGGCTGGCTGGGTAGCGAATCAGGCAGATCCAAGGATGGCGATGCTAGAGGAAAATCTACAGACGTTGAAGCAAAGAATGCCAGCAACATGTCTGGGATTGGTGTCATGGCAGGAGCAAACCGATATGCCTGGGGGCACTGATATTGTCAGGGCATTGTTGTAATGAGGGTGTTGATTTCAATACGCGCTGGTCGCGATGGACGATAAGCAGCTTGATTGTGTTGTGGATGTCCTATGCCGGTCTGTATAAAGAATGCTGGCAAATAAGCTCCAATACCCCGTCCGGTAATAAATAGCGCGGTGTTCCGCCGTGTGCAAGGCGTTCTCGAATCTTAGTCGCTGAAATATCCAATGCGGTGATTTCCTGCATCCATATCCCATGCTCCGCTTGAATAGGCAATTGTCGTGCGCCCGATAGCACATGCGTCTCGAAAAATGCGTCCAATACCGAGTTGCCTGAAGGCAATACTGCGCCAGGCCGCGTTGCCACGATGACGTGCGCAAACTGCAGCAACTCTTGCCAACGGTGCCAACTGGTGATTCCTGTAAACGCATCCATGCCCATGAGCAGGCAGAGCCTTGCCTTGCCTTGCAGTTCTTCATGCAGGGATCGCAGGGTGTCTATGGTGTAGGAGTAGCCTTCCCGTTCCAGTTCGCGCGTGTCCAGCCTGAATAAGGGGTTGTCGGCAATCGCGAGGGCAACCATTTCCGCGCGTTGCTTGGCCGAGGTCATGGGTTGATCGCGGTGCGGCGGGGTGGCTGAGGGAATGAAGCGGACTTCCGCCAAATCCAGGGCCTCGGCCAGTTCCTGCGCCATGCGCAGGTGGCCGAAGTGGATGGGGTCGAAGGTGCCGCCCATGATGCCGATAAGCGGTACAGGCTGGGCTGGGGATTTGGCGCCCAGCGTCATGTTGGTGAAGTGCAGGTGCGAGGGCATCAGGCCCTGACTTCTCCATCGCCCAGCACGATGTACTTGAGGCTGGTCAGGCCCTCGAGGCCGACCGGGCCGCGGGCGTGCAGCTTGTCGGTGGAAATGCCGATCTCGGCGCCCAGGCCGTATTCAAAGCCGTCGGCAAAGCGGGTGGACGCGTTGACGATGACGCTGCTGGAATCCACTTCGCGCAGGAATTGGCGCGCACGGGTATAGTTCTCGGTGACGATGGCCTCGGTATGTTGGGAGGAGTATTGGTTGATATGGGCGATGGCCTCCTCCACATCCGCAACCACTTTCACCGAGATGATCGCGGCGAGGTATTCCGTGTAGTAGTCCTCGTCCGTGGCTGGCTTGGCCTGCGGCACCAGCGCGCGGGTTTCGTTGCAGCCGCGGATTTCCACGCCCTTGCTGATCAGCATTGCAGCCAGCGGCGGCAACGCTTCCCGCGCAATGCTGCGTGCTACCAATAGCGATTCCGCGGTATTGCAGGTGCCTAGGCGCTGGGTCTTTGAGTTCTCCAGGATGCGCAATGCCTTGTCGAGGTCGGCGCTTTCGTCTACGTAGACATGGCAATTGCCGTCGAGGTGCTTGATGACGGGGATGCGCGCTTCGTTGGAAATGCGCTCGATCAGGCCCTTGCCGCCGCGCGGCACGATGACGTCGACATAGTCTTTCATGGTGATCAGTTCGCCGACGGCGGCACGGTCGGTTGTCGCCACCACTTGCACGGCGCTGGCTGGCAGGCCTGCGGCGGCCAAGCCTTCGTGCACGATGGCGGCCAGGGCGCGGTTGCAGTGAATGGCTTCGGAGCCGCCGCGCAGGATGGCGGCATTGCCTGACTTGATGCAGAGGCCGGCGGCATCGACGGTGACATTGGGGCGGGCTTCGTAGATGATGCCGATCACGCCTAAAGGCACGCGCATCTTGCCGATCTGAATGCCGGATGGGCGGTATTTGAAATCCGACATTTCGCCGATGGGGTCGGGCAGGCTGGCGATCTGCTCCAAACCTTCCGTCATGGTGGCGATGCCTTTTTCGCTGAGCACGAGGCGGTCCAGCATGGCAGGTTCCAGGCCGTTGCGGCGCGCGGCTTCCAGGTCGGCTGCGTTGGCGGCCAGCAATGTGTCGCGCTCGCGGCGGATGGCGATGGCGATGGCGCGCAAGGCCTTGTTCTTGGTTTCGGTGTCGGCACGCGCCATCGCGCGTGAAGCGGCACGCGCTTCACTACCGAGTTGTTGCATGTAGTGTTTGATATCTTCCATTCCTGCCTCTACTTCCTGCTGCCTATGCGCGCCAGGCCAAAGCACAGGCGCGAGATTTCCAGCCATGGGTCCTGGTTCAACAGGCCTTTGGCGGCCTTGTCGATTTCAGCCAGTTTCTGCAGCGCCGCCTCGAGCTGGCGCATGCTCATCCGGGAAAGCGCCCGTTTTACCAGGTTTTGCCGGTCGCCGTAAATCCGGGCTTGCTGCATGGCGCTGTTGAGATTGCCGCCGCGGCTTTCAGCATATTTTACTTTGACCAGCCCGCGCAACACCCAGGCCAGGGCGCTCATGATGGCAACCGGTTGTGCGCCTTCCTCGCGCAGGCCGTGCAGTATGCGCACCGCATGCTCGCTATCGCCGCCCAGCACGGCATCGCCCAGTTGGAAAGCATCATAGCGCGAAACGTTCAATACCGCTTCCCGCACGCTGCCGCCATCCAGCGTGCCCTCAGGGTACAGCAGCCCGAGTTTCTGGATTTCCTGGTGTGCGGCGAGCAGGTTGCCTTCCACCTGGTGGGCGAGGAACTCCAGTGTTTCCTGGTCGGTATTCTGGCCTTGCCTGGCAAGGCGGGCGGCGATCCATTGCGGTAGCGCCGATGGGGCGACTTCATGCAAGACGAGCGAGACGCCGTGGTTTTCCAATGCGGCAAACCAGGCGCTGTTCTTGGCGTCGCGCTCCAGCTTGGGCAGGATGACGATGGTCACGGTATCTGGAATGGCTTGTTCCGCCAGCGCAAGCAGGGCCTTGCCGCCGTCTACGCCTGGTTTGCCCGAGGGAATCGCAATCTCGAGGATGCGGCGGCTGGCGAACAGAGAGATGGATTGGCCGAAAGCCGCAACCTGCTGCCAATTGAAATTGCGCTCCACGGTGAGCCGGGTGCGTTCATCGTGGCCTGCGGCACGTGCTGCCGCGCGGATGGCATCCAGGCTTTCACGCTGGGCGAGCGGCTCATCGCCCATGAGGACATAAAGCGGCGCCAGGCCCTGGGCCAGATGCCGCTCTAGCTCCTGCGGCTTGAGCCTCATTCCACGGTTTCGTCCAGGGAGCGTAAGTCGGGCGCGCGCGGTTTGTCCTTGGCTGGCCTGACCACCATGAGGCGGCGCAGCAGTTCACGCACGGCGTCGTCCTTCATATCGTTGTAGAGGCGCTCCTGTTCGAGTTGCTTCGCCAGCAATTGTGAGTCATCGTATGTGATTTCACGTCTTCCCTGGATCGTTTGCACCTCGCCCCATGTCTCGCTGGATGGGTCACGCACGCGGAAATTCACGGTATAGAACAGTTCGAATTCACGCACCAGGCCGCGGCCGCTCAAGGACAGGATGCGTTGTTCCTGTGCTTCGCTCATGATTTCAAGCAACAGGTCGGCCTGGTCTGCCGAACTGACGATCTTGACCCCGTTCACCGCCAGCGAGCGCTTGAACGGCTTGGATATGGAGATGGTCGGGCCCTGGATGAACAATGAATGGAACTTGAGGTCCGCCACGCCGCGCATCTTGAAGCCGCAGGCCGTGAGGGCCAGTAGCATGGCAAGCAGAATCCAGCGGACGGCGCGCATATACATGGTTTATCCTACGACGATGTTGACGAGTTTGTTGGGCACGACGATGATCTTGCGCACGCTGCCCTCGGCCAGGTATTTCTGGATGCTTTCCTGCTGCACGGCCAGGGCCTCGATCGCGGCTTTGTCCAGCGTGCGGGCGACGGTCATGCTGCCGCGCAGCTTGCCGTTGACCTGCAGCATCAGCTCGATCTCATCCTGCACCATGGCGGCCTTGTTGGCAACCGGCCAGCGGGTCTCAATGAGCTGGGTGCCCGGACGCAGTTCCTGCCAGAGCGCATGGCTGATGTGCGGGACGATGGGCGAGAGCAGCAGCACGACGTTTTCCAGCGCTTCCTGGCGGATCGCGCGCGTCGTGGCGTCACTGCCTTCGAGCTTCGCATAGGCGTTCATGAGTTCCATCACCGCGGCAATCGCGGTATTGAACGCATGGCGGCGGCCGTAGTCGTCGCTGACCTTGTCGATGGTCTGGTGCAATTGGCGGCGGAACGCCTTGAGATCGGCCGAGAGCTCGCCAGTGGTAAATGCTGCCACGATGCCGGATTCGACATGGTTGGCCACGGCAGTCCACACGCGCTTGAGGAAGCGGTGCGCGCCTTCCACGCCGGCGTCGGACCATTCCAGGCTTTGCTCGGGCGGTGCCGCGAACATCATGAATAGGCGGGCGGTGTCCGCGCCATAGTTATCGATGAGCTCCTGCGGATCGACCGTATTGCCCTTGGACTTGGACATCTTGCTGCCGTCCTTCAACACCATGCCCTGGGTGAGCAGCTTGGTGAAAGGTTCGTCATGCCGGATCAAGCCGACATCGCGCATGAGCTTGTTGAAGAAGCGCGCATACAGCAGATGCAGGATGGCGTGCTCGATGCCGCCGATGTATTGGTCTACCGGCAGCCAATAGTTGGCGCGTTCGTCCACCATGCTGTCGTTGGCATCGAAACTGGCGTAGCGCGCGAAATACCAGGACGACTCGACGAAGGTGTCCATAGTGTCGGTCTCGCGCGTGGCCTTTTCGCCGCAGCTTGGGCAGGTGGTTTCGTAAAAGGCCGGGTCTTTCTTGATCGGCGAGCCCACGCCGTCCATGACTACGTCTTCCGGCAGCACGACGGGCAATTGCTCGGCAGGCACCGGCACTTCGCCGCAACTCGGGCAATGCACGATGGGGATGGGGCAGCCCCAGTAGCGCTGGCGCGAGATGCCCCAGTCGCGCAGGCGGTATTGCGTGCGCTTCTTGCCCAGATCCTTGGCGGCCAATGCCGTGGCGATCGCGTCGCTGGCCTGGTTGAAATCCAGCCCGTTGAAATCGCCCGAGTCGAACAGGATGCCATGCTCGGTATAGGCAGCCTGCAAGGGCAATTCCAGTTCGCCGTGCGCAGGCTTGATGACGGCCTTGATCGGCAGCTTGTACTTGCCGGCGAACTCGAAATCGCGTTCGTCGTGCGCAGGCACTGCCATGACGGCGCCTTCGCCGTAGCTGATCAATACGTAGTTGGCGATCCAGACCGGCAATTTCTCGCCAGTGATGGGGTGCTGCACGAACAAGCCCGAATCCATGCCTTTTTTCTCGGCGGTGGCAAGGTCGGCTTCCGCGACGCTGCCGCGTTTGCATTCGTCGATGAAGGCTTGCAGGGCCGGGTTGTCCATGGCCGCTGCTGTTGCCAGCGCATGCTCGGCGGCAATCGCTACATAAGTAGCGCCCATGAGCGTATCCGGGCGGGTGGTATAGACCTTGAGCGTGTCGTTGCCGTTGGCTAGCGGAAATTCCACTTCGCAGCCGTAGCTCTTGCCGATCCAGTTGCGCTGCATGGTCTTGACCTGCTCGGGCCAGCCTTCTAGCTGGTCGAGGTCGGCCAGCAGCTCTTCCGCATAGGCGGTGATCTTCATGAAGTATTGCGGGATGTCGCGCTTCTCGACCAGCGCGCCGGAGCGCCAGCCGCGCCCGTCGATCACTTGCTCGTTGGCAAGCACGGTCTGGTCGACAGGATCCCAGTTGACGGTGGCGGTCTTTTTATAGATCAGGCCCTTTTTGTAGAGCTCGGTGAACAGCCACTGTTCCCAACGGTAATAGTCCGGCTTGCAGGTGGCGATTTCGCGTTGCCAGTCCACGGCCAGGCCCAGGCTCTTGAGCTGGCCCTTCATGTGTTCGATGTTGCTGTAGGTCCAGCCCGCGGGCGCGACGTTGTTCTTGATCGCGGCATTCTCGGCGGGCAGGCCGAAAGCGTCCCAGCCCATCGGCTGCATGACGTTGTAGCCGCGCATGCGGTGGAAACGGCTCAGCACATCGCCGATGGTGTAGTTGCGCACGTGCCCCATATGCAGCTTGCCGGACGGGTAGGGGAACATGGACAGGCAGTAATACTTTGGCTTGTCCGATTGTTCGGTGGCGGTGAATGTGGCGTTGGATTCCCAATACTGTTGTGCTTGTTGCTCGATGTCACGGAATGGATACTGCTGCTGCATGATGGCTGGGCGTCTGGATTAAGAATTCGGAAAGCAAAATTATACCTGAAGCCGCGTCCTTTTCCTGAAGTTAGGCATTCAATGATGCTGTTTCTCGCATGGATGGCTTCTTGTGCCGATACGCATGGTGGACGTTGTCTTTCAATGCCGGTAAGTGAATCAGGTATCAATTGGGAATTTTATTATTCCTTGTTTATTGAGGCAGTTAACGACTTGGTCAAGGCAATGCTTTAAAGAATTACACCTTCCGAGCCGTAGGAAGGTGTATCAATCCTTGTAAAGGGTATAGAGAGTATGCGGAACAGTCGTTCAGCAGGTTGCGCATGAAGAATGAATGAAGGGGGCGGTAATATGAAGTTTTCAGATCTCAGGATCGGGACACGCCTGGGCGCCGGGTTTGCCGCGATCTTGCTGTTGATGGTGATCATGGTGGCCTTTGGCCTGGCCCAGCTTGGAAGTGTTGGGGAGACTGCCAAGCGGGTGGTGGAGACAGAACTCAAGAAGGAAAGGCTCACGGCTGAGTGGGTTGCGAATGCCACCCAGAACGGATTGCGAACACTGGCTGCGATCAAAACCCCGGATTCGGCAATGTATGAAATGTATTCGAAGCAGATCGCTGAAGTTGCCGAGGCCAATGATGGTTTAAGGCAGCAGCTTGAAGCGTTGCTGGCCAAGCCTGAAGGCAAGGCCAGGTTCGTCGATGCCAAGGATAAGGCCGCTGCCTATGGAGCGATTCGGGATCGGTTGCTGCAGTTGAGGAAGGAGGGGGCCGAGGCATCGCTTATTGATAAGGAGGTGCAGGAGCTGTTCTTGCCGGCGCGCAGGGCTTATTTTGACAGCATGAACGATTTGCTTCAGTTCGAGCGGCAGGTAATCGATGAGGCCGGTACAGATATCCAGCAGGTGAAAAACTCCAGCAGCATATTATTGCTGGTAATCGGCGTGATTGCCGTGGTGCTGGGGGCCTTTTTTGCCTGGAGGCTATCGCTTGGTATTACCCAGCCGCTTGCCAAGGCTGTGCAACTGGCTGAAACGGTGGCGGCAGGAGACTTGACCAGCACGCTAGTCGTCGATTCAAAGGATGAAATAGGGCAGCTGTTGAATGCGCTTAAATCCATGAACGACAACCTGGCCAAGATTGTCGGCGAAGTGCGGGGCGGAACGGAGACGATTGCAACCGCTTCCTCGCAAATCGCATCGGGCAACCTGGATTTGTCATCACGTACCGAGGAGCAGGCGAGTTCATTGGAGGAGACTGCCTCCGCCATGGAGGAGTTGACCTCCACCGTGAAGCAGAATGCGGACAATGCACGGCAGGCCAACCAATTGGCGGCTTCTGCCTCGGGGGTTGCCGTGCAGGGTGGCGATGTCGTAGCACAGGTGATTGCGACCATGCAGTCCATCAGCGAATCTTCCAAGCGTATTGCGGACATCATCGGCGTGATCGATGGCATTGCTTTCCAGACCAACATCCTGGCCTTGAATGCAGCGGTGGAGGCAGCGCGTGCAGGTGAGCAGGGACGGGGGTTCGCCGTGGTGGCGAGCGAAGTGCGCAGCCTGGCACAACGCTCGGCCAATGCGGCCAAGGAGATCAAAGAGTTGATTACCGACTCGGTGGAAAGCGTCGATGCCGGCAGCCGGCTGGTGGAGCAGGCGGGCGCGACGATGAGGGACGTGGTGCAGAGCGTGCAGCGCGTGACTGATATCGTCAGTGAGATCAGCGCGGCCAGCCATGAGCAGAGCACGGGGATTGAGCAGGTGAACCAGGCTATCGGCCAGATGGATGAAGTCACCCAGCAGAATGCGGCCCTGGTCGAGGAGGCGGCGGCGGCTTCGCAGTCATTGCAGGACCAGGCAGCGAGTCTTGCCGAAGTTGTTGGCGTATTCAAGGTGAGCGGCGTGCAAGCCAGGGCGGTAGCTGCGCGTAGTGCCAGCAAGCCCAAGCCAGTGGCTGCAGCCCAAGCCAGGGTAGCGACGGCTCCCAAGCCTGTTGCGAGAGCCAAGGCATTGATCCCTGTGATGCCTGCGGCGGCAGGTATTGCAGATGAGTGGGCGGAATTCTAGCAGGCGCAAACGATAAAAAAAGCCGAACAATAAATGTTCGGCTTTTTTTATCGCTGCAACCAGGATATCAGAAGCGGTTGCCTGGTTTGGTTACTTACCCAGTGCCTGCAGGACTTGTTCACGAATTTTGCCGACCTCGCCCAAGCCTGAAATGCGCACATATTTCGGGGCATTGGCCGTGCCGTCCGCGGCCCAGCTGGAATAGTAGTCCACCAGGGGCTTAGTCTGGCTGTGGTAAACCTCCAGGCGCTTGGCGACGGTTTCCTCCTTGTCGTCGTCGCGTTGCACCAGGTCTTCGCCCGTGACGTCATCCTTGCCGGACACCTTGGGCGGATTGAAGACCACATGATAGGTCCGGCCCGATGGCAGGTGGGTTCGGCGCCCACTCATGCGCTTGATGATTTCTTCATCGGGCACGTCAATTTCAACCACGTAGTCGATGTCGACCCCAGCCTGCTTCATGGCCTCGGCCTGGGGAATGGTGCGGGGGAAACCGTCGAACAGGAAGCCTTGCTGGCAGTCGGCATCCTTGATGCGCTCCTTGACGAGGCCGATGATGACGTCATCAGGAACCAGGCCGCCGGAATCCATATAACGCTTGGCTTCCAGGCCAAGCTGGGTGCCCGCCTTCACCGCGGCGCGCAGCATGTCGCCGGTGGAGATTTGCGGGATGTCGAATGCTTCCTTGATGAAGGTGGCCTGGGTGCCCTTGCCCGCACCAGGTGCGCCTAATAGTATGACTCTCATGTGGTCTCCTCTTTTCAATCCGGCATTATATCAGCCGTCTTTCATGCCGCCAGATGGTTGGCGATGGCAACGAATTCGGCCGGTGAAATATTTTCCGCCCGCAATTGCGGATCAATCCCGAGCGCTGCAAAACCGGCATCGTCGAGCAGGCCCTTGAGCGTGTTGCGCAACGTTTTGCGGCGCTGGGAAAATGCCGCAGTCACGACCTTGGCAAACAGGGCTTCGTCCCTGGCCGGGTAAGGCAGGGCGGCATAGGGCGTCGCGCGTACGAATGCGGATTCCACCTTGGGCGCCGGGTCGAAAGCCTCGGGCGGCACGGTGAGCAGGTATTCCATCTGTAGCCGGTACTGCAGCATCACAGAAAGCCGGCCATATGCTGCGCTGGAAGGGGCCGCCACCATACGCTCCACGACCTCTTTCTGCAACATGAAATGCATGTCGATGATGTGCGGCACATTGTCGAGCAGGTGGAACAGGATTGGGGTGGAAATGTTGTAGGGCAGGTTGCCTACGACACGAAGCCGGTCATTGATGCTGCCGAAGTCGAACTTGAGCGCGTCGCTGGCATGGATAGTGAGCTTGCCCTGCGGGTAATGGCCTTGCATCCACTCGATGATGTCGCGGTCGATTTCCACCACGTGCAGGTGCGGCAGGCGTTGCAGCAATGGCTGCGTCATGGCGCCCAGGCCCGGGCCGATCTCCACCATGCAGTCTCCCGCCTGCGGGGAAATGGCTTCGATCAGGCTGTTGATAATGGCGCGGTCGGTGAGGAAATTCTGGCCGAAGCGTTTTTTTGCGACGTGCTTCATAGTGGTTGTGTACGGTTTTCAGCCAATGTGATGGCGAGTTGGATGGCGCTGAGCAAGCTGCCGATCTCGATATTGCCCTTGCCTGCGAGGTCTAGCGCCGTGCCATGGTCGACCGAGGTGCGGATCATCGGCAACCCCAGCGTGACATTGACGCCTGCGCCGAAGCTGGCATGCTTGAGCACGGGCAGGCCTTGGTCGTGGTACATCGCGAGCACGCAGTCGCCTTGCGCCAGATTGTGTTGGGTGAATAAAGTATCGGCAGGCAAGGGGCCTTTCAATTGCATGCCCTCCTGCCGCAGCTTTTCCAGCACCGGGCCGATGGTGGTGATTTCCTCCGTCCCCAAGTGGCCGCCTTCTCCCGCATGGGGATTCAGGCCTGTGACCAGGATGCGCGGGTTTGCGATGCCGAATTTGCGAACCAGGTCATGATGCAGGATGCGGATCGTGGTTTCCAGGCTTTCTTGCGTAATGGCCCGGCTGACTTCGGCCAGCGGCAGGTGCGTGGTAGCCAGCGCAACGCGCAGTCCGCCGCCGACCAGCATCATGACGACTTGCGGCGTATGAGTGCGCTCGGCCAGGAACTCCGTATGGCCGGTAAAGGCAATGCCCGCATCATTGATGACGCCCTTGTGCACGGGGGCGGTGACCATGGCGTCGAATTCGCCTTGCATGCAACCGTCAATCGCGCGTTCCAGCGTATGCAGGACATAGGCGCCATTGCTTGGATCGAGCCGCCCGGCTGCAACGGGCGTTGTACAGGACTGGTGCAATACGGTGAGTTGGGATTGTCCGTGATGCGGCGCCCAATGGGCCGGGTCATAGGTATGCAGGTGCAGCGGCAGATTCAATGCGCCGGCACGCGATGCCAGCACGTCGCGGTCGGCAATCACGGCAAGGCGGCACGGCAGGGGTCGGGCTGCCAGCATGACGCACAAGTCAATCCCGATCCCGGCGGGCTCGCCAGCGGTGACGGCAATGCGGGGCAGTGTCTCCAAGATTCCAGCCTAGTATTTGTCTTCCAGGCGGTATTCCACATAGGCACGGTCGCGCAATTCGCCGAGCCAGTCCTGGAAAGCGTCGTCGGCCTTGCGGGCGCGGATTTCCTGTCGCGCCTTGAGCCGTGCGGATTCCTGCGTCATATCCTGTTTGCGCCGCTCGAGCACTTGCAGGATGTGCCAGCCGAACGGGGTGCGCACCGGGGCGCTGATCTGGTTGATTTCCAGTGCGTTCATGGCTTGCTCGAACGGAGGAACGGTGTCGCCCGGGTTGGTCCAGCCAAGGTCGCCACCATTGTTGGCGGAAGCGTCTTCCGAATACTGGCGCGCCAGTTCGGCAAAGTCGGCGCCATGATCCAGGCGCTCCTTGATGGAGTTGATTTTCTGCTCCGCCTCCAGCTCTGACACCACTTCGCTGAGTTTGATGAGGATATGGCGCACATGGGTCTGGTCCACCACGAGCGGGGAACTGCCGCCTCGGCGGTTGAGCAGCTTGAGGATGTGGTAGCCATTGGGGCTGCGCAGCACAGGAGACAGCTGGCCAGGCTGCAGGGCTTGCAAAGCGTCTGCGAACAATGAAGGCAGCTGGGACGAGGTCTTCCAGCCAAGCATCCCGCCTTCCAGCGCATTGGGCGCGTCGGAGTATCCTGCGGACACCTGGCCAAAGTCCGCGCCGTCCTGCAGCTCCTTCAAGGCGGTTTCGGCCTTGGCCTTGAGTTTCTGCAATTCTTCGGGCGTGCCTTCCTCGGGTGCGCGGACCAGGATATGAGCAACCTCGAACTCGTCCTGTATATCGGTGCGCGAGGATTGGGTGGTCAGGAAGTTGTCGATTTCCGACTCCGTGACGTTTACGCGGTTGTCGACTTCGCGCTCACGCAGGCGGGCGAGGATGATTTCGTTGCGGATATCTTCCCTGAATTTGCGGTAGGGAATGCCTTCGGACTCCAGCGCCTTGCGGAACTCACCGGTGCTGAGCTTGTTCTGTTCCGCAATGCGCTCTATGGTCTTGTCGAGTTGCGCATCGTCCACGCGCAAACCGGTCTGCGCTGCATATTGCAGTTGCAGCCTGTCATTAATGAGGCGCTCCAGGATCTGTTTTTGCAACACTTCCCGCGGGGGAAGCTGAGTGCCTTGTTTTTCCAGTTGCGCGGTGACGGTCTGGATACGGTCGGCCAGTTCCTTTTCCGTGATCACGCCTTGGTCGACGATGGCGACAATGCGGTCCATCTTGGCGATCTCTGCCGCCATGACGGGGATGCTGAAGAGAAAAAATAGAGCGATCAGGCCATGCCTGGCGATAGTCTTGAAAACGTGATTGTGCATAAGATAGTTACTGGTAGGAGTCCGGGATCAGGCTGGAGCTAGTATAGCCGGGAATGGCGCGGTTAAGAAGTTTGAGCGGGTTCTGGCCGATGGACGCCAGGCCGCCCAGCTCGAGCTGGAAATAAAGTGCATAGTTGGCATCTGCCGTCGCGGTGGACACGCGCTGCATGACGGTCCTGGCCTGCCAACAGCCGGCGTCGTATTCCAGGCCGGCAATGCCTTCGATCGGCTGGTTCTCGCGCAAGGAATAGTTCCAGCGCCCTAGGCCGTACCAGCCCTTGCCCAGCGGCCACTGGCCGGAAAGGTTGATCTGCTCGAGACGGTCTTCGGTATAGCGGTAGCCGATATTGAGCGTCTTGCCGGGTTCCGGGTTGTAGCGCGCGCTGATGTTGTTGCGCACGTAAACGCTGCGGTCCGTGTTGTACTGGCCGAAGATGTCGATATTCCAGTTGTTGAGCAGGCGGGCGGTAATCTCGCCGATGATGTCGGAAGTGTCGCCGGAGCGCGGGTTGACGCCGGGCAGATAGACTTTTTCGTCGGCAAAGTAATAACGTTGGCCTACCGTCACGGCCAAGCGCTGTTCGCCGGTCTTCTTGCTGATCATGCGGCTGGTGAATGCCAGGGTCAGCTGGTTGGCGTTGTTGATGCGATCCTGGCCGGTGAACTGGTTCTCTAGGAACAAGGAGCCCATGTTCAAGTCCGAGATGCTGGAATCATAAACGGGTATCAGCGACTGGTCGCGATACGGCACGTAGACATAGTACAGGCGCGGTTCCAGGGTCTGCGTGTAGCGGTTCTTGACAATACGTACGTCGCGGTCGAAGTAGAGGCCGCTGTCTATGCTGAATATCGGCAAAGTGCGGCTTTGCGATTGATACGCACTATCCATAGTGAGATTGCCGTTGCTGTCGTAGAGCTTGAAATCGCCATTGTCCACTTGGTACTGGGTGTAATGCAGCCCCAGCTTGGGGGTGATATATCCGTAGGGACGCGCCATGGGCAGGCTGATGCTGGGATAGGCCACTAGGCGTTTACCTGTCACTAGCGTGTCCAATGCACCGCCGCTCAATGTGGCCCGTGTGCTGATGGCATCATTGTCACGGTCAAAATTCGCCCATTGCGTGAACAGCTTGACATCGAATGGCCCCCATTCGTTGTCGCCCGTCAGCGTGAGTTGCGGCAGGCGTTGCAGCGGATAGTTGAGCCCGTCCAATGTCTGGTACTTCTGCACCAAGGCGTTGAAGGTCCAGTTTTCATCGGCATAATTCACGTAAGCCTGTTGCGGCAGGTTCACCCGGCTGGTGGTGACGATGCGGGTGGACATTTCGGAGAAGTATTTGTCATCCGATACTTTTTCCAGGTTGTAGGCCGCCGTCCAGCCATTGTGGAAGTTGTGCAGGTGGGCGAACTTGGCATAGTAGCGGTTTTCGCCGGTACTGGTGTCGCTGGGTAAATACTCGATATTGGCTGTGCCCTGGTAGTTCTCGTTCAGGTAGCGGAACTCGCCCTGGTATTGCATGCCGCGCTTACTGAGGAAGCGGGTGCCTATCGTGGCGTCCATGTCGGGCGCAATATTCCAGTAGAACGGCACCAGGAATTCGAAACCGCTACGGCTGGTGGTGCCCCAGGTGGGAGCCAGAAAGCCGGATTTCCGCTGGTTCAGGAAGGAAAAATTGATCCAGGGCGTCCACAGGATAGGTACGCCCTGGAATTCCACGCGCGCATTGCGCGCCGTGCCGGTTTTCGTGTAGTCGTCAAGTTCCAGTTCCTTGGCGCGGATATACCAGTCGTCCACGTTTGCTTCGCAGGTGGTATAGCGTGCATCCTTCAGACGCTTGCGGTCGGGGCCCTCGAATACCACGCCGGAGGCATCGCCACGAGATGCGCCTTGTTTGCGGCTCAACCCGGGAGCGTAACCGCTTTCCTCAATGTTCTGCTGTGTCAGAGGTGTGGTGTTGTTGGAGTTGTAGGTAATGTTGTCGTTATCTTGGCGCCTATTGCCGGAAGTGCCGAATTGCGGCATGTTGGCGAACTGCGAATCGAGCTCGAAGGCCGGGCTTTTCATTTCGCCGGTGCTTTCTGCCGGATTCATGCGCAACTCAGGCCCCTTGATGCGCCCTCCCTTGGTCTCCAGGCGGACATTGCCGATCACATGCAGCTCTTCATTCTGCACGTCGTATTCTATGGTATCGCCGTGCACTTCCTGTTGCCCGGTGGCTAATGAGGCATTGCCAATCGATTTGAGCTTGCGGTCCAGGTAGACCTCCACTTTGTCGCCTTCAATGATAATGGCGTCCGGATCGGGCAGGGTATCGGAGGGTGTGCTGCTGGCTTCTGTATCCGGGCTGTCTTCGGCATAAGCGTGGCCAAGTCCCAGGCAAACAAGCGCGACAAGAAAAGTGATGGGGCGAATTTTCACAATGATTCAGTGGTGGCGAGGCTTTAAGTAAGCGCGTGTTTGTTTTATGGATGATAAAATCGCATAATTTGCTGTTTTAGGCAATCCATAAATCGCTTGCGACATTGCTTTGTGGTTGAATTAAAAGGAAGTTTAAATTTTCCGGCATATTGTAAATATGCCCGGCGTCATTTTGCGCGATCTTTATAATGATCGCATTACTTTTGGGATGAATCGTTCGTGTCGCGCCTTGATCAATTGAATGAATGGCTCAACCAGGGACTGCAGGGGAAACCGTATCACCTGACTACGGCCTCTGCCGACGCCAGTTTCCGGCGTTATTTCCGTGTCCACCTTGCCGACGGCGACACTCTGGTTGCCATGGATGCGCCTCCGCCGCAGGAGGATTGCCGGCCGTTCGTGAAGGTGGCGGCCTTGTTCGAGCAGGCCGGGCTCAATGTGCCCAAGGTGCTGGCGCAGGATGTGGAGAACGGCTTCCTGCTGTTGACCGACTTGGGCACCCAGACATTCCTCGATGTGCTCAACGAGGATAATGCGGATGCCTTGTTCCGCGATGCGATTGACGCCCTGGTGACATGGCAACTGGCCAGCAAGCCGGGCGTGCTGCCTGAATACGATGAAGCCTTGCTGCGGCGCGAGCTGAGCCTGTTCCCGGACTGGTATGTGGCACGGCACCTGAATATCGAATTGAGCGAATCGCAGCGCGGCACGCTGGAAAACGCCTTCAGCACCATCGTGCGCTACAACCTGGCCCAGCCATCGGTTTACGTGCATCGCGACTATATGCCGCGCAACCTGATGATCAGCAGCCCTTCGCCGGGCATCCTCGATTTCCAGGACGCGGTATACGGCCCGATCAGCTACGACGTGGCCTCGCTTTTCAAGGACGCCTTCATCAGCTGGGAAGAAGAGCGCGTATTGGATGGCGCAATCCGCTATTGGGAAAAGGCGCGCAAGGCCGGTTTGCCGGTGCGGCCGGACTTCGGCGACTTCTACCGCGATTTCGAGTGGATGGGCTTGCAGCGCCACCTCAAGGTGCTGGGGATATTCGCGCGTATCAATTATCGCGACGGAAAGCCCAAGTATCTTGCCGATACGCCGCGCTTCATGAACTATGTGCGTCAAGTCTGTGTCCGTTATGGTGAGCTCAAGCCTTTATTGCGCCTGCTGGACGAACTGGAAAAGCGCGAATCCCAATTCGGCTATACCTTCTGATGGAGACCATACCGTCTTGAAAGCCATGATTCTTGCCGCAGGCCGTGGCGAACGCATGCGGCCGCTGACCGACACGACGCCCAAACCCCTGCTGCAGGTCGGAGGCAAGCCGCTCATTGTCTGGCACCTGGAGCGCTTGGCAGAGGCGGGTTTCAAGGATGTCGTCATCAACCATGCGCACCTGGGGCAGCAAATAGAAAGCGCTTTGGGGGATGGGACGCATTGGGGCTTGTCCATTTCTTACTCTCCCGAGCAGGTCGCGCTGGAAACGGCAGGCGGCATTGCCAACGCGCTGCCCTTGCTCGGGGACGAACCGTTTCTCGTGGTCAACGGCGACGTGTTCTGCGATATTGATTTCGCGCAGTTGCGCGATGGTTTGCGTCCCGGCCATCTGGCGTACCTCGCCCTGGTGGACAATCCGCCGCAGCATGCAAATGGCGATTTTGCGCTGGACGACGGCAAACTGCTGGTGGACGGCCGCAACCGGCTGACTTTCTCGGGCGTGGCCGTTTATGACCCTGCCTTGTTCAAGGGCGTAGTGCGGGGCGATGTCGCCAAACTGGCTCCCTTGCTGAAGGAAGCCATCATGCGAGACCAGGCTGCAGCTTTCCACCATCAGGGCGTCTGGCACGACATCGGCACGCCGGAGCGGCTGCAAAGCTTAGACCAGCAGCTGCGCCAGCAGGCATGAACGCCATCATCATTAATCACGAGCCTTATGGAGCGCACTTGTCATCGTGCCAGTTGAAACAGTGAAAATCGAAGAATTCAAGGCGCGCAGACAGGCGCTGATGCAGAAGATGGTTCATGGCGTGGCGGTTATTCCCACTGCAGCCGAGGTGGTTCGTAACCGCGATAGCCATTATCCCTACCGCTTCGACAGTTATTTCTATTACCTGACCGGGTTTGAAGAACCTGAATCCGTCGTATTGCTCGTTGCCGGTGAAGCTCCCAAAAGCATCCTGTTCTGCCGCGACAAGGACATCGAGCGTGAAATCTGGGATGGATTCCGTCACGGCCCTTCAGGCGCGCGCGAGGTCTTCGGGTTCGACGAGGCATACAGCATCAGCGAGCTCGACCAGCGCGTGGGCGAATATCTTGCCAACCAGCCGCAGCTGTTTTTTGCGCTTGGCGCCGACCCGGCCTGGGATCAGAGGCTCGGCGGCTGGCTGAAGCACCTTGCCAGCCAGGCGCGCAGCGGCATTGCCGCTCCTGCTGCGATTGTCGATGTGCGCCGCCTGCTGGACGACATGCGCTTGATCAAGTCTCCTTATGAGCTGGAACTGATGCGCAAGGCCGCAAAAATCACGGTGGATGCGCATAAGCGCGCCATGCAGAAGGCTAGGCCGGGCATGATGGAGTACGAAGTCGAGGCGGAGATACTCCATGAATTCTACCGGCATGGCAGCCGTGCCCCCGCCTATACCTCCATCGTGGCCGGCGGCGGCAATGCCTGCGTGCTGCATTACGTCACCAACAAGAACAAGCTCGAGGATGGCGACCTGCTGTTGATCGATGCCGGATGCGAATTGGAGGGATATGCCGCCGACATTACGCGCACCTTTCCCGTGAACGGCAAGTTCAGCGCCGTGCAAAAGGATGTTTATGAGCTGGTGCTGGCCGCCCAGGAGGCGGCGATTGCGCAAGTCAGGCCCGGCCGGCACTGGAATGCGCCGCATGAGGCCGCACTGAATGTATTGGTGCAGGGCCTGATCGATTTCGGTTTGTGCCAGGGATCATTGGACGGCGTGCTGGAGTCGGGCGATTACCGGCGCTTCTATATGCACCGCACGGGCCATTGGCTCGGCCTAGACGTGCATGATGCGGGAGAGTACAAGCAGGCGGACGGCGCCTGGCGCCCATTGCAGCCGGGCATGGCGCTGACGGTGGAGCCGGGCTGCTACATCCGGCCGGCGGAGAACGTGCCGGAGCATTTCTGGAATATCGGCATCCGCATCGAGGACAATGCGGTCGTTACCGCAGACGGCCATGAAATCACCACGGCAGCTGCGCCGAAAACGGTGCAGGAAATCGAAGACTGGATGGCGGCATCATGAGCATGGCGGCGGAACACGACCTGTTGATCGTGGGGGGCGGTCCGGTCGGGGCCACCCTGGCTCTGGCCCTGCAATGCAAGGGCATCGATGCGACCGTGCTAGAGGCGCGCGCCTGCGGGGCCGCACACCATGACCAGCGCGCCTTGGCATTATCCTATGGCAGCATCCTGATTCTTGAACGCCTTGGCTTGTGGGCCGGGCTCAAGCCCAAGGCGACGGCCATCGATACTATTCATGTGTCACAACGCGGCAGCCTTGGGCGCAGCCTGCTCAAGGCCGAGGATCACGGCCAGCCAGCGCTGGGCTACGTGCTTTCTTACGGAGACCTTTCTGCCGCATTGGATGGGGCAATCCAGCAGTTTCCCGGCATCCAGGTGCACTACGAGGCAGAGGCGCTTGCCATCCGGCCGAACCGTGAAGCGGCGCAGGTTGAATACCGATACCAGGCGCAAACATATTCCAGTAAAAGCAGGATGGCGGTGCTGGCTGATGGCGGACGCAGTTTGGCGGACATTCCTGGCCTGGAGCGTGAAACCAAGCATTACGGGCATGATGCGCTGGTGAGCAAGGTCTCGTGCGAGCTGCCTCATGACAACATTGCCTACGAGCGCTTCACGCCGGCCGGGCCGGTGGCATTGCTGCCGAATGGCGACCGGGATTTCTCCCTGGTCTGGACTGGCAAGGCGGAGGAAGTGCAAGCGCTCCTGGCGCTGGATGACGTTGCCTTTCTGGAAGCCTTGCATACCCATTTCGGCGACCGGGTCGGGCGCTTCCTCACTGTGGGCAAACGTCTCAGCTTCCCGCTCAAGCTGTCCTACCTCAAGCCCGTCACGGCGCCGCATCTTGCGGTGATCGGCAATGCGGCCCAGACCATGCACCCGGTCGCCGGGCAGGGGTTCAACGTCGGCATGCGGGATGCCTGGGAGCTGGCGCAATTGCTGGCGCAAACGCCGCTTGACGAATGGGGCATGGACGGGATGATGCAGGCCTACCAGGCGAGCCGCAAGGCGGATACCCGCGGCGGTTTGCTGTTCACCGACTTTCTCGTCAATGTGTTCTCCAACGATATCGTCGGCTTACGCAAGATCCGCTCTCTGGGATTGGGCCTGCTGGACATGGTGCCGTTGGTCAAGCAGCACCTGGTCAGCAAGATGAGCTTCGGGCCCAAGGGTTAGCATGGCAAACAGCGTTAACATGGAAAAAATGCTGGCATGGCAAATTTGAAACATGAGTTTGACATCATGGTGCTGGGCGCCGGCCTGGTCGGCGTCGCGGCGGCGGTAGCGCTCAAGCTGCAAGGGTATCGCGTGGCCCTGCTTGAGCGAGGCAAGGCCGGAGCCGAACCAGCCGGGACTAAGTTGGCCGAGTGGGACAGCCGGATTTATGCCGTGAGTCCTGGCAATGTCGCCTGGCTGGAGCGATTAGGCGTTTGGCAAATGCTGGACGCCGGCCGCTTTTGTGCGGTGGACAGCATGCAGATATGGAGCGACGACGGCGCTGCGCTGGAACTGGACGCCTATGCCGCCGGCCTGGCGAACCTGAGCGTGATTGTCGAGGGCAACCGCCTGCAGCAGGCCTTGCTTGCCAGGCTTGGCAGCCTGGAAGTGCCGTTGATCGACGAGGCCGGCATCGAACAGGTTGCCTGGAATACGGATTATGTCGCGCTGCATGCAGCCAACGGCGAAACCTATACTGCCGCGTTGCTGGTCGGGGCCGACGGGTCTTCTTCCTGGCTGCGCGGACAGGCGGATATCACGGTGAAGCGGCATGATTATGCCCAGATGGGCGTCGTGGCCAATTTTGCATGCGAGCGGCCGCACCAGTCGCAAGCATGCCAATGGTTCCGCGGCAACGATGTACTCGCCTGGCTGCCGTTGCCGCAACAGCATATTTCCATCGTCTGGTCGGTGGATAATGCCAGGGCGCAGGCCTTGATGGCGCTGGATGCTGATACACTGGCGCAAGAGGTGGCCGCCGCCGGGCATCATCGCCTGGGGCAATTGACGTTGGTTACCCCGGCGCAGGCTTTCCCGCTGGCAATGCAGGAAACAAGCAGCCTGGTCAAGCCCGGCCTGGCTTTGGTGGGGGATGCGGCGCATCAGGTCCATCCATTGGCGGGGCAGGGAGTGAACCTGGGTTTCCGCGACTTGCAGGCGCTGGCCGAAGCGGTTTCAGGCAGGCGCCAGCCGGGTGACATATTTGCGCTACGCCGTTACGAGCGGGCACGCAAGGTCGATATGATGTCCATGCGCTTGTTGACGCATGGGCTGAGCAGTTTGTATGCACATCCCGCGCCCTGGCTCAGGATGTTGCGCAATGGGGGTATGCAATGCTTGAACCGCATGCCGGCGTTAAAAAAGCAATTGATGCAGCATGCGGTTATTTGATTTTGAATCACAGGGAAAGAATTTAGCTTATGTCTAAGAAGTGGATTGCAATATTGGCGGCCTCGTTCATCGCGGCGCATGCCTGGGCGGATGAAGCCAGCCTGAAGAAAACGATAGAGGCGACCTATCCCAAGGTCAAGATAGATAGCGTGGTGAAGACGCCTTATGCCGGGTTGTATGAGGTCTTTCTCGATGGCCAGATTATCTATACCGATGACAAGTTCAGCTTCCTAATCGCCGAGGGGCGGTTGGTCGAGCCCAAGACCAAGCGCGATATCACCGGCGAGCGCATGGATGAACTGACCAAGGTCGATTTTGCCTCCCTGCCGCTGGACCAGGCCGTCAAGGTGGTCAAGGGCAACGGCAGCCGCAAACTGGTGGTGTTTTCCGATCCTGATTGCCCTTACTGCAAGCGCCTCGAGCAAAAGGAACTCAGCAACATCAACGACGTGACGATCTATACCTTCCTGTTCCCGCTGGAGCAACTGCATCCCGATGCCGCCAACAAGTCGCGCGCCATCTGGTGCGCGCCAGACCGTGCCAAGGCGTGGAACGACTGGATATTGAATGGGCAATTGCCCAAGGCGCAAGGAACTTGCGATACCCCGATCGAAAAATTGGCGGAGCTGGGCCGCAAGATTAACGTGACCAGCACGCCCACCCTGATTTTTGCGGACGGCAAGCGCATGCTGGGCGCATATCCGGCCAAGGATATCGAGAAGGCCATGACCGCAGCAGCCTCCGGCGCTAAAAAGTAAAAGGCTTGTTTGCCCAATAAAAAAGGGAGCTTTTGCTCCCTTTTGGTTTTGTAGCGTTGCTTGGTGCCTGTTCACGATCTTTTCATGGGGTACGCATGGCTTCAAACATGCCTGCTCTGCGTTACAGGGCTCTTAGACCACCTGGCCCATCTTGAATATCGGCAGGTACATGGCGATGACCAAGCCGCCGATCAGGGTGCCGAGCACGACCATGATGATAGGCTCCATCAGGCTGGAGAGTGCTTCCACGGCGTCATCCACTTCCCCTTCGTAAAAGTCGGCCACCTTGCCCAGCATCGAGTCCAGGGCGCCGGATTCCTCGCCGATGGCCACCATTTGCAGCACCATGTTGGGGAACACCTCGGTGTTCTGCATCGCCACGGTCAGGCTGGCGCCTGTGCTGATCTCGCTTTGCACCTTCTTGGTAGCATCGTAATAAACCCGGTTGCCTGAAGCGCCTGCAACCGAGTCCAACGCCTCGACCAGCGGGACGCCGGCGGCGAACATGGTGGACAAGGTGCGTGAGAAGCGCGCGATTGTGGCCTTGCGGATCACCTCGCCGAAAATGGGCAGCTTGAGCAGCAGCCTGTCCATGCTCGACTGCATCTTCTCCGAACGCTTCCAGGTGTAGAAGAAGAACCAGAGCGCGCCGCCAATCGACCCGAAGATGGCCCACCAGTAATCGACGAAAAAGTCGGAGATCGCCATCACCATCACGGTGGGGGCGGGCAGGTCGGCGCCGAAACTGCTGAACAGCTCCTTGAACGCGGGAATCACGAAAATCATGATGACGGCGGTGATCACGAATGCCACCACGATGATGGAGACAGGGTAGAACAGCGCGGACTTGATCTTGCCCTTGATCGCGAGGATCTTTTCCTTGTAGGTGGCAAGCCGGTCCAGCAGCGAATCCAGGATGCCGGCCTGTTCGCCTGCCCCCACGAGGTTGCAGAACAGGTTGTCGAAATACAATGGGTATTTTCGGAACGCCTGGCTCAGGCTGCTGCCGGTTTCCACGTCGGCCTTGATGTCGCCGAGCAGCTTGCTCACCGCGGGGTTGCTATGTCCTTTGCCGACGATATCGAACGCCTGTAGCAGTGGAACGCCGGCCTTCATCATGGTGGCGAGCTGGCGGGTGAACAAGGTCACATCCTTGTCCGTAATCTTGCCGCCGGTCTTGAAACGCTGTTTGGTGACCTTGACGACGTTGACGCCCTGGCGGCGCAGCGTGGCCTTGACGAACGCCTCACCGCTGGCTTTCATCTCCCCCTTGACGCGCTTGCCTTTCCTGTCCGTACCCTCCCAGGCGTACGTGACTTCCTTGGTTTCCTTGGCAGCCATGGCTTCCTATATCGTTTTATTCGTTGGTGACAGCTTCAATTTCTTCCAGCGAGGTGAGGCCCTGCTTGACCTTGAGCAGGCCGGACTGCCGCAAGTCGCGCACACCTTCCCGCTGCGCCTGGTCTGCAATGTCGTGCGATGTGCCGTTTTTCATGATGATGCGGCTCATCTCTTCGGATACCGGCATTACCTGGTAAATCCCCACCCGGCCCTTGTAGCCCTGGTTGCAGTGCTCGCATCCCTCTGCATTTGCCGCATAAGGCTGCCAGCTGCCGTCCAGGTCTTCCTCTTTGAAACCGATGTCCAGCAAGGCTTCGCGCGGAATGTCGGCAGGCACCCTGCAATGGGGACACAGTTTGCGCGCCAGGCGTTGTGCTGTTATTAACGACACGGCAGAAGCAATATTGAAGGGGGCGACGCCCATATTGACCAAGCGGGTCAATGTCGAAGGGGCGTCGTTGGTATGCAGGGTGGAAAGCACCATATGGCCGGTGGACGCCGCCTTGATCGCCATGTCGGCGGTTTCCAGGTCGCGGATTTCCCCGATCATGATGATGTCGGGGTCCTGGCGCAGGAAGGATTTCAGGGCTGCTGCAAACGTGAGGCCCTGCTTGTCGTTGACGTTGACCTGGTTGATGCCGGCCAGCGGGATTTCCGCAGGGTCTTCCGCAGTGGAGATATTCACGCCGGGTTCGTTGAGAATGTTCAGGCAGGTATACAGCGAAACCGTTTTCCCCGACCCGGTCGGCCCGGTGACCAACACCAGGCCGTAGGGCCGGGTAACCGCATGGAGCAAAGCCTCTTTTTGGTCGGGCTCGTAGCCTAGCGCATCGATTCCGAGCTGGGCGCTGCTGGGGTCGAGGATACGCATCACGATCTTTTCGCCATTGATCAACGGCAGCGTGCTGACGCGGAAGTCGATAGTGCGCGTCTTGGACAGCACCAGTTTCATGCGGCCGTCCTGGGGGACGCGTTTTTCCGAGATGTCGAGGTTGGAGATCACCTTGATGCGCGACGCCAGCTTCTCCTTGATCGCGAGGGGCGGCTGGGCGATCTCGCGCAGGATGCCGTCGACGCGGTAGCGGATGCGGTAGAACTTTTCATAGGGCTCGAAATGCAGGTCTGATGCGCCCATATTGATCGCGTCGAGCAGGATTTTCTGGATATATTTGACGATAGGGGCGTCTTCAATCTCTATCGCTTGCTCTGGCTCGCTGTCCTTTTCTTCTGCTTCCAGGCCGAAATCGTCCTCGCTGATCAGCGACTGCATGGTGGTATCGCTTGCTTCCACCAGCTTGTCTATCCATTTTCCCAGCTTGTCGTCTTCGACAATGACCGGTACCAGTGTCTTGCCGGTCTGGAACTGGACCTCGTCCAGCATATGCAGGTTGGTGGGATCGGATAAGCCGACAAACATATTGTTGCCGCGATTGTATAGCGTAATGGCGCGGTAGCTCTGCATGAGCTGAGGGCTGATGCCCTTGCCGGGCAGGAAGTCAGGGTTCAGCGTGTTGAGGTCCAGCAATGGATAGCCGAACGCATGGGAGGACGCCTGGGCGATTTGCAATGCGGTGAACCTGCGCGATTGCAGAAGCTGGCTGATGAATGAAATTTGCTTGTTGTTGGCGGCGGTTTGGATAGTAATGGCTTCATCCTCGCTCAACAGTTTTTGATGAATCAATACACGAGCGAGTCCGCCCAGTTTGTTAGGTACGGTGACAGCAGCCATTGATCTTCAAGCCAATCTTTATCCTTGATTAACGCGGAGTCCCCAATGATGATGCATGCTGGCATTTTTTTTGTAAAGTGCTGGGGAGCTTTGTGCATGGTACGCTGAATATAACGGCATGGTTATGAGAAAAATAACAATTATCGTCTAAAAAGCGCTTGACTTATTCCAATAACCCACGTAAAAACGCAACAGGCGTTTGGAATTCGAGTGCATTGTAGCCGGCAACTACCGACTTAAATTCTTGAAGTACAAACTTTTGGGGTCGCCTCCCCTTAGATATATGCAAGGAAGTATTGAAATGGCAACAGGTACCGTAAAGTGGTTTAATGATTCCAAAGGTTTTGGTTTCATTACCCCGGACGATGGTGGCGACGATTTGTTCGCACACTTCTCCGCAATTGTAGAAGCTGGCTACAAGAGTCTGAAGGAAGGTCAACGCGTATCATTCGATGTTACCGAA
Organism: Methylobacillus draconifructus; assembly: GCF_045984355.1. NCBI lineage: Bacteria > Pseudomonadati > Pseudomonadota > Betaproteobacteria > Nitrosomonadales > Methylophilaceae > Methylobacillus > Methylobacillus draconifructus. The sequence goes on along the minus strand of NZ_JBJQII010000001.1, from coordinate 52,119 downwards.
GGACCTAAGGGCAAGCAGGCTTCTAATATTCAGAAGGCTTAAGCTTGGCTCGCTGATGACTGTATAGTCTTCACGATAAAAAAAGGCCGGAGAAATCCGGCCTTTTTTATTTTGCTAGTCCCGTCGGGGCTAGCTCCGGCGTCATGACATGTGCTTGACGATTTCCTCACCGAATTCCGCACTTCCCACTTGCGTGGCGCCTTCCATTTGCGACGAGAAGTCGTGAGTCACGCGTTTTGCCTGGATCGCCTTGGCGACACCGCTGATCACCAGGTCGGCGGCTTCGATCCATCCCAGGTGGCGCAGCATCATTTCCGCCGACAAGATCAGCGAGCTGGGGTTGGCGATATCCTTGCCCGCGATCTTGGGAGCCGTGCCGTGGGTAGCCTCGAACATGGCGACGGTATCGGAGATATTGGCGCCAGGAGCAATCCCGATGCCGCCTACCTGGGCCGCGAGCGCATCTGAAATATAGTCGCCGTTCAGGTTCAGGGTGGCCACTACGTCGTAGTCCGCAGGGTGCAACAGGATTTCCTGCAGGAACGCATCGGCGATGCAATCCTTGATGAGGATGCCGTTGGGCAGCTTGCACCATGGTCCGCCGTCGATCTCGACCGCGCCGAACTCTTCCTTGGCGACTTCGTAGCCCCAGTTCTTGAATCCGCCCTCGGTGAACTTCATGATGTTGCCCTTGTGGGCAATGGTCACGGACTTGCGGTTGTTGTCGATGGCATACTGGATCGCCTTGCGCACCAGGCGCTTGCTGCCGTCGATCGAAACCGGCTTGATGCCGATGGCGGAAGCTTCCGGGAAGCGGATCTTCTTGCGCACGCCCATGTCGCTGAGGAAGTCCACCACCTTCTTCACCTCGTCGGTGCCGGCAGCCCACTCGATACCGGCATAAATGTCTTCGGTATTCTCGCGGAAAATCACCATGTCGGTCTTTTCAGGATGCTTGACCGGGCTGGGCACGCCCTGGAAATACTGGATGGGGCGCAAACAGACGTACAGGTCCAGCTCTTGGCGCAAGGTCACGTTGAGCGAGCGGATGCCGCCGCCGACTGGCGTGGTCAAGGGGCCTTTGATGGAAATGACATAATCCTTGACGGCCTTGAGCGTTTCATCCGGCAACCAAGTGTTGTCGCCATAGGTCTTCACGGCTTTTTCGCCGGCATACACTTCCATCCAGGCGATGGCGCGCTTGCCGCCATAGGCCTTGGCGACGGCGCTGTCGACGACATGGCGCATGGGCGGGGTGATGTCGACGCCGATACCGTCGCCTTCGATAAATGGGATAATCGGGCGATCGGGAACATTGAGCGTGTTGTCCGCGTTAACGCTGATCTTCTCGCCGGTGGTGGGTACTTTGATTTTTGTAGACATTCAGAACTATCCTATTCAAACGCTAGAGATACGGGCGCAATCATTCCATGAGACCAAGATGCTGATTTTATTCAATAAGCCCTACGGTGTAATTTGCCAGTTCAGTCCCCATGAAAAGCACAAGACATTGAAGGATTATATTGCTGTGCCAGGGGTTTATGCCGCTGGGCGGCTTGATACCGACAGTGAAGGTCTGCTTATTCTAACCGATGATGGGCGACTTCAACACCGCATATCGCATCCCAGGCACAAAGAATTCAAAACTTACTGGGTGCAGGTCGAGGGCGATCCCACGGATGAGGCATTGGAGCCGCTGCGGCATGGGGTGGACCTGGGCGACTTCGTTACCCAGCCTGCGAAAGTCAGGCGGATAGAGGAGCCTGCCGGGTTATGGCCAAGAAATCCGCCGATCCGCGAACGCAAGGCCATCCCGACCGCATGGCTGGAGATGATCATCAGCGAGGGCAAGAACCGCCAGGTGCGCCGGATGACCGCCAAGGCGGGGTTCCCCACATTGCGCCTGGTGCGCCATGCCGTGGGGCAACATACGCTAGACGGTATCGCGCCCGGGGAGTGGAGGCGGCTCTAGCCGGCCCAAATCATATGGCCGGATATGTTAAACTCCGGTTCTTATCCGTATACACCATAGTAGATACCATCCATGTCCGGCAATAGCATAGGCACCCTGTTTACCCTGACTTCTTTTGGCGAATCGCACGGCCCCGCCATCGGCGGCGTCATCGATGGCTGCCCGCCGGGGCTGGAACTGTCGGCAGAGGATATCCAGCAGGAGCTGGATCGCCGCAAGCCGGGCACTTCGCGTCATGTCACCCAGCGCAAGGAGCCGGATGCCGTCGAGATATTGTCCGGCGTCTTCGAGGGCAGGACGACCGGTACGCCGATCGGCTTGCTGATCCGAAACCAGGACCAGCGTAGCCAGGATTACGGCAAGATCGCCGAGACTTTCCGTCCGGGGCATGCCGATTACACCTATTGGCAGAAGTACGGCATTCGCGACTATCGCGGCGGCGGCCGCTCCAGTGCGCGCGAGACGGCGGTGCGCGTCGCGGCAGGCGCGATCGCCAAGAAGTGGCTCAAACAGCGCCATGGCGTCACCATCCGCGGCTATATGAGCCAACTGGGGGAAATCCAGATTCCTTTCAGCTCATGGGATGCTGTGAACCAGAATGCCTTTTTTGCGCCGAACGAGTCCATCCTGCCAGAGCTAGAGGCCTATCTCGACCGCATCCGCAACGAGCGCGACTCCGTGGGGGCGAGGATCACCGTGGTCGCCGAAGGCGTGCCGGTGGGCTGGGGCGAGCCGGTCTACGACCGCCTGGACGCGGACATTGCCCATGCCATGATGGGGATCAATGCCGCCAAGGGCGTGGAAATCGGCGATGGGTTCGCCAGTGTGGCCCAGCGCGGATCGGTGCATGGCGACGAGCTGACGCCGCAGGGATTCGCCAGCAACCATGCTGGCGGCATACTCGGCGGCATTTCCAGCGGGCAGGAGATCATCGCCCATGTCGCGTTCAAGCCGACTTCCAGCATTCCGCAATTGCGCCATTCCATCGACAAGCAGGGAGCGGCGCTGGAAATGCAGACCACGGGCCGCCATGACCCTTGCGTGGGCGTGCGCGCCACGCCTATCGTGGAAGCCATGATGGCGCTGGTGCTGATGGACCACGCCTTGCGCCACCGCGCCCAGAATGCCGACGTCTCGGTGGATACCATCAAGCTCTGAGGGTCTTCACCACCATGCAGGCGGGCAGTGTATCGACGATGACCAAGCTGTCCGTTTGTATTAAGCCAGCATGAAAATGCATGCTCCCTTGCCTTATTGGCGCTTGTCCGGCTTTTACTTTGCCTATTTCGGCTTCGTCGGCGCTTTTACCCCGTTCTGGACGTTGTATCTCAAGTCCCTGGCGTTCAGCGCCTTCCAGATCGCCATCCTGATGTCGCTGTTCCAGATTGCCCGCAGTTTCTCACCCAGCCTGTGGGGCTGGGTGGCAGACCATCGTGGGCATCGTGTCCCGATTATCCAATTCCTCGCGGGAGCCAGCTTGCTGGCTTATGTCGGCGTGTTTTTCGGCAACAGTTTTTACTGGCTGTTCGCCATCATGCTGACCTTGAGTTTTTTCTGGAGCGCTTCCTTGCCCTTGATCGAGGCGGTTACCTTGGGCCATCTTGGAGACAGGCTGGACCGCTATGGGCATATCCGCCTCTGGGGCTCGATAGGGTTCGTTGTCGCGGTCATTGGGCTGGGGTATGCCGTGCAATATTTGGGCATGATGGCGTTGCTGTGGGTGATCCTGGTCTTGCTGGCGGCCGTATGGGGCTTGTCATGGCGCCTGGCGGATCCGCTGGTGACGTTGCAGCATCATGGTAGCGATGGTTCCTGGTGGGCGATATTGCGCAGGCGCGAGGTCATTGCGCTGATGGCCGCCTGTTTCGCCATGTCAGCCGCGCATGGCGTCTACTACACTTTCTACTCGATTTACCTGGTGGACCACGGCTACAGCAAAGGGATTATCGGCTGGCTGTGGGGGCTGGGCGTGATGTGCGAAATCATGGTGTTCCTCTACATGCCCAGGTTGTTTGCCCTTTTCGGCTTGCGGCGCATCATGCTCGCCAGCCTGTTCCTGGCATTCGTGCGCTTCTTCGTGATCGGCTGGGCCGTGGATGTCTGGTGGTTGATCGTGCTTGCGCAGACATTGCACGCGGCGACATTCGGGTCTTACCATGCGGCAGCGGTTGCGCTGACGCACCGGTATTTCAAGGGTAAGCACCAATCCAAGGGGCAGGGCCTGTATACCAGCATTTCCTATGGCGTCGGCGGGACACTGGGCGCCGTGATCAGCGGCTTTGCCTGGGAGAGCATTGGCCCGAGCTGGACATTTACCGCATCCGCGCTATGCGCTATGCTCGGCTTTATCTTTTTCATGTTCATGATGCGGGAAGATTAAGAGCCGCTAACAAAACCCAGCGAAGTGATTCTGGCTAGGCGTTCTGCCGCAGAGAGTACAACAAGTACGGCAAGGCAGGGCAACAACGCCAGAAGGGGTTTGTCAGCGGCTCTAAAAAGGGGAAACAATGCGGATATTGATGTGGGTGCTGCCATGGCTGTTGCCTTCGCTGGCATGGGCAGAAACCCAGGTGAACATCGTGGGGCTGTTCCAGGGCAAGGCGATCGTGGTCGTCAATGGCGGCAAGCCGCGCACCCTCTCGGCAGGGGAAGTGAGCCCTGAAGGCATCCGCCTGGTTTCCGCCAGCAGCGACAAGGCGGTGATCGAGGTGGACGGCTTCAAGCGGGAACTGGGCATGGGACAGGCGATCGCGCTGCCAAGCAAGGATGCCGCGGCAGGCGGCAGCGTGACATTGTATGCCGATTCGACCGGGCACCATTTCGTCGAAGGCCAGATCAATGGCGCGTCATTGCGCTTCCTGGTGGATACGGGCGCATCCGCCATCGTCATGAACAGCGGCGACGCTAAGTATGCCAAGATCGATTACAAGCGCGGCATTCCCGTATCCGTTCAGACGGCGAACGGCGTGGCCAATGCCTACAAGGTGGTGATCAATCACGTACGGCTCAACGGCCTGGTATTGAGCCAGGTGGACGGGCTGGTGATGGAGGGCGGCTCGCCCGCGGTCGTGCTGTTGGGCATGAGCGCGCTCAACCGCATGGAAATGAAGCGCGAAGGCATCGCGCTGACGCTGACCAAGAAATATTAAGCATCTGGATTCAGCAAATAAAAGCGGCAGCCTAGGCTGCCGTTTTTTGTGTCAGCACGAATGCGTTGCGCTTACTTGCGCTTGTCCTTTTCGATCAGGGCGTACGCGGAGTGGTTGTGGATGGATTCGAAGTTTTCCGATTCCACGGTGTAATTCACGACGCGTGCCTCGGCATTGAGCTGGGCCGCGACATCGCGCACGATATCCTCGACGAATTTCGGGTTGTCGTAGGCGCGCTCGGTGACGTACTTTTCGTCGGGGCGCTTGAGCAGGCCATACACTTCGCAGGAAGCCTGGTCTTCCACCAGGCGGATGATGTCTTCCACCCAGATGAAGTCGTTGATCAGGGCTGTCACGGTGACGTGCGAGCGCTGGTTGTGCGCGCCGTAGTCCGATATCTTCTTGGAGCATGGGCAGAGGCTGGTCACGGGCACGACGACCTTGACGGTGATGTCGTACTTGCCCTTGTTGATTTCGCCGATGAAAGTCACTTCATAGTCGGACAGGCTTTGCACGCCGGAAACCGGGGCGGCCTTGTTGACGAAATACGGGAAGGTCATCTCGACGTGGCCGGACTCGGCATCGAGGCGCTCCACCATCGCGCGCAGGATGCTTTCGAACGATTCCACCGATATTTCGCGCTCGTTGTTGTTGAGTATCTCAACGAAGCGCGACATGTGCGTGCCCTTGAAGTTGTGCGGCAGGAACACGTACATGTTGAAGTTCGCAACGGTATGCTGGACGCCGCCGGTCTTGTCCTTGACCTTGACCGGGTGGCGGATGGATTTGATCCCTACCTTGTCAATGGCGAGCTGCCGGGTGTCCGGGGTGTTCTGCACATCTTCAATCGGCGGAATAGAGGGTTGGTTCATGGGATTCCTGAAATGCTATAAGTGAATTCGGTAATAGTTGAGTATACTACTTGGTTAATCTTTTCTCAATTGCGGCAACGATGCCCGTGGCATTGAGACCGCATTCCGCCAGCATGGTTTCATGCACGCCATGCTCGATGAACGTATCGGGCAGGCCGAGGCAGAGCACAGGCGTGTGAATGCCCGATGCCTGCATGGATTCCATCACGGCGGCGCCCGCGCCTCCCATGATGGCGTTTTCCTCAACGGTGACGATGAGGTCATGGCTCTGTGCCAGCTGGCTGACCAGGCTTGTATCCAGCGGCTTGACGAAGCGCATGTTGGCCACGGTGGCATCCAGGGTTTCGGCAGCTTCCAGCGCTGGGCTCAGCATGCTGCCGAACGCGAGGATCGCGACACGGCTGCCCTGCCTGCGCAGCTCGCCCTTGCCGATCGGCAGCGACTGCATTTCACTGGCGATGGCTGCACCCGGGCCGCCGCCGCGCGGATAACGCACGGCGGATGGGCCGTTGTGCTGATAAGCCGTGTACAGCATTTGCCGGCATTCATTTTCGTCGCTTGGCGTCATGACGATAATATTGGGGATGCAGCGCAGGTAGCTGAGGTCGAAGCTGCCTGCATGTGTCGGACCGTCCGCACCCACCAGGCCGGCGCGGTCGATCGCGAACATCACCGGCAGGTTCTGCAAGGCGATATCGTGGATGAACTGGTCGTATGCGCGTTGCAGGAATGTGGAGTAGATCGCGACGACCGGCTTCAGGCCGTCGCATGCCATGCCGGCGGCGAAAGTGAGCGCATGCTGTTCGGCGATGCCGACGTCGTAGAAGCGGTCTGGGAATTGCTCGGCAAAGGCATTGAGGCCGGAGCCGTCGCACATGGCGGGGGTAATGCCGATCAGGCGCTCGTCCTGGGCGGCCATGTCCACCAGCCAGTCGCTGAACACTTGCGTATAGGTTTTCTTGCCTGCCTGGGCAATCGAGCAACCGTTGCTGGGGTCGAACTTGCCGACGCCGTGGAACTTGCCCGGGTTGTCCTCGGCAGGCTGGTAGCCGTGGCCTTTCTGCGTCGCGATATGCAGGAACTGCGGACCCTTGAGCTCGCGGATATTGCGCAATGTCGCGATCAATACATCGATGTCGTGGCCGTCGATCGGGCCGATGTAGTTGAAGCCGAACTCCTCAAATAGCGTGCCGGGAGTCACCATGCCCTTCACGTGCTCTTCCGCGCGCTTAGCGAATTCGCGTACCGGGGGCATGACGCCCAGCACCTTCTCGCCGGAGCGGCGCATCGAGGTATACAGCGGCCCTGACAGCAGTTTTGCCAGATAGTTGGTCAGCGCGCCGACATTGGGCGATATCGACATGTCGTTGTCATTGAGGATCACCAGGATGTTGGCATCCATGGCGCCCGCGTTATTGAGCGCCTCGAACGCCATGCCTGCGGTCATGGCGCCATCGCCGATCACGGCGATCGAATGACGATCGGAGCCGCTTTTTTGTGCCGCAATCGCCATGCCGAGCGCGGCGGAAATGGAGGTGCTGGAGTGCCCGGTGCCAAACGTGTCGTAAATGCTTTCGTCCCGGCGAGGAAATCCGGCAATGCCGCCAGGCCTGCGCAGGTTGCCCATCTCTTCCCTGCGGCCGGTGAGTATCTTGTGCGGGTAGGTTTGGTGCCCCACGTCCCAGACCAAGCGGTCTTCCGGCGTATTGAATACATAGTGCAAGGCGATGGTGAGTTCGACCACGCCCAGGTTGGAGGACAGGTGCCCGCCCGTTTGCGCGACGCTATTGACGAGAAAGCCCCGCAATTGCCTGGCAAGCTCATGCAGCTCCCTGCGGTCAAGCCTGCGCAGTTGCTCTGGTGAGTTGATGCGTTCTAGCAGTTCGTACATGGCTGGCCCGCTTAAAAGCTACGTTGAGTAATGAAGCGCGCCACCTGCTTCAGCTGGCTGGCGGCTTCGCCATAAGGCGCCAGCGGCGCGAGCGCGTCGTCCAGCAATTCCTGCGCCAAGCGCTTGGCGTGGTCTATGCCCAGGATCGTGACATAGGTCGGCTTGTCGCTTTCGGCATCCTTGCCTGCCGTCTTGCCCAGGGTCTCGCTGTCGGCCTCTGCGTCGAGAATGTCGTCCACTACCTGGAAGGCGAGCCCGATGGCCTGGGCGTAATGGTCAATAGCATGCAATTGCGCCTGGTCCAGCTCATCGGCGCAGTGCGCGCCAAGCAGGGCCGCGGCGCGGATCAGGGCCCCGGTTTTGTGGATATGCATGTATTCCAGCTCGGATTGGTCGAGCGACTTGCCTACGCTGGCAAGGTCGATCGCCTGCCCGCCCGCCATGCCGCGCGAACCGCTGGCGATAGCCAGCAGGTTGACCATTTCCAGTTGCCTGCCTGGGTCGGTGCATAAGCCCGGCGTCGCCAGGGATTGGAACGCCAGGGTTTGCAAGGCGTCGCCAACCAACAGCGCTGTGGCGTCGTCGTATTGCTTGTGACAGGACGGCTTGCCGCGGCGCAAGTCGTCGTCGTCCATGCATGGCATGTCATCGTGCACGAGGGAATAGGCGTGGATCAATTCCACCGCAGCGGCTGCAATATCCACTTTCGCAGGGTTGGCGCCGCAGAGTTCGCCTGCCGCATGCGCAAGCAATGCGCGTACGCGTTTGCCTCCGCCCAATACGGCATAGCGCATGGCTTCATGCAGGCGGTTGGGGGAAATGTGCGATGCTGGAAGCAAGCTGTCCAGCGTGTGTTCCATACGTTGTTGGGTATGGTGGGCCCAGCTTTGGAAATCGGTCATTTAGCGTCGTTGTACGGTTGTAGCTGATTGGACTCGGTGAGGATGCGTACTTGCTGCTCAATGTCTGCCAGTGATTTCTGGCAGTGCTGCAATAGCTCCGAGCCGCGTTTGTAGGCGGCCAGGGATTGCTCAAGCGGCAGTTGGCCGGACTCGATCTGCCCGACCAGGCCCTCCAGCTCGGTCATGGCGGTTTCGAAGCTCAGGGCTTCAAATATGCTGGCTTGCGGATCGTCAGCCTTGGTTTTTTTACTCATGAAACAACCGGTGCAGGAGCATGTGGCACAACTCCATCAAGCTGTGCGTGCTCATTGCATTATTGTGAAAATAATGCGCCATTTTACGCCGAACTGCTTCTGTAAACCATGATTAAGTTAATGATAACCCGAGCTGCTGCTGCATGAAGCCGCGGATATCGCCGATCTCCTCCATGCAAACGGAATGTGGCATCGGGTATTCATGCAGTTCCAGGGAATATCCCTGGCTTTGCAATGCCTGTGCGGATGCATGGTAACGCGCCAGCGGAATGACATTGTCCAATGTGCCGTGCGCCATGAAGATGGGGATGTGCTGGTTGGCGGCATGCTTTTCTATGGAGAGGCTGTCAGCCAGCGCAAGATAAGTGGAAAGCGCCAATACTCCGGCAAGAGGAGCGGGGTGACGCAACGCGGTGTGCAGCGCAATGACGCCTCCCTGCGAGAAGCCCGCCAGCATGATGCGTTGGCTTGGAATCCCGCGTGCCAGTTCATTGGCGATCAGGGCTTCGACCTTTTCCTGGGTGGCGCGGATGCCATCGCCATCCTGGGCTGCACCCGGCTCGAAGCTGTAAATGTCATACCATGCGGGCATGGTATAGCCATGGTTGACCGTGACCGGGATTGCCGGGGCATGCGGCAGGATGAAGCGCGTATGAGGCAGCGCCAGCTCGCGCACCACTGGCGCGAAATCGTTGCCGTCCGCGCCCAGGCCGTGCAGCCAGATCACGCTGTTGCGGATGGCGTCATCGGAGGAAATTTCAATACAATCAAGTAAGGGCATCAGTTCTGCCTGTGTTTGGAGCGAAAGCTGCATTCTGCCATGCAATCCAGCATATGGCATACGGCACATTCCCCATGTGCAAGGCTTTTACGCTATGCTTCTGTAAAATCAACGCACTGGCATAACCCGACAACCTCATTCCTGCATGCGTATTTCCCGTCTCTTTTCCCATCAACACATCCGCCTGTTGCTCGGTATACTGGTCACGGTCCTGTTGCTGGCCCATGTCGTGGGAGCCTTGAATCTGGGCTTCATACAAGCGATGGAGCGCTTTGCCTATGATGCCCGGCTGCAGTTGCTGACGTCGGGAGGGCTGGACGACCATATCGTCATCGTCGATATCGACGAAGCCAGTCTGAAGCAAGAAGGACATTGGCCCTGGGGGCGCAACAAACTGGCGCAATTGCTGGACAGGCTATTCGACCAGTACCAAGCCAGGCTGGTGGCATTTGATGTCGTATTTGCCGAAAAGGACGAAAGTTCAGGCCTGGCGGCACTACAAGCCATGCGGCAAGCGCAATTTGGTCAGCGGCCAGACATCGCGCAGCTAATTGATGCGGTAGCGCCCGGGCTGGATTATGACCAGCAGTTTGCAGACAGCATGCGAGGACGCAATGTCGTGCTGGGATATTACTTCCGCCATGACACCCGCATGCAGCATAACATTGGCGTGTTGCCGCCGCCCGTGATGCAGGCCGATGTGTTGGCCGGGCGCGATATTGCCTATCTGCAGGCCAGCGGGTACGGCGCAAACCTGCCGGTCTTGCAGCAACAGGCAAAAGCGGCCGGGCACTTCAATCCCGATCCCGACGAGGACGGCATTACCCGCCGCATCCCGTTGCTGGTGGCATACCAGGATGGCGTGTATGAAGCCTTGTCGCTGGCAGTGGCGCGCCAAGTGCTGGGAGATGTTCAGGTGACTCCCGGTTTTGCCGACAGTATGCATTATGCTGGCATGGAGTGGCTGGAGCTAGGACAACGGAAAATCCCGGTCGATGCCAATCTTAATGCGCTGATTCCCTATCGTGGCAAGCAAGGGAGCTTCCCCTATATATCAGCTGCCGATGTATTGCACGGCAAGGTGCCGCCGCAGCAACTGCAGGACCGGATTGTGCTGATCGGCACGACGGCGCCGGGCTTGATGGATTTGCGCGCGACCCCTGTGCAGAGCGTGTATCCCGGCGTGGAAATCCATGCCAACATGATCGCGGGCATCCTGGACGGCAGCGTCAGGCAGCAGCCGGCCTACACGTTGGGCGCCGAGTTCCTGCTGCTGATGCTCCTGGGCGTGGGGCTGTCCATCCTGCTGCCGCGCATGCGGCCTGTGCCTGCCACGATGTTGTCGGCGGCGGTGCTATCCCTGCTGGTATTGTCCAATCTCCTGTCATGGGAAATCGGCGTCGTGCTGCCATTGGCTTCGGCCTTGCTGCTCGTGGCCTTGCTCTATGTACTCAACATGAGCTACGGCTATTTCATCGAGTCGCGCAGCAAGCGCCACTTGGCACAACTGTTCGGACAATATGTGCCGCCGGAGCTGGTCGCGGAAATGGCAGCCCGGCCGAATCAGCTCGGGCTGGAGGGAGAAAGCCGGGAGATGACGGTGCTGTTCTGCGATGTCCGCCGGTTCACCACCATCTCGGAAGCGCTTGATCCGCAAACGCTGGCCAAGCTCATGAACGAATACCTGACGGCGATGACGCGTGTCATCCACCAGCATCGCGGTACCATAGACAAATACATGGGCGATGCCATCATGGCGTTCTGGGGAGCGCCGCTGCATGACGAACAGCATGCGGCCAATGCAGTCAACGCGGCGCTGGACATGGCGCGGGAGCTTGAAAAAGTGAATGCAGTCTTTCAGGAAAAAGGCTGGCCTGCATTCAAAATAGGCATAGGCCTTAACACCGGTGAAATGACGGTGGGTAACATGGGCTCAGAATTTCGCATGGCCTATACCGTACTGGGCGATGCGGTCAACCTCAGCGCGCGCTTGGAAAGCTTATGCGAATATTACGCGGAACCTGTCATCGTGAGCGAGTTTTCTGTCCGGGCCGCGACGCAATATCCCTATCGCGAGTTGGACCTGATCCGTGTAAAAGGCAAGGATGCCCCCATACGGATTTATGCTCCCATCATTGATGAATATCCTGAAGCAGCGCAGGAATTGGCTCAATACGAACTGGCGTTAGCAGCCTATCGCCAGCAACAATGGCAACAAGCCAATACGGCTTTCAAGGCATTGCAAACCGCTTATGGCGAGCGCAGGATATACGTGCTTTATCTTGAGCGCATCAGTCATTTCAGCCATCATGCGCCAGAAGCGGATTGGGACGGCGTATACAATTTTGAAAGCAAGCGGGGGGAAGCATGATTGTCCAGGTATTGGGCTGCAGCGGCGGTATAGGCCAGGGCCTGCGCACGACATCCTTGCTGGTAGATGAGGATATCCTCGTGGATGCCGGCACCGGCGTGGGCGACCTCACGCTTGAGCAGATGTCAGCGATCGATCATGTGTTTCTGACTCACTCACACCTCGACCATGTCGCTTTCCTGCCATTGCTGCTGGATGCCGTGCTGGGCAAGCGCGAAAGGCCGGTGACAGTGCATGCGTTGCCGGAAACCATTGCCAGTCTCAAGGCGCATATCTTCAATGGGCAAATCTGGCCGGACTTCAATCGAATTCCTACTCCTGACCAACCTTTGCTGCAATATGCGCCTATGACGGTGGGAGACGAGGTTGAGATTGCTGGCCGACGTATTGTGGCACTACCTGCCAACCATAGTGTGCCTGCAGTCGGTTATTTGCTGGATAGTGGATCAGGCAGTCTTGCATTCACTGGCGATACCACCAGTTGCGACGAGTTCTGGCAAGTGCTGAACCAAGTAGACAATTTACGTCACCTGATCATCGAAGTCTCGTTCACCAATGCTGAGATTGCCTTGGCGTTGGTTTCTCACCATTATTGTCCGGCGTTGCTGCTGAATGGGTTAGATCAACTTAAGCCTCGTCCAGAAGTATGGGTTACGCATCTGAAGCCAGGTGAGGGAGAAGCAATCATGCGAGAAGTTAAAACAGTAAGCCATGGGTTAGCACCGCAGGTATTACAACAAGGGCAGTGGTTGAACTTCTGAATGATTATCCTTTTACAGTAGATGTCACTCGGGATATCAACGAGGTGCCGTGTCTTTCCTTGGTTTGATTAGTCAATTCGATAAAAAGATCAAAAGAGACAGGAGACGACGCATGGTGGCGTTGTCTCCTGTGGAGGAAGCTGCTTTTTTCGGCGCAATGACAGCTAGTTATTGTGCCTTATGTCTTTGCTAATTAAGTACAATTTCCTGGACGGAATTTAGCATCAATGCCGCCGCCAGTTGCACAAGTCCAAACTCCATCTGCATCACGATTAAGAGTAATTGTTTTTCCTGTAAATTTTGCAGCATTGCCACCTTTTGCTGTGCATTGAATTGCGGTGACGCCTGTTACTGCAAGAGTACAATAGGTGCTTGATGCTGTGTTCATCCCAATATATCCAGGATCTGTAGCTGTCACTGAAGGTGTTTTCCCTTCATTAACCGCAACTTCAAAAGCAGTTTTTAACGATGCGACCTCTTTGAATGCACCAGCAAATTGGCTTTTCACTACATAATCTTGATAGGCTGGAATAGCCACTGCAGCTAAAATGCCAATAATCGCCACCACGATCATCAGTTCGATCAATGTAAAGCCTTGTTGTACTTTTTTCATCATGAACCCCTTTAGTTGAGTTTTACTGCAGCTGGAGAGTGCCGCATGCATTGCTTATTGCAATGGCTGTGCCAGCTTTTGAGGGTGATGGGTTGTTTGTTGAATTTTAAGGGTTTTGTTGGAGTTGAAATAAAAAGCGGAGCTATTGCTCCGCTTTTTGCTCACTTTTAACTGACAATTTTTGTCACTAAGTGACAAGCATTGTTAGGTTTGCTTAGAAAGTTTACTTGCCTTCGGCTACTTTCTTCAGGTTGGCAAGGCCGGCATCATATACGCCATTGACCGCATCCAGGGCGGACTTGTCATCCTGGCCTGGAGGGATAGGTGGGTTGAGCTTGTACACGCGGTAGAAGCGGCCCATCCATTTGACTTCGGACTTGCCGCCGTCAAGAGCCTTGACGGAAATGGTGGAATAGTAGTCGGCAACTGGCAGCACGCCTTCGATGATGCCGTACTTCATTTGCTTACTGTCCTCATCCAGGCTCTTGAGGTTTTCCAGGATGGTGCCGCCGCCCTTGAGGGTAAGCAGGCGCACGGTTTCTTCCGTGCCGTCTACATTGCGCTTGTCGAGCTTGGTGCTTTCAACGGCAGGGTGCCATTTCTGCCAGTTGCCGAAGTCCTTGACCAAGGCCCAGACTTTGTCGGGGCTGGCATCGATGACGACAGTTTTTTCAACTTTCTGAGGCGAAGGCCCGTGGGCGGCAGCGGTGAGCGGCAGCAGGCCGATGGCAAGCAATGCGAGGATTTTCTTCATCTATGTTTCTCCATGTTTTTGCAAGTTATAAAAGTGGAACCGTCAATGTGCTGTCCTGCTGCTAGGTTGTAGCGGGACAGCATACTAATCAGCTCCCAATCAATGCGACGTCTTGTTGAGTATAAACTGTCCGAACGCCCGGCTTTGTTTGCCGGTGGAAATGTCCTGGATATGTTTATGGCTGCTGGCGTCTATCACTGAAACCGAGTTGTCAAACCAGTTGGCAACGTAAATTTTGTTGGTGGCGGCATCATAGTTGATGCCCTCCGGGAAGCCGCCGACGCGGATCTTGGCGGTTTCCTTGTTCTGTTCGAGGTCGATCACGGAGACTGTGTCCGCCTGGGTGTTGGTGACATAGGCATATCGGCTGTCCGGGCTCACCGTGACGCAATATGGATGTTCCCCCACGGCAATGGTGCGGGTTTCAAGGTTTTCCAGATTGATGACCGTCAGGCTGTTGGCATAGACATTGACGGCAAAAACCTGCTTGCCATCCGGCCCGAGGGTGATACCGAACGGGTGCTCGCCGGTGGCGATGCGCTGCAGCACTTTGAGGGATTGCGTGTCGATCACCGCCAAGTCGTTGCTGTCGCGATTGGCGACATAAAGCTTGCTGCCGTCGTGGCTGACGATGAGCCCCGCAGGCGCTTTGCCGATGCTGACTTCGCGGCGCTGGCTGGGATCGGCTGTATCGATCGCCAGGACGCGGTCATCGCCCCAGTCTGCAACGTAGAGTGTTTTGCTGTCCGGCGAGAGGGCAATGCCGACTGGCGAGCCGGATATCTCGATGGTGTCGATGACCTCATGTTTTTTGCTGTCTATCACCGATACCGAGTGGCTATCGACATTGCTGATATAGACTTTGCCCAAGCTGGCGGAGGAGGCAACGCCTACGGGAGCCTTGCCTACGGCAATGGTGGCGATGGTGCTGTGATCGTCGAGGCTGAGAACGGAAACAGTGTTTTCACCCTGGTTGGTGATGTAGGCCTCATCTGCCAGAGCCGGGAAGACAAATGCCAGAAGAGGCAAAAAGCTGTTGAGAATACGGATGTGGTGTTTCACTGTCGATTACGTTTTTGCGATCAGGTTTGCCAGTTGGTTAAAGTAACGCGTCAACGTTGCTGTAGGTTGACCCAGCAGTATACGGGGGGCTTGTAAACAGCGTCAAGGCTGGATTTCTCCTGTGTTTTCCGGGATTTTGATCGTGGCGTTGCCGCTTGCTCAGCTTTCAATATCTGGCGAAATATGGAAAAATGACGACAAACTATAGAGGTATGTTGTCATGATAGATCGGGATGGATATCGCCCGAATGTCGGCATTATTTTATGTAATGCCCGCAATCAGGTGTTTTGGGGTAAGCGCATCCGCGAACACTCTTGGCAGTTTCCGCAAGGCGGGATTAAATATGGCGAGAGCCCTGAGCAAGCCATGTACCGCGAATTGATGGAGGAGGTTGGGCTGCGTCCCGAGCATGTCAAAATCCTGGGCCGCACCCGGGACTGGCTGCGGTACGACGTGCCCACCAACTGGATCAAGCGCGAATGGCGTGGCAGTTACAAGGGGCAGAAGCAGATATGGTTCCTGCTCCGGCTGGTCGGGCGTGATAGCGACGTGTCATTGCGTGCCAGCACGCATCCGGAATTCGATGCCTGGCGCTGGAGCGATTACTGGGTAGCGATGGATTCCGTCATTGAGTTCAAGCGCGATGTCTATCGCCTGGCGTTGAAGGAGCTGTCCTCCCATCTGGCGGATCGCCGGCGCGCGCGCGCGGCGGAGAAGCTGGATCAGCCAGTGCGTTGATTTGCCTATGGAGATTCCGGCGTCGGGCCGGAATCTCCTTTTCAATTTCATTTCAATCTTGTTGCGCCATTGCCTCGCCCAGGGATACGGCCTTCAATGGATGCCAGCCGGCCTCGAACTTAAGCCCTGCCGCTTCCGGGTAGAGTAGCACCACGGTCGACCCTAGCAGGAAGCGTCCCATTTCCTCACCTTGTTTCAAGTGAATGTCCTGATCATGATAGTGCCAGGTCTGGATTTTTCCCGGACGCGGCGGGTTGACGATGCCGTGCCATACGGTCGCCATGCTGCCCACGATGGTGGCGCCTACCAGTACCAGCACGAACTTGCCTTCGCCATGCGCGAATTCGCACACCACGCGCTCATTGCGGGCGAATAGCCCGGGCACGTGCTCGGCAGTCAACGGGTTGACGGAAAACAGGTCGCCGGGCACATAGGTCATGGAAAGCAGCTTGCCGTCGCAGGGCATATGAATACGGTGGTAATCGCGGGGGCTGAGATAGATGGTGGCAAAGTAGCCGTTTTCATAATGTTGTGCCATCGAGGCATTGCCGGCCAATAGGGTGGTGGTTGAATACTGGTGGCCCTTGGCCTGGAAAATCTGGTCCTTGTCTATGCGGCCGAACTGGCTGATGGCGCCATCGACAGGGCAGATTTGCGCCGCATCGGCCAGCGGCCGTGCACCGGGCTTCAATGCCCGGGTAAAGAAATCGTTGAAGCTGGCATAGCTGGCAATGTCGGGATTGACCGCTTCCAGCATGTTGACCCGGTAATGCTTGGCAAACCAGCGGATGACGGCGGTGGTCAACCAGCCTGCCCGCAAGTGGGCGAGTTTGCCCGCCAATGCGGTCAGTGCGATTTTTGGGGTCAGGTATTGCAGTTTGACGGAACAGGGTGTTGACACACAAACCTCTTCATAGGGGACTGGATGTAAAAAAGAGGCTGGACATCGTCCAGCCTCTTTCTATTTTAACGTAGACTTTGATCGCTTAGTTCTTGGATTGAGACTAAGTGCGATCAATCTACCAAAAACTAATTAGTTCTTGGATTGATCTACCAGCTTGTTCTTGGCAATCCAAGGCATCATGGCGCGCAGTTGGCTGCCGACTTGCTCAATCGGGTGGGCGGCGGTCAGGCGGCGGCGTGCAGTCATGGATGGATAGTTGGTACGGCCTTCCAGGATGAATTGCTTGGCGTAATCGCCGTTCTGGATGTTGGTCAGGCATTCCTTCATCGCGGCGCGGGCCTGGTCGGCAATCACGCGCGGGCCGGTGACGTACTCGCCGTACTCGGCATTGTTGGAAATGGAGTAGTTCATGTTGGCAATACCGCCTTCGTACATGAGGTCCACGATCAGCTTCAGTTCGTGCAGGCACTCGAAGTAGGCCATTTCCGGGGCGTAGCCAGCTTCGACCAGTGTCTCGAAGCCAGCCTTGACTAGTTCGACTGCGCCGCCACAGAGCACAGCCTGTTCGCCGAACAAATCAGTTTCGGTTTCTTCGCGGAAGTTGGTCTCGATCACGCCGCCCTTGGTGCCGCCGTTGGCTGCAGCGTAGGACAGCGCAATGTCCTTGGCCTTGCCGGAGGCGTCTTGGTAAACCGCGATCAGGGATGGCACGCCGCCGCCCTTGAGGTATTCGGAACGCACGGTGTGGCCTGGGCCCTTAGGCGCGATCATGATCACGTCCAGGTCCTTGCTCGGCACGATCTGGTTGTAATGCACGTTGAAGCCGTGAGCAAAGGCCAGCGCAGCGCCCTTCTTCAGGTTGGGCTCGATTTCAGCGTGATAGATTTCTGCCATGGTTTCGTCAGGCAGCAAGACCATGACGACATCCGCGCCAGTGACGGCATCCTTGATTTCCTTGACGTCATGGCCTGCGTTCACGGCCTTGGCAAAGGAGCTGCCGTCCTTGCGGGCGCCGATGGTGACGGTCACGCCGGAGTCCTTCAGGTTTTGCGCATGGGCATGGCCTTGGGAGCCGTAGCCGACGATGGTGACTTTCAGCTTCTTGATCAGGGAGAGGTCCGCGTCCTTGTCGTAATAGACTTTCATTTTTTACCTTTCAATACAAATGGATTCTGCTGCCCGGTGTGATGGGCAACTTGAGTGTTTAAAGTTTGAGTATCCTGTCGCCGCGGCCTATGCCGGAAGCGCCAGTGCGCACGGTTTCCAGGATGACGGCCTTGTCCAGCGCTTCCAGGAAGGCGTCCAGCTTGGAGCCGGAGCCGGTCAACTCAATGGTGTAGCTGCCGTCTGCTACATCGATGATGCGGCCGCGGAAAATGTCGCACATGCGCTTCATTTCGTCGCGGAAGGAGCCGGTAGCCTTTACCTTCACCAACATCAGCTCGCGCTCGATAAAGCGGCCATCGTTGAGGTCCAGTACCTTGACCACATCAATCAGCTTGTTGAGCTGCTTGATGATCTGCTCGATCACATCATCCGATCCGGAGGTGACGATGGTCATGCGTGACAGCGTGGCGTCCTCGGTGGGCGCCACGGTCAGGGATTCGATATTGTATGCACGCGCAGAAAACAGGCCGGCAACGCGGGAGAGGGCGCCGGCTTCGTTTTCCATCAATATGGAGATGATATGTTTCATGGTTCTTCTTACAGGTCTTCAGCCAGGATGATTTCAGACAACCCCTTGCCGTTCGGCACCATCGGGAACACGTTTTCGTTCTGGTCGGTGATGAAGTTCATGAAGACGAACCTGTCGGTGAGGTTGAACGCCTCGGTCAAGGCGCCTTCAACGTCAGCGGGCTTTTCGATGTTCATGCCGACATGGCCGTACGACTCCGCGAGCTTGACGAAATCCGGCAGGCTGTCCATATAGGATTCGGAGTAACGGTTTTCATAGAAGAACTGCTGCCACTGGCGCACCATGCCGAGATAGCGGTTGTTGAGCAGGATCACCTTGATCGGCAGGTGGAACTGCTTACAGGTGGAGAGCTCCTGAATGTTCATCTGGATGCTGCCCTCGCCGGTGACGCAGGCCACCTTGGCCTTGGGGTCGGCAAACTGCACGCCCATGGCATAGGGCAGGCCGACGCCCATGGTGCCCAGGCCGCCGGAGTTGATCCAGCGGCGCGGCTTGTCGAACTTGTAGTATTGCGCGGCCCACATCTGGTGCTGGCCGACGTCGGAGGTCACGTAGGCTTCGCCCTTGGTGACTTCCCAGAGCTTCTCGATGACGAACTGCGGCTTGATGATTTCGCTGTTGCGGTTGTAGCCGAGACAGTTGCGTCCGCGCCACTCCTCGATCTGCGTCCACCAGGCCTTGAGCGCGGCAGCGTCCGGCGTGCGGGTTTCCGCATCGAGTAACTCGTTCATCTCGGCGAGCACGGACTGCACATGGCCGACGATGGGTACGTCTACCTTAACGCGCTTGGAGATGGAGGAAGGATCGACGTCGATATGGACGATGGTGCGGTCCTTGTTGTAGAAATGCTGCGGGTTGCCGATCACGCGGTCGTCAAAACGCGCGCCTACGGCCACCAGCACGTCACAGTTCTGCATCGCCATATTGGCTTCCAGCGTGCCGTGCATGCCGAGCATGCCGACAAACTGCCTGTCCGTCGCAGGATAGCCTCCCAGGCCCATCAGGGTGTTGGTTACCGGGAAGCCCAGCCTGTGGGCGAGCTTGATCAATTGATCTGCCGCATCGCCCAGCACCACGCCGCCGCCGGTATACAGCATGGGGCGCTTGGCTTCGAGCATGAGCTTGATGGCCTTCTTGATCTGGCCGGAGTGTCCCTTGAGGATAGGCGTGTAGGAGCGCATCTCCACGCTTTTCGGGTATTCGTAATGGCCGAGGTGCGCGGTGATGTCCTTGGGGATATCGACGACCACGGGGCCGGGGCGTCCGGTCGCGGCAATGAAGAACGCTTTCTTGATGGTGGGCGCGATGTCCTTGACATCCTTGACCAGGAAGTTGTGCTTCACGCAGGGGCGCGAGATGCCGATCATGTCCACTTCCTGGAAAGCATCCAGGCCGATGGCGGGCGTCGGTGCCTGGCCGCTGATGACGACCATGGGGATGGAATCCATGTGGGCGGTGGCAATGCCGGTAATGGCGTTGGTGGCGCCCGGGCCGGACGTCACCAGGGCGACCCCGACTTCACCTGTGGCGCGGGAATAGGCGTCCGCTGCATGGACAGCAGCTTGCTCATGACGGACCAGGATATGCTTGAACTTATCCTGTTTGAATATTTCATCGTAAATATTGAGCACTGCGCCGCCAGGATAGCCGAAAACGTATTTGACGTTCTCTTCCTGCAAACAGCGAATGACGATTTCTGCGCCAGATAATTCCATAGATATTGCTTGTTATGCCGAGAATTTGGGAAACTTAGAACACTAACGGTTTGCGCCATTTTGGTCAAGGAAGATTACGTGGGGCCCGGCTTTAAGCCAGTGATTTTAAGTGGCTTGTGGCAAAGCCTGCTGGGCAGTTTGCCGGTGTTTTGCATCGTTATTCAAACGGCGGCGGCGCGACCTTGAGCAGTTCTTCTATGGTGGTCAGGCCCGCGGCAATTTTCTCGGCGCCGTTGATCAATAATGGCTGCATGCCTTGCTGGTAAGCCAGCTTCTTGATGCTGGAGAGATCGGCGTCGTGAGTAATGAGTTTCTTGAGTTCCGGCGTCAGAGACAGCATCTCGTAAATGCCGCTGCGGCCGCGATAGCCGGTCATGCGGCATTCCAGGCAGCCGTTGGCGGCATAGATTTGCGCGGGCTTGGGCAGTTTCCATGCGCCCACCAGTTCACTCCACTGCTCCTGGCTGATATCGGCTGGCGTCTTGCAGTGCGGGCACAAGGTGCGCACCAGCCGCTGCGCCATGATGCCGATCAGCGAGGAGTGGATCAGGTACGGTGGAATCCCCAGGTCCAGCAGGCGGGTTACCGCGGCAGGCGCGTCATTGGTATGCAGGGTCGAGAGTACCAGGTGGCCGGTCAATGCGGCCTGGATCGCCATTTCACCGGTTTCCACGTCGCGGATTTCGCCCACCATGATGATGTCCGGGTCCTGGCGCAGCAGGGTGCGTACGCCGTCGGCGAACGTCAGCCCGATGTTGTGCTGCACCTGCATCTGGTTGAAGGCGGGTTCCACCATCTCGATGGGGTCTTCCACGGTGCAGACGTTGACTTCCGGTGTCGCGAGCAGCTTAAGCGTGGAATAGAGCGTAGTGGTCTTGCCGGAGCCGGTCGGGCCGGTGACGAGGACGATGCCGTTCGGGCTTTGCGTCCACTGCGTCCATTTTTGTGCCTGCTCGCTGGAAAACCCCAGCTCGACGAAATCCTTGACCAGGATTTCCGGCGTGAAGATACGCATCACCAGTTTTTCGCCGAATGCCGTGGGCATGGTGGACAGGCGAAGCTCGATTTCTTCGCCCTCGTCCGTCAGCGTCTTGATGCGGCCATCCTGGGGGCGGCGCTTCTCCACCATGTCCATGCGGCCCAGCAGCTTGATGCGGTTGGTGATCGCATTCATGATGGCGCTGGGTAGTTGGTAGACCTGGTGCAGCACGCCGTCGATACGGAAGCGCAAGATGCCCATATTGCGGCGCGGCTCAAGGTGGATGTCGCTGGCGCGCTGCTCGAAGGCGTACTTGAACAGCCAGTCGACGATGTTGACGACATGCTGCTCATTGGCATCGAGATTCTTGTTCTTGCCTAATTCAACCAGCTGTTCCAGGTTTTGCACGCCAATGACCTGGCCGGCCTTTGCCGTGTTGGCGAGGTTGATGGAGTTGGCGAGGTTGTAGACTTCCGGCAGGTAGCGGCTGATTTCGCGCGGGTTCGCGACCACGAGCCGGATGCTGAGCTTCAGGATGCGTTCGAGGTCGGGTATCCAGTCGGTGAAGAACGGCTCGGCGGTGGCGATGACGGCTTCCTGGCCGCTGACCTTGACCGGCATGATCTTGAGGCGCTCGGCATAGGCCTTGGAAATGACCTGGGCCACGGCGCTGAAATCCAGCTTGAGCGGATCGACATGAAAGTGTTCCAGGTTGGCCCGTTTCGCCAGCCAGGCGGTGAGCATTTCGAGGGAAAGCTGCTTGTTCGGGGACTGCAGGTTTTTCCATTTCTGCTCGCTGATGATGATCAGCGGATGCAGGTTGGAGCTGTCCAGCCTGCGGTCCTTGAACAATTGCTCGGCCTGCAGCTTGTGCACCAGCCCGTCATTGACCAGCATGCGCAAGGTATCGCCCAGTGACAGGCGGCCGGGAGCAGGGTGGAAAATGGCGCTAGGTTGACTCATGTGAGGAATACTAAAGATTCGCGCAGCAAAAGTCGATGCAATCGCGTGTGTTCGTCAAACAGCTTCCGGCTGGAAGCGCATGGAAAGGTCGATCGCGTGCACATGCTTGGTCAGGCTGCCGATGGAGATACGGTCGACCCCGGTCAGGGCGATTTCGCGCACATTGTGGATGTCGATGCCGCCGGACGCTTCGAGGATGGCTTGTCCGCGGTTGATCCTGACGGCTTCGGCAAGTGCCGGGATATCGAAATTGTCGAGCAGGATCAGCTTGGCGCGTGCTTTCAGCGCGGCCTGCAGCTGTTCGAGGGTTTCCACCTCGATCTGGATCGGCACCTCAGCATTCAACGCCCGGGCATTTGTTAGCACGGCCTCTATACTCCCGGCTGCGGCGATGTGGTTTTCCTTGATCAATACTCCATCGTAAAGCCCGATGCGCTGGTTGAGCCCGCCGCCGATGCGCACGGCGTATTTTTGCGCGATGCGCAGCCCGGGCAATGTCTTGCGCGTGTCGAGGATATGGGCGCTTGTCCCGGCGATGGCGTCGACGTATTGCCGCGTGGCGGTTGCGGTCGCTGAAAGCGTCTGCAGGAAGTTGAGCGCGCAACGTTCGGCGGTCAGCAAGGCGCGGGCGGGGCCGGATAAGGTGCAGATCGTGCTGCCGGCCTTGACCAGGTCGCCTTCCTGAACCAGCCATTCGATCGCAATCTCCCTGGAGACGTGGCGGAACGCTGCGCTTGCCCAGGGGATGCCGCAAACTACGGCATCTTCGCGTGAGAGGATGGTGGCGGTTGCCAATTGGCCTGCGGGCACCAGCTGGGCAGTGATATCTCCGGTGCCGACATCCTCTTCCAATGCGCGCAGGATATCCGCCTCGATGACTTTTTGCAGGGCGTTGGGGAGCAGTGCTTGCTGTGATGTGGAGTCCATGATTTACATTATAATGCAGTCATCCATCTCTCAAGTCTTATTCAAGATGAAGCTCCTATACTCCAACACCAGCCCATACGCGTGCAAGGTGCGCGTGGTGGCCGCAGAAAAGCGCATCGACGTGGATATGGTGCAGGTCGTGCTCGCCGACCCGGACTGTCCGGTCAACGACCATAATCCGCTGGGCAAGATCCCGGTGCTGATCCTGCCGGATGGCGACAGCCTCTATGATTCGCGCGTGATCGTGGAGTACCTGGATCATCGCACGCCGGTGGCGCACTTGATCCCGCAGGACCACACCGCCAAGATTGCTGTCCGGCGCTGGGAGGCGCTGGCTGACGGCGTGACGGATGCGGCCATCGCGGCCGTAATCGAAGGGCGCCGTCCGGAAGGATTACAGGACCCAGCCGTGATCGCCAAGCAGCTGGGCAAAGTAGAGCGCGGCCTCAAGACTCTGGATCAAGACCTGGAAAAGAAAAAGTGGTGCGTTAATGAAAGCTTCAGCCTTGCTGACATTGCCGTGGGATGCATGCTGGGCTACCTGGAGCTGCGCTACCAGCAGCTGGACTGGAAGCAGCAGTATCCCAGCCTTGCCAAGCACTATGCCGCCATGATGAAGCGGGCTTCGTTCAAGGATACTGCGCCAGCCGCGGCCTGACACTCCAGGCCGGGCTGCCCTCAAGCCCTGTTTTAGAGGGCTGAGGTAATGATGCCGCCGCCCAGGCAGACGTTGCTTTCATAGACCACGACCGACTGCCCCGGCGTGATGGCCCATTGCTTCTGGCCGAAGCGGATGTCCGCGCTCTCGCTTGTCAGCTTGTCGATTTCGCAAGGCGCATCCGGCTGGCGGTAGCGTGTCTTGGCGGCATAGACCCAATGGGTTTTCGGCTCTTCTCCCGCGATCCAGTGCAGGTTGCCTGCGACCAATCCGTCATTGAGCAGCAACGGGTGGTCGTGCCCTTGTACCACGACCAGCACGTTGCGCTGCATGTCCTTGCCCGCGACGAACCAAGGTTCTCCGTTGCTTTCCTTCGAGCCGCCGATCCCCAATCCCTGGCGCTGCCCCATGGTGTAGTACATCAGGCCGTTGTGCTGGCCGACGACCTTGCCTTCCGGCGTCTGGATTTCTCCGGGCGCGCGCGGCAGATAGCGGCTGAGGAATTCCTGGAACGGACGTTCGCCGATGAAGCAGATGCCGGTGGAATCCTTCTTTTCGCTGGTGGGCAGGCCGGCGCGGCGTGCAATGTCGCGGATTTCGCGCTTGAGCAGGTGGCCTAGCGGGAACAGGGTCTTGGAGAGCTGCGCCTGGTTGAGGCGGTAAAGGAAATAGCTCTGGTCCTTGGTGCCGTCGTCGGCCTTCATGAGCTGGAACAAGCCGTTCTTCTCGCGCACCTGGGCATAATGGCCGGTGGCCATGAGGTCGCCGCCCAGCGCCATGGCATGGTCGAGGAAGGCCTTGAACTTGATCTCGGAATTGCAAAGGATATCCGGGTTGGGCGTGCGGCCGGCGCTGTATTCCTCGAGAAAGTTGGCGAACACGCGTTCCTTGTATTCCTTGCTGAAATTCACTGCCTCGATCTCGATGCCGATCTTGTCGGCGACGGCGGCTGCATCGATCAAGTCCTGCTTGGCCGGGCAGTATTCATCGGTATCGTCATCCTCCCAGTTTTTCATGAACAGGCCGACGACTTCGTAGCCTTGTTCCTTGAGCAATAGTGCTGCGACGGAGGAGTCGACGCCGCCGGACATGCCGACGATGACTTTTTTCTTCATGATGGATGTTCTATCTGCTAAATGGCAACGCTATAAATGGGTAATCACATTGAGCGGGAAACGCTGTCCCGCCAGGTAGTGCTCGACGCAAGTGAGTACTTGCGGGCTGCGGTGCCTTGCCTGGCTGGCGCGGATTTCATCCGGGGTCATCCAGATGGCGCGGATGATGCCGTCGTCCAAGGGCAAGCCTGGCTGATGGTCGTCAACATGGCCGATAAAGGCGAACCGCAGGTAGGTAATGTCCTTGAGCGGATGGCGCCAGTGGTAGATGCCCAGCAGGCTTTGCGGCGTGAAACGGTAGGCGGTTTCCTCGCGGGCTTCCCTGACGACGGCTTCCAGCAGGCTTTCGCCATGCTCCACATGCCCGGCAGGCTGGTTGAGGCGGATGCCGTCCGCGGTTTCTTCCTCCACCAGGAGAAAGCGGCCGTCCTGCTCCACGATGGCGGCGACAGTGGTATGGGGTTTCCAGATCATGGACTTCTTCACCAGGCGACTGGCAGCATCCGCCGCCAGGTAACGTAAACCCATAATTTTACAGCGGGATTGCTCGTGAAGCCAGCATTGCCGTCGGCGTGCCGTTGCAACTTTCTTGTTGGAGGTGAAGGCTATCGGGTAGTATCGTCGCCCAATATCAACCTAATTACAGGCCATAGGCACCAACATGACGCGCATTTATCTCGCTTCCCGCTCACCTAGGCGTGCGGAGCTGTTGCAGCAAATCGGCGTGGAGTTCGTCGTCATCCCTTCCGATATAGACGAGTCTGTATATAATGCGGAGTCGGCTGCCGATTATGTATTGCGTCTCGCGCGCGAGAAAGCGCATGCCGGCTCGGCCAGCCTGCAAACGCTGGATATGCCGGTGCTGGCCGCGGATACCACGGTATGCGTCGATGGCGCCATTCTCGGCAAGCCGGCAAGCGACGAGGAAGCCTATGCCATGCTGGCGTCCATGTCGGGCCGCTGGCATGAGGTGCATACTGGCGTCGCACTGGCAAGCAACTGCGGCATTGAAGTCGCGTTGTCAACGACGCGCGTGAAGATGGCGGCATTGAGCCATGACTTGATCGCCGCCTATGTGTCCAGCGGGGAGCCGCGGGACAAGGCCGGCGCTTACGGCATACAGGGCCTGGGAGGGACATTGATAGAGCGTATCGAGGGCAGCTATTCCGGCGTCATGGGGCTGCCGCTTTTTGAAACTGCGACATTGCTGAGGAATTGCGGTTTTGCCATTCCCAATCGGGCAGCCTAGATTTTAAGAATAAGCTGGAAAATAAATTTAAGTGATGTCATGAGTGAAGAAATTCTGATCAATGTCACCCCGCAGGAAACCCGCGTCGCCATCGTCGATCAGGGGGTATTGCAGGAGCTGCACGTAGAGCGCGCCACCTCGCTGGGGCTGGTGGGCAACATCTATCGCGGCAAGGTGTGCCGCGTATTGCCGGGAATGCAGTCCGCCTTCGTCGAGATCGGCCTGCAGCGTGCCGCCTTCCTGCATGTGGCGGATATCCTGGAATGCTGTAGCCCGGAGAAGGAAAAAGCCATCCAGGAAGTATTGCACGAAGGCCAGCCCGTCATGGTGCAGGTGATCAAGGAGCCGATCGGCACCAAGGGCGCGCGCCTGACCACGCAGATCAGCATTGCTGGCCGCTTTCTCGTGTATCTGCCGCAACAGCAGCATATCGGCGTATCGCAGCGTATCGAGGACGAGGCCGAGCGCGAATTGCTGCGTGAGCGCCTGCTGCGCCTGCTGCCGGAAAAGCGCGAGGGCGGCTACATCATCCGCACCATGTCGGAAGCGGCGACCGATGAAGAGCTGTTGGCGGATATCGATTACCTGCAAAAGGTCTGGAGCAATATCCAGGCGGCCAGCCACGGGGCTGCCGACCGTTCATTGGTGTTCCAGGACCTGGATTTGCCCATGCGCGTGCTGCGCGACGTGGTCAATGACGAAACGGAGCGCATCCTGGTGGATTCGCGCGAGACCTATCAAAAGCTGCTGGATTTCGCCAGCCACTACGCAGTAGGGGCTGTGAAGCGCATCGAGCATTACCAAGGCGCGCGTCCGTTGTTCGACATGTACAACGTCGAGCACGAGATCAACAAGGCCATGTCGCGCAAGGTGGAGCTCAAGTCGGGCGGCTACCTGATCTTCGACCAGACCGAGGCGCTGACCACCGTGGACGTGAACACGGGCGGCTTCGTCACCGGGCGCAGCCTGTCCGACACTATCTTCAAGACCAATCTCGAGGCGGCGCAATGCATCGCGCGCCAGCTGCGCGTGCGCAACCTCGGCGGCATCATCATCATCGACTTCATCGACATGGATGAGGAAGAGCAGCAAAACGCCGTGCTCGCCGAGCTGAAAAAGACCGTGGCCAAGGACAGGGCGCGTACCGGCGTGAACGGGTTTTCCACGCTCGGCCTGGTCGAGATGACGCGCAAGCGCACGCGCGAAAGCCTGGCGCACCTGCTGTGCGAGCCTTGCCCGTCCTGCAAGGGGCGCGGCGAGGTCAAGACCGCGCAGACCGTCTGCTATGAAATTTTCCGCGAACTGCTGCGCAACGCCAAGCAGTTCACCGCGCGCGAGTTCCGCATCCTGGCCGCGCCCAAGGTGATTGACCTGCTGCTGGACGAGGAGTCCCAGAGCCTGGCCAATCTCTCTGATTTCATCGGCAAGCCGATTTCCCTGCAGGCGGAAACGCATTATGCGCAGGAAACCTACGATATCGTGCTGATGTAGGTTTAGAGCCTGTTCATGATCTTTTCATAGGATATGTTGTCCCGGCAGCGCGGCAGCTGCTGCGTTACAAATCGGATATTAGTACGGGCACCCGCGCCCATGCTGGCTTACTTCCGCTTACATTCTTTTGCGCAAGCTTTACCTTGAGCTTTGTCATGGCCTTGTTTCTAGATTTATACTCGAACAGGACCATGTTTTGATCAAGGAGAAATGCTATGCGCAACATATCCCGCAGACAGCTTCTGAAGCTTGGAGGAGGCCTGGGCCTGTTGGCCGTTCTGCCCCTAGTTGGGCATTCCGCCTTCGCGGCTGAAGGGAAACCCCTGAAAATCGGCACTATCGGCGCCGGGAACCTGGGCGGCGCGGTCGGTGCTTTATGGGTGAAGGCGGGGCACGAAGTCCTGTTTTCCTCACGCGACCCTTCAAGCCTGAAATCGTTGGTCGATAGATTGGGTCCCAAGGCGCGCGCCGGCACTGTGGAAGAGGCGATTGCATTTGGCGATGCCGTTTTGCTGGCCGTGCCTTATGAGGCCTATCCGCAAATCGGCCGCGACTACGGCGCGGCGCTCAAGGGCAAGATCGTGCTGGACGCCGGCAACGCCAACCGCAGCTCGCTGTATCCGGAGACGCAAGCTAACGGCATCGGCGTTACCACGGCTAAATATCTCCCTGGCGCACGCATCGTACGCGCCTTCAATGCCGCGAATAACCGCGTATTCACCGACAATGCGGGCCGCACGCCGCGCATCGCCATCCCGATTGCCGGCGACGACCAACAGGCGCTGGACGTCGCCAAGGCGCTGATTTCCTCGGCCGGTTTCGACCCTCTGGTCGTAGGCGGATTGAAGGATGCCGACAAGTTCGCCATGGGAACCGATGGCTTCGGGCATATCCTGACGGCTGACGAATTGGCGAAAAAGCTCGGCGTTGCACGTTGATCTCTGCCGGGCCGAAGACCACAAACAGCCGACTGTCTGTGGTGAGTTCTAGCTTGTAGTAGGCTCTTAGAACAAGCGCAGCAATTGCTGCTCCATCGGCGTGACGAATACGATCAGGACCAGTTGCGCGACGATGAACACGACCAAAGGGCTGAGGTCGAAACCGCCGGCTGTGGGGATGCGGTTGCGCAATGGGCGCAATAGCGGCCGGGTAAGCGCATCCAGCACAGGCGTAAGGATGGTGTGGGGATTGATCCAGCTGAGGATGGCTTGAAGCAGCACCGCATAAAGGAAGATGTAGATGCTGAGCTTCAACAGGCCGACAAATGCCAGGCCCAGCAAGGCGATCCAGATGGTGTTGTCCGCC
The DNA here is from genome assembly GCF_045984355.1 of Methylobacillus draconifructus. Lineage (NCBI taxonomy): Bacteria > Pseudomonadati > Pseudomonadota > Betaproteobacteria > Nitrosomonadales > Methylophilaceae > Methylobacillus > Methylobacillus draconifructus. Next base: position 22,996 of record NZ_JBJQII010000001.1, on the reverse strand, counting down.
ACGAGCAAGGGAAAGTCGCGTATCCACAACGAGCCCACTTGCAGCAGGAACTGCGCGATGAATGCCAGCAGCAGGGTGGAAGTGTCGAGGCCGCCGATTCCCGGGATAAAGCGCCGGACGGGCCTGACCGCGAAGTTGGTCACTGCGACCATGGCCTGGGAAACGGGATTGTGGAAAGGCGCGCGGGTCAGCTGCAGGTAAAAGCGCAGCAACAATGCCAAGGTAAACAAACCGAGGATGGTATGCAGCAGAAACTGCAAGGCGTTATTGATCATGCAAGCCCCCGGCATGAAATAGTATTGAGCATGGTTAGTCCTTTCCTAGCTGTTCGCCCAGTTCGCGAGCGCGCTCAGCGGCGGCATGCGCTGCCTGGATAATGGCTTGTTTGATGTTGGCCTGCTCCATGGAGAGGATCGCGCGTTCGGTAGTGCCGCCCTTGGAGGTCACCTGGGCGCGCAGCGCAGCGGCGGGCGTATCGCTCTGGCTGGCCAGCCGGCTGGCTCCCAGGAAAGTCTGCAGGCTTAAGGCGCGCGCCTGGTCGGGAGCGAAGCCCAGGTCCAGGGCTGCCTGTTCCAAAGCCTCGATGAAATAAAATACATAGGCCGGGCCGCTGCCTGAAATCGCGGTCACCGCATCTATCTTGCCCTCGTCATCGACCCATAATGTGCTGCCCGCCGCAGACAACAGCAGGTCGGCCTGTTCGCGCTGCTCTATGCTGACGCCATCCGCCGCATAGAGGCCGGATATGCCGGCCTGTATCTGGGCCGGCGTATTGGGCATGACGCGTACGATGGCGCGGTAGCCGTTCAGCCAGCGGCTGAGCGCGGCGCAGGTGATGCCGGCCGCAATCGAGATGACGAGCTGCTGGTTGAGGAAACTGGCGAGAAAGATCGCCAGGTCGCGTAATTGTTGTGGCTTGACAGCCAGTACGATGATGTCGGAATTGGCGACGCTGGGCAGGTGCTCGGTGGCGTGGATGCCGAACTCTTCCGTCAACTGCTCCCGCCTCGCAGCGTCAAGTTCAATGACGCTGATGGTTGCCATGTTGTGACCTTTTTGCTTCAGGCCGCCGATGATGGCGCGCGCCATGTTGCCGCCGCCGATAAAGCTGATTTTCATGTTGATTGTTCTGCGGTTGGTTTGATCCGGGCCCCGAAAATGGCGGAGCCCACCCTCACTATTGTCGCACCCTCTTGAATGGCTGCGGGAAAATCTTCGGACATGCCCATGGATAACGTATCCAAGTGGTGTCCGGCCGATTGCAGGCTGTCGTAGATGTCACGTACGGCGCGAAACTGCGACTGTTGTTCCTGCGGGTCATGGGTAGGGGCCGGAATCGCCATCAGCCCGCGCAGGCGCAGTTTGGGCAATTGCCTGATATGGTCTGCCAGGGCAATCGCGTCGGCAGCGCTGGTGCCGCTTTTGCTGTCTTCGCCGCTGACGTTGACCTGGATGCAGACCTGCAGCGCCGGTTGGCCGGGGCCGCGGGCGGCATTGAGCCTGTCTGCGATCTTGGCGCGGTCCACGCTGTGCACCCAGTCGAAATGCCTGGCGATTGGCTGCGTCTTGTTGCTCTGGATCGGGCCGATGAAATGCCACTCTATCGCTAGGTCCTGGAGTTCCTCCTGCTTGGCGAGCGCTTCCTGCAGGTAGTTCTCGCCAAACTGGCGTTGCCCAAGCGTATAAACTTCGCGGATGGCGCTGGCAGGATGCGCCTTGCTCACCGCGAGCAGGCGGACAGAATCCGGCGCCCGGCCGGCATCAAGCGCAGCGGCCCCGATACGGGCCTTGATTGCTTGCCAGCGCTTGCCAATTGTGTCCATAATCCGTCCATTCTTCATGATTGCAACCATCCCGGCACCTGCGTGCCAGGTGCGGAATTATAACAGGAGCCTGTTTTGGATATTTCTGATTTGCTGGCGTTCTCGGTCAAAAACAAGGCTTCCGACTTGCACCTTTCGGCGGGCATGCCGCCGTTGATCCGGGTGCATGGCGATGTGCGCAAGATCAACGTGCCGCCGCTGGACCACAGCGCAGTGCACGACATGGTGTACGACATCATGAACGACGGCCAGCGCAAGGTGTACGAGGAAACGCTGGAGTGCGATTTTTCCTTCGAGATTCCCAACCTGGCGCGTTTCCGCGTCAATGCCTTCAACCAGAACCGCGGCGCGGGCGCGGTGTTCCGTACCATTCCCTCCAAGGTGCTGACCATGGAGCAGCTCGGCTGTCCGCCTATTTTCCGCGAGATTGCGCAGAACCCGCGCGGCATCGTGCTGGTGACCGGGCCGACCGGCTCCGGTAAATCCACTACGCTGGCGGCGATGATCGATTTCATCAATGAAAACGAGTTTGGCCATATCCTCACCGTGGAAGACCCGATCGAATTCGTGCATACCTCGAAAAAGTGCCTGATCAACCAGCGCGAGGTCGGGCCGCATACCCTGTCTTTCGCCAATGCCTTGCGCTCAGCCCTGCGCGAGGATCCGGACGTGATCCTGGTCGGCGAAATGCGCGACCTGGAAACCATCCGCCTCGCACTCAGCGCCGCCGAGACCGGCCATCTGGTGTTCGGCACCTTGCATACCAGTTCCGCAGCCAAGACCATAGACCGTATCGTTGACGTGTTTCCCGCGGCCGAGAAGGAAATGGTGCGCTCCATGCTCTCCGAATCGCTGCGCGCCGTGATCTCGCAGACCCTGTGCAAGACCAAGGACGAGCAAGGCCGCGTGGCGGCGCACGAGATCATGATCGGCACGCCCGCGATCCGCAACCTGATCCGCGAGAACAAGATCGCGCAGATGTATTCCGCGATCCAGACCGGGCAGAACGTCGGCATGCAGACGCTGGACCAGAACCTGCAGGACCTGGTGCGGCGCAACGTGATTTCCCTGGCCGAGGCAAGAACCAAGGCTGCCAACAAGGATGCCTTCGTCGGCTAACCGGGATTAAGGAATAGCATGGATCAAGGGCAAGCGGAGAAGTTTGTATTCGACCTGTTGCGGTTGATGCTGGGCAAGAAGGCATCCGACCTTTTCATTACGGCCGCCTATCCGCCCGCGATGAAGATCGACGGAAAAATGACGCCAGTGACGCAGCAGGCGTTAACGCCGCAACAGGCGCGCGAGATTGCGCGTGCGATCATGAACGACAAGCAGGCCGCGGAATTCGAGGCGACGCGAGAGTGCAACTTCGCGATCGGCATGCCCGGCGTGGCGCGTTTCCGCGTCAATGCCTTCGTGCAGCGCGGCAGCGTCGGGCTGGTGTTCCGCACCATCACTACCAAGATTCCGCGCCTCGAGGAGCTGGGGCTGCCTGAGGTGCTCAAGGACGTGGCGCAGTCCAAGCGCGGGCTGGTGATCTTCGTCGGCGGCACCGGTTCGGGCAAGTCCACATCGCTGGCAGCGATGGTCGGTTACCGCAATGAAAACAGCCACGGCCACATCATCACCATCGAAGACCCGATCGAGTTCGTGCACGAGCACAAGAACTGCATCATCACCCAGCGCGAGATCGGCGTCGACACCGACAACTGGCATACCGCGCTCAAGAACACCTTGCGTCAGGCGCCCGACGTGATCCTGATCGGCGAGATCCGCGACCGCGAAACCATGGATTACGCGATCGCCTTCGCCGAGACCGGCCACCTATGCATGGCGACTCTGCATGCGAACAGCACCAACCAGGCGCTGGACCGCATCATCAACTTCTTTCCCGAGGAGCGTCGGCACCAGCTGCTCATGGATTTGTCGCTCAACGTGAAGGCTTTTGTCTCCCAGCGCCTGATTGCGCGTAAAGACGGCACGGGGCGGGTGGCTGCCATGGAAATCATGATCAACTCGCCCCTGATTTCCGACCTGATCTTCAAGGGGGATGTGCACGAGATCAAGGACATTATCGCCAAGTCTCGCGAACTGGGCATGCAGACGTTCGACCAGTCGCTGTTCGACCTGCACGAGGCTGGCCTCATCACCTATGAGGATGCCTTGCGCAATGCGGATTCGGTCAACGACCTCAGGCTCAGGATCAAGCTGGAAGGCAAGGATGCAAAAGACCGTGACCTTTCCGCAGGATTGGATAATCTCGGTATAGTGTAACCTGCCATGCCAGCATGGTTGCTGGCAATTCACAATTTCTTTTCTGAAAGCTTGATATGCTGGAATGGTTGGCAAGCCCCGAAGCCTGGATCGCACTCGCAACGTTGACCGCCCTGGAAATCGTCCTCGGCATAGACAATATCATCTTCATCTCCATCCTGGTCGGCCGCCTGCCGGAAAAGCAGCGCAATACCGCCAGGCGGCTCGGGCTCAGCCTGGCGATGATCGCGCGCCTGGCGCTCCTGTTCTCCATTTCCTGGGTCATGGGGCTGACCAAGCCCTGGTTCGAGATCGCGGGCGTGGAAATTTCAGGCCGCGACTTGATCCTGATCGGCGGCGGCTTGTTCCTGCTCGCCAAGGCCACCCACGAAATCCATAACAGCCTCGAGGGCATGGATGGGCATGGGGACGGCCATGTCGCGGTCAACAGCATGGGCATGGTGCTGGTGCAGATCGCGGTGCTGGATATCGTCTTTTCACTGGATTCCGTGATTACCGCGGTCGGGCTTGCCGACCATGTCGGCATCATGGCGACGGCCATCATCATCGCGGTCGGCGTGATGCTGTTTGCCGCCAAGTCGATCGGGGATTTCGTCGACAACCATCCCACCATCAAGATTCTTGCCTTGTCGTTCCTGATCCTCGTGGGCGTCACGCTGATGGTGGAGGGGTTCGACGTTCACGTGCCCAAGGGTTACATCTATTTCGCGATGGCGTTCTCGGTGGCGGTGGAAATGCTCAACATCCGCATGCGCAAGCGCGTGAGTGAAAGAAAGCCGGTAAAGCTGCGCAAGAAACCGATGCAATAATGATTTGCCATGTGCTGCAATAGTGCACGGCGTTAAATCATGGTGCGCGGAGCAAGATAAGAAAGCAAATTTATTTCAGCCTATCTTGCTGAGTAATATGTAATTTTATACATACACTCATTTGGTATCCATATTGCTTTGGCTCCTAATGATCTTTTCAATATCATGGGAGTTGGCTAAATGAGTGAGCATGTCTGTCAGCAAGGGTGCCGTCATCATTCACATGCAGCGGATAACCCGGAAATCCAGCAGGAGTTTCAGGAAGGCAGGCGCGATTTCATGCGCGACTTTGCCGTTGGCGGCGTGCTCGCCTCTGCGGCAAGCATGGGTATCAGTGCCAGTGCTTTTGGCCAGACTACGCCCAAGTCTGGTTCTTCCACAGGGCATGCTACCCATTACTATATTCCCGCCAACGATAAAACCGTGAATTGGGGGTTCTTCAGTAAATCCTTGAAACCCCTTGTGGAGCTTGAGTCGGGTGACTTCGCCACCATGGAGACATTGACCCACCATTCCAATGACGATGCATCGCTCATGGTCAAGGGCGACCCTGGCGCCGAAAGCGTGTTTTATTGGGACAGCAAGCGCAAGAATGTGGATCGGCGCGGCATAGGGCCGATGGATCACAAGCTCGGGGCCGGCGGCGGCCTGGGCGTGCATATCTGTACCGGGCCGGTTGCGGTCAAGGGCGCGCAGCCGGGTGACGTGCTGGAAGTGCGGATTGTCGATGTGGCCTTGCGCCCGAGCGCCAACCCCGAATTCAAGGGCAAGGCTTTCGGCTCCAATGTTGCCGCCAACTGGGGCTTTCATTATAACGACCTGATAGAAGAACCGAAGAAGCGCGAAGTGGTGACGATCTATGAACTGGATGCCACAGGCGAGCGCAACTGGGCCCGGGCATTCTATAACTACCGCTGGACGCCGCAGACCGATCCTTTCGGCGTGGTGCACCCGATTGTCGATTACCCGGGCGTGCCTGTGGATCACAGCACCATCAGCAAGAATTACGACGTGCTGAAAAATATCCGCGTCCCGGTACGCCCGCATTTCGGCACCATGGGGTTGGCGCCAGTGGAAGCCGACATGGTGAACTCCATCCCGCCGAGCTATACCGGCGGCAATATCGACAATTGGCGCATCGGCAAGGGCGCGACCATGTATTACCCAGTTTCAGTGCCGGGCGGCATGTTCTCGGTGGGGGATCCGCATGCCTCGCAGGGCGATTCCGAAATGTGCGGCACCGCGATCGAGTGCTCCTTGACCGGCACCTTCCAGTTTATCCTGCACAAGAAGGCCGACCTGGCGGGGACCGCACTGGAAAGCCTGCAATATCCGTTGCTGGAAACCCAGGATGAATGGGTGCTGCACGGCTTCAGTTATGCCAACTACCTGGCCGAGCTTGGCGCTGATGCGCAAAACAGCATCTTCTCCAAATCCTCGCTGGATCTCGCACTCAAGGACGCATTCCGCAAGATGCGGCATTTCCTCATGCATACCCAGCATTTGAGCGAGGACGAGGCGGTTTCACTGATGTCGATCGGCGTCGACTTCGGCGTCACCCAGGTGGTGGATGGCAACTGGGGCGTGCATGCCGTGGTGAAGAAAGGTATTTTCCCGGCACGCGATGTCTAGTTTGGCTCGCTGGCGTGACAGGCGCCCTACTTGACGGCGGGGCGCCTGATGCTCTAGTCCTTGTAGGCAATCTCGCCGTTAACCAGCGTATAGCGTACCTTGCCTGCCAGCTCCAGGCCGTTAAATGGCGTGTTCTTTCCCTGGCTCAGCAGGTTTGCCGCTTTCACGTTCCAGTATTGCTGCGGGTCGAAAATGCAAATATCGGCTTGAGCGCCCAATTCCAGATGGCCTTGGCTGATCCCCAGGCTGGTGGCTGGCGCGCTGGTGATGCGCGCCAATGCGTCGACCAGGGCAACCTTCTGTTCCTCGGCCCATTTCAGCGTCAGCGGCAGCAGCAGCTCCAGACCTGTCGCGCCGGCCTCCGCTTCGCCGAACGGCACCAGCTTGGCGTCTTCATCCACCGGCGCATGGTCCGAGCATGCGAGGTCGATGGTGCCGTCGGCCAGGCCCTGGCGCAGGGCATCGCGGTCGCGCTGGCTGCGCAATGGAGGCCTCAGGTGACAATTGGCGTCGAAGAAGCCGATGTCATGTTCAGTGAGGTGCAGGTGGTTGACGCTGACGTCGCAACTGATCTGCAGGCCTTGCTGCTTGGCTTCGCGCACCATGGCGACGCCTTCGGCGCTGGAAAGCCGGCACAGGTGCACCTTGGCCCCAGTTTCACGGACGATGTGCAGGATGGTGGCGAGCGCCAGGGTTTCAGCAGCCACTGGGATAGTCTTGAGGCCGAGGCGCGCGGCAACTTCCCCATCATGCGCGACCCCGCCTTGCGCCAGGTAGGGCTCCTGCGGGCGCAGCCAGACGGTAAAGCCGAATGTGGCGGCGTACTGCAGGGCGCGCCATAGCACCAGGGTGTCGACGATCGGCTCGTCTGCCTGGGAAAAGCCGACGCAGCCTGCCTCGGTGAGCTCGCTCATTTCCGTGAGCTGTTTGCCGGCGAGTTGGCGGGTGAGCGCCCCCAAGGGATAGACATTGCTCAAATGGAGCTGCTTGGCGCGGTGCTTCAGCATTTCGACCAGGCCGGATTCGTCGAGCACCGGGTCGGTATCCGGCGGGCAGGCCACGCTGGTGACGCCGCCCGCAACCGCAGCATGAAGTTCGCTCTTCAGCGACGCCTTGTATTCGTTGCCGGGCTCTCGCAGGCGGACCGAGACGTCCACCAGGCCCGGGCAGATGATCAGCCCGTCGGCATCGATCACCTGGTCTGCCTTGAAGTCCGCCGGCATATCGCCTATGCCCGCGATCTTGCCATTGCTGACGTAAAGGTCTTGTACCGCATCGACATGGTGTCTTGGGTCGATCAGCCGCCCCTGCTTGATATGGATGTTCATTCGGAGTTTCCTGCGAGGATGCTCATGACGGCCATGCGTACCGCAATGCCGTAGGTAACCTGGGGAAGAATCACGGATTGCTTGCCATCGGCCACCGCGGAATCGATTTCCACGCCGCGGTTCATGGGACCCGGGTGCATGACGATGGCATCCGGCTTGGCAAAGGCAAGTTTTTCCGGCGTGAGCCCGTAACACTTGAAGTATTCCTGAGCGCTGGGCAGCAAGGCGCCGTTCATGCGTTCGTTCTGCAAGCGCAGCATCATGACGACGTCCACGTCTTTCAGGCCTTCGCGCATATCGTGATGGACCTGTACCCCGAGTTTTTCCACGTGTTGCGGCAGCAGCGTCTTGGGCGCGATGACGCGAACCTCGGGCACGCCCAGGGTGGTAAGCGCGTGGATTTCGGAGCGTGCCACGCGTGAATGCAGCACATCGCCTACCAGGGCCACGCGCAGGTTGTGCATGTCCGGCTTGTAGCGGCGGATGGTGAAGACATCGAGCAGGCCCTGGGTCGGGTGCGCATGTCGGCCGTCGCCGGCATTGATGACATGGATATGCGGGGCGACATGCTGCGCGATGAAATGGGCCGCGCCGGATTCCGCATGGCGTACGACGAACATGTCGGCATGCATGGCGGTCAGGTTGTCGATGGTGTCGAGGATGGTTTCGCCCTTGGATTGCGAGGAAGTACCCACATTCAGCGTGATGACGTCCGCCGAAAGGCGCTTGGCTGCGATTTCGAATGTCGTCCGGGTGCGCGTGCTGTTCTCGAAGAAGATGTTACAGACGGTCTTGCCGCGCAGCAAAGGCACTTTCTTGACTTCGCGCTCGGCAACGCCGACGAAGGATTCGGCGGTATCCAGTATCTGGTTGAGGATGGCGCGGGGCAGCCCTTCCGTCGTGAGCAGGTGCTTGAGCTTGCCGTCCTTGGTCAGTTGAGGATTATGCATCAGGCACTTGCCTCCAGGCTGAATTGGAGTTGATGGTGTTCATCGCGGGATAATTGTAATTTCTGATCGGGTGGAATATCCAGTTGCAGCGCAGCCACCTGCGGGCAGATCGGCAACTCGCGGCCGCCGCGGTCCACCAGTACGGCCAAGCTGATGCTGGCGGGCCTGCCGTAATCAAACAGCTCGTTCATGGCGGCGCGAATGGTGCGCCCGGTATAGAACACGTCGTCGAGCAGGATGATGTGGCGCTCTTCCACGTCGAACGGGATTTGCGATGGGCGCGTGTCCGCGTGCAGGCCGCGCTGGCTGTAATCGTCCCGGTAGAAAGAGCTGTCGAGCATGCCTAATTCCAGCGAGCAGCCGGGATGGGATGACTGCAGCCGGGGGAACAGGCGCTCCGCAATCCACGCGCCGCCGCTGTGGATGCCCACGATGGCGGTTTTCGGCTGGATGAATGGGGCGAGTTTCTGCTCCAGAGTCAGGAGGAGCGCTTCCGCATCGGGTAATTGAATGTTCAATGTCATGGGGCAAGTCCGTCAAAATAGGATTGCAATATATGTTGCGCAGCCACCTGGTCCAGCATGGGTTTCTGCCTGCGGCCGGTGATGCCGCTTTGCTTGAGCGACTGGCTGGCTTCCGCTGAGCTTAAGCGCTCGTCGACCAATGCGACAGGCAGGTTGAAGCGACCCTCCAGGCGGCGTGCAAACTTGCGGCATAGCTGGGTCAACGCATGCTCGTCGCCATTGAGGTAGCTTGGCAGCCCGACCACCAGCGCCACCGGTTGCCATTCCTCGATGAGGTCGGCAATGGTGGCAAAACGTTTGTCATTGGCTTCGGTATCGATGGTCGCGAGCGGATGGGCAATGCCGAGCAGGTGTTCGCCGATTGCCACGCCGATGCGTTTTTCGCCGAAGTCGAATCCGAGCACGCAGCCTTGGTGGCCGGCTGCCGGCTCAGGCATGCCCGGCTTCCTCCGCAAAGCGGGCGAAATCAAGCCCCAGCAGTGCCATGGTGGCCTGTACCTTTTCTTCCGCGGGCAAGCCGAATAATAAGTGATTGCGCTGTTCCGGCGTCGCCTCGACCGTCAGCCAGGCATTCTGCGCAAGCTCCTGTTCCAGTTGGCCTGCCGACCAGCCGGCATAGCCGAGACTGACCAGGAAGTTGTGCGGAATGTGGCCTTCGGCAACGGCCTGCAGGATGTCCTTGGAAGTGGTGAGGCCGGTATCGCCGTCGATGCTGAGGGTGGAGTCCCAGTCTTCCAGCGGTTGGTGCAGGACGAAGCCGCGATCCAACTGTACCGGTCCGCCGAAATAGACGGGCTTATCCGTCAGTGGGCTGGAGAGCGGCAGGTTCAGTTGCTTGAACAATGCCTGCAGGGTCATGTCGATAGGACGATTGATGACGATGCCCATGGCGCCGTCGGCATTGTGTTCGCAGATGAAGGTCACCGACTTTGCAAAATAGGGGTCGGTCATGGCGGGCATGGCAACCAGAAACTGACCAGTGAGATTAACGTTTTCCACGCTGCTATTATCTCACATAACGATTCTCACATCATGGCTTGCATCAGCCGGTCAGGGCGTCTCGACGTAGCCGGTGATTTCCAGGCCGAAACCGACAATGCTCGGCATCTTGCGCGGCGCAGCCAATAGCTTCATTTTCTTCACGCCGAGATCCAGCAGGATTTGCGAACCTATGCCGTAGTTGCGCAAGTCCTGGCGGATGCGCACCGGTTCGTCGGCAAACTTGATGCGTTCCACCAGGTCTTCCGCATTCTCGCCATTGTGCAGCAAGACGACGACGCCAGCGTCGGCCTCCTGGATCTTGCGCATTGCCTGCAAGGTGTTCCACGAATGTGAGCGGCTACTTTCGTCGATGAGGTCAAACACGGAAAGCGGCTCATGAACGCGTACCAGGATTTCCTTGTCGGGAGTGATCTCGCCCTTGACCAGCGCCAGGTGGGTTTCCTTGGCGATCATGTCGGCATAGGCAATCAGGCGCATCGGGCCGTACGGCGTAGTGACTTCACGTTCTGCGGCGCGCTTGACCAGGCACTCGTTCTCGTTGCGGTATTGGATCAGGTCGGCGATGGTGCCGATCTTGAGGTTGTGCTGCTTGGCGAACTTAATCAGGTCCGGCAGCCTGGCCATGCTGCCATCTTCCTTGAGAATCTCGCAGATGACGGACGCAGGGGTGAGGCCGGCCAGGGCAGAGAGGTCGCATCCTGCCTCGGTGTGGCCGGCACGCACCAGCACGCCGCCATTCTGCGCCGCCACCGGGAATATGTGACCAGGGCTGACAATGTCGGCGGGTTTCGCATTTGGCGCTACTGCGGCCTGTATCGTCCTGGCCCGGTCGCTGGCGGAGATCCCCGTCGTCACGCCCGTGGCGGCCTCAATGGATACCGTGAAATTGGTGCCCATGCCGCTGCCGTTCTTCTGCACCATTGCGGGCAGGTTGAGTTGCTTGCAACGCTCTTCCGTCAAGGTCAGGCAGATCAGCCCGCGGCCATGCTTCGCCATGAAGTTGATATGTTCGGCAGTGGTGAACTGGGCGGCAAGCACGAGGTCGCCTTCGTTTTCGCGGTCTTCTTCGTCAACGAGGATTACCATGCGCCCCTGGCGCATTTCTTCAATGATTTCTATGGTTGGGCTGATCATGATGTGTGTAAGTGATGAGTGCCGATGCGGAAAGTTCAGGCCGGAATGTCGCTCCATTGCGTCATACGGTCCACATAACGGGCAATGAGGTCTATTTCAAGATTGACCCGGCTGCCCACGCCCAGCCCTTTCAAGGTCGTGACTTCGACCGTGTGCGGAATGAGGTTGACGTTGAAGTCGTCGCCATCTACATGGTTGACAGTCAGGCTGACGCCGTCGACCGTGATGGAGCCCTTCACTGCAATGTAGCGCGACAATGGGTTCGGCGCCCGCACGGCCAGCAGCATACTTTCGCCGACCGGTTCAAAGCGGATGACCTGGCCTACGCCGTCTACATGCCCGCTGACCAGATGGCCGCCCAGGCGGTCGGAAAGCCGCAAGGCTTTTTCCAGGTTGACCTCGCGCAGGGTATCCAATCCAACGGTGCATGACAGGGTTTCCTTGGAAACATCCGCCTCAAACGTGTCCGTCCCCAATGTGACGACGGTCAGGCATACGCCATTGACTGCAATGCTGTCGCCAATCGCGACATCCTGCAGGTCGAGGTTGCCTGTATCGATCACGAGCCTGGCATCGTCGCCATGGGGAGTGATGGTCTTGATGTGGCCTTGAGCCTGAATAATGCCGGTAAACATAAGTGTGAATTCTAGCAGACCCACGGGCGGTGTTGGCGGAATTCTGTTCGGGAGCTAAACGCTTTTCATGTGCTGATTTTGAATTGTAAAGTCTCAATAAAATTAACTGCTTAATTTGATGAGCCGGAGATTAGTCCGATGGTACTAATTAGTCCAGACGTACTAAATGCAACAAATGAAATTGCTCTTATACTGCGCTCCAGTATCAAAACGGGGCGAAACCTGAGCCCATACCCATAAAAATTCTGCTTGTCCATGAGGCAGTGCGGTGAGAATGATAGAAAGGTTTGTAATGTTGAATTTCAAGGGGACTGTTGTTAGCACGCTACTGATCGGCGCATCCATTGTCAGCCAATCTACATTGGCGGCATGGGGCCATTCGCCAGTTGAGGAAACAGGTATCAAGGCAACACTGACTGGTTATGAGTTTTCCAGCAAGCAGGATGTTATCGAGGTTGACGTTAGTTTGAAAAACAGCGTGTCCGGATTTGTCGATGCCGGCGCCTATTCCGGCAAGTGGTCTGACAACACATCTTTCGTCGCCTTTTGTGTCGACTTGTTGCAGGGGTATAGGTCTTTTGAGCAGTCAGCAACTTATACTGAAGGTACTTTCAGTTCCAATATTGCCAGCAACCTGACTTCCCTGGCGAATAAATACTATTCCTCCGTGAACGATGCCGTTTCTTCCGCTGCTTTCCAAGTGGCAGTTTGGGAAATCGTGTATGAGCCATCGCGCTATGCATTCAATCTGGATAGGAATGATTTTCAGGCTGACAATACAACGACCACTACTAAGGAATATGTGCCTGGCTCCTGGAGTGGCTGGTGGTATACGCCTGGTCATTATGAATACGTGACCGTGGATGATCCTGAGTCGCTGGCTGCAATCAACCTGGCAAAGACATGGCTGGCCGGTATCGCCGATGACAGCGTGCTGGCTACCGGCGACTACAGCTTGACCTATCTGAAGAACAAGAACTACCAGGATCTGGTTGTGTTCACTTCAATTGCGGCAGTACCTGAGCCAGCAACATACGGCATGCTGCTGCTTGGCATGGGCGTGGTGGCGTTCGTTGCGCGCCGCCGCCGTGCCAATACCATCCGCTTCTAAACAGCACTAGGCATCAACAAGAGCCCTTCCGATAATGGAAGGGCTTTTTTATTGGCTTCGATCATGGTCAATGCTGTACTTGAGTCCCTTTCACGCTAGAATGCGGCATGGCATTTTTCAGACAACTTCCCTTCGAGCTTTTTGTCGGCTTGCGCTATACGCGGGCAAAAAGACGTAATCACTTCATTTCCTTTATTTCCCTCACCAGCATGGTCGGCATCGGGCTGGGCGTGGCGGCCTTGATCGTGGTGCTCTCGGTCATGAATGGCTTCCAGGAGGAGTTGCGCAGCCGCATCCTCGGCGTGGCTTCGCATTTGCAGATCACGGGTCCGAACAATGTGCTGGAGGATTGGCGCGGTCTGGAGCAGAAGGTGGACGGGGCTCCGCATGTGCAGGCCGCAGCGCCATACGTCATGGCGCAGGGCATGCTCTCGTTCGGCCAGGCCGTGCAAGGGGCGATTATCCGCGGGGTGCTTCCCAATGCCGAGGATAAGGTGGCCGAGCTGGGCAGCCATATGCGGGCTGGGCGATTAAGCGACCTCAAGCCCGGCGAGTTCAGCGTGGTGCTAGGCTCCGAGCTGGCCCAGTCCCTGGGCGTGGTGTTGGGCGACAAGGTAGTATTGATGGCGCCGCAGGGCCAGTTCACGCCGACCGGCGTAGTGCCGCGCATCAAGCAGTTCAAGGTGGTCGGCATGTTCGAGATCGGCATGTTCGAATACGACTCCGGGCTGGCGCTGATCCATCTCGACGATGCGGCCAAGCTGTATCGCATGGGCAAGAATGTTTCCGGCGTGCGCCTCAAGCTGGACGATTTGTTTAACGCTCCTGCTGTCGCCCGGCAGCTGGGGGATCGCCTGATGGGGACCGGCAACTATTACATCAGCGATTGGACGCAGCAGCATGCGAACTTCTTCCGCGCCATCCAGATGGAAAAGCGCGTGATGTTCATCATCCTTGCCCTGATTGTCGCGGTCGCCGCCTTCAATATTGTGTCCACTCTGGTGATGGCGGTGACGGACAAGCGCGCGGATATCGCCATCATGCGCACCTTCGGCGCCAGCCCGCGCAGCATCATGCAAATATTTATCGTGCAGGGCGCGCTGATCGGCGTGATCGGGACAGTGGTCGGCGCATTCTTCGGCGTATTGATCGCATTCAATATCGACACGATCGTGCCATTTATCGAGCGCATGCTCGGGGTGCAGTTCCTGGCCAAAGATGTGTACTACATCAGCGACCTGCCATCCAGGTTGCTATGGTCCGACGTTACGGTGATCGTGGTCTTGTCTTTCGTGCTGAGCCTGCTGGCGACGCTTTACCCAAGCTGGCGCGCTGCCAGGGTCAACCCGGCGGAGGCGCTGCGTTATGAGTAATCCCACCATCCTGCAATGCGTTGATTTGCAGAAAACCTATACCGGTCTCGATGTCGCCGTGCTCAACGGCATCAGCCTGCAAGTGGATGCCGGGGAGCAGATCGCCATTGTCGGCACTTCAGGTTCCGGCAAAAGCACCTTGCTGCACTTGCTTGGCGGACTGGATGAACCAAGCGCGGGCAGCGTGCAGGTGATGGGCAAGCCGCTGGCGGCACTGAGCGAAGCCGAGCGGGGAGAGTTGCGCAATCAGGCGTTGGGCTTCGTCTACCAGTTCCACCACCTGTTGCCGGAATTCACCGCCCTGGAGAATGTGGCGCTGCCATTGATGATTCGCCGTCTGCCGCGGGATGAGGCATTGGAGCAGGCAAGGGACGTGCTGGTGAAGGTCGAGCTGGGCCACAGGCTGGAGCATATGCCGGGCGAGCTTTCCGGCGGCGAGCGGCAGCGTGCCGCCGTGGCGCGGGCATTGGTGACCAGTCCGCGCTGCGTGCTCGCCGACGAACCTACCGGCAACCTCGACCGGCATACTGCCGAGGGAGTGTTTGACCTTTTGCTTGCATTAAACCGCGAGCAGGGCGTGGGCCTGGTTGTCGTCACCCACGATCTTGAGCTGGCTGCGCGCATGCAGCGGCAATATCGTCTCCAAGATGGCAGGTTGCACGCCATCTGACTAGTGACTGAAGATGCCCGCGTTCGCACTGACATTTGTAGCCGGTGCCTGGGTATTGCAGCAGTTGCCGTGGCTGCCATCCCTGTCCTGGGGATGGGGCCTGATTCCCTTGATTCTTCTGTTTTATTGCTTCCGCACGCAGCCGGTTATCCGTCACATGCTCTTGGCGGTGCTGGGGTTGGCGTTCGGCTTCTGCTGGGCGGCATGGCTGGCCCATGGCCGGATGGCGGATGAGCTGCCTCCCGAGTGGGAAGGGCGCGATATTGCCATTGTCGGCGTAGTGGCAAGCCTTCCCGGCATGCATGATCGCGGCGAACGCTTTGATTTCGATGTCGAGCAGGTCCAGACGCCGGGGGCGGTTGTACCTAGTCGAGTTTCCTTGATCCAGTATGCAGGCGGGTTCTCGTTGGAAAATACTGCACCCAAGACGCAGAATGCCGATATGCCGCGTTTCCATGCAGGAGAGCGCTGGCAATTGACGCTGCGGCTGAAACGGCCGCACAGCACATCCAATCCGCATGGATATGATTTCGAGCTATGGATGCTGGAACGCAACATCCGCGCCAGCGGTTACGTACGGCAGTCGCCCGCTGCTGTCCGCCTGGACGCGCGGGTGCACAGGCCGGCTTACTGGGTGGACATGGTGCGGGAGTCGGTCAGCCGGCGCATGGCGGATGTGTTGCAGGACCGGCCTTATGCCGGCGTGTTGAAGGCGTTGGCAATCGGCGAGGACGACGCCATCAGCCAGCAAGATTGGCAGGTATTCCGCCGCACCGGCATCATCCATCTTGTCAGCATCTCCGGCCTGCATATCACCATGTTGTCGGGAATAGTGTATGCGCTGGTGTTCGGCATCTGGCGGCGGGTGCCATACTGGACGCTGCGCTGGCCCGCACGCAAGGCCGGGCTGGCCGCGGGAGTGGTGACGGCGGTAGCATATTCGCTGGTGGCAGGGTTTTCCATCCCGACACAGCGTACCTTATATATGTTGTCGGTCATTGCATTGGCATTCTGGTCGGGCCGGCGGGTATCTATCGGCAGGGTCTTGCTGCTTTCCTTGCTTGTCGTGGTATTGATTGATCCCTGGGCCGTGCTTGCCACCGGGTTCTGGCTTTCGTTCGGTGCGGTGGCGGTGATGGCCTATGCGCTGGGCGGACGCCTGCAAAAGCCCCACTGGCTGCGGGATGCCATGTTGACGCAATGGGCCGTGACCATAGGCTTGATGCCGGTCTTGCTCATATTTTTCGGACAAGTGTCCTTGATCTCCCCGCTTGCCAATGCGTTTGCCATTCCGCTGGTCAGCCTAGTGATTGTGCCATTGACCTTGCTTGGCAGTTTCCTGCCGCTGGATTCCCTGTTGTGGCTCGCACATTGGATCATGCAGCTTGCCATGGCGCTATTGCTGTGGATGAGCGCATTGCCTTCTGCAATATGGCAGCAGCACATGCCGTCGATCCCTGCCATGCTGTTGGCCGTGGCAGGCGTGGCCTGCCTGTTGTTGCCCCGCGGGATTCCGTTGCGCTGGCTGGGGCTGGCCGGCATATTGCCGCTGTTCCTCGATGTGCCTTCCGTGCCTGCGCGGGGCGATATGCGGGTGGCCGTGCTGGACGTGGGGCAAGGTCTGGCGGTCGTGGTCAATACGCAGAACCATGTGCTGCTGTATGACACCGGCCCCAGGTTCTCCAGTGAAAGCGACAGCGGCAATAGAGTGGTCGTGCCCTACCTCAACGGTACGGGAGTTAAGCGCCTTGATGGCTTGATCGTGAGCCATGACGACTTGGATCACACCGGAGGCATGGGCTCGGTGATTGCCGCCATGCCAATAGATTGGATGCTCAGCTCCTTGCCGCGGGAAAAGCCCGAGCTTGGCAATCTGCGGCATTCGCCCTGCCGGTCCGGGCAGAAATGGAGCTGGGACGGCGTCGGCTTTGAAATGCTTTATCCCGCCAATGCAGCCGATTTGCCTGCCGGAGTCAAAACCAACAACCGCAGTTGCGTGCTGCATATCCGCAGTGCCGCGGGGACATTGCTGCTGCCGGGAGATATTGAGCGCTCCGCCGAGGCCGACCTGCTGGATGCGGCAGGACAAGGCATTGCCGCGGATGTGCTGGTGGCGCCGCATCATGGCAGCCGCACTTCTTCCACGCCCGGGTTTGTGGCGGCAGCCAAACCGCAGGCCGTGATTTTCACCGCGGGCTACCGCAACCGTTTCGGTCATCCCCGGCAGGATGTCGTGGCAAGGTATGCCGCTGCGGGAGCCAGTCTCTACCGCTCCGACCATGATGGTGCGGTACTGTTGGATTTCAAACAGCATCACGGGATTGCAATCACCCGCTGGCGGGAAAAGTCACAGCGCTACTGGTACAACCAACCTGCTGGTTTTATATCGTCTTCCCTTGCTGAAACCGGCAACGCGCGATAAAGTAACGCCACTTTACAGAACATCTTAGGGGCAATTTGTGTGGGAAATCATTAAAGCGGCAGGATGGCCGATCTGGCCGCTGATCTTTGCTTCAATCGTCGCAGTAGCCATTATCATCGAACGCCTGATCGCCTTGCGCGAGCAGCAGATTGTCCCCAAGGCCTTGCTGCCGGAAGTGCAGAACTGGCTGGGGCAGGGCCGTGCGGGTGTGACGGTGGAAGCCTTGTCCAGGCTGGAGAAGCACTCCATGCTGGGCCACGTGTTCGCGAGCGCGCTGAAGAACCTGGGCGCGCCGCGCGAAGTGATGAAGGAAGCGGTCGAGGAATCCGGCCGCGCCGTGGCGCACAGGCTGGAGAAGTACCTGACTACCCTGGGAACGATTGCGACGGTGGCGCCATTGCTTGGCCTGCTTGGTACCGTAATCGGGATGGTGGAGCTGTTTGGCGCTTTTACTGCAACAGGGCATGACGTCGCTCAGTTCGCACGCGGCATTTCTGTCGCGCTCTACAATACTGCCGGCGGTATTGTGGTGGCAGTGCCGGCCATGATTTTCTACCGATATTTTCGTGGCAAGATTGACGGCTTCATCGTCGAGATGGAGCAGGAAGCAGTCAAGCTGGTAGAAATCATCCATGGTGAGCGCAAGGAATGAATTTCCAACGAGGTAAAAAGCACGAAGATCTGGAAATGAATCTCGTGCCGTTGATCGACGTGTTGCTGGTGATCATCATCTTCCTGGTGGTGAGTGCGACTTTCTCGCGCGTCACGGAGTTGCAGATCAACCTGCCGACCGCCGATGCGGAGAACCCGCAAGACAAGCCATTGGTCATCAATGTCGGGGTCGATGAGTCAGGCCACTATGTCATCAATAACCAGGACGTGGCAGATGACTCGGTAGCTGGTATCGCGGATGCCTTGAAAAAGGCTGTCGGCGACGGCAAGGATCCTACCATCATCATCAGTGCCGATGCCAAGAGCAGCCACCAGTCGGTGGTCAATGTGATGGAGGCTTCGCGCCAGGCCGGGTATAGCCAGATCACTTTTGCAACACAAGCACGTTCTGGTTCTTGAATTTTAAAAAGTATCCATCATGTCCAAACATGCACTTGGGAAGGCTGACGCTTCCGTGCAAAGTGCGCGGGTTCTCTACCTGCGCCTTCTCAAATATGCCGCCCGCTACTGGCTGGTATTCCTGATCAGCGTCATCGCGCTGGTGACCTTCTCAGCGACGAATACCGGATTCCTTGCTACCATCAAGCTGGTCACCGATGAAGGTTTCGTCAACCAGGATTCGAACAAGCTGCACCTCCTGCCATTCATGCTGTTTGGATTGTTGGCAATCCGGGCATTGGCCGGCTTCATCTCCAATTTTGCCATGCGCTGGGTGGCAAGGCGTGTGGTGGAGAATCTGCGCCAGGATACGTTCCGCCGCTTGATGAGCCTGCCGGTGAGTTTCTTTGACGCTGTTTCGGCCGGCGTGGTGACCTCCAAGCTGACCTATGACACCGAGCAGATGGCGGGTGCCGCGACCAAGGTCGCCATGAGCGCCGTGAGGGATACGCTGACCATTGTCGGCATGGTGGGCTACATGCTCTACCTGGATTGGCAGCTCACCCTGATTTTTGCCGTGGTGGCCCCGGCCATGGCATGGTACCTCAAGAGCATGACGCCAAGGTTGCGCAGCTCGGGCAAGGCGGTGCAGCAAACCATGGGGGAAATGACCCAGGCGGTCGAAGAAGCCGTGTCCGGCCAGCGCATGGTGAAAATATTCGGCGGCGGCGATTACGAATATCAGCGCTTCGCCAAAGTGGCGGGCAAGAACCGCCATATGCAAATCCGCCTGGCGCGTTTTTCCGGCATGAACAGCATGGTTATCGAGTTGCTGGCGGGCGTGGCTTTGGCCTTGGTGGTGTTTTATGCTGTGGGCAAATTCAGTGCGGGCGAGTTTGCGGCTTTCATCGGTGCCTTGCTGATGCTGATCGGGCCAGTCAAGACGCTGACCAGCTTGAATGAAGAGTTGCAGGTAGGCTTGGCGGCCGCGCATAGCGTGTTCGAGCTGATCGACAGCGTTCCGGAAGTCGATGAAGGCGGCGAGGAGATTGGCCGTGCCAAGGGCGCCATTGCGTTTGATAATGTGACATTGCAGTATCCTTCCGCAAAACGCCCGGCCCTGCTCGATCTCAATTTCACGGTCAAACCGGGCGAGAAAGTCGCCTTGGTAGGCCGCTCAGGCGGTGGCAAGACGACCCTGGTCAACCTGTTGCCTCGTTTCTATGAGGCGCAGCAGGGGCGCGTGCTGATCGACGGTATCGATATTCGCAAAATGAGTCTGAAAAGCCTGCGCCAGCAATTTTCCCTGGTCAGTCAGGACGTCATCCTCTTCAACGATAGCGTGTTCAACAATATCGCCTACGGCGTGTTGCGCAATGCCAGCGAGGAGGAAGTGATCGCTGCCGCCAAGGCGGCGCATGCCTGGGATTTTATCCAGCAATTGCCTAACGGCCTGCAGAGCGAGATCGGCGATCGCGGCGTGCGCCTTTCCGGCGGCCAGCGTCAGCGCCTGGCCATTGCGCGTGCGATCCTCAAGAACGCCCCCATTCTGTTGCTGGATGAAGCGACATCCGCGCTGGATACCGAATCCGAGCGTCATGTGCAGGCGGCGCTGGACGAACTGATGCAGAACCGAACCTCAATTGTGATTGCCCACAGGTTGTCGACCATAGAAAACGCGGATCGTATCTTGGTGATGGAGCAGGGGCAGATTATCGAAGGGGGAAGTCATGAAGAATTATTGGCTTTGGGCGGGCATTACGCCAAGCTTTACCAGAAACAATTTCATTAATAGCCCCACTAGGAGTTGTTGACAATGGGCCAGTCATTCAGCCGATGGCTGGAGCGCCAGTGGTACCAACGTACCGGCTGGCAGCTTGTTCTCCGGCCGTTTTCTTGGCTTTTCTGCATCTTGATCGCGCTGCGTAGGCTGGCTTACCGGTTTCGCTTGCTCAAATCCCTGAAATTGCCGGTTCCCGTCATCATCGTCGGCAATATCAATGTCGGCGGTACGGGCAAGACCCCCTTTGTCATCTGGCTGGTACAGCAGTTGCGGCAAAACGGCTGGTATCCCGGCATTATCAGTCGCGGATACGGCGGCAAGTTGATCCATACCCATCAGGTCACGAAAGACAGCCTGCCCCAGGAAGTGGGCGACGAGCCCGTCTTGCTGGTTCAGCGGACCGGCCTGCCTTTATATGTTGGTCGTAAGCGCACCCGGGCCGCGCGTCATTTGCTAAGGGATTATCCGGAGTGCAACCTTATCATTAGCGACGATGGCCTGCAGCATTATGCGCTCGAGCGCGACATGGAAATCGTCATCATCGATGGCGAACGCATATTCGGTAACGGGCAGCTGTTGCCTGCGGGGCCGCTGAGGGAATCCAGCGCGCGCCTCGAGGGCGTGGATGCGGTCGTCTTCAATAGCGGGCCGCCTGCTGCCGGCGGTTATCTCATGCATCTTGTACCGGATGATCTCCGCAAGCTGAACTCTCCCGAGGAGCGTATGGCGGTGACCGAACTGATCGGCAAGCACGTGCATGCCGTAGCGGGAATCGGTAATCCACAAAGGTTCTTCGGTCAGCTGGAACAAATGGGCCTGATAGTTGAAGCGCACCCTTTCCCGGATCATCATGCCTATAGCGAGGATGATTTCCAGTTTGCCAAGGATGATATCGTCCTCATGACGGAAAAGGATGCGGTCAAGTGCACCGCGTTTGCAAGAGAGAACTGGTGGTTCATGCCCATCACGGCCGAGATAGACCGTGCGCTTGCAGAAAAAATACTAGCGCGCCTGACGCGACTTATAGAAAAGGAAATTTGATCGATGGATGCGAAACTGCTTGAAATCCTGGTATGCCCGATTTGCAAAGGGCCTTTGCATTACAAAAAAGCCGAGCAGGAACTGATCTGTAAGCCTTGCCGGCTGGCTTACCCCATACAGGACGGCATTCCTGTCATGCTGGAGGATGAAGCGCGCAAGCTGCCAGCCGAAGAAGAGGTTAAGTAATGTCGTTCAAGGTGGTGATCCCCGCCCGCTATGCCAGCAGCCGCTTGCCCGGCAAGCCGTTGCTTGATATTGCCGGCAAGCCGATGGTCGTGCGGGTTATCGAGCAGTCTCTCGCAAGCGGCGCGACCGAAGTTGTCGTCGCGACAGATCATGAGCGCATCCAAGAAGCCGTCTTGGGTTATGGTTATGAGGTGGTTATGACCAGGGGGGATCATGCATCCGGTACGGATCGAATTGCCGAAGTGGTCCAGCAGCGCGTCTGGAGCGATGACACGATCGTCGTCAATGTGCAGGGGGATGAGCCGCTGATTGATCCGCTATTGATCGGGGAAGTGGCCGGCAACCTCTCCGCCCACGCTGAAGCCTCCATGGCAACTGCGTGTCATGCCCTGCATGACACGCCATCCATCCTGAACCCCAACATTGTCAAAGTCGTCCTCGATCAACAAGGGCACGCACTCTACTTTAGCCGCGCCCCCATTCCTTATCCCAGGGATGCTTTTGCCGCCAACCAGGATATTCCTGCTGATATGCCTATCTATCGGCATATAGGTATCTATGCGTACCGCGCCGGATTCTTGCAAGCCTATGCGGCGCTGGCGCCTTCCGCGATTGAGCATTTTGAATCTCTGGAACAATTGCGCGTGCTTTGGCACGGATACAAAATTAGCGTCGAAATCACAGAAAAGGCGCCGGCGAGCGGCGTGGATACGGAAGCTGACCTTGCTTACGTACGCTCTGTCGTGATCAGCAACGAAAATAAGTTGCTGTGATTTTGATGCTAAGCGATTGATTGCAAGAAAGAACGGCATTTGGCACCCGAATGTCTTGCAGTGAATCCCCAAAAATACGTTGACATTGAAGTTCTGGGTTTGCTATAGTTTCACCTCTCGACGCAACACAAATCTAACGAAATGGGTTGCAACGACATCGGTCGCGGGGTGGAGCAGTCTGGCAGCTCGTCGGGCTCATAACCCGAAGGTCACAGGTTCGAATCCTGTCCCCGCAACCAAACAAAGCAAGTTTTACAAATTGGTGTTGACATATAAATCCTGATCGGTAAAATGCGCGGCTCGCTGAATGAGGCGGTGCAGTAAAGGTGGTAGCGAAATTGATTGAGTGAATAAATTTCGAAACTAGCTTGACCTGGTTTAAAAGGTCTGTATAATGCGCCCTCTCGCTGAATTCGAAACGAATCGGCGGCGAGTAAAAAGAAGTAACCTGCTCTTTAACAAAACGAACAACCGAT
>NZ_JBJQII010000011.1:0-1238 GCF_045984355.1 Methylobacillus draconifructus | reverse complement strand
TTGAATCGCCCCCACTTTCCTAGACAGCTCAAGAGCCTCAAACTATGGAAGTTGAGGAGACATCATGAGCAAGCAACAACGTTACACCGAAGAATTCAAACAGGCCGCCGTCAAGCAAGTCACTGAACGTCAGTTTTCAGTAGCAGAAGTCGCGGAGCGGTTGGGCGTTTCAAGCCATAGCATTTATGCTTGGATCAAACGATTCAACACGCCTGAAGACGAACTACAGCACGTCTCCAATCAGCAAGCAGAAATCCGTCGCCTTCAGGCTGAGCTGCGCCGCGTCACTGATGAGCGAGATATCCTAAAAAAGGCCGCCGCGTACTTATGCCTTGTCTGTCCGGGTAAAGTACGCATTTATTCAAGAGCACGCCTGCTCTCACCCTATCCGACGTCTCTGTCGCATGATGAGTGTGCATCCCAGCGGTTATTACGCATGGCAACAGACACCACAGTCTGCAAGAGCGCAAGAAGACCAGCGCTTGCTAGGCCATATCAAGCAATCCTGGCTGGAGAGTGGTGGGGTTTATGGCTATCGCAAGATCAAAGATGATCTTCGAGCTTTAGGGGAGACCTGTGGCAAGCACCGTGTTGCGCGATTGATGCGTCAAGAAGGGTTACGTTCTCAAACTGGCTACCGGCGTCGCCCTGGTCAGCTTGGCGGACGGCCCGCTGTGGTCGCGCCTAATCATCTGGAGCGCCAATTCGACGTGAACACTCCCAACACAGTATGGGTGACGGATATTACCTATATTCGAACCCATGAAGGATGGTTATATTTGGCTGCCGTGCTGGATCTCTTCTCACGCCAAGTCGTCGGGTGGTCAATGGCACCTAGGATGGATCGTGACTTGGCGATCAGCGCATTGCTGATGGCGGTATGGAGGCGGAGACCAGATGGAGAGGTGCTAGTCCACTCAGATCAAGGTAGTCAGTTCAGCAGCTATGATTGGCAGGCTTTTTTAAAAGCGCACCGTCTCAAACCTAGCATGAGCAGACGAGGCAATTGCCACGACAACGCTGTTGCAGAAAGCTTTTTCCAATTGCTGAAGCGGGAAAGGATACGGCGGAAGATTTACGAGCATCGAGAAGCTGCCCGCCAGGATATATTTGATTACATCGAAATGTTTTACAACCCTAGGCGTCGACACAGTTTCAATAATGGCCTATCGCCAGTAGAGTATGAAAAGCGTTATTTCGAGGGGCTGGCGACTGTCTAGGATAGTAGGGGCGATTCA
>NZ_JBJQII010000010.1:0-5611 GCF_045984355.1 Methylobacillus draconifructus | reverse complement strand
AATAAATTTCGAAACTAGCTTGACCTGGTTTAAAAGGTCTGTATAATGCGCCCTCTCGCTGAATTCGAAACGAATCGGCGGCGAGTAAAAAGAAGTAACCTGCTCTTTAACAAAACGAACAACCGATAAGTGTGGGTGCTTGTAGGTGAGTGCAAAAGATACATAGTTAAATATGTATCCGAAACTCAACATACAAGTGCTTAACACTTAAATGAAATCTGTAACTTTTTAAGTTACACCTAAGATTCATTTGAGATTAAGCCAAGCGATATACCGACCTCGAAAGAGGTCACAAGTAATAGTCGGAATTAAACTGAAGAGTTTGATCCTGGCTCAGATTGAACGCTGGCGGCATGCTTTACACATGCAAGTCGAACGGCAGCACGGGGAGCTTGCTCCCTGGTGGCGAGTGGCGAACGGGTGAGTAATATATCGGAACGTGTCCAATAATGGGGGATAACTAGTCGAAAGATTAGCTAATACCGCATACGCCCTGAGGGGGAAAGTGGGGGATCTTCGGACCTCACGTTAATGGAGCGGCCGATATCTGATTAGCTAGTTGGTGGGGTAAAAGCCTACCAAGGCGACGATCAGTAGCTGGTCTGAGAGGATGATCAGCCACACTGGGACTGAGACACGGCCCAGACTCCTACGGGAGGCAGCAGTGGGGAATTTTGGACAATGGGCGAAAGCCTGATCCAGCCATGCCGCGTGAGTGAAGAAGGCCTTCGGGTTGTAAAGCTCTTTCGCAAGGAAAGAAAACTTATCTACTAATACTAGATGAGGATGACGGTACCTTGATAAGAAGCACCGGCTAACTACGTGCCAGCAGCCGCGGTAATACGTAGGGTGCGAGCGTTAATCGGAATTACTGGGCGTAAAGCGAGCGCAGGCGGTTTTGCAAGTCAGATGTGAAAGCCCCGGGCTCAACCTGGGAACTGCGTTTGAAACTGCAAGGCTAGAGTATAGGAGAGGGAGGTAGAATTCCACGTGTAGCAGTGAAATGCGTAGAGATGTGGAGGAATACCAATGGCGAAGGCAGCCTCCTGGCCTAATACTGACGCTCATGCTCGAAAGCGTGGGGAGCAAACAGGATTAGATACCCTGGTAGTCCACGCCCTAAACGATGTCAACTAGTTGTTGGTGGAGTAAAATCCATTAGTAACGCAGCTAACGCGTGAAGTTGACCGCCTGGGGAGTACGGTCGCAAGATTAAAACTCAAAGGAATTGACGGGGGCCCGCACAAGCGGTGGATTATGTGGATTAATTCGATGCAACGCGAAAAACCTTACCTGGCCTTGACATGCCACTAACGAAGCAGAGATGCATTAGGTGCCCGAAAGGGAAAGTGGACACAGGTGCTGCATGGCTGTCGTCAGCTCGTGTCGTGAGATGTTGGGTTAAGTCCCGCAACGAGCGCAACCCTTGCCAATAATTGCCATCATTCAGTTGGGCACTTTATTGGGACTGCCGGTGACAAACCGGAGGAAGGTGGGGATGACGTCAAGTCCTCATGGCCCTTATGGCCAGGGCTTCACACGTAATACAATGGTCGGTACAGAGGGTTGCCAACCCGCGAGGGGGAGCTAATCTCAGAAAGCCGATCGTAGTCCGGATTGCAGTCTGCAACTCGACTGCATGAAGTCGGAATCGCTAGTAATCGCGGATCAGCATGTCGCGGTGAATACGTTCCCGGGCCTTGTACACACCGCCCGTCACACCATGGGAGTGGGTTTCACCAGAAGTAGGTAGCCTAACCGCAAGGAGGGCGCTTACCACGGTGGGATTCATGACTGGGGTGAAGTCGTAACAAGGTAGCCGTATCGGAAGGTGCGGCTGGATCACCTCCTTTCTAGAGTATGCCTTGCTTGCAAGCATTCACACTTATCGGTTGTTTAAAGAGCGCAACAAAGATTGGCCTTAAGGGTCTGTAGCTCAGCTGGTTAGAGCACCGTCTTGATAAGGCGGGGGTCGTTGGTTCGA
Organism: Methylobacillus draconifructus; assembly: GCF_045984355.1. Lineage (NCBI taxonomy): Bacteria > Pseudomonadati > Pseudomonadota > Betaproteobacteria > Nitrosomonadales > Methylophilaceae > Methylobacillus > Methylobacillus draconifructus. The sequence continues at coordinate 3,627 of NZ_JBJQII010000010.1, read as the reverse complement.
GCCCAACCAGACCCACCAACGCATTATCAAGTGGACGAGTAGTACGAGGCGCGAATCTTCGCCGCATACTTTGATGTGCAAGAAGATGAGTAACGAAGTAATGCGAAGTTCAGAGGGGGATTAGCTCAGCTGGGAGAGCACCTGCTTTGCAAGCAGGGGGTCGTCGGTTCGATCCCGTCATCCTCCACCAACTCTTTGTTGAAAAGTTAGACATAAGCGCAGCGTGCTGTCTTTATGTCTGGCTTTTACAAGCTAGATTGATCTTTAACAAAATGGAAGAAGTAAAGAGAATGAAGTAAGACTTTGTGATGAGGTCTGAAACATTCAATGGGTAATTTGATTGCAGAAATCAAAACATTGAACAGCGTTGTTTTTTTAACGTGGTTCGATAGTGCTTTAGAAGCAGCCTATAACGGACTGACTACTACTCGTCAGTCATGTTCTTGAATTTAAAAGGGTTCAGGATTCAACGTTATAGGGTCAAGCGAATAAGTGCATGTGGTGGATGCCTTGGCGATTACAGGCGATGAAGGACGTGGTAGCCTGCGTAAAGTCTCGGGGAGCTGGCAAACAAGCTTTGATCCGGGAATGTCCGAATGGGGAAACCCACCCGCAAGGGTAACCCCCTCTGAATATATAGGAGGACGGTGGCGAACCGAGTGAACTGAAACATCTAAGTAGCTCGAGGAAAAGAAATCAACCGAGATTCCGGAAGTAGTGGCGAGCGAACCCGGAAAAGCCTGTTACTTTTAGCATACGCGATAATAGAACGGAATGGAAAGTCCGGCCATAGTGGGTGATAGCCCCGTATATGAAATCCCGTATGTGGAACTAGGGTAACGACAAGTAGGGCGGGACACGTGAAATCCTGTCTGAACATGGGGGGACCATCCTCCAAGGCTAAATACTCGTAATCGACCGATAGTGAACCAGTACCGTGAGGGAAAGGCGAAAAGAACCCCGGGAGGGGAGTGAAATAGAACCTGAAACCGCATGCATACAAACAGTGGGAGCCTCGTAAGGGGTGACTGCGTACCTTTTGTATAATGGGTCAGCGACTTACATTCAGTAGCAAGCTTAACCGATAGGGGAGGCGTAGCGAAAGCGAGTCCGAATAGGGCGTTCAGTTGCTGGGTGTAGACCCGAAACCAAGTGATCTATCCATGGCCAGGATGAAGGTGCCGTAACAGGTACTGGAGGTCCGAACCCACTAATGTTGAAAAATTAGGGGATGAGCTGTGGATAGGGGTGAAAGGCTAAACAAACTTGGAGATAGCTGGTTCTCTCCGAAAGCTATTTAGGTAGTGCCTTGTGTCTCACTCTCGGGGGTAGAGCACTGTTATGGCTAGGGGGCTCATAAGAGCTTACCAAACCATGGCAAACTCCGAATACCGAGAAGTGCAATCACAGGAGACAGTCCATGGGTGCTAACGTCCGTGGACAAGAGGGAAACAACCCAGACCGCCAGCTAAGGTCCCTAATGACGTGCTAAGTGGAAAACGAAGTGGGAAGGCACAGACAGCCAGGAGGTTGGCTTAGAAGCAGCCATCCTTTAAAGAAAGCGTAATAGCTCACTGGTCGAGTCGTCCCGCGCGGAAGATGTAACGGGGCTAAGCACGTAACCGAAGCTGCGGATGCTAGTTTACTAGCATGGTAGGAGAGCGTTCTGTAGGCCTGCGAAGGTGTTCTGTGAGGAATGCTGGAGGTATCAGAAGTGCGAATGCTGACATGAGTAGCGATAAAGGGAGTGAAAAGCTCCCTCGCCGAAAGCCCAAGGTTTCCTGCGCAACGTTCATCGGCGCAGGGTGAGTCGGCCCCTAAGGTGAGGCAGAGATGCGTAGCTGATGGGAAACAGGTTAATATTCCTGTACTTACATATACTGCGATGTGGGGACGGAGAAGGTTAGGTCAGCCATCTGTTGGAATAGGTGGTTTAAGCGTGTAGGTTGATCTCTTAGGCAAATCCGGGAGGTTAAGACTGAGGCGTGACGACGAGTCTCCTTGTGAGACGAAGTGATTGATACCAAGCTTCCAAGAAAAGCCACTAAGCTTCAGGTATATGTGAACCGTACCGCAAACCGACACAGGTGGGCAGGATGAGAATTCTAAGGCGCTTGAGAGAACCCGGGAGAAGGAACTCGGCAAATTAGCACCGTAACTTCGGGAGAAGGTGCGCCCCGGTAGGGTGAAGGACCTCGCGTCCGGAGCTTGATGGGGTTGCAGTGAAAAGGTGGCTGCGACTGTTTAATAAAAACACAGCACTGTGCAAACACGAAAGTGGACGTATACGGTGTGACGCCTGCCCGGTGCCGGAAGGTTAAGTGATGGGGTGCAAGCTCTTGATCGAAGCCCCGGTAAACGGCGGCCGTAACTATAACGGTCCTAAGGTAGCGAAATTCCTTGTCGGGTAAGTTCCGACCCGCACGAATGGCGTAACGATGGCCACACTGTCTCCTCTCGGGACTCAGCGAAGTTGAAATGTTTGTGAAGATGCAATCTACCCGCGGCTAGACGGAAAGACCCCATGAACCTTTACTGTAGCTTTGCATTGGACTTTGACAAGATTTGTGTAGGATAGGTGGGAGGCTTTGAAGTAGGGACGCCAGTTCCTATGGAGCCATCCTTGAAATACCACCCTGATGTTGTTGAGGTTCTAACCTAGGTCCGTAATCCGGATCGGGGACCGTGCATGGTGGGCAGTTTGACTGGGGCGGTCTCCTCCCAAAGAGTAACGGAGGAGTGCGAAGGTAACCTAGGTACGGTCGGAAATCGTACTGATAGTGCAATGGCATAAGGTTGCTTGACTGCGAGACGGACAGGTCGAGCAGGTGCGAAAGCAGGTCATAGTGATCCGGTGGTTCTGTATGGAAGGGCCATCGCTCAACGGATAAAAGGTACTCTGGGGATAACAGGCTGATTCCTCCCAAGAGTTCATATCGACGGGGGAGTTTGGCACCTCGATGTCGGCTCATCACATCCTGGGGCTGTAGCCGGTCCCAAGGGTATGGCTGTTCGCCATTTAAAGTGGTACGTGAGCTGGGTTTAAAACGTCGTGAGACAGTTTGGTCCCTATCTGCCGTGGGCGTTGGAAGTTTGAGGGGGGCTGCTCCTAGTACGAGAGGACCGGAGTGGACACACCTCTGGTGGACCGGTTGTCACGCCAGTGGCATCGCCGGGTAGCTAAGTGTGGAAGAGATAAGCGCTGAAAGCATCTAAGCGCGAAACTTGCCTCAAGATGAGACTTCCCTTGTGCCTTGAGCACACTAAAGAGTCGTTCGAGACCAGGACGTTGATAGGTCGGGTGTGGAAGCGCAGTAATGCGTTAAGCTAACCGATACTAATTGCTCGTGAGGCTTGATCCTATAACCTTGAAACTTGAATCAAGGTCGCTCTAAAGCAGCAATCAAAATACCATCTTTACTTCTTCTGTTTGTTGAAGACGAATTTGCTAAGCAAATTCCATCAGATATCAGTGCATGTGCACCGCACACGCACTACCGGTTATGTCTGGCGGCCATAGCGAATTGGAACCACCCCTTCCCATCTCGAACAGGGCCGTGAAACGATTCCGCGCCAATGATAGTATGCACCTCGCATGCGAAAGTAGGTCACCGCCAGACTTTTATT